>JAFTQW010000027.1 GCA_017462565.1 Ruminococcus sp.
ATCTTCAAGCTTATGTCGGATATTTCCGTATCTCGTCCTCCTCGGATCTGTTAGTTCGGAAAGCCGTTCTGTTAATCTTTCTATCTTCATTCTTCTATTTTACCACTTTTCTGATAAAATGTAAATGCTGTTGCCGTGTGGGGGACTCTGTCCCCCACTCCCTCTGCCAAAGGGGAATACATCCCCTTTGGAATCCCGATATTAATTATTTTCATTACCTCGTCAAGAGGTAATGAAAATAATTAGGGCAGAATGCCCACAGAATGAACTCTCCTTCAAAAAAGTGTAAGGAACATAATCCCTTAAATTGACTCACAGCTCACAATATAAAGAAACCACTACTTAAAATCCCACAATTTTATTAAAAATCCCTGACAAAAAATAAGGAGGACAGCATCCTCCTTTTTAATTATATAAAATTTAAAATACTGTCACCCTGCGCAGAAAATTCGCAGCAGAGCTGTTTTATAAATTATTTCTTATTTTTGCCTTTGTTTTTATTCTGGTTTCCGCCGTTATTTTTAGGTTTTTGACCGGAAGTCTTAGGTTTCGTCTCAACAGCTTTTTCAGGATTTTCAGCTTTTGCGGGAGCCTGCTCATTCTGTGACTTTTCAGCTTCTTCCCCAGCCTTTTCAGCGTAAGCCTTACCCTTATTCAGAAGCTCTTCGTTCTGGTTTTTGATCTTCTCCTCTTCGGCACGGGCTTTTTCCGCTTTTTTCTTTGCAGCTTCTGCCGCCTGCGAATCAACCGCTCCCTTTGATTTGATTATCTGAACCTTTTTCTTCATTTCCGGAATCTGTGATTCAGGGGTATCCGACGGAATTCCGAGCTTTTCGATCTCTCTTGCCCTGCGTCTTGCTTTAAGAACAGGATTATGTCTTCTGTCGTAAATATAGAACATTACGATAACAGCTATTCCAAGGATAAGAGTAAATATTCCCATATTTAATCCGGGAGGAGTATATTTCATGGAAACGGTATGCTCGCCCTCCGGCAGACGGATTCCGATAAGAGAACCGAGAACGACAACTTCTCCGGTATCGCCGTTATCGTTTCTGAGATAAGTTGCTCCTGTCTCGTTATTGGTTTCTTCAAGGACAAGACTGTCGATCTTCTTGCCGTCGATCTCGATAGTCCAGCCAGGCTCGTAAGGAATCGTAGTTACCATAACCTGTCCTGCCTTAGCTGTTATCTTACCCTCAAGATAGCGGTCGTTGGATTTTTCAGGGTCGATCATCCACTGATTTTCTTTAAGGATGTTGATATCCTGTTCAAACGCTGCACGATCGAGCTGATAGAAGTTGAAGCCGAAAGTCTTTCTTACCATGAGATATTCGTTGGAACCTGTGTACGTTCCGTTTGTAGGAACGATAGTAAATCTTACTTCAAGTTCTGTTCCGGCATCGAATGAACCTAATCTTACTATAGGAGAAGAATTGGTGTTGAAATAGCTGCCGTGGCCGACATGGCCTACGAAATTGCCGTTTTCATCCTTTGTATCCGATACCCAGACATTACACTGCTTTCTCATTTCAGAGCCGAGATGCATATAAACGTCGCCTGTTTCCTTGACTGTCATGTGAACGTTTACAACGGCGTCTGATGCGCCCGGAAGAGCGTCGTAGCAATCGTGAACGGTTTTTCTCGGAGTTGCATTATTGATATAATCGCTGTGTCTTACCTGAGTTTCATCAAAAGAAACCTCAGTTTCAAGCGGTGTGTAGTACTCCTTTGGAATGATAGGATCCGTAAAGTCCTCAGTATTTCCCGTCATAGCGCTGAGAAAGTTATTAAGGCTGTTGAAAGGATTATCATTTCCAAGTCCTCCTGTAAATCTCATGATATCATCGTCAGCCATAAATCCGATAGAAAGCGCATTTGGATTCTCGTAAATATTAACTGTCGACTGCTGATTATCTTCTCTGAGATAAGTCGTTGTAAGCTCGTCGATCTTCTTGTAGGAAGCGTCGAGCATATGCGAACCGGAACTTCTTGTCGGATCATCCAGAATATATTTGATTCCGAGAATCGAATCTGCAACAGGGTTGCTTCCCTCGTACTTGGATTCAAAGCTCTGGGTGAAGTAACCCATAGTTTCGATAAATTTAATAGCTCTTGCATTCATTACCGAGCTTGAATGCGAAATACCTTTAAGTCCGTAAGCGAGGTTGTCGTTTACCATACGGGAATATGTTTTCTCGGCTCTGTAGAAACCGTTATCGTAGTTTTCAAGCTTTTCAACGATATCCGGAGCGCTTATAATATCCGTATACGACTTTTTATCGGAGTTTCCGACCTCTTTATAGATCTTTCTGAAAGAGTCGTAGCAGTTGTAGCCTGCTTCAAACATTACTACCGCCGCAACACAGCAGGTAAGAATATTTTTGACCTTTTTGTCCTTGATGATGCTGTAGAAATGGATATAAGTCAGATAAACCGCTGCGAGCAGAACACCTATCGCAAGCGTTCCGAGCCATATTTCCTCCCATTTTTCATTGCCGTAATTCATTTCAGCCTTATATGGAAGAGTTGCAACGTATTTATATCCCTTATAATTAGGACTGTCCTCAGTCGTATAGCCGTATGTTCCCATTCTTGCTTCAAATATGAACACAAGTATAGCTATCAAACCGAAAGTGCCTCCGGTCGAAGCAAGGCTGAGATTATAGCCGTCAAGGTTGGCAAAAACCTCCGCCGCCATTGAAACGAGAATGAACGAGACAATGAACGAATATCTGTAAGGGAGCCAGTTCGGATCCTGTCCGCCGTGCCACATCATGTTAAGAGGCTTGATATACATACTCATAAACATGATAAACAGAAGCAGAGCGTTGCCGATCTTTTTATTTGTTTTTATCTTCTTGTTGAGGAAGAAAAGCGGAACGAGAACCAGTGTAAGAACGCCGCAGTATATCTCCGGACGTCCGTAATATCCTGTTCCCATATCAACGTTTACGGAGTAATACTGATTCGGGAGCAGACAGGCGAGAAGCTCAAGCGGCTTGAACATGGTCTTAAAGCTGTAATCCGGATCTGAGAAGTCAAATTTACCAAGCGCAAGAGCATTATATACAGGAAGTATCATAAACGCGCTGCACATCAGGACGACAATGGTCGAAACAACCATGACGCCGAAAGTTTTTCCGTACTCATTGATATTTTTGAATTTTCTTGTCGTTCCGAAGAACAGATAGTAAACGAAATAGAGCGCAACGAAAATTGCGACCATAAATCCGATGTAGAAGTTTGCAACGAACATTATTGCAAGCGGAATAATGTAATTAATCTTTCTTCCGTCGTCAATAAGATATTCAACGCCGAGAATAATAAGCGGCAGGAATATCGGTCCGTCTATCCACATAGGATCGATAAGCTGGATAACAACGTAACTCATCATGGAGTACATTGTTGAGAAAATTACCGACGGCAGCGGCTTAACGTGCTTTGATTTCTGAGCGTAAACACAGAATGCCGCACCTGCTGCGCCGACCTTGCACATCTGCATTATCATCATGCTTTCAAGGATCATTTTCCTCGGCAGGAGCATGATTATAAGCGTGAACGGACTCGCAAGATAATAGCCTATGATGCCCATGAATCCGCCTGAAAGGTTACGGCTCCAGCTGTAAAGAGCGCTTCCGTCACCCCAGAATGCGTCACGCAGCGCCTCGAAATAGTAAATGTACTGACCGTTGAGGTCAAGAGTGAGGACTGAACGTTCTCCGAACGGGTAAACGTCAAAGCACGCATAGGAGATAAGCGTCAGCACGAATGGAATAATAAAAGCCGGAATGCAATACCAGAGGTTAGACTTATGTCCTCTTGCTTCGGCTATTACATCGGCGGCAGTTCTTGCCGGTTTCTGCCCGTATGTGGTTTTTCTTGCTCTCGTACCGGCATTTTTTGTTCCGGCACGGGAAGCCTTTGATTTAGCCAATTTTGTTCCTCCTTTGTTTTAAAAAATGTATTGATAGATAGTATAGGCACACTACCCTATAATACTCTCATTATACTATACTTTAATTTATTTTGCAATAGTTATTGAAAATTTCACAAAAAAATCTCCGCTGAAATTTTGTTTCAGCGGAGTGAGAGCTCGTTAGGGTGCAGCATCACGGCGTGTTCGCTCTGCGCTCACAAGAACTGCCTTGATGAAAACGGTTCATTTTGGACAGCGTGATATTGATTCTTCTTTGATTTTTAGAAAAGTGTTAGTTCTTTGCCTTTTTGTTTACCCCACGCTGTTTTTTCGGGGCTCTGCCCCGCTACCCCGTCAGGGACGCTGTCCCTGCACCCTGCCAAAGGGTTATTCAACCCTTTGGAAACCCTTTATTATAAGTAAACCCCGAGCGATGTGTTCTTTTATCTTTTATCGGAAGTAGCTTCGTGGTCGGGTGCAGCGTCACGCTTTATCTTTAAGAAATCTTTTATTGAAAGTAAATCACGAGCGATGTGTTCTGATATCTTTTACCGGAAGTAGCTTCGTGGTCGGATGCAGCGTCACGCTGCCCTTTGGAAACCCGTTATTATTTACTTTTCTGAATTAATAAACATATCGTAGATTCTTCTTATAGCTTCGGCAAGTTCGTGTTCGCTGACGCCGATAATTACGTTAAGCTCGCTCGAACCCTGATCTATAAGCTTTACATTGATTCTTGCATGAGCCATTGCTGCAAAAATACGTGCAACAGTACCCCTTGTGTTCTTCATTCTGCGTCCTACTACGGCAAGAATAGCGATTCCGTCCTCGATTTCAAGATGATCGGGATTAACAGCCTTTCTTATTCCGGCAAGAACCTTTTCACGGACAGGCTCAAGCTTCTCTGTACTTACAGTAATGCTCATTGTGTCGATACCGGAAGGCATATGCTCGAATGAAAGACCGTTTTCGGCAAGAACAGTGAGTATCTTCATACCGAATCCGGTCTCATTGTTCATCATCGCCTTTTCTATGTTGATAGTGCTGAAGCCCTTTTTGCCTGCGATACCGGTTATTGTGCGGCAAAGACTTTCCCTGCTGAAATCGTAATCATCTGAAACGATCATTGTTCCGGCATCCTCGGGCTTGTTTGTATTTCTGATATTTATCGGTATGCCTGCGCTGCGGACAGGGAAAATTGCGTCCTCATGAAGAACGGACGCTCCCATGTAAGCAAGCTCACGAAGCTCACGGTATGTGATGACCTCGATAACGTCTGGATCTTCAACTATTCTCGGATCTGCAACGAGGAATCCGGAAACGTCAGTCCAGTTCTCGTAAATTTCAGCCTTGACTGCATTTGCAATGATAGAACCGGTAACATCGGAGCCTCCTCTTGAAAAAGTCTTGATACAGCCCTCCGTCGTTCTTCCGTAAAATCCCGGAATAACGGCGTTATCCAGTTCCTTGAGCTTCCGACGCACTGCCTTTACCGTTTCATCGAGAAGAAGAACGCCCTTTGTATCAAAAACAATAACGTCGGCAGCGTCCACAAAATTGAATCCAAGGTAATTTGCAAGAACCTTGCCGTTGAGGAATTCTCCCCGGCTTGCAGCGAAATCCTTAGCCGGACGCTCTTTAAGCTCTTTAACGATAGCGTCGAATTCAGCTTCGAGGGACATATCTATGCCAAGCTCTGAAATAATGCCGTTGTAACGGTCTTTTATCATCTGGAAATCCTCGGAGAAATCCATGCCGCTTCCTGCAAGCTCGCAGCATTTATAAAGCATATCGGTAACTTTGATATCGTCGGAAAATCTCTTTCCCGGTGCAGACGGAACAACATACTTTCTCTTTTCGTCGCTTTTTATAATAGCGGCAACTTTTCTGAACTGATTAGCGTCGGCAAGACTGCTTCCGCCGAATTTTACAACCTTATTACCCATAAAAACCATTCCTTTATAATAATGTATATATCCATTTTGACATCAATATTTATTATATTCCTATTTTTCAAGAAAATCAATTGATAGATAAGACAAATTTAAGAATTCATTCCATGTATTTTTGGTAAATACGCTTGTACGCCTACGGTGGACAATATTAATTTACTGTTTTATAAAGCTTGAGTTTGCCTTTTCCTGTATATAAGGGGGATTTTGTTTTTCTTTATCCTTTATCAAATGGTATATTCATGTTATGGCTTTCAGCCATAAGTATATCAAATCTCCTTTAGGGGATTTGATATACTTAATACTGGGTTTCCAAAGGGTTGAATAACCCTTTGGCAGGGGGCAAGGGGGACAGCGTTCCCCTTATACGCAGGAAAAGCAAATCATGACGTTTTCAAAATAAACCAAATCCAAGGATTGACAATTTATACTGAAAATGATATAATAAAAATATATATGCAATTATTCAGAAAAGAGGTTTTGTATAAATGGCAAAGGATAAAAAAATGGTCACCGAAATCACCGCTATGGACGAGGATTTCGCTCAGTGGTATACCGATATATGCAAAAAAGCGGAGCTTGTTGAATATACAAGCGTTAAGGGATGCATGGTCATAAGACCTTACGGCTACGCTATATGGGAAAATATTCAGCGTATTCTCGACGGTATGTTCAAGGCAACAGGTCACGAAAATGTTTGTATGCCGATGTTTATTCCGGAAAGTCTGCTCCAGAAAGAAAAAGATCACGTCGAGGGATTCGCTCCCGAAGTAGCATGGGTCACTCATGGCGGAAGCGAAAAGCTTGAGGACAGACTCTGCGTCCGTCCGACTTCCGAAACCCTCTTCTGCGAGCATTACGCTAATATCGTTCACTCCTACCGTGACCTGCCTAAGCTTTATAACCAGTGGGTAAGCGTTGTCCGCTGGGAGAAAACTACACGTCCGTTCCTCCGTTCAAGAGAGTTCCTCTGGCAGGAAGGTCACACTATTCACGCAACCGCCGAGGAGGCAATCGAGGAAACAGAGCGTATGCTCAACGTTTATGCAGAATTCTGCGAAAACGCTCTTGCAATGCCCGTTGTAAAGGGTAAAAAGACCGAAAGCGATAAGTTCGCCGGAGCTGTTTCAACATACGCTATCGAAGCTCTTATGCACGACGGTAAGGCTCTTCAGGCAGGAACTTCCCACTATTTCGGCGACGGCTTCGCTAAAGCTTTTGAAATTCAGTATACAGATAAGGAAAATAAACGTGTGTTCCCGCATCAGACAAGCTGGGGCGTTACTACACGTCTTATCGGCGCAGTTATCATGACTCACGGCGACAACGAGGGTCTTGTTCTGCCGCCTGCCGTTGCTCCGATTCAGGCAGTTATAATCCCTATCGCTCAGCACAAAGAGGGCGTTCTCGATAAGGCTAACGAGCTGAAAGAACGTCTCGCAAAAGCCGGTTGCCGTGTTAAACTTGACGACAGCGAAAATTCTCCGGGTTGGAAGTTCTCCGAATACGAGATGAAGGGCGTTCCGGTTCGTGTGGAGATCGGTCCTAAGGATATTGAAGCCGGTCAGTGCGTCATCGCTTCACGCTGGAACGGCGAAAAGGTCATCGTTCCGCTCGATAAGCTCGAGGAAACGGTTGCCGCAAAGCTTATCGAAGCCCGTGACGGAATGTTCGCAAAGGCTCTTGCTAATCAGCAGAAGAGAACCTACGCCTGCCGGACTGTCGACGAGATAACAAAGTCGCTTGAGGAAAACGGCGACGGCTTCGTTAAGGCAATGTGGTGCGGCGAGGAAGCCTGCGAGGACGAGGTTAAGGAAAAAACCGGAGTCGGCTCGAGATGCATTCCTTTTGAACAGGAACAGCTCAGCGACAAGTGCGTTTGCTGCGGAAAACCTGCTAAATGCATGGTTTACTGGGGCAAGGCTTATTAATAAAACTGAATTTTTACGCAAAAAGCTTCCGCATGGATTTGTGCGGAAGCTTTTTTATTTATTGATTGAATATAAAGTCACTAATGAGATTATACTTTCCCATTCTCCATACTATCCTTAAAAATTCTTGATAAATGCTCATACTCGGAATATTTTCCGATAGAAGCCATTACCAAAGCTTTTCTTGTATATCCTGAATGCTCGGAAAAAAGCTGTTTGTCCATGGGAAATCCGTGAGCTTTAGCAAATTCGCAGGCATAAGCAATCGTTGTTCTTGTGTTACCCTCTCTAAAAACGTGAATTTGCCACAATGCGGCAATATTTACGGCAAACCTTTCAGACTTTTCAGTGATCGACAGCACAGTCCAATTAATCTTATGTAAATCAGCAATTGCATTTTCTGCCCGTGATTTTATTTCATTTGGGTAAGCATACTGAACGGACAAACCGCCCAACACTTCTTCTCTTTTCTCAATTGGTATTTCACGTTCTTTACCTGCCCAATCATAAATATCACCAAAAATAAATTCATGCATTCTTTTAAGATGTTCAAAATCAAAATCACCGGTAACATTTTCAATTTGCATAAGTTTAACAGCGGTAACATTTCTTTCAATTGTTTCAAGTTCAGTTTTGTTATGAATATTAAACTTGTTTATCATAACATCTGAACTTTCATATAAATACGGATCAAACATTCGCTGTTTTATAAGGAAGCAGAATATTTGCAATAATATCGTTCAATTCCATTTCACCATTAATGTATTTTCTGAAAAGCTGCATTGCTTCTGTAGTTGGCGGAAGCGCATCAAGCGTTGAAAGAGCAATTCCCTCTTTTACAATCTTTTCTCTCTGTTCCTTAGTAGTGTCCTTAATTAAAAAGCTCATAATATCATTCCTTTTATCTGAATAATTAACATATACATTATATCATATTTCAGACGGAAAATCAATATTTTTTGCTAAAATCGGATTTAAGAAATTAAATCATAAATCCGCCTTTACGTTGTTTTTAATCGTTATAATGTCCCTTACATTGCATTATTTCGATATTATCATCTGAAACACGATAGACAATCCTATTCGTATCGTCAATACGTCTGCTCCAAAAGCCGCTGAAATTTTCTTTAAGCGGTTCGGGTTTGCCTATTCCACTATAGTAATTACGTTGTATATCTTGAAGAAGCAAGTTGATTCGTCGAATAGTTTTCTTGTCCTGCGTCTGCCAATAAACATATTCCTGCCATGCTTTTTCTGAAAAAATGAGCTTACTCATCTGCCATTGCCTCTAATTCTTCCATTGTTTTCACTACTACGCTGCCATTTTGAAGCTGAGACAAGCTTTCGTTGAGTGCTTTTATATTGGAAGCTTTGAAAAAAGGATCCGCTGTTACTTCAAATGGTATTCTTTTTTCTCTTGTAACCGTTTTTGCGAAAATTGTAAATGCTGCTGTCATAGTAATCCCCATTTCCGCACAGGTCTGTTCCATATTCTTTTTTAAATCTTCGTCCATACGAAAGTTAACATTTACTGCTTGTGCCATAATACTGCTCCTTTCAAAAGAAATTCAAAGAGATTTTCATCTATATTTATTATACTCTATTGTAATGAAAATGTCAAGTAATTTCATTACAATATAATTACAAAATGGAGAAAACAAATCTTAAATCCGATTTATATATAATTCCATCATTATTTAATTTTGTACCCTGATTCAGATTAAAATCACTATTTTTAGACAAATTAATGTATAATATAAAAAACAAGTAATTTATTCCTATTTATTTACACATTATTTTGCCTATATTAATTACTTTAATTATAATGTAAAATAAAATTATATTATAATGTCATTTTGAGGAGTGATTGAATTGTTTCAAATAAAAAAACCAACTGCATCTAACAAGACAATTCGTATGCCTGACCCACTAATTGAGAAACTTGAAAAACTGGCTGGACAAAATGATACGTCATTTAATCAAGTGGTAGTGCAGTGTTGCCAGTATGCTATAGAACATTTAAATGAAACTGAAACTCACAATAAAAACGATAGAGATTAAATATTATAAATAATGCAATAAGTTTTGTCTTATATATTTATTCGTTTTTTCATTATCTTCTCTTAAATTTCTGATTCTTGAATAAACGACTAACCTCCTCAACTCTATTATAGGTTAATCCGTTTAACAATATTTAATTCAACCTAAAAAGGTTATCCATTTGTATAAAATAGAAAAGACAGTCAACCAAACTACAGTTGTGCTAATTCATCTACTGTAACTTATTTCATTTTATAATAATTAAGTATATAATAAACAAGGTAAATAAATGTCGAATAATTTTAATTTGCACTTTTATTCAGGCTTATCATTAACAGCATCTGCAAAAACCCCTATTAATTTTGCAGCGTTCTCTTTATTTTTATCTGATAAAGTTTCAATCATAGCATTAATCATAAAATTTTCACTTGAAATTTCTCTACCATAAATTATGTAATCAGTTGTAACACAAAGAGCATCCGCTACTTTTTTTAAAGTAATTACGGTCATATTTTTCTTGTCATTTTCAATATCTGAAAGGAATTGTACTGAAATATCAGCTAATTCTGCTAATTTTTCCTGAGTATATCCACGTTCTTTTCTGATACCTGATATTCGTCTGCCAATAGAAATCATAGCTTAACATCTCCTTTTGTTTAATTATACATCAAGCTATTAATAAATATAATCATCTATAACCATAAAAAAGCACCATTTATAATAGAAAATTTTGGGATCAGGAGGGATTTTTAAATTGCTTTTATTCATTTCAGGATGCATACTCGGAGGCATAACAGGATTTTTTACTGCGGCATTGTGTATCGCTGCAAAGCAAAACTACAAATCGGATAATTAAAGGAGCAATAAATTTTGAACAAGACAGATAAAAGATACGAACAGATCTACCAACGGTGTATAGAATTATTTCCCGATATGAGGCCGCTTATTAACAAAATACGCAAGATTCAGCCTCCCCGAAAAAGGGAATGCAGAATCTTATTGGAAAAATTATTCGCAGGAGACAAGGCGGCAGCAAGCAGACTTGTCGAAATGTACCTGAGAAACGCTCTCCGCATTTCTCTCGAGACGGCGGAGGAATTTTCCATGCCCTTGGACGAAATATTTCCCGAAACAGTTCTGGGACTTTCTGAAGCTCTGCACAAAAAGAGCAATGCAACAAATTATTTGGCGTATATCGACCACGGAATGAGAGCGAAAGCGCTTAATTATGTCCGCAAAAACAAAAACGACTTCCTGTCCTATGAGGAATACTGCGAAAACATCAAGGATCAAGCCTCCTACGACGGCGAAAAACAGATGATACACCAGATATATCTCCGGCAGCTTAATCAGTTGCTGAACGATGCCATGCACTCATATATGATGGACGACAGGGACGTTAAGATTCTTAGTCTGCGATTCGGTCTCGGAAGCTATACAAAGCATTCCTACAAAGAAATTGCCAATATGTACTCCACTGACAGCAGCCGAATTCAATTCATCGAAAAACGTGCCTTGCATAAATTAAAAATTATTTATAAAATATCGGACAAGCTTAAAGAATTTTTAGAATAGTTTGCGTCATATTTTTCTTTCCTCACGAATATAATAGACCATAATCAAAATTTCGGAGGATAAATATATGCAGGACAAAACAATCAAACAGAATCACAATCTTATTCTTGAAAACCGCAAAAACCTCAGTATTTCGGGAATAACCGACGTTGACAGCTTCGATGAAAAGGCAATTTGTCTTTATACGGAAATGGGCGAGCTTACCATTCAGGGTCGTGATCTTCACATTGATTCAATGAGCGTCGATACCGGAAACATGACCATAACCGGCGATATATGGGCGATAGTCTACGGCGACCGTGACAGAAAGGGTCCTATTTCAGCCCTCGGGAGATTGTTCCGATGAACGTTCCGGAAACGTTTTTCTCGATAAACGAAGAGCTTATCCTCTTTGGTATCTCATGCGCTTTAGGACTGCTTATAGGCGTTTGTTATGACGTTTTCAGGACGGCAAGGGTGATTTTTCCGCATAACAAATGGCTTGTCTGCATAGAAGATATTGTTTTTCTGATTTTTTACTGCATATTTCTTTCGTCCTTTGCTTCCGCCGCCTCAAGAGGAGAACTGCGTTTTTATTTCGTCATCGGAAACGCTATCGGTTTCACGCTCTATCTTATGACCGTCGGCAGCATTGTTATACGCACTATGAGAAAGCTCTTTTACATAATTAAAAAAGTTGTTTTTGTCATTTTTTATCCCTTTATACGCTTTTATGCATTTATAAGTAAAAAAGCAGCATCAAAATTTGTGGGATGTTCCAAAGTTATTGTAAAGTGTTTTAAAAAAGTTGGAATACTCTTGCTAAAACCATATCACTTGTTGTATAATAAAAGGGAAAATAAAAAGAGAAAGAACGTGAAAAGCGTTGCCAAAAAGGTCAAAACAGGATAAAAAAGGACTGTTCAACAAAGCTCTTATAAGGGCTTTGGCTGCCGCCTTTATGATAGGATGCATTGTCATTATTTATGCAACCGAAAGAGACAGGGCAGCAAAAGAAAGAGAACTGGCTTCAATTCAGAACAAAATCAATACATACGAGCTTGAAAATGCTGATTTGCAGCGAATTCTCGACAGCGATGATATGTCTGCTTATATCGAAAAAATCGCTGTTGAAGAACGTGGTTATGCATATCCTGATGAACGCAGATTCTACGATACATCAAGGGATTAATTTTAAAGGAGTTATATATACATATGCAGGAGCTGGAAATTGGTAAAATCTATACGGGTAAGGTTAAGGGAATCACGCAGTACGGCGCTTTTATCGACATCGACGGCGGCGGAACAGGTATGGTTCACATTTCGGAGATCGCTAACACCTATGTAAGCGATATTCGTGAGCATCTTACCGAAAATCAGGAAGTTAAGGTCAAGGTTATTGGAATTAACGAGGCAGGAAAGGTCAGTCTTTCCATTAAAAAAGCTGTCGATAATCCGAATCCGCCTCAGCAGAAACACAGACGTCAGAATGACGGCGGTCAGAATCGTCCGAAGCCCAATATCTGGGAGCCGAAAAAGCAAGCGCCTATTTCAGAATTGTCTTTCGAGGATATGATGTCACGCTTTAAGCAGACGAGCGAAGAGCGTATGTGCGATCTTAAAAGAAGTACCGACCGCAAAAATGGTACCAGAAGAAAATAATTAATTGTAATTTTTATGCCATCCTCTTTTTGAGGGTGGTTTTCATTTTTGATTGTCATATATTTCAAAACTCTATTAATTTTATTATGTTTTATTGTAATATATCACAAACATCATTTTTTTCTCATTTTTCTATTGACATTTTTCCTTTTTTGTATTATAATAATTAAGTCGTAAGCGATTAGTAATAAGAGCGGCACAATAATGGCGGCATAGCTCAGTTGGCTAGAGTACTCGGTTCATACCCGATTGGTCGTTGGTTCAAATCCTACTGCCGCTACCATTTACGGCCCGTTGGTCAAGAGGTTAAGACATCGCCCTTTCACGGCGGAATCATGGGTTCAATTCCCGTACGGGTCACCAATTCATATGCTCGGAAACAGCGTAGATGCGTTGTTTCCGAGTTTTTTCTTTTATCGTGAAAATTGGGTTTGTCCGCTGCTTGTCCGCTATTCGGATTTTGTAGTGGACAGCTTTGTTTTAACTTGTGCTATCCTGTGGAAGAAAGCTGAATGCTCCGTCCATAGCCTGAGCTACTCTCGCTTGTGCGGTCTGGAACATATGACTGTATACATTTAAAGTCGTTCCTGAATTGCAGTGTCCTAACGCACCTGAAACCGTTGTTACATCAAGTCCTGCCGAAATCAAAGCGGAAGCTGCAAAGTGCCTAAAACTATGTATGCCGTAGAAAGGCATATCGTTCTTCTCGCAAAATTCTTTCAGCCAACCATAAGGAGTCTAATTGTTCATAGGTTCTCCGTTCCATTTAACGAATAAACGGTCAGTTTCTACCCACTTGTCGCCCAGACGGAGAGCTTCTTCGTCCTGTTCGGCTTTTAGCTCTTTGAGGATACCCATGATATTTTCAGTACACGCTTAGAGCGTTTTGTCTTTGTAGTATCGGTGTAAATGCCACATTCTGCCGTATAGTTGCTCGTTCTATTAATGCTGATGATATTATTTTCGAAGTCAATGTCTTTCCATTCAAGTCCCAGCATCTCGCTCCTGCGGAAACCGCTGTACGCTATCAGAAAGAAGAAAGCTCTGGTGCTATACTAAAAAAGTAGACAGCAAAAAAGAAAAATGATATAATAGAAGTAAACAGGCAAAGAGAAGATCATCAAGGAGGAAAAACCAATGACAAACAAACAACCGCAGTACGATGAAAACTTTAAAAAGAACATCGTGGCATTACACCAAAACGGAAAAACACAGACGGAATTATCCAAAGAATACGGGATATCGGTAAGTGCAATCTCACGCTGGATAAAGCTTTATTCAGAAGTCAAGGTAGACGATGATACCATTATGACAGCAAAGCAGATCAAAGAACTGCAAAAAAGGAACGCTCAGCTTGAGGAGGAAAATATCATATTAAAAAAAGCGCTTGCCATAATGACTCCACACTCCGGGAGAGAATGAATGCTGTACATCTTCTGCGTCATGAACACGCTGTCACAACTTTGTGCCGTGTTCTGGTTGTGAACCGCAGCAGCTATTACAAACATTTTCATTCCGAAGAATCAAAAAGAACGATTGAAAATCAACGCATAAAGACCTGTATTCTTCAGATTTATTCTGAAGCGAAATGTCGTTACGGCGCTCAGAAAATGCGTAAGGTTCTTGAAACAAATTATGGCATATCTATCAGTCAGGGAAGAGTGTACCGACTGATGAAACAAATGCAGCTGCCTAAAATGTCCACCATCAAGCCGAAATTCAAAGCTGCAAACAAATCCGATGACAGAGTCTGTCACAATATTTTAAAGCAGAACTTTAATCCAAAAGAACCGAACAAAGCTTGGTGCAGCGACATTACATACATAAAAGTCGGCAGACAATTTTGCTATTTGTGTGTGATAATAGATCTGTTTTCCAGACGTGTGATAGCACATAAGATAAGCCGCAAAATTGATACCGGACTTGTTCTTGATACATTTGAATCAGCATTGAAAAACAGGAACTATCCGCAAAATGTAATATTTCATTCTGACAGAGGTTCTCAGTACACAAGTGATGAATTCAGAAAAAGACTTGATAAAGCAACTTTTATTCAGTCGTTTTCTAAAAAGGGACATCCTTATGACAACGCCGTGGCAGAAGCCTATTTCAAATTTCTCAAACTTGAAGAAATAAATCGTAATTCTTATCATTCAATCGAGGAAGTGGAACTGTCTGTTTTTGAGTATATTCATTTCTACAATTTCAATCGTCCTCATTCCGCTAATAACCTTTTGGCTCCTGTCCAATTTGAATCGCTTTTTTAATTTTTCTGTCTACTTTATTGACTATGGTCCAAT
>JAFTQW010000028.1 GCA_017462565.1 Ruminococcus sp.
GTCAACTTACATTGGATGATTCAGACCCGTTTAACGGGTAAGCTGTAACAGTTACGCAGGAGAACGCAGCCGAATGCGTCCGTGTTGGTACGCCTTTCAAGGCGTGGCTTGTATTCTGAGCCCCTATGGGCGTTTACGGAAAAACCTCCGGCTTTGCCGGGGGATGTTTATTCTTTACTTTTAGTAATTTTTTTGTGTTTTGTGTGGCAAGCTACATTAAAATTCATACCGAGTATCCATTGATTTTGTTTTCAAAAAAACTGCTATATAATACCAATTCCTGATCAACCTGATGAAAATTATGAAAGATATCATTTCACCAGTTCGATTAGAAATTAGTATAACAGCAGTTATTATTATTAATTATTCTGATTTAAGATAGCGGGAAAGCTTTTTCTTGCGTTTTTCCGCATACATAATTTTGTCTGCGGCAGTAACGAATCTAAAAATATCCTCGTTCTCCTTTGGTTTTGCAATAACATAACCGGTACTTGCGCTCAATTTAAATGGATTTCCGCCTTTTTCGTTGATTTTACAAATATTTTCTTTAATTTTATTTGTCAGATGTTTTGCGTCGCTGTCAGAATAGTCGGCAGCAAAAATAATAAATTCGTCTCCTCCAAAACGACAGTATACTTCTCCGGAGGAGCAGGATTCCGTAAGGACATCAGCGATATTGCAGATTGCGCGGTCTCCGACACTGTGTCCGTAAGTATCATTAATTTTTTTAAGACCGTCAAGATCAATGAACATGACCATAACATCATTCTGATTTTCAACGCATTTGCGATAAATTTCAGCAGTTGCCTTAATGAATCCGTTACGGTTATAAATTCCTGAAAACGTGTCCTGAGCATAAAGTTTTTCAAGTCTGCCGACAGTATATTCAAGAAAAATAAGCTTTCGGATATTTTCAAGAGAATTGCTTATGCTTATACAAAGCGTTTCAAACATTGAGTTTGTAAGAGGGGTCTGTGAATTGCTTATAACCATATATCCGAGACAGCGTTCACCGAAATGAAGCGGAATATGATAGTACAATTTTCCGCCGTTCTCATAATCGGCAACAGAGGGGAGGATGCTTTTTGTTTTAATTTTGCCGATATCATAAAATTTTCCATTTTTATATGCAATTGGCACAAACATTTCATCGGTATAGCAAGTCGGAACGTTTTTCAAATCATTATTAATAACGACTTCGGCAACGTCCGGACGTGTATTCCAGTTATCACACAGGCAAAAATAGAATTCTTCAAATCCTATCTCGGTAATATATTTTTTTAGAAGATCAATGTATTCTTCAAAGGTATTGCATCCGAGCAGGCCTGTAGATATTCTGTTAAGCGTAGACATGAAATTCTGTGATTCCTCAAATTTCATATAATTTCTGTAATTAAGTTCTTTAAATTCATTCAGGTTATGAGAGACATTTTGACAGCATCCGCAGCTTTCAGTAAAACGTGCGGACATATTCAATATGATATTTCTCTCCTGAGGCTGCCTAATAAGGTGATTGTAAAGCATTTTGCAGGCAAGACGTCCTGAAAGAGTAAGCGGACGGTCAACGGAAGTAAGTTCGACCTGGTAATTATGAGTGCTATATGTATTGTCAAATCCGGTAACAGCGATATCAGCAGGAACGGAATATCCTTCTGCCGTAAGCCTGTTTATAGCAGATGCAGCCATGACGTCATTTGCACA
Organism: Ruminococcus sp.; assembly: GCA_017462565.1. Taxonomy (GTDB): domain Bacteria; phylum Bacillota; class Clostridia; order Oscillospirales; family Ruminococcaceae; genus Ruminococcus. The sequence goes on from JAFTQW010000028.1 coordinate 1,702, forward strand.
GATTATAGCTTCCGGCATAACTTTATCACGCATTATAAAATATTCAGCAGCAGCCTTGCCGGAGTGCGAACGGAAATCGCCGTAATATATATTTTCGCTGCTTATAGGAATATTTTTTTCATTAAGAACATCAAGAAAAGCGTTTAAACGGTCAGCACTTTCCGGATTATCAGCTGGACCCGATATATAGCCGAATTTTGATAAGCCATGAACATTTATAAGATGCTCTGTAATTTGTCTCATAGCAGTTTTATTATCAATTCCAATATAGTATAAGTATGGAATATCTCTGTCAATACTTACGGCAGGAATACCAGCTTCCTTAATGCGGGAAAGAATATCGGAAATAACCGGCTGATAGGCAATAGTATTAGTAAGCAGTATAGCGCCGTCGAACTCTTTGAAATCGGGAAGACTAAAAATGTTGAATTCACCTGTATCGTGCCTTGGATTAATCATAGCGCCGCTGAATGAAACGAATGCGGAAACATTAAAAGAAAAATCTGCGGCAGATGATGCGATACCGTTAAGGATGGCGCTTTGATAGCTTTGGTTAATTTCTTCAATAATAAGTGCAATCTTATAGCTTGACATTTGTTAGTAACACCCCTTTACGTATTATTATGATATGCAGAAAAAGGCTGCACATTGAAAATATCATCTGTATATTAAGCATTATTGCAAATAAAATTATTTTTTATTATACAATAGCTTTGAGTCAATGCTGCACAAAGTCCGACTGACGTTTTTTCAGGTAATATGCTTGCATATTTTACGTCATTTCATACAAATTCTTCCCGCAATGCGTCGTATCGCTATGTTAAATTATGCAATCTGACCACATATTTGCTGCATAATTCTTTTTCAGCATTGCATTAAGTATAAATAATCCAAATTATAACATAAATTATAACATCAAGTAAAACACAGATGTATTTCATTAAAGCTTATATATATTTTACAATATTTTTCAATAAAAATCAATAGTTTTTTATTATAAAAATCTTTATTGTCATTAATATTTTTTTAATATATGCGTCAAAATTTGTAATTTATATAAAGTTCAACACAAAAAAGCCGAAAAATATTGGCTTGATTTGAGAAAAATATGACAGAATGCCGAAAATTCAGTCTTTTATTGACAAATCCTAAAAAAATGATATACTTAATATAGGTATTTCTGTTTTATCAGCAGAAAATTGTAATTATTCTATCCGGACTTTATTTCCGGGTAAGATGCGGAGGGAATATATGAATATCTGGCACAAAATAAGTCCAAAAAGAATCAGTCCCGACCATTTCTATGCAGTTATTGAAATCGGAAAAGGAAGCAAGATCAAGTATGAGCTTGATAAGGAGACCGGTCTTATAAAAATGGATCGTATTCTGCATACCTCAACCCATTATCCGGCGAATTACGGCTTTATTCCTCGTACCTATTCCGATGACAACGATCCGCTGGACGTTCTGGTGCTTTGTTCGGAAAAGCTGATTCCGCTTACATTGGTGAAATGCTATCCAATAGGCGTTATCAGAATGCTTGATAACGGGCATCGTGATGATAAGATCATCGCTATTCCGTTTGAAGATCCGAATTATAATATGTATACCGACATCGAAGAGCTTCCAAAGCATATCTTTGATGAAATGACACATTTCTTTACGGTTTATAAGGAACTGGAAAATAAAACAACGGCAGTTAATGAGATCGACCATGCAGATGTTGCAAAACAGATCATCGCACAGGATATAGAATCTTATATCAATAATTTCTGCAAGTAATTTCAGCCGCAGCTGCGGACGTATTAATGAAAGGAGTATCGCACAGAAGACTTGTGCGAAAATATTTTATGACAGCTTCAAGTGAAATTTTATTCGGACGTGACTCTAATGTTGCTCCCATCGGAATAATTGCAATGAACAGCGTTACAGAGCTTGGCAACAAGATAAACGGTTATCTTGTAGACTGGGCAGATAAGGGAGGAGTAAGCGTTGATACTTTCCTTCTTGAAAGCGAATGCCCTCGTTTTTCTTCAGGAGACGGAAAGGGACTTATCAAATCGACAGTGCGTGGAAAGGATCTTTTCATTATCGTCGATGTTGGAAATTACAACATAAAATATAATTATTTCGGAATGGAAAATGCTATGTCGCCTGACGATCATTTTCAGGATTTAAAAAGAATTATTCAGGCCGCAAGCGGTAAAGCTCACAGGATCAACGTTATTATGCCTGTTCTTTACGGCGGCAGACAGCACAGAAGAAGCTATCGTGAATCTCTCGACTGTGCCTGTGCTCTTCAGGAACTGGAGGCAATGGGAGTTTCTAATATAGTAACTTTCGATGCGCATGACCCAAGAGTTCAGAATGCAGTTCCGCTTATGGGATTCGACAATGTAATGCCGACATATCAGGTTCTTAAAGCTATGCTGAAAGATATTAAGGACATTAATTTCTCAAAGGACAAGTTCATGGTTGTAAGTCCTGATGAAGGCGCTCTCAACAGAAATATGTATTATGCTTCTGTTCTCGGAGTTGAAATGGGAATGTTCTATAAGAGAAGAGATTATTCAACTATCGTAAACGGACGCAATCCTATCGTTGCTCATGAATATCTCGGAAATCCTGTTGAGGGAAAAGACATTTTCGTGTCCGATGACATTATTTCCTCCGGTGAATCAATGCTTGATCTTGCTTATGCTCTTAAAGAGAAAAAAGCCGGAAGAATCTTCACATATGCAACCTATGCTATCTTCACTAACGGTCTTGATAAATTCGACAAGGCTTATGAGGACGGCATTATAGACGGCGTTTTCGGAACAAACCTCACTTACAGAACTCCCGAACTTCTTAGCAGACCTTGGTTCCACGAGGTTGACGTTTCCAAGTATATCGCATACTTTATTGAAGCTATCAACCACGATATTTCAATCGGTAAGATCATTGATCCGCATGAGAAAATCGAAAATTTGCTTAAGAAATATAATATGAAGTAATTGAAAAAAGCTGCGTGTTTTCACGCAGCTTTTTGTCTTGAGGTAAGATATATAGAATTATCGTGCTGGCATATCTTTGATAAGAGGCTTTAATATCTTATGTAACTTACTGACATGAGTGCCTGATGTTGGATATATTTTTGAAAAGCCCTTATTTACAGCACATTTTGTTTTTGAAGTAAGTAATACCGTTATTATTTCCTTCTTTTTATCAGCAAATATTTTTTCTTTTAAATTCTGATCACAAAATTCCCTTACTTCTTCTTCTCGTTCACTAATTTTATCTGTTTTTTCGGTAGGAATTATAGGTTCAGGTTGATTATATTTGCAAAGTTCCGGTATGCGTTTAATTTGTATTTTACTGTTTGTAAACAGTTTAATAGGTTTATCATAACCGGTATCGTTAGATACTATAAAAAATTCAGACAACTTATTTTCTTTGGATAGCAATTCTATGTCAAATAATATTTTACAGTCTATAGCATTTTTTATCGGCATATTTATAAGGACAAATTGAATATTTGCTTGTGACTGGTTTATTCTTCGATGCGTCCCTATCGTCATAGTAGAATGCTCTTCGCTATAATATATAAATACATTGTCCGTTTCTGATAGTTTTGCTATTCCATTCAGTCCATTAACGCCTACATTTTCATAATCAACGTAAAAATAGCGTTTATTTTTTATATTTGCTATATCAGACATTTATTCTCCTTTATGAAATCAATACTTCATCCTTGATATGTTTTGACAAATTTCAACTCATATTATAAACCCATTATACTATATTTTAAATTATAAGTCAAGAAAAATGCTGCACAGCATAAAAACCGTGCAGCATAAATTTTTATTCAGTTCTTAGAGCCTCGACAGGATCTTTCTTAGCAGCAACGCTTGCAGGAATAAGTCCGGCAATAAGCGTAAGAATCATACTTATAACGATAAGTATAACAGCTCCCGCTACAGGCACATGAGCCCTAAGCGTATCGAGACTTGTTACATGGTGGATAATGAAGTTTATCGGGAATGTAAGAAGAACCGATACTCCTATACCGATAATACCGGCAGCGAGTCCGACAAGAAGCGTTTCTGCATTGAAAACAGTTTTAACGTCATGCTTTGAAGCTCCGATAGCTCTGAGAATACCGATTTCACGGGTACGTTCAAGAACGGAAATGTAAGTGATAATTCCGATCATGATAGACGAAACAACAAGCGAAATTCCGACAAAGGCAATAAGCAGATAAGAGATACCGCTGATAATTCCGGTTATAGACGACATAAGAAGCGCAACATAGTCGGTGTAGTGAATTACATCGGCATCAGCCTGAGAATCGTTATACTTTGCAATTTCATCAGAAATAGCGTCTTTATCCTCAAAGGACTTAGCATAGATTCTTATTGATGACGGATCTTCCGTATTTGCATAGCCAAGAATAAAGAGATTGTCCTCATATGTTAAATCAGAAATTTCTTCCGGAGTAAAATTGTCGAATACTCTTGCATAGATTTCATCGGAAAGATTTGCCGATTCAAGCTGAGCAATAAGCTGTTCGTCAGGAATTGAAGCAAGCTGAGACTGAGCTTCTGCTGCATATGAGTAGGGGAGTATCTGTGCAAGAATTTCCGGAGCATACTGATTGAATTCCTCATCGCTCAGACCTTTAAGAAATTCCATAACAGCAGCCATTTCAGAAGATTCTCCCTGAACCGACATAGCCTCTATCTGGGTGAAAAGTTCTTCACGGTTTTCAGGCTTCATATAATCTGCGATCATAAGCTGAAGCTGTTCGTCCGTTGGCTGCGAAAGCGCAAATTTTGCAACAGCAGCCTTAACAGCGTCTGAAGAATTATTTATAAATTCCTTAGCGGAAGCAGCTTTTTCTGCATCCGTAGGAGCAACATAATTATCGCTTCTGAATTTTTTTCCTGTAAGCAGATCATTTTCCTTATCGGCAACCTGAGCTTTAACAATATCGCTTGAATTTGTTTTTTCAATAATATAATTTGTAAGCTCGTTCGTATAACCGATATAGCCGTTTATCATCGTAACGCTTGCATCGGGATTAGGCTTGATAAAGCCGACTACCTTAAGCTGGGTTCCGACATTCTCATTATCATAAAGAATTCCGAGACCGGATTCATTTTGAGTCAGATCGTTGTAACCGTTCCCCGTAGGATTTTTCTGATAATACTCACAGGGAAGAATAAGCTTATATCCCTGATTCATTATCTCATCGAAAGACCATTTTGTGTTGCCGTAATCTTCAATGACTTCGCCTTTCATAGCGGCTTTCAAAATATCCTGAAAGCCTTCTGTTGATTTAAGTCCAAGGGCGTATGTTACCATATCCGGAATCTGATTTTCTTCATTGAGAACAACAACAACTTCGTCATAATTTTTCGGCCATGAACCGTAAACAACGTCATACTGATCTTCAAGCAGGGGATTGATCGGACTTCCATCATCAGCAGGAAGAAGCTCTTCCCATACGTTAACACCGAACATATCCATCATACTGCTGCTTCCGCTTGCTCCGAACATTGACGCTGAATCCTGCTGGAAATTATCCATACCCATAGCGTGAGCGTAAATCTCATTCAAGTCGGATTTAACGATAGCGCCGTTTTCATCCTTAGTAAAAATCGGCATCTGAATATCGTAGCCAAATGAAATAGCGTTAGTTCTTTCGTGTATATATTCGCTTCCGTCAAGGAATTCTTTGAACTTAGCCATGTTGTTTATCTGTTTGGCAGAAGAATTCATGGTATTGAACATATCGTACATTGCAGTATTTGCGTAAACTGTATTCGGTTCATTCTGATCTTCTGTTTTTTCAGGCTCTCCTAACATCATAGAAAACATCTGAGAAGTATCGGCAGTTTCCCTGTCTATCTGAATCGGGTAAGAGGAAAGGGTTTCTTCCTGAATATGATTTATGTATTCATTGATTCCGGTTGACAAAGAAAGAATAAGAGCAATTCCGATAATACCTATCGAGCCGGCAAAAGCAGTAAGAAGAGTACGGCCTTTTTTAGTCATAAGGTTATTGAGCGAAAGAGAAACTGCTGTCGGGAATGACATTGAAACACGTTTTTTCTTTCCTTCAGTTTCTTTTTCCTTTGTTTCTGGCTCATAGGGAGCGCTGTCATCAGTAAGCTGACCGTCTTTGATTCTGACAATTCTTGTGGCGTACTGCTCGGCAAGCTCCGGGTTATGAGTAACCATAATAACAAGCTTATCCTTAGCAATTTCCTTCAAAAGCTCCATAACCTGTATGCTTGTTTCACTGTCAAGCGCACCTGTAGGTTCATCGGCAAGAAGAATGTCCGGATTATTTATCAAAGCACGAGCGATAGCCACTCGCTGCATCTGACCGCCCGACATCTGATTTGGTTTTTTGTGAAGCTGATTTCCAAGACCGACCTTTTCAAGAGCTTCCTTAGCACGTTTTCTTCGTTCCGATTTTGAAACGCCTGAAATAGTAAGCGCAAGCTCAACATTTGAAAGAACAGTCTGATGCGGAATAAGATTATAGCTCTGGAAAATAAAACCTATCGAATGATTTCTGTAGGCGTCCCAGTCTCTGTCCTTATATTTTTTGGTAGAAACGCCGTTTATAATCAGATCGCCGGATGTATAATGATCCAAGCCGCCGATTATATTGAGCATAGTTGTTTTTCCGCAGCCGGAATGTCCGAGAATAGCGACAAATTCATTTTCACGGAATGTAATATTAACTCCGTTAAGAGCCGTTACCGTATTATCCCCAGCACCGTACCGCTTTACAACATCTTTAAGCTGTAACATACAATACTCCCTTTCATTTATTAAATTGAAGCGGAAAAGTCCGCAAAATAAATTATAGCACTATGACGAATATTTGTCAATTGATTTGGTAATATTTCACAATACTTTCACATTTTAGAATCAATTAGAGCGTGTTCACATAAAAATGGAAAGCACGTATTTTTGCTTGTATTCGCTAAAATTATGCTCGAAAATCCGCATATTCATTTTATGTGAACACGTTCTAAAACAGCCGCTGAACTGAAAGTTCAGCGGCTGTTTTAACTGTTTTATTCTGAAATATCTTCGGTGTAATCATAAATTTCCTGAGCAAGAACCTTAATGTATTCCTTGTTAAGAACATCGCTGAATCCTGCTTCCTTAATTGCCGACCGGAAATTATTATCCCTTTCATCGCAGGATGTTCTGGCTATTTTTTCATATTTTTTCAAAGCTTCGTCGGTATTATAAATACAATCTTCCCATATATCAAAAGCGGCAAGGGCAGAAACTCCGTAGCTTATATAATATCCGGGCGATTCAAAAAGGTGATTTACAAAATAAAATTCAGTATCGGGAATATAATCGTCCATAAGATCATGCCAGAGTTTTACAACATCTTCGGGAGTATAATTTTCACGATTTGCAAGAACGGTATACTCAAATTCACCGATAAAGAAACCGGAAATAACTGCATAAAGCATATCGTAAGTTTTGATGATTTTCATTGCTTCAGCCTGTTCTTCATAAATCTCATCGTAGAACTGAGTAAAAAGAAACTCAAAGCTCTGCGATTGCGTTTCAGCAATATCAAGATTTGAAGCGGCAAGATAGCTTGGAGTATCATCATAGAAAGAAGCATAATAATGTCCGAATTCGTGTACCGGAGTCAGAAGATTATTATAATCATTGTTGTTATAAATATAAACAATACTTTTTTTACTTTTAGGCATAGACACAGTAAACGAACCATCGTAACAGTCGTCTCCGTCTGCGATAGTATAAAGTTCATTCTCTACAATCGTATCGGCAGCGTCAGCAATTTCCGGTGACAGTCTTGGAGCATATTCCTGAATTACCTTGAAAGGATCATCAAACTGCATTGGCTTCCGGTCAATTTTTCTTGACTCACTATTTTCATAGAATGCATCAAGAAGAGCCTCTGAAGCAGGAATAAGTTCTTCTCTTATCACTTTACTTAGCTCGATTATTTCTTTAGGAGTATAATCACGGTTAAACGCATCATAAAATGTTTCGGCATCATACTTAGCAAGAAGTTCGAGATATATTTCAGCGCATTTTAAAGCTTTTTCATCCTCATCCATATCCTCATCATAAGCAATATCATAGTATTCATCAAGATTAGCGTCAATCAAATTATAATTAACCCTCGTATAACCCTCCAGATGCTTCAGAGTAAAAGCAGGTTCAGTATAAGTTTCGACGGCTTCTTCATCAAGAATAAGATCTTTGAAGAGGTGGGAATACTGTTCGTTTGCATATCCTCTGCAAAAAGCGTATGTGATAAGTTCTGCCGTGATGTACATATTTTCTGTAACATCGTCATACTGACTTTCGAGCGTTTCGTTGTTCCAATCAAGATAATAGGGGATCATAAGCTTGGTTGTTTCTTCATAATTTATATCCATGTCATCAAGAAGAACAGAAATATCATCTTTTAATTCATCTTCATTATCGTCGTCTTTAAGATCATCGAGAAGCTTTTCTACGTGTTCTCTGACTTCGGCGATTTCATCGGAATTCTTGACGGGTGAAAAATCATATCTTCCTTGTTCATCAATACCGGAATCATCATTATCATTTTCATTGTTGTCATCAGAATCTTCTGTTCTTGTTTTTGAAGAATCGTCACCATATCCTCTGAGAGAACAGGAGGCAGCCGAAAGAATCATAGCCGCAGCCGTTAAAAAGGCAAGTATACGGTATTTAATCATTTTATCTCCTTTCCTGATAAAGATTGTTTACAGCGTTTATAATATCAATCGGAGAATTAACTATTATGTCTGCGGAAGAGAGTTCATCCATTGTTCCGTACCCATAGCTGCATCCGATAGATTTAATATTATTTTTAACTGCCGTTTCAATATCATGAAATCGGTCGCCGATAACTATGAATTCGCCTTCATGCCTCGGAGCTATTCTGCGGAATATTTCATATTTGGGAATAAAATCAAACTCTTCACAGCAGTAAAAATAATCGAAAAAACGGTCTAATCTGAAAACTCTTTTATGACGGCTGAGATAATGGAAGCGGCAGTTGCTCAGAAAAATAAGCGTATATCCCTGAGATTTCAGCGCTGAAAGCATTTCCTCCGCACCGTCGAACAAAGCTCCCTCTCCTTTATCAACTCTTTCCGCCATATCCTTGCCAAGCATGACACGGGCTTTTTCCTTGATATCAAGAGCAAGCTCCGGATGAAAAGCGTTCCACATATCTATAGAATTAAAGCCGAGCCAACAGCTTATTTCGCTGTCAGCATATTCCTTATGGGGGATATATCCGTTGTCAGAAAGCCATTTACAGGTGTTTCTGAAAGCAGGAGCATATGTTTTCATAGAATTGTGGATAGTTCCGTCGTAGTCAAAAATAAGGTTAAGCATCAGTCTTCGATCTCTCTGATAAGATTTATCATTTCAATAGCGCCCTCGGCACATTCGCTTCCCTTATTGCCTGCCTTAGAACCTGCACGTTCAATTGCCTGTTCAATATTTTCAGTTGTGATAACGCCGAACATTACTGGAATATCACTGTTGAGAGATACCTGAGCAATTCCTTTTGCTGCTTCATTGCACACAAGATCGTAATGGGATGTACTTCCTCTGATTATTGCTCCAAGGCAGATAACTGCGTCATATTTACCGCTTTTTGCCATTTTGGAAGCGATAAGCGGAATCTCAAATGCTCCCGGAACCCATGCAACGTCGATAGAATCCTCGTCAACATCATGTCTTTTAAGAGTGTCGATAGCTCCGCCGAGAAGCTTGCTTGTAATAAATTCGTTGAATCTGGCAACAACGATTCCGATTCTTGTATTTTTTGCAATAAGTTTTCCTTCATAAGTTTTCATTTTTAATTTACTCCTTTAATATGGTATATTTTAATAATTGAGAATATGTCCCATTTTGTTTTTTTTGGTTTTAAGATAGAAAAGGTCATAAGGTGTGGCGTCCATCTGAATCGGAACACGCTCCTTGATTTCGAGTCCGAAACCGCTTAAACCGTAAACTTTGTCCGGATTGTTTGTGAGAAGGCGGAGAGTTTTACAGCCAAGCTCACGAAGTATCTGTGCGCCGATATAGTATTCACGGAGATCGCCCGCAAAACCAAGAGCAAGATTTGCTTCGAGAGTATCCATTCCCTGATCCTGAAGCTCATATGCACGAAGTTTATTGATAAGTCCGATTCCACGTCCTTCCTGTCTCATATAGAGAAGAATGCCACGTCCCTCTTGCTCTATCTGAGTCATTGCAGCGGCAAACTGCTGTCCGCAGTCGCATTTCAAAGAGCCGAAAGCGTCTCCGGTAAGGCATTCGGAATGAACACGGCAGAGAATGTCGTTTCCGTCGCCGATATCGCCTTTAACAAGAGCGACATGGTGTTCGCCGTTAAGTTTATTTATAAATCCTATAGCACGGAATTCGCCGTATTTCGTAGGAAGCTTCGTATCCGCAACACGCTCAACAAGCTTATCATGACATTTTCTGTAGTCTTTTATCGCCTGTATGGTAGTGAATTTCATTCCCCATTCCTTAGCTTTTTCCTGAAGCTCTCCGGAACGCATCATTGTACCGTCGTCACGCATTATTTCGCAGCAAAGACCGCACTCCTCAAGTCCGGCAAGACGCATAAGATCGACGGTAGCCTCTGTATGGCCGTCACGCTCAAGCACACCGTTTTTCTTTGCTGTAAGCGGAAACATATGCCCCGGTCGGCGGAAGTCCTCGGGTCTGGAATCAGGGGATACGACGGCTCTTGCCGTAAAACCACGTTCCTCGGCAGAAATACCGGTAGTTGTATCAACGTGATCTATAGAAACCGTAAAAGCTGTGCAGTGATTATCCGTATTCTGATCTACCATCTGCGGCAGATAAAGCTTACGGCAAATTTCTTCGCTCATAGGCATACAGATAAGTCCCTTGGCATTTACAGCCATAAAATTTACATTTTCCGTTGTAGCGAACTGTGCGGCGCAGATCATATCGCCCTCGTTCTCTCTGCTTTCATCGTCAGTAACGAGAACTATTTCGCCGTTTCTAAGAGCTTCAAGAGTTTCTTCAACTGAATTATACTGAAACATAAATACCTCCGTTTAAAAACCGTTTTGTGCAAGAAAGTCCATAGTTATCCGGCTTTTCTCTGATTTTTTTTCATCAGGATTCAAAAATTTCTCCACGTATTTCCCGATTATATCATTTTCAAGATTGACCGTATCGCCTGTTTTTTTAGAGCTGAGAACAGTTTGCGCAGCTGTATGCGGAATTATGGATACGCTGAAATCATTATCTGTTACCTTTGCAATTGTAAGGCTTATACCGTCAATGGCGATCGAACCTTTTTCGACAATATACCGCAGTATTCCGGAATCTGTATTTATTGTATACCACAAAGCGATACCGTCCTGTTCTACAGAAGATATAATCCCGGTTCCGTCGATATGACCGCTTACGATATGACCTCCGAAACGTCCCTGCGCCGACATTGCTCTTTCCAGATTAACAGGACTTCCGTTTTTTAGCAAGCCGAGAGAAGAACGGCTGAGCGTTTCATTCATAACGTCTGCCTGAAAAGAATTTCCGGTAAGATCGGTAACGGTAAGGCAAACTCCGTTTACAGCAATACTGTCACCTATATGAGTACCGTTCAGAACCGCATTCGCATTGATCCGGATAAATGAAGAAACCGAACCCTTTTGAATTGACTTCACAGTGCCTACTTCTTCAATTATTCCCGTAAACATTTTTCACCCTGCTTTCTATAAGGAAATCATCTCCGATCTGAATAATCTTACTCTTTTCAAGAATAAAAGCTTCAGAAGGGGAATTCACCCCCATTCCGCCGATTGGAGTTTTAGATGAAACTCCCCCGAAAATCTTGGGAGCTATATATGCCTGAATCTTATTTACTATACCCGCATTAAGCGCCGACCAATTAAGCTGAGCGCCGCCCTCCAGTAAAATGCTGTCGATTCCACGTTCACCAAGGAGCTTCATAAGCTTGTTAAGATCAATTGCGGAGTTATTCTCGTTTCCGCATTGAATAATCCGGCATCCGGCTTTTTCAAAATCAGATATTTTTTTCTCATCGCTGCAAGCTGCGGCAATAATAGTTGGGATATTTTTTGCGGTATGAACTATATTGCTGTCAAGAGGAGTTTTTAATGACGTATCGCATATGATGCGGACAGGATTACGTCCATTTTCAAGGCGGCAGGTGAGCATAGGATCATCGGCAAGAACTGTTCCGATGCCAACCATAATTGCGGAATGTTTCAGTCTGTCAAGCTGAACGCTGCTGCGGGCTTCTTCACCGGTTATCCACTTTGAATCTCCGGTGCAGCAAGCGATTTTTCCGTCAATGGTCATAGCATATTTCATGGTGACAAACGGAGTGTGAGTTGTTATATAATGGAAAAAAATCTCATTAAGCTCATCGCATTCTTCTTTGAGAACGCCTTCAATAACCTCTATTCCATGATTTCGCAGAATTTCCGTTCCTTTTCCTGCGACAAGAGGATTTGGATCAGAAGAGCCTATAAAAACACGTTTTATGCCATGTTCTATAACAGCTTCAGTACACGGCGGAGTTTTTCCATAATGACAGCACGGCTCAAGAGTAACATACATATCCGCACCACGGCAGTCGATTCCCATAGAGTCACATTGGGCAAAAGCATTTCGTTCTGCATGAAGTTCGCCATATTTCATATGATATCCCGAACCGATTATTTTATCATTCCTGACTATAACCGCACCAACCATAGGATTAGGAGAAACAAATCCCATACCTTTTTTGGCAAGAGATAAAGCCTCTTTCATAAATTCAGAATCAGTCATAAGCACCTCCGTTTGATAATGATTCTCAGAGCAATCATAGTATAAAACAAAAAGCCCCGAAAAATCGGGGCAGAAAATCCTTTTTACATAAAATGTAATAACAGATCTATCTTCTTTCATCCGGACTTTAACTGCACCTCAAAATTGAAACGCAGACTATACGCTTTAAACAGCGAACAACCGTTGGCTTCGGAATTTCACCGAATCAGCCTCATACTGAGGGTCGCAGGCTCTACTGCCAGTAGGGAATTTCACCCTGCCCTGAAGATTAAAATTATTATATCACACTAACGAAGTTTTGTCAAGTAGTTTCCAATATAAAATCATGGCAACAGCATTTAATTTTTCTGTTAGTTATTAAGGGGACGCTGTCCCCTTAAACCCCTGCCAAAGGGTGAATTCTCCCAACGGTCGCCCGTCCCCTTTGTCACTTCGTGACATTTCCCCACACTGTGGGGAATATCACCCTTTGGAAACCCGGTATTAATCATTTCTGATACCCATAAAGGGTATCAGAAATGATTAGGGCAGGATGCCCAGACGGAAATACAACGTTCAGCAAGAAATTAAAGAATCAAGGTTCACTTGACAAACATAACAAAAAGTAAATGCTGTTGCCATGAATATAAAATCGGGGCTGAATTTTATCAATTTTAAAAGTTTCATCATTTTATGGCAAAAGCATTTTCTTAAATTAACTGATTGACTTTAAACAGAACATATGTTATAATTAAAATAATATAAGCAGAAAGGCGGTTTATGAAAATGTCTGATCCGGAAAAAATTATTTCTGTTGTCATGAACGACGAAAAGTTGATAAATAGTAAGTCGTTTCAAAATAGAGTTTATAAAGATGAGCCTATTCTGAGAACAGCCTCTCAGTTTTGCAAGCCTAAAACTCCGGAAAGAATAGAGCAAATGAAAAAAATCGCTTTTTCGCCGGACGCTTATTGGAAAACAAGTGCTTGGCTTTTTTATACTCAGGGAAAATTTATGGAGGATTATGAGGACGATTATAATTATGATGCTGATTTCTCCGGTTTTTATACAACGTATCGTGATCTTACTGCACAACAGCTGAGAGGTTATTTTTCATGGCGTACAAAAGTTCGTAATGGAATAATTACCAAGACAAGTTCTCCTTACGCTTACATATATTCATACGAGCTTATAAATCAGATTGGAACAAAATCTTTGATTGACGGGTTTAATAAACTAAAAAATTTTGGAATACAGTATAAACAATTTTCCTCTGAGATAAGTAATATCATAGACTCATGGCTTATTGATTACGCAGCCTATAATCAGCTTGATACAGCTATTTTATCTGATAATAGGATCATATTATATGATAAAATGCTGATTGCTTTAAAAAACTGGGCAGAATCTGATGATGATACTATTTTTAACACACTTTGCAATCTGTCCGATTATAACATTCATGAGTCGCCGTGTTTTGCCAATCACTCTGATAAATTCAGAAAAACAGCCGTAAATTCTTTTAAAAAGCTGTCGGAATATTTCCGTGAGAACAGGAAAAAAAGTCTTTTTGCAAATTATTTCGGTAATCTTAAAAAATCAAAGTATCATATATTTGAATCAGCAGTTTTTTACGACAGAACTCCTTTGAGAAGTTTTTGCTGCAAAATAAATGAGATACGCAGCATAAGCTGTCTGAACGGAGCGTGGAGCTGTGAAAGTTATCCGTACAAAGAAAATAACAAACATATCGGAGATTTTTTGAAATCAGTTGACAGCATTCTTCGTGAACGTTTAGGTTATAGTGAAATATTAAAGTGTGATGACGTTTCAAAAATTGTAGTTTCGATCATACAGCGTGAAGCAGATAAGATTATTGTCCAAAAATCTGAAACAGAAACGAAAAAAATTGAAATTGATATTTCAAAGCTTGAAGATATCCGCAAAGCTTCTGAAAAAATCCGTGATAAACTGATTGTTGAGGAAGCATATGAATCAGAAGAAATCCCTGAGATAACCGCTCCCGAAAACTTCGCTATGGATGATATTCCGCTCAACATATCGGAATATGAGTTCCTTAAAACGTTCCTTTACGGCGGAGATTGGAGAAAGACCGCAGAATCGTTTAACTCAATGCCGTCGATTCTGGCTGATGCTGTGAATGAAAAGCTTTTTGACCGCTTCGGCGATACCGTTATAGATTTTTCAGGTGATGTTCCTGAGCTTATTGAGGATTATATTGATGAACTGAAAGGAATGATAAAACCATGAATAGTGCAAATCCGGTAAAGATACCAAAACGAATAGCCTCGGCTGTTATAAATTCGCTAAAAGGAGGAGTTGTTCCGAGAATCGGACTTCCCTATATTACGGTCGGACGTGAAACTGAAATTGACGCTTTGCTTCATGATGTCGATATTATTGAGGACGGCGGAGCTTCTTTCCGTTTTATTGTCGGCAAATACGGAAGCGGAAAAAGCTTTCTTCTTCAGACCATAAGAAGTCATGTTATGGACAAAAATTTCGTTGTTGTCGATGCCGACCTCTCCCCCGAACGCAGACTACAGGGAACTAAGGGACAGGGACTTGCCACCTACAAGGAACTTATCAGAAATATGTCGACCAAAACACGTCCCGACGGCGGAGCGCTTACTCTTATCCTCGATAGATGGATAAGCAGCATTCAGACTGACACCGCTTCTGAGACTGGACTTTCCACTGATTCTCCGGAATTTTCCAAAGCAGTTGAGAAAAAAATTTTTGAGGTCATAGGTTCTTTAAGTGAAATGGTTCACGGATTTGATTTCTCTAAGCTCCTCACAATCTATTATCGCTCCTACGTTGAGGGCAACGATGAAAATAAGGCAAAAGTAGTTAAATGGTTCCGGGGAGAATATGTTAATAAGACCGAAGCTAAATCCGAGCTTGGGGTTAACATTATTATTTCCGATGACGACTGGTATGAGTATATAAAGCTTTTCGCAATGTTCCTCAAAAAAGCGGGCTACAGCGGTATGCTTATTCTTATTGACGAACTCGTTAATATTTATAAAATACCCAACAGTATTACCAGACAGTATAATTATGAAAAAATTCTGACTATGTATAACGACACTCTTCAGGGCAAGGCGAAATATCTTGGAATCATTATGGGAGGAACTCCCCAGTGTATTGAGGACACAAGGAGGGGCGTCTACAGCTATGAGGCTCTTCGTTCACGTCTTGCAGAAGGCCGTTTCGGACGTGAAGGAGTTAAGGATATGCTTGCTCCGGTAATTTATCTTAATCCTCTCAACTATGAGGAAATGCTTGTGCTTACTGAAAAGCTTTCAGAAATTCATTCCGGTCTTTTTGGCTATGAACAGAAGATAACTCAGAATGATCTTATTAATTTTATTCAGGTTGAATATTCAAGAATAGGCTCGGATACTCATATAACTCCCCGTGAGGTCATCCGTGATTTTATCGAGCTTCTTGATATTGCTTATCAGAATCCAAATATCGTTATAAGCGATTTTATTGCATCCGAAAATATGATTTATTCAAAGCCGGAAGCTGAACAGGAGGCTTCCGATTCTGAATTTGCAGAGTTTGAGATATAAGATATGAATATTTTTGAACGTTATGCACCGTTCGTGCAGGATTTTATCTACCGTAATAACTGGGAATCGCTCAGGGCGATTCAATCCGCCGCAGGAGATGCGATTTTCAATACCGATGAAAACGTACTTTTGTCCGCTTCAACCGCTTCCGGAAAGACGGAAGCAGCATTTTTTCCGATTCTCACGCTCTTTTCCGAGGATATGCCCAGAAGCGTCGGAGCAATTTATATCGGTCCGCTAAAAGCTCTTATAAACGATCAGTTCATGCGTCTCAACGAGCTTTGCGAAGAAGCTGATATTCCCGTCTGGCATTGGCACGGCGATGTTGCGCAGTCGCATAAAAATAGGCTTATGAAAAATCCTTCGGGAATTTTACAGATAACTCCTGAATCCCTCGAAGCTCTTCTCATAAGAAAACACGCCGCAATCTCAAAGCTTTTCGGAGACCTGCGTTTTATCGTAATTGACGAAGTTCACTCTCTTATGCGCGGCGATCGTGGCGGTCAGACCTTGTGCCTTATTGAGCGGCTTTCAAAGCTTGCTGGAGTTAATCCACGCAGAATAGGACTTTCCGCTACTATAGGCGATCTTGAATCGACCGGAGACTTTCTTGCTTCCGGAACAGGCAGAGGAACAGTCATTCCAAGAATTGAGAGCAAAGGTATCAAATGGCGGCTCTCTATGGAACATTTCTATATCAGTCAGCAAAACGCTTCCGAAGAAAAAGAAAACGCTGATGCGCTTCCTGTTCTTGATATTAAGACTGATGAAGCGCCAGAACACGCAGATGCTGGCATGGGATATATTTTTGAGCATACAAAAGGAAAAAAATGCCTTGTTTTCGTTAATTCCAGAGAAGAATGCGAAGCTGTTACAACAACTCTCCGCTCTTACTGTGAGGCTAATCATGAGCCGGACAGATTTCTTATTCATCACGGAAACCTCTCGGCAGCTTACCGTGAAACCGCAGAAGCTGCGATGAAGGATGAAGACGTGTTTCTTACAACCGTCACAACTGCTACTCTGGAGCTTGGAATTGATATTGGCAGGCTTGAACGTGCTTTTCAGATAGACGCTCCGTTCACTGTTTCGTCCTTTCTTCAGAGAATGGGAAGAACAGGGCGGCGTGACCTTCCTCCGGAAATGTGGTTTGTTATGCGTGAGGAGCTTCCCGAACCGAGAAGTATGCTTCCCGAAACGATTCCATGGAAGCTTTTACAGGGAATCGCTCTTGTTCAGGTTTATCTTGAGGAACGCTGGGTAGAACCTCCCAAGCTCGACCGACTGCCGTTTAGCCTGCTTTACCACCAGACGATGAGTACGCTTGCTTCATGCGGAGAACTTTCACCTGCCGCTCTGGCTTCAAGAGTTCTCTCACTTAAATATTTTCACCGTATAACTCAGGATGATTACCGCATTCTTCTTCGTCATCTTCTTGAAATAAATCATATCCAGCGTACTGATGAGGGCGGACTTATTGTCGGTCTTGCCGGAGAAAGAATAGTTAATTCTTTCAAGTTTTATGCTGTTTTTCAGGAAAATGAAGAATATACCGTAAGATGGGGTTCTCAGGAGCTCGGAACAATCGTTATGCCGCCGCCCGCTGGAGAAAAAATCGCAATCGCAGGTCATGTGTGGATAGTAGAAGAAGTTGATCACAAAAGACGGCTCGTTTACTGCGAACAGATCAAAGGAAAGGTTCCGGCTTATTTCGGCGATTGTCCCGGAGATATCAATACAAAAATTCTTCTTAGGATGAGAGAGGTTCTTATAGAAGATAAAAGCTATCCATATCTCATGAAAAACGCCGTTTCAAGGCTTGAACAGGCTCGAAGCACTGCAAGAAATTCGCATATAACCAGAAATCCCCTTATATGTATGGGAGGAAATATGTGGTGTCTTTTCCCATGGCTCGGAACTTACGCATTTTTTGCAATGGAACGTTTCCTGAAAATAAAATGCGGTGAACGTCTCGGACTTAAAGGGATGGACTCTTCAAGACCTTATTACATTCAGTTTACAATGAAAGTTTCACCTGAGGAGTTTTTCCGTGTTCTTGTCGAAGAAGCGAAAATTGAATTTGATCCCTTAGATCTTGTTTATGCCGGAGAAGTCCCGCTTTTTGAAAAATACGATGAATTTCTTCCCGTCGAACTTGTTAAAAAGGGATTCGCTTATGGCATTCTTGGTATAGATGAAATGAAAAAAAGAGTGACAGAATGGAAGAATTTCATTTCTGAGTAATACTGTCATGATTACAGTATTTACTTTTAATCAGTGCTTCCTTAATTAAAGATTATAAAGTTGTTGTACTGTTTTTATTTTGGAAACTTTTAAAATTGATAAAATTATACTTGATTTTTTGTGAATAATGTTGTATAATATAAAAAATTGTTTTAAAATAATTTTTCAAGGAGAAATGAATATGGATAAAATTAACATAGGCTTTATAGGAGCAGGCAATATGGGAACTGCGATCATGAAAGGTATTGCAGGAAGCTCTGTTGCAGAAAAAACTGCACTTTATGCATATGATCCTGATAAAACAAAGGTTGAAATGCTATCGGAATCAGGGGTTGCGTTTTGTGAAAGTGAAAGTGATCTTGTAAAAAAATGCAAGTATGTTTTTCTTGCCGTTAAACCGCAGATAATTGAAACCGTTCTTGAAGCGGCTGCTCCTGCTGCATCCGGTCAGAATGTTTTTATATCGATCGCTGCCGGGATAACCGACGAGTTTATTGCTAAGAAAACTCTTCCGAATGCAAAGGTTATACTCGTTATGCCGAATACCCCGCTTCTTGTCGGAGAAGGCGCATCTGCTCTTTCACGCAATGAAAATGTTTCCGATGAGGAATTTGAATTTATACTTAACATTTTTAAAATATGCGGAAAAGCTGCTGTTGTCTCAAAAGACAAAATGAAAGAGATAATCGCGATAAACGGAAGCAGCCCGGCATTTATTTATCTTTTTGCAAAGGGATTTATTGATTATGCCGAATCAGTGGGAATTGATCCGGACGCCGCTTCTGAATTGTTCTCGCAAAGTCTTATCGGCTCGGCAAAAATGATAACCGATTCCGGCTATTCTATTGACGAACTTATTAAAATGGTATCTTCTCCGGGAGGAACAACTCTTGCCGGACTTGATCGCCTTTATGAGGGAAATCTTACCGATGTAGTCAAGAACTGCTGTGAAAGCTGTACTAAACGGGCATACGAACTTTCAAAATAACAAACGGTTCTATCTGTACAAGCTTCTGCATATCCTTGAAGAAGAAAGGATGATGCAGAATGAAGCACATAAGCTATATTGGAAACCGCAGCAGAAAAACGTCTATAATGCTGCTGAGCATACTTGTAATTATAGGAATCATAGCCGGTTCTATCTATCAGGCGGCAAAAATGCCTGAACCGTCTTATTGGCTGCATCAGTATTTTGCCCCGATATTCAGCGGAATAAATCTGTTTGAATATATGCGCAGCGGCATTCTGATCTCGATAGCGTTCACTGCCGCAGCCTTTTTGCTGGGATTTTTCGCTTTCGGACAACCTTTCGGAATTGCTCTGCTTGTTTACAGAGGATTCGGAATAGGCGCTTCGGCTGCTTTAATGTACAGTCTTTACGGCGGCAAAGCCTTTGTATTGATTCTTATAACCGTTCTGCCTAAAGCCGCAGCTCTTACTTTTATTGCAGTTCTGGCAGTAAGAGAGCTTATAAGAGCCTCATTCTTTTCGCTTTCCTGCTGGATCTCAGAAAACGGAAACGACAGCAAACGAATAAGCATACGGCTTTACTGTCTTAAATTTATTGTTCTTGCTGTGATGGCAATTATCGCTGCTGCGGCAGACGCAGCGATAAATTTTGCGTTTGCAGGATAAAATGTTTAAATTGGAGGAATTAAAAAATTGGCTTTATTTGATTATGAAAGCGCTGGTCCGGGAATATCAAAACACGCTCCGAAGAAAACCGGAATACGACTGTTTTTTGATATTTTTTTCAGAAAATTCTGGCAGCTTATGGAAGTAAATCTCTTATATTTTTTATTCTTTATTCCGCTTATGCTGATTTTAGGAGTTATAAGTGTGTTCAGCGATTACAAAGTAATACTTATTCTATCGGGGCTGCTTCTTTTGCTGTTTTCTATTACTATAGGACCTGCAACGGCGGGCATTTCAAAAATAATGCGATGTTATATAACCGGAAAACATACTTTTATAATAAGAGATTTTTTTCGTGCGTTCAGGAA
Source organism: Ruminococcus sp. (assembly GCA_017462565.1). Classification (GTDB taxonomy): domain Bacteria; phylum Bacillota; class Clostridia; order Oscillospirales; family Ruminococcaceae; genus Ruminococcus. The sequence goes on from JAFTQW010000028.1 coordinate 22,391, forward strand.
TAATTTTAAAAAAGCCGCTTTAATAGGTTTTCTTGATTGTTTAGTCATTGCTTCGGTGATTGCGTCGATAAAGGTTTATCCATGGATGGCTGAGCTTTATAACGCTAAAATTATGTATCTGCCAATGACTATTGCATTAAGCGTTGCGCTTGTTATTCTTATGATGAATTATTATATTTTTCTGATGCTTACAGCGACTAATCTTTCACTAAAAAATCTTATAAAAAATTCTTTTGCACTGGCTTTTGTAGCAATGAAGAGCAATATCATTATTCTGGCAATAACAATAGCCGTTTTAGCAGTAATGCTACTTATATTCAATTTTGCATTTCCGGTATTTATGCTTATTTTGCCGTTTTTTCCGGCAGCATTTCTCTGGTTTGTGACCTGCTTTAACAGCTATCCTGTAATTCAAAAATATGTAATAAATCCATATTATGTAAGCATTGGAGAGATAAACCCCGAACTTGACGAATCATCTGACGCAGACGATGAAGAGGTTATTTTTGAAGATATGGGCGGTAAAGAAAAGCCAATTGAAAAACGCAAAAAAACAAAAGGTAAAAGAATTTCATAATTTAGCTGCCGCAGAGGTGAAATAATTCTGCGGCGGCTATTTTTATGTAATAATATAAAAAAAGACATTTTCTAAAAAAATTTTAGAAAAGTGTTGACAATAGAAATTTTTTGTATTATAATAAAAAAAGAGATATAAAAAAATTGTAGAACAATAAAAAAGGAAAACAAAACAAAAATAAAGTATTTATTGTTGGATAGGACGCATTTGTTTTCTTTTAGTTATGATAAAATAACATAAAATTCAGTTTATTTTATTATTCCGAGCGGTTACGGTTTAATAATACATCTTTTGGAAATGTATGCATACACTTTGCAGAGTTTTGAATTGTAGATGAAAACTGAAATTTTATGGTTATAATATTAAACTGCAAGAAAAGTTAAAGCGTCTTTTATTATATTTTGTGATAATGTGATAAAAATTTATTCAGATTAATTACTTGTAAAATGCTGTTGCGGATGATAATTTACTGTTTTTTGTCATTGGTTTATTATTTTTAAGATACGTCCCCGTACTGAAGGAGTCTTTGTAAATAATACTCTGGGATAAACAACTGTTTTTATTGGAAGTTGTATGGTATATTTTAATTAAGTGTATTGTTTTTTAAACGGTGGGCTGAACATAAAAATATATAAAAATACTTATTTTGAAGAGCTGGTTGAATTTCCGTTGCAAGGAGGAACTATGTCTATCCAAAAGAAAAAGTATTTCGGATAGTTAATTGCTTTGAAATGCTTGTATATTTATATGATTTTTCTGCTAAACTACGTTTGATGACCGTGCATTGAAAGTAATTTTTATTGATTTATTGTCATAAATTTTGTATAATATGTATTCAACGGTATGCTAAAGAAAAAGACAAACAAGATATATGTGAGAACAACAAAAAATTTCTTTCGCAAAATGCGTAAGGCTTTATTTTGCTGCGTGAAAAATTAAATATATATTTTCATCAGCAAAAGTAAAACAATAATAAAGATATAAAAATCCGGATAAACCGGAAAAGTGCAGAACAAAACTATCGGAGGATACTAAATAATGGCAAGACTTAAATGGGGTCGAGTCTTTGCTGCGATGCTGGTACTTTCGGGTACCATATTTGCTGTTGACGGACTCCGAAGAGATCTTTTTAAATCAAGTACGAACAGTATTACTGTTATAGGTGATTTTGTAAACGGAAATTCTGTTGAAAAAGATAACAGCAAGCAAATTGACGGACAGGTAAATTTTGATAATACCTCCCAGTCAGCTACCGTTTTTGAGGGTGTTCAGAACTTGGGATTTTCAGAACTTTCAGTTTCTCCCTCGCTTTTATCATCCGGTATGCTTGTTATAATTAACGACGAATATCCTGCGGGTGAATCATCTCCTTCTGGAATGATTAACTTGCTTAATTATAAAAATGATTATTATAATGTTTTAAATGAATCTGTAATGCTGAATGAAGAAGCTGCCGAGGCCCTTAATCATATGATGGCTGATTATCATGAGGCAACAGGACTTACAGATTTTATCGTTTATGGAACAAATGATACTTTTACAGGCGACGGCTCTTGCTGCCCTGAATATTTTCCGGAATCGAAAACGGGAAATACGATCGACCTTGCTTTAAATGCTTATGGAGGCACTATCGCTTTTGATGGGCTTGACGAAGAAGGTTGGATTGTAAAAAATTGTGAAAAATATGGATATATAGTAAGATACCCTGAAGGAAAAGAGACTCAAACCGGTCATAAATTCTGCCCATGGCATCTTCGCTATGTTGGTGATGTTAACGCTGCAATTATGAGTGAAAAGGATTATTCTCTTGAGGAATATATTGATTTTCTTAAAAATTATAGTTATGACAACCCTTATTCATATATTTGCAATGGTATTGAATATGAGATATATACTTCATCTGCTACTGGCGACACTGCACCTGCTCGTGTGCCTATCTCGGGAAATTATTCTATTTCCGGGGATAACATCGGAACATACATCATTACAACTGTTAAAAACTGAACGAGTGTTAATTTGATTTCAGGCAGTCTGCGGACTGCCTTTTTTGTAATATCATAAGGCTTTTCCTCATATATTTAGTAATGAGGTGGTCTGTATGATGAAAAAATTAATAGCTGTTTTATGTTCGTTTTTAATTTTATTTACTTTGATGTCAGCTGGTAAAAAACAGGAAGAAGCTTTGGCTGCTTCATCTTATATACTGATCGAATCCAACACGAAAACGGTTCTTGAAGAATATAACTCCTCTAAGAGGTTAAATGCCGGATATCTGAATAAACTGATGGCTCTGTTGATTATTGCAGAGGATATTGCTTCCGGTGAATATACTCTTGATACAGAGTTGACCGCTTCACAGTCGGTAAGCGGAATTAAAGGTTCAGTAGTATGGCTTGAGCCTGGGGATAAAATGAATGTTGAAGAACTTTTGAAAAGCGTTATAATAGGAAATGCCAACGATGCACTATCAGTTCTTGCAGAACGTTCTTCTGGTTCAGTTGATGAATTCGTTATGCAGATGAACAGCCGTGCGTTTGATCTTGGACTTCGTAATACAGCGTATTTTTCGCTGTATGGTTACTATGATGAACGTGAATATACCACAGCATATGATATAGCGATAATTTGCTCTGAATTATCAAAATATGATTTTTTGCAGCCTTATTTTAAAACATGGAGAGATTTTGTTCGTAACGGAACGGTTGAACTGGTAAATGAAAATACACTTTCAAGAACTTATCAGTATCATGCCGGATTTAAAGCTGTTCACTCTGAAGAGTCTGGTTACTGTATTGCTGAATGCGGAAAAAATGAAAGTGGAACAGCTTTCATTTCGGTTGTCCTTGGCGCCGAAAGTGATGATGATTCCTTTAAAAAGGCAAAACAATTGATAAACAGCGGCTTTAGCAATTATAAGGTGACTGATTCTTATTTTCCTGATGAAATGTTTAAGCCGATAAGAGTGAAAAACGGCGAGGAATCTGCGGTTGAACCTATTCTTGCCAAACAGGGGAATATTGTTGTTCCAAAGGGAACAACTTCACTTAGAATAATTTGTGTTTTCCCTGAATATCTTAACGCTCCGATAAAAAAAGGACAAAAAATTGGAACAGCGGCTTTTTTTAATGGAAAAAAGATTGTTTTTGAAACTGATGTTATTGTAAAAAATGATGTAAAAAAAATCTCATTTGGTTTTATATTAAAAAAAATGTTGTTGAATATGGTAAAATGAAAGTGTTGAAAATATACTAAATGCACAAATGTTTGAATAATCTTGCAAAGGGACTTGAAAAATTTCTTAAAATATAGTATCATAAAGATGGTAATTTATATTTGAACAGAGTAATCTGTACATATTGGAGGTAATTCTAAATGTCTTTAAAACTTAACACTAAATATCTGAAGGATTATATTAATTCTGATGAAATGACAGGTATCAAAGCGCAGGTTGAAGCTGCTGCTGAGTCCCTTCATAATAAAAGCGGTCTTGGAAACGATTTTCTCGGATGGGTTGAACTCCCGACAAATTACGACAAGGAAGAATTTGCAAGAATTAAAGCTGCTGCTGAAAAAATCAAGTCAAATTCCGATATTCTTATTGTAATCGGTATCGGCGGTTCATATCTCGGCGCAAGAGCCGCTATCGAGCTTCTTAAATCGCCTCTTTACAACAATATCAAAAAGGATACGCCGGATATTTATTATGTTGGAAACAGCATAAATCCAAGTTATCTTAATGAGATAATCGCTCTTTGCGAGGGAAAAGATTTCTCTGTAAACGTTATTTCAAAATCCGGTACAACAACAGAACCGGCTCTTGCTTTCCGCATTTTTAAGAAAATGGTTGAGGATAAGTATGGCAAGGACGGCGCTAAAGAAAGAATTTTTGCTACAACTGATAAAGCAAGAGGAACTCTTAAAAATCTTTCTGATGCTGAAGGCTATGAAACATTCGTAATACCGGATGACGTTGGCGGACGTTTTTCTGTCCTCACAGCAGTGGGTCTGCTTCCAATTGCCGTTGCAGGATGCGATATTGACGCTCTTATGCAGGGCGCAGCAAAAGCACAGGCTGACTTCTGCGCTGATTTCGATAACAACGATTGTTACAAGTATGCAGCTCTTAGAAACATTCTTTACAGAAAAGGCAAGTCTGTTGAAATGCTTGTTTCCTACGATCCGAGTTTCGTTATGATGTCTGAATGGTATAAGCAGCTCTTCGGCGAAAGCGAGGGCAAGGATAACAAGGGTATATTCCCGTCAGCTGCTGTTTTTTCAACTGATCTTCACTCTATGGGACAGTATATTCAGGACGGCGCAAGAATTCTTTTTGAAACGGTTGTTGATATAAAGAACCCTAAAACGGATCTTTTCCTTGAGCCGGATTCTGAAAATCTTGACGGTCTTAATTTCCTTACAAACCAGAATATGTCTGTTGTAAACAGAAAGGCCTTTGAAGGAACCGTTCTTGCTCATACTGAAGGCGGAGTTCCGAATATTATTCTTGAACTTGAAGATACCACAGAAAAGAGCGTTGGATATATGATTTATTTCTTTGAAAAGGCTTGTGCAATTTCAGGTTACGTTCTGGGAGTTAATCCTTTCAATCAGCCTGGCGTTGAGAGCTATAAATCAAATATGTTCGCTCTTCTTGGAAAACCCGGTTACGAGGGCGCAAAAGCTGCTCTTGAAGCAAAGCTCGGTTGATCCGGCTTTGCAATATATCTTAGCAATTAATATTTCACACTGCTGTACAGCAATGGAAGGAGTAAATTATGATTAAACTTATTACAGGAAAAAAGGGTACAGGAAAAACCAAAATTCTTATCGATCAGATCAATGACGCTGTAAAATCAACAAACGGCAATCTTGTCTGCATTGAAAAAGGCGATAATATCAGACGTTCTATCAGCTTCAGAGTAAGATGGTGCGATACTGAAAGCTTTGCTATCGAGGGTTATGACGCTTTCTATGGCTTTGTTGCAGGTATGCTTGCAGGAAACTTTGATATACAGGATGTTTTTGTTGATGGTATCCTTAAAATCGGCGGACGTGATTACGATGCATTCGGCGCTCTTCTTGAAAAATTGGACAAGCTTACAGGAAATGATGCAACTGTTGTATTTACAGTTTCTGCTGATGCGGAAGAACTTCCTGAGAGCGTTAAGCAGTTCATCAGATGATTTATAAGAAAAAAATTGCTTTTTTGCAATGAACTATTGACATATTGTGTCAATTAGTGTATAATAAAATTTGTAATGCTCTAAGGATTTAAAATATGAAAATTAATTTAAAACAGCTTTTCAATATTGTCGGGGAATCAAAAAATATTGAATATAGCATTGCGGCGGATGAATTATCAGATATAAAAGGATATAATTTCAGCTCGCCTGTTGAGATAAATGGCAGGATTTTTAATAAAGCCGGTGTAGTTTATCTTGAATATTCCATTGATTTTTCCCTTCTTATCACTTGTGACAGATGTCTTAAAGAGTTAGTAAGGGCTTATCACTTTGATTGCGACCATATTGTCGTTCCTTCGGTCAGCAGCGATAATGATGAATATATCGTAGCCGACAGCGAGAGCATTGAACTGAATGAAATTGCCGTTACGGATTTACTTCTTCAGCTTCCAACTAAAAATCTTTGCAAGGATGATTGTAAAGGTCTTTGCATGGTTTGCGGCTGCGATCTGAACGAGTCCGAGTGCAATTGTCTAAATTAAACTGAGCAGTGATGCTCTGTAAGGAGGTGCCATAATGGCTGTACCAAAGAGAAAAACTTCTAAAGCAAGACGTGATAAAAGACGTTCTGCTGTATGGAAGCTGGATGTGCCGGCAATGTCTAAGTGCGATAACTGCGGTGCGTACAAGGCTCCGCATAAGGTTTGCAAAAACTGCGGTTTCTATAAGGGCGTTGAGGTTCTTAAGATGGATGCTGAATAATCAGCTTAACATGACTAATGAGAAGGAGAGGAGGAGTATTCCTTCTCTCCTTTTTCTAAGGCTGGAGTAATTTATATGATTAAAATAAATAATGTTATTGCTGATTCTCCGGCAGATAAATGCGGCATTATCAAGGGAGATTTTCTCATTAAAATCAATCAGCATGAAATCAAGGATGTCCTTGACTATATGTTTTATGCCGCAGAGATCAATCCTATTATTGAAATACTGCGTGGTTCGCAAACTTTAAGCTTTGTTGCCGAAAAGGATGAATACGATGATCTTGGTATTGAAGCTGAAACTTTTCTCATGGATAGCAAGCAATCATGCAGAAATAAATGCGTTTTTTGCTTTATAGATCAGATGCCGCCGAATATGCGTGAAACTTTGTATTTTAAAGACGATGATGCACGTTTATCTTTTCTTCAGGGAAATTATGTTACTCTCACTAATCTTGAACAAGCTGACATTGACCGAATTATTCAGATGAAGCTTAATATCAATGTTTCGGTTCATACAACCAATCCGGATCTGCGTGTCAAAATGATGAACAACCGCTTTGCCGGCGAAAAACTGAAATATATTCGCCAGCTTGCAGAAAATGGGATCAAGCTAAACTGCCAGATCGTCTGCTGTCCCGGTCTTAATGACGGCGATGAACTCAAACGTTCACTTCGTGATCTTAGCGAACTTATGCCAAATATAAGCAGTATGGCAGTTGTTCCGGTTGGATTGACAAAGTTTCGTGAAAATCTTTTTCCACTTAAATCTTTCAATAAAGAAACTGCCGGAGAAACTATTGACATCATTGAAGAATTTCAGCATATTCTCCTTGAAAAATTCGGAACAAGAACCGTTTTTCCATCGGATGAATTTTATCTTATAGCCGAAAGAGATATACCGCAAGCAGATTTTTACGAGGATTATCCGCAGTATGAAAACGGTGTCGGAATGCTTCGTTCGCTTATGGACGAATTTGAAAATGCTCTTGAAAATGCAGAGTGGGAAGGTGGAAAACGTCACGTTTCCATAGCTACGGGATATTCTCCTTATAAAATAATCAGACGGCTCGCTGAAGAAGCTATGAAGCGTTTTCCGCTTCTTGAATGCGACGTTTATCCAATTCGCAACGATTTTTTTGGCGATTCTATAACCGTCACCGGACTTATCACTGCAAAAGATCTTATCGCTCAGCTTAAAGAGAAAAATCTCGGAGAGATTCTTCTTATTTCCTCGGCAATGCTTATGACCAATTCCGATATTTTTCTTGATGATCTGACACTTTCAGATGTTGAAGAAGAATTAAATATACAGGTTAAATCAGTAAATAATGACGGTTATGATCTTCTCGATGCCATAATGGGTATCGAATGGTAAAAAAGCACTGAATTAATAATCCTATTGAATAAAGAAAGGGGATGTTGCAATATGTCAATACCAATTGTTGCGGTTGTCGGAAGACCTAATGTAGGAAAGTCAACGCTTTTCAATAAGCTTATCGGTCAAAGACTTTCTATTGTGGAAGATACGCCCGGCGTTACCCGTGACCGCATCTACTCCAAATGTGAATGGAGAGGCAAGGAATTTATGGTTGTTGATACAGGAGGTATCGAACCTGACAGCAATGATATTATTCTGGCACAAATGCGCCGTCAATCCGAACTTGCAATAGAAAAAGCGGATGTTATCGTTTTTGTTACAGATATAAGATGCGGAGTTACTGCCGATGATTATGCGGTTGCACAAATGCTTCTCAAAAGCGGAAAGCCTGTGGTTCTTGCTGTTAATAAATGTGACACGCTGGGTGAACCTCCTATGGAGCTTTATGAATTCTATAATCTTGGTCTTGGCGATCCATATCCAATTTCATCTGTTCACGGTCACGGAACAGGGGATATGCTCGACACTATTTATGATTTTCTTCCCGATACTCAAGCGGAAGAATATGATGAGGAATATATAAAGGTTGCCGTTATCGGAAAGCCCAATGCCGGAAAATCTTCGCTTATAAATAAAATTGCCGGAGAGGAGCGTGTTATTGTATCTGATATTGCCGGAACAACTCGTGATTCAACAGATACGGTCATTGAAAATGAATACGGAAAATTTGTTTTCATTGATACTGCCGGAATTCGGAAAAAATCTAAAGTTACTGAAAAGATCGAGCATTACAGTGTCCTCCGAGCTTATATGGCAGTCGATCGTGCGGATGTCTGCGTTATTATGCTTGATGCGTCCGAAGGATTCACCGAACAGGATTCAAAGGTTGCCGGATATGCACACGAGCAGGGAAAAGCCTGTGTCGTTGCAGTTAATAAATGGGATCTTATCGAAAAGAATGACAAAACCATGCAGGAATTCAGGACGAAGCTTGAAAATGATTTCAGCTTTATGTCTTATGTTCCGTTTGTATTTATTTCAGCAAAAACAGGACAGAGAATCAATAAGCTTTATGAGCTTATAAAGTTCACATATGGTCAGAACAGTATGAGAATCTCAACAGGAATGCTTAATGATGTTCTTGCATATGCTACAACAAGGGTTCAGCCGCCTTCGGATAAAGGCAGACGACTGAAAATATACTATATCACTCAGCCTTCAACAAAACCGCCCACGTTTGTTATATTTGTAAACAGGGCAGACCTGTTTCACTTTTCTTACAGAAGATATATTGAAAATCAAATTCGCTCTACATTCGGACTTGAAGGAACTCCCGTTAGGTTTATTGTAAGAGAGCGGGGAGGAAATGATAAATAATGAAGATTTTACTTGCACTTATTTTGGCGGCAGCTTCGGGTTATTTTCTCGGAAGCCTGAATTTCTCTATAATTGTTGTTAAACTTATGAAAGGCAAAGATATCCGTGAGATGGGAAGCCATAATGCTGGACTTACCAATACCTTACGCTGCGCCGGAAAAGAATGCGCTTTAATTACTCTTGTCGGAGATCTTCTTAAAGGAGTTGCCGCTGTTGCTGTTTCAAGAGGATTTTGCAGCCTTTTAAACGCCGGATTGAATCCGGGAAACGATACTCATTATATTGGCTATATTGCCGGACTTTTCGCTATAATTGGTCATATTTTCCCGATTTATTACAATTTTAAGGGCGGAAAAGGAGTTCTTGTCGGAGTTTCGTCATTTCTGATCGTTGATTTCAAGGTGTTCATTGCTCTTCTTGCAATTTTTGCTGTAATGCTTGCAATAACAAAATATGTTTCACTTTCTTCCATTATTGCAACTGCATACTGTCCGCTTGCAACTCTTCTCATGTCATGGATAGTAAACGGAAACGGATTTGGCAGAAGCTTTTTATATATGATTCTTTCATTGCCAATGGCAGCCCTTGTGATCTGGATGCATCGCTCAAATATTGAACGGCTGCTGAAAGGAACAGAAAATAAATTCTCGCTTGATTCTTTCAGCAGTTCAAAAAAATAAAAATGGAGGCTTATTATGGCGAATATCGTTATACTTGGTTCCGGAGGCTTTGGTCTTAGCATTGCCGTTATGGCGGAACGCTGCGGAAAGCACAATATAACCGTTTGGTCGAAGTTTCAATCAGAAATCGACCTTATAAGAGCGCACGGCGAACATATTCAGAAGCTTCCCGGAGTTCCGATATCAGAGAAAATTATCATGACCAATGATATTTCGTGTGTTAAAGACTGTGATATGCTTATTTTCGGAATTCCGTCATCGTTTGTAAGAGATGTTGCCAAAGAAGCTGCTCCGTATGTAAGCAGCAATACAGTTGTCGTCAACACCGGAAAGGGTCTTGAAGAGGGAAGCCTTAAAACTCTCAGCGAGGTAATAACAGAAGAAATAAGCACTGATAAGTTTGTCGTTATGTCAGGACCATCTCATGCCGAAGAGGTTGCAAGATGTATCCCAACTACTATTGTTGCAGCTTCTTATAATCATAATGCGGCAGAATATGTCCAGAAAGAGCTTGGAAACAGTTATTTCAGAATATATCTTAATGACGATGTAAAGGGTTGTGAAATAGGCGGAGCGCTTAAAAATATCATTGCATTATGCGTTGGCATATGCGACGGTCTGGGATACGGTGACAATACAAAAGCTGCTCTCATGACCAGAGGAATCCACGAAATTGCAAGACTCGGAAAAGCGGCGGGAGCAGATACGCTTACCTTCAGCGGTCTGACAGGTCTCGGCGATCTTATCGTAACCTGTACCAGTATGCACAGCCGCAACAGACGTGCCGGAATTCTTATCGGACAGGGAATATCGCCGGAAGAAGCTGTTGAAAGAGTAGGAACTGTCGAGGGATATTTCTGCTGCAAAGCCGCATATGATTTATCAAGACGGCTTGGCGTTGAAATGCCGATAACCGAGCAGCTTAATAACATTCTGTTTAATGGCGGAGATGTTCGGCTTGCTCTCGGAGTTCTTATGAACCGTCCGCAGATATACGAAGAAATATGAGGTGTCTATATTATGATTGAGATTCGTGAATACAGAGGACATATCAGGAATTGGCGTGATTTGTGCAGTGAACTGAAAATTGATCCGGCGCTTCCCCGTGATAAAAGAGAGCTTGCTCTTCTCGCTGCTGCCTATGAAAAATGGGGACACGATATTGCCGATCACCTTTATGGAATGTTTGCTTTTGCTTTATGGGATGAACAGAACAGTGAGCTGTTCTGCGTTCGTGACCATTTCGGAACAAAGCCGTTCTACTATTATCAGACAGCAGACGGCAGACTTCTTTGCAGTACTATGATACGTAATATCATGACAGACGAAGGTTTTGTTAAAGAGATCAACACAGATATGCTTCAGATATATATGTCGCTTACCTATGTTGCCGGCGAGGATACATTCTTTAAAGGCGTTAAAAAGCTTATGCCCGGACATTGGCTTTCATTTAAGAATGGTACATTGGAAATTCACCGCTACTGGACTCCTCAGTTCAATCCGGATAATTCAAAAAATGTAGACGATTGGGCTGATGAGATACATTCTGCTATTCAGAAAATGATTAAAGAGGTCAAGGAAGACGGCGAAACAGCTGAATCATTCCTTTCCGGCGGAGTTGACTCCTCTTATGTTCTTGCCATGTCTGACGCTGAGGTAACCGATTCCTGCGGATATGATGACGAACGTTTTGATGAATCCGGACTTGCGGCAGAAACAGCAAAAATTCTCGGAAGAAAAAATAACCGCTGCCTTATAACTCCGGAGCAATATTTTGATATCGTTCCCTACGTCATGTATAACATGGAACAGCCGCTTGGTGATGCCTCTGCTATTGTTTTTGCCATTGCCTGCAATGCGACAGCAGAGCACACAAAGCTCTGCTATTCAGGGGAGGGAGCAGATGAATTCTTCGGCGGATATAATATGTACCGCAATGCCGAACGTTACGGCGAGAATCTTAAAAATTTCTATGTCGGCAACACCAATATCATGAAAGAGGACGAAAAAAAGCGTATTCTTAAAAATTATAATCCTGATGTTCTCCCGATAAATCTTGTTAAGCATATTTACGAAGAAACCGAAGGTCTTGATCCTCTTTCAAAAATGTCGGATGTCGATATCCAGATCTGGCTTGAAGGCGATATTTATCTTAATGTTGATAAAATGAGTACTGCTGCCGGCCTTGAGATCCGTATGCCTCTTACCGACAGAAGAATTTTTGATATTGCTTCAAGAATGCCATCGAAATTTAAAGTTAATGACGAGCAGAACAAGGTTGCGTTCCGAACAGCAGCAGCAAAAGTTCTTCCGGATGAAATTGCATTCAGAAAAAAACTGGGATTCATCGTTCCAATAAGAATATGGCTTGCAGACGAACGCTACAATGCTGATGTGCGAGCAAAATTCAAAAGCGATATGGCTGAAAGGTTCTTTGATCTTGATGAGATAAATGCGATCTATGATGAATATATCGGAGGCAATTCCGATAATTGGCGTAAGATCTGGACAATTTATACCTTCCTTGTATGGTATGAGGAATATTTTGTGAAAAGATAAAAACGAATTCCGACTGCTGTTTCGTTATAAAACGGACAGCAGTCGTTTACGTTGAAAATAATTATGTCAAGCCAAAACTTGGAGGAAAAAATATGGAAGCAATTAAAGCTGAAGGATTGACAAAAAAATATAAAGATATTACTGCTGTTGACAGACTTGATCTTAAAGTGATGCAGGGTGAATTATTTTCTTTGCTCGGTGTAAACGGAGCCGGAAAAACAACCACAATAAAAATGCTCTCATGCCTGACAAAGCCTACCAGCGGAGACGCAAAGCTGCTCGAAAACAGCATTATCACAAATGAATCAAACGTTAAAAGGATAATCGGAGTTTCTCCGCAGGAAACCGCAGTTGCACCAAATCTGACCGTGAAAGAGAATCTTGAGCTGATGTGCGGTATTCACGGTTTATCAAAGAAAAAAAGAAAAGCTAAAACGGACGAACTTGCCGATCAGTTTGATTTAAAGCAAATGCTTAAAAGAAAAGCGGGAAAGCTTTCCGGCGGCTGGCAAAGACGGCTAAGCATCGCTATGGCTCTTATAAGCGAACCGAAAATACTTTTTCTGGATGAACCGACTCTGGGACTTGATGTTCTTGCAAGAAGAGAGCTTTGGGATATTATAAATTCTCTTAAAGGAAAAGTAACTATAATCCTTACGACACATTATATGGAAGAAGCAGAAGCGCTTTCAGACCGTATTGGTATTATGAAAAACGGAAAACTTCTCGCACTTGGAACAGTTGACGATCTGAAAAGAAAAGCCAATACAGATAAATTTGAGGACGCTTTTATTGCCATTGTGAAGGAGGATTCCAAATGAGATTATTAAGTTTTTCGGGAAGAAATGCAAAGGAAATACTGCGTGATCCGTTGAATTTGGGATTTGGTCTGGGATTTCCGCTGATTCTTATATTATTGCTTTCCGCAATACAAGCCAACGTTCCGGTAAGTCTTTTTGAGATAGAAAATCTCGCTCCGGGAATCACTGTTTTCGGACTGTCCTTTATGACGCTTTTTTCCGCAACGCTGATTGCAAAGGACAGAGAAAGCGCATTATTGCAGAGACTTTATACAACTCCGCTTACTGCATCGGACTTCATTTTCGGATACGCTTTGCCGATTTTGCCAATTGCAATAGCTCAGAGCATAATTTGTTATATTGCAGCCATTCTGCTTGGATTACCGATAACAATAAACATAATATATGCTTTGATTTTCATTATTCCCGTTGCTTTATTTTTCATTGCAGCCGGATTACTCTGCGGAAGCGTTTTCACCTCAAAACAGGTTGGGGGAATATGCGGAGCGCTTTTAACAAATTTAACTGCATGGCTTTCCGGAATATGGTTTGATCTTGAACTTGTAGGCGGAGCTTTCAAGAAAATCGCAAATCTTCTTCCGTTCGTCCACGCTGTAGAACTGGAAAAAGCTGTGCTGAACGGTAATTATTCGGATATCTTTCCTCATTTGTACTGGGTTCTTGGATATATGGGAGCGGCAGTTTTGTTTGCTATTATGCTCTTTTTGCGTCAAATGAAAAAGCAGTAAGATTTATCATATTTGATACAACAAAACACAAAATATCAGGACTGCAAATAAATTCTGTGATATAATGATATCACACCGAGAGGAGGAATCAAAATGAACTGGGCAACAAATATTCAGAATGCTATTGATTATATCGAAAATAATCTTGACGCAGAGCTCGACTATAATAAAATTGCAGAGCGGGCAGCGTGTTCGACCTATTATTTTCAGAAAATATTCGGAATAATGTGCGGTATAACAGTAGGTGAATATATTCGCAGCAGACGGCTCACACTTGCCGGCAGTGAGCTTGCTTCAACGAATATCAGGATCATTGATCTTGCTCTGAAATACGGTTATGAGTCTCCTGAAAGCTTCACAAGAGCATTTACACGTTTTCATGGCATAACACCTTCCGAAGCAAAACGCACAGGAGGAAAGCTCAGGTCGTTCTCCCGATTCAAGGTGCAGATCATATTGAAAGGCGGTAATTCTATGAATTACAAAATTATCACAAAGGATTCATTTACAGTAATTGAAAAAGTTGAGCAGCATACGATGGTCAACGATGAAAATAAGAACACGATCCCTGACTTCTGGGAGAGAGCGCATAAAGACGGTACTATTGAAACTTTATTAAAGCTTACCTCCGACCGCAGCTTTATTTTTGGAATCTGTTACGGAAAAGGTCATACCGACTGCGAACATTTTGATTACTCTATAGCTGCTCAGTGCGAACCTGATACTATTGCTCCGGATGGATACCGTGTCAGCGTTATTCCTGCAAGAACGTGGGTAGTTTCAGAGTGTGTCGGAGCAATGCCTGATGCGATACAGAATCTCTGGCATGAACTCTGCACAGAATTCTTCCCGACTTCAAACTGCACGCCAACCTACGAAATGGACATTGAAGCATATCCGGCAGGTAATATGACCGACGCCAATTACAAAAGTCAGATATGGGTTCCTATTGAAAAGAAATAAAGCATAATAATTAAAGCGGCTAAGTTTTATCTTAGCCGCTTTTAGAGCGTGTTCTTAAATAATATTTTGTTCAGAAGCTTCATTTTAAATATTTCATGTATGCTTCAATTACGGATACGCTTCATTATACTCCTCTAAAGTTATATTTTTATTAAATATTTCCAATGCGGCTTCTTTGCCTACATAACGATAGTGCCACGGTTCGTAATCAATTCCTGTTATGTATTCTTTGCCCTGTGGGTAGCGAAGAATAAATCCATATTTATAGGCATTTTCCGCAAGCCAGTTATAAACATTATAGTCTGAAGAATAAGAAGGATCTGCATTTATATCGAGAGCCAATCCAAGCTCATGTTCACTGTTTCCGGGTTTGGCAACCCATTCCTTTGCAAGGCTTTCGGCTTCACTTTGCGAATATCCTTCTGCAATATAGCTGTCAACCCTGCTTTGCATCATGTTCTTTTGTTCTTCATGCGTTCTGTAACCTTCACTTACGATAGGATATATTCCCTCATTTCGTGCATCATCAAACATTTGCTGAAGATCGGAATATATTCTTGAATCAACATATATTCCGTTTGAAAGCTGAGTTAATTCCACTTGATAATCTTTTGGAATTGGATGATCATTGTTTACAAGTATCAACCGCCAATCATCACAATTCTTTATAATTGAATTTACAGGCATTTCATTTATTTTATCAATTATATCCTGCACTTCTTCATGCTTTTGAGTAGTTTCCGAAATAACAGAATATTTCTCAATGCGTCTTACGTCATCCGAAGTATTATGTTTACTTTTTTTGAATATCACTGTTACTACGGATAGAATTATTACTATTGTTAAAATTATAACTGCTTTTCCTTTTCTTGTCATAAAGCATTATCTCCTTTAATTACGCTATACCGTCAATCAGTCCTTGAATTTTACTTTCTATGCGTCCATAAAGTTTAACGCAAAAGATATAACAGATGTGCGGTAAGATGTGTAAATAATTTGTTAACAAACAAGAGAGAAAACTTTAATTGACGAAACAATAAAATATCTCCTGTCATGTATCTATTTTAACATAACAGGAGATATTTTGCTTTAGTTTTTTCTGTCGGGAAATATAAAGTTTTGTTGCAAAAATCATACGATTTTCTTACGATCAAAAGGAAGCTTTACAGTAAACCGGATAATTTCATCACTGCTTTCGGCACTGATCGTACCGCCATGCGCTTCGGCAAGCTGTTTTGAGATAGCGAGTCCAAGACCTGAGCCGCCGGTTGAACTGCTTCTTGAAGAATCCAAACGGAAAAACTGTTCAAAAATACGCTCCAGTTTTTCCTTAGGAATGGTTTTACCGCTGTTTATGAAAGTGAGTGTAACGTTAGCATCGTCAGATTCCAATGTAATTTGAATTTCCGTATTCGGATAGCTGTAGCTTATTGCGTTTCTGATAAGATTATCAATTATTCGTTCCGTTTTATCAACATCGCAGTAAATTTGAACATCCGGTTCAATTTTCGTGGAGAAGCTCAGCTCTTTATCTTTCAGTAAAGGACGGAATTCATAGACGATCTGTTCGAGCATTAATGATAAATTCACACTTTCCTTTTGAAGTTCTATTTTTGAAATATTAAAACGTGTGATCTCAAACAATTCGTTGATCAATTCTTCAAGACGTTCAGCTTTTTTCAAAGAAATTTCCGTATAGCGGCTGCGGAGTTCTTCCGAAATATCAGGTTCGTCACGAAGCAGCGTCATATAACCGATAACACTTGTCAGCGGAGTTTTCAGATCGTGAGCAAGATAAGTTACAAGATCGTTTTTGCGTTCCGTTTCAGCCCGAAGCTTTTGCTCTTTATTCTGTATCTCATATCTGATTTTTGATATCTGAGCAAATATTTCTGTATATTCCTGAGGAGTTTCTACGGGCATGGGAGTATTTTCTAAAATATAGCGATTCATGTATTCGGCAATTGTATGTGCATTTTCACGTTTATGCTTTCGTTTTTTATAATTTGAAATTATCATTACAAATAACGAAATAATTGAAGCTATAATAAGGAAAAATTGAAGAAAATAAGCTTTTATAAGATTCCAGTCATAAGATCGGGTGATAATGGTTTCATATTCTGAATACGAATAAGTTTCATATGCAAATGTTTTATAAAACCAATCAGCAATAAATCCCATAGAGAGAGCATCCATTATACTGTAAATCAAGCAGCATACGAGAACGCATATCAGCGGAATAGCAATGAATCGTACATATTTCCAGATTTTACGAATCAATTTTATATCCAACTCCCCACACGGTTTTAATAAATTTCGGATTTCTCGGAGGCTCTCCAAGCTTTTCACGCAGTCTTGCAATATGAGCCATAACAGTATTATTGCTGTTGAGGTATTTTTCTCCCCATACAGCCTCGAACAATTCCTCTGATGTTACAACTTTTCCGTGTTTCTCACAAAGATACCAGAGTATATCAAATTCGATTGGAGTAAGAGAAAGTTCTTTGCCGTAAAGCTCGCATTTGTGTGCTTCATGACAAATATAGAGTCCGCCCGAATCGTAATACTCCGCAGAATTTATAACGTCTGCCGTATTATAGCAAGTGTATCTTCTTAGCTGAGTTTTCACTCTTGCGACAACTTCAAGAGGGTTAAACGGTTTTGTAATATAATCATCTGCACCTATGGTAAGACCTGTTATTTTGTCCAGATCATTAACCTTTGCTGTTAACATAATAATCGGAAACATATATTTTTCACGGATTTTTTTACACAAATCAAATCCGTTCATATCCGGAAGCATAACATCGAGCAGAGCAAGCTGAATAGTTTCCTTTTCGATAATATCAAGAGCCTGCTGCGCAGAATATGCCTTACAGATCGTGTAGCTGTCGTTTTTCAGATACAGCTCTATCAGATCGGCAATTTCTTTTTCATCATCAACGATCAATATACTTTCTTTCATGTAAACCACCCAGAGCTTATTTTTTGCCTCTTTCCCGATGTATGTCAGGAAAGAGGCAAGGCTAATTATTATTTTTCAACTTGTTTTCTGATAACAGTTCCTTCAGGAAAAACGAGATCTGACTCGAATGAAAAATTCATCATAGCATGATTTGCAGTTTCGATCTCATTTCCGTTCTCGTCAAAAATTTTATTGAGAATCAGCGTTACAGGTTTTTGCGACGGTGCAAGCAGTTCAACAGTATCTCCGGCAAAAAATTTATTGCGCTGAGTGCAGTAAACCGTGTCGTTTTCGCATTTTTCAACAACAGCAACTACGTCGTATTCCCTGATATATCCGCTGTTTTCGTAATACTGCGACTGTTCCGGAGTTCCGAAAAAGAAGCCGTTGCAGTATTTTCTGTGACTGACTTTATAAACCTCGTCTCTTATCCAATCCGGAAGAACGAAATTATCAGGGTTTTTATAATACTCATCCACAGCCATGCGGTAAGCGTTTGTGACAACAGTAACATAGTAAGCCGACTTAGCACGTCCCTCAATTTTAAGACTTGTAACTCCGGCAGCAGCAAGCTTGTCAATGTGTTCTATCATGCACATATCCTTGGAATTAAGGATATAGGTTCCTTTTTCATCCTCAAATACGGGGAAGAATTCACCGGGACGTTTTTCTTCTACAAGATGATATCCCCATCTGCACGGTTGAGCGCATTCCCCTCGATTTGCATCACGGTTTACAAGATACTGCGAAAGCAGACATCTTCCCGAGAAAGAAACGCACATTGCTCCGTGAACAAATGTCTCAATATCAAGCTTAGGACTTGTTTTTGCCCTTATTTCGGCAATTTCATCAAGAGAAAGCTCTCTTGCAAGAACTACTCTTTTTGCGCCAAGATCATAAAGCTCACGGGCAGTAACATAATTTACGATTCCTGTCTGAGTTGAAATATGGATCTCCATATCCGGAGCGTATCGTTTTATAAGCATAAGCAATCCTATATCCGCAACGATAAGGGCGTCCACCTTTGCTTCTACGGCTTCTTTGACAAACTTTTCAAAGTAAGGAATCTCGTCATTTCTCGGCAGAGTATTACACGTAAGATAAACCTTTATGCCCTTTGCATGAGCAGCATTGACAGCCAAAATAAGCTGTTCAAAATCAAAATTAAGCGGTGAGGAACGCATACCGAATTGCTTTCTTCCAAGGTAAACTGCGTCTGCTCCGTAATTAACCGCAGCATTGAAGCGTTCTTCATCTCCAGCCGGAGCAAGAACCTCAAGCTTATTAATATTCATCGCCGTTTTCCCCCTGTTCAGCAGCTTCAGAGGAAGCCAGATAAGCGTTTACTTCTTCTTCAATACGTGCTTGATTTGCTTCATGTTCTTCGAGAGTTTCAGCAAATTCAGTTTGTCCCGTATAGATATTGGCAATGAAGTAGTAATAATTGGTCGGGAAGTTTTCCAGAACTGCGTCGATAGCTTCCAGTCCGGGATTACAGATAGCTCCGGGAGGAAGTCCTGTTCCTTCGTAAGTATCGTAAGCGTCTATCATAGTTTTGTCATATACATCCATATTTGGTTTTATAACGTTGTTTGCATAATTTGAAGTCGGATCGGACTGTAAGCGTGGGAATTTATCCTTGTTATTAAGTCTGTTCCAGAAAACGGAAGCTACAGTTACCATCGTGTCGGTTGTAGCGGCTTCCTTCTGAACGATAGAAGCAAAGGTTATCAGCTCATCAAGGGAAAGATCAAGCGATTCCATTTTGGCGTAACGTTCTTCTGTCATTTTCTGCTCAAAATTAAGATATATTTTCTGGCAAACCTTTTCGGGATCCATATCCTCATAGAAGAAATAAGTATCGGGGAAAACATATCCTTCCATACGCATAAATTTCAGACCTGAGTTTATGGGGAGTCTTTCTTCAAAAGCAAATCCGTATCCTCCGGCATTGAAATTAAAAATAAAGTCATCTTTGGAGCATATGCCTTTTTCTTCAAGAATAGCGCCAGCATCAAGGAGAGTTATGCCCTCGGGGAAAGTAACCTCAATAATTTCCTTATTCTCTATTTCGTCTGTTGTCAGATTCTGGATAATAGTTTCGTAAGCCATATTCGGGCGGATAAAATGTTCGCCTGCAATATAGGAAGAATCCGCCTTTCTCAAGCGTGAGAACATAACGAAAAATTTCGGCGATTTGATAATGCCTTCGTCTTTAAGCATCTGAGCAATATCTTCCGTAGTAGAACCGTCTTCAATTATGATAAGCTTTGTTGTGTCGCCCTTTCCGATACCAAGCATATCCTTTCCGAAACCGATTATGACCATTGAAAGAATAATTGAAACAGCAAAAATAAGCGTTGTTAAAATTAAAACTCCGGGCAGACGATTGCTTTTTTTCTTTCTTTTTTTCTTCTTTTTGGGAATATTTGCTCTTTCAGCAGGTCTGATATTTGGCTGTTCATTATAAAACTCAGGTTCGGTACCGTGAAAATAATCGTCGATATTATTCGTTTTATCACTTGATGAAAAATTTTCATCGGGAGAAGGAGCGTTTTCTGGAAAAATCTGCGGATGAACTTCATGTTCGTGTACCGCTTCATTTGGAATATCATTTCCGGAATCCAATTTTTCGGCGGGAATCTCCTCTGGATTTATATTTTTTTCGTTAGCGGCAGAACGATTTTTTTTATCATCGTCAAGCTCTTTGAGAATATCATTTATAAGATCATCGTTATTCTGCATTACAGAACACCGTCCTTTCTTCTGTTATAATTAAATCGACTTTAAGGTCATGACTGGAAAGGGGAAGTTTTTGAGTAATCATTTTTTCGTATGAAAGCGCAATTTTGCATATATCCGGATTTTTTTCAAAAAAACGGTCATAAAATCCGCCGCCGTAACCAAGTCGTCCACCATTTTCAGTAAATGCAAGTCCCGGAACGATACAGACTGTATCAGGAGTTATTTCGGGTTCGGGAAGAGAAAAATCGGGTTCAAAGATACCAAACGCTCCCGTATGAAGTTCATTGATATTTTTCACGATATGGAATGTCATAATGCCGTTTTCATGACATTTCGGAAATGCAATTGTGATATTTTTTTCAAGCAGAAATCCAGTGAGTTTCCATGTGTCTATCTCCGAGCGAAACGAAGCGTAAAGGAGTATGCAGTCTGCTTTTATAACTCTGCTGTCTTCTGCAACTCTTTTGACAATAATAGAATCTTTATCGGATTTATCGGTAATGTTGGCTCTGATTCGTGAAAAATCAGCTCTCAGGATTTTTTTTTCGTTCATGTCAGTCACACATGATAGCTGAACGCTGTCTGTTGCTTTCAGCTTTTGAAGCTACCTTTTCAACCAGTTTAAGGCCAAATTCAATAGCTGTTCCGGCGCCTCTTGAAGTTATGAAAATTCCGTCCTCGGCAACGGCAGAATTACCTATTACTGCTCCCTCAAGCTGAGTTTCAAAGCCTTCATAACAAACGGCAGTTTTTCCATTCAGCAGTCCTTTATGACCGAGTATTGAAGGTGCAGCACAGATTGCTCCGATAAATTTATTATTTTCAACACAGAAATCAATTGCTTTCTGAACATAATCCGAGTTTTCGAGATTAAGTGTTCCGGGCATACCTCCCGGAAGAACGATCATTTCCAGCTCGTCGTTCAGAGCCGCTTCCTGAGCAATAGTATCTGTAACAACGGTGATTCCATGAGAGCTGGTTATAATATTATCGCCGATGCCGACTGTAACAACTTTTTTTCCGCTTCTTCTGAGCAGATCAATCGGCGCTATAGCTTCTGTTTCCTCAAATCCATTTGCAAGAAAAATGTAGATCATAATAAAAATCCTTTCATTATTTAAAAGTAACGATATGTTTTTTCAGAAGAAAAGCCGGCTGATAAGAAAGCTTTGCTTTACGCAGACCATCTATGCCGAGATCTTCTTCACGGTTTATAAATTTAAATTCCGAAGCCTCTGTTTCTGCAAAGCGCTGATTTATTCCGGCGTAGATTCCGTTAAAGCTTGTATCGGCTTTTTCGATATGAACGCAGAAGGTATCAGAGCAAAGCTTTTCTCCTATTGTGACAGCGGCAGTTTGTCCGTTGATACGAATGATACCGCCTTTAAGACCAAGTTCATTGAAATAGGTGAAGTAAGTATTTATTGCGTACTGCTCTGCAATGTATGAATGATCGTTATAGCCCTCTTTGCCGTTGTAAGTCATAGTGCAGAAACTGATGCAGTCGTCGAAATCCTTTTCGGAAACAGCGTTATAATCGTATTCGTATTCGCTGAATCTTGCAAGATGATTTCTTTTGGCGTGATATTTTTTTCCTCTGAGCTGAATAAGATCGGACGAATTATAGATATAGTCTGAGTTGTCACGATCAAATTCACAGGTGAAACTATCAGGGAAAAGTTCATCAAGAAGTGCGAGCGGCTTTTCTGTAACTCCGGTCAGGATCAAAGGTTTTCCGATCGAATCCGTGAAACGTTTCAGTTCGCTGAAAACATCCTGATAATCGCCTTTTCCGGCAGGGAAAATGAAATGGGGAACACCGTCATCAGAGCCGAAAGCTCCGCAGATATAAAAATCTTTATAAAATGAGATTTTTGAATCAGAAAGACGTTTCCAAGCCATATTATTGGCAAAACTGTATTCACATCCCATAAAATCCGATTGTGCAAGAGCATCATTTATCTGTTTCTTATCAGTAATTTCAATATCCCTGAATTCAAGCATAGCTTCCTCCTGATCAATGATTATTTTTCATAGAAGAAAAATAATCAACAACATCATGCATTTTTCCGCACGACATATTTCCCTCAGGACATTTTCCCGTATCCACGCAGGAAGGTCCTGCATGAGAAAAAATATTCGGAGCGACCTCAAGGCATAAACGGAGCATTTCAACCGCAACTTCTCTTATTTCCCACTGCGCTCTGTTGCAGCAGCGGTGACGGAAGAAGTTAAACAGCGAGCGTACATTCATTGTAACAATGATTTTCGTTTCACAGGCATTCGGAAGAAGAAAACGTGCATCCTCGTTTGCAAGCTTGCGTGCCTTGGAAGAAGCGCTTTTTTCGTCAAGCCCCTGAGCCATAAAATCTGCTTTATGTTTTTCAGTGAGCATATCTGCGATTTTGGCATAGCTTTCCGTTATTGTACGAATTACGCTGTCATATTCCTGCTTTGCTTCAGGAAGTTCTTCAATAGCCGGCGGAGTAACGAATTCAAAACCATTTTCGTTCACATACCGCTGGCTTTTCTGAGAATATGAAGCGATTCTGTGACGGACAAGCTGGTGGGAACAGGCACGGGAGATGCCTTCAATCCCAAAAGTGAAGCTGACGTGTTCCATAACGCTTTCATGACC
This sequence comes from Ruminococcus sp., assembly GCA_017462565.1. GTDB lineage: Bacteria > Bacillota > Clostridia > Oscillospirales > Ruminococcaceae > Ruminococcus. The sequence goes on from JAFTQW010000028.1 coordinate 45,769, forward strand.
GACAGAAACGAGCATATTGATAAAATCTTTTATTTTTTCAGCGGATAGTCCATCACGAAGCGAATTGATATCGCTGCCTGAATAGCAGAGTTTTGCAGCAGTTGCCGCAAGTTTTTCCGGTTCCGGTGTATGTTCAAGAAGAGTAACCTTTATCATAAAATACCTCCGTTAGATGTGTGAATATAAAAACAATCATTTTTATTTTACCATTTATCATCCGTTAAGTCAAGGATAAGATAACATTATAGCAAAAATAATTTGAAAATTTGATTTTCACTTGTAATTATCTGCAAGCTATGGTATAATTGGTAATAACAATACATGGTAGATACGAGGTGGAAAAATGGCTTCCAGCAAAGATTATCTTGAATTTGTTTTAGAACAGCTGTCCGATCTTGACGGCATTTCCCACAGAGCTATGATGGGCGAGTATATAATATATTATCGAGGCAAAGCAGCCGGTGGAATATATGATAACAGATTTCTTGTTAAACCGGTAGGAGCAGCTAAAAAGCTTATGCCTGAAGCTCCGTATGAATTGCCCTACAAAGGAGCAAAGGAAATGCTTCTGGTCGAAGATCTTGATAACAGGACTTTTCTGGCAGAATTGCTTGATTCAATGTATGATGAACTTCCTGAGCCTAAGAAAAAGAAACCTAAAAAATAACTGCTTAAAAGGGGAATAGCTATGAACAAGAAAATTTTTTCAGCAATCATTGCAGGAATCATGACGTTTTCTGTAATACCGACAGCGGTTTCAGCCGAATCGCTGTCAGAAATAAAAGGCGATGTTAATTCAGACGGAGAATTTAATGTTTCAGATCTTGTTTTAGTACAAAAATGGCTTCTAAATGACAGCATAAAGCTTGAAAACTGGAAAATGGGTGATTTTTGTGAAGACGGAGTTCTTGATTCATTTGATCTTTGTCTCATGCGAAATGAACTGATCGGTAAAAAAACTGAAATACAGGGAAGAAAAATCGAAGTTTCCAACATTGAGGAACTTTTTGTCGCAGCGAGAAATGCTCAGCCGGGAGACACTATTTTAGCTGCACCGGGAACATATGATTATACCACTTATCAGGGAGCGCAGAAAATTGATACGTCTGCTGAGGGAACAAAGGAAGCTCCGATAATTCTTACGGCGGCTGATCCGGAAAATCCTCCGGTCATCACAGGTACAACTGCGGAAAACGGATATGTTCTGCAAATAACCGGCGATTACTGGATAGTTGAAAATCTTATCATAACAACTTCGCAAAAGGGAATAGTGCTTGATAATTCCAATCATACCATTATCCGCAATTGCGACATTGGAAATACTGGCTCGGAAGCAGTCGCACTTCGTGACGGAAGTTCCTATTGTCTTGTTCAGAACTGCAATATTCATGACAGCGGTCTTATCACTCCAGGTTACGGCGAGGGAGTTTATATCGGAAGCTCGTATACGGTCACTGGATTTGATTATAAGTGCGACAATAATACAGTTGATGGATGCACGTTTAAAAATATTGCCGCTGAACACGTTGATGTAAAAGAATTTACGACAGGAACAGAAATTTTTAACTGTACTTTTTACGGCGACGGCATGAGCGGACAAAACTTCGCCGGAAGCTTTATCGACATTGCCGGAAACGGGTGTTACGTTCATGATAATATTGGTTACAGAAATAATAATCCCCAAATAGTTGCAGCATTTGAGATTCACGATCAGGCAGACGGCTGGGGCTATCATAACAGGTTTGAAAATAATACCCTTTACATGGACAGAGAATACGGTGAAATTGATACAAGCCGCAGAATGTATGTTGTTGACGGCTGGTTCAGCGATTTTACGGTTAAAAATAATCTTGTGGACTACGGAAACGGTCTCGAAAAAGCCCTGCCCGAGTATTATAATTCCGACTATGTCACATTTGAGGATTGATTTGAATTCCTGAAATATCGCCGTTTTATCCGATTGCTGATATTTTTTATAAAAAATCATGAAAAAAATTCCTGAAACACTTGAAAAATTCTTAAAAATGGTGTAAAATAATATTGAAGGTTGTTATTATATTAACAACGCTTAACAAAGTATCTTAATAACGAAAGGATGTCATACCAATGGCAGGATTAAACAAAGTTACTGTAGACGACATTAATGTAAAGGGCAGAAAGGTTCTCGTAAGAGTTGATTTCAACGTTCCGCTCAAGGACGGCGTTATCACAAACGATAACAGAATTCAGGCTGCTCTTCCTACTATCAATAAGCTCGTTGAGGGCGGAGCAAAGATCGTTCTTTGTTCACATCTCGGTAAACCGAAGAATGGTCCTGAGGATAAGTTCTCACTTGCTCCTGCTGCTGCAAGACTTGCAGAGCTTGTAAACACAAAGGTAGTATTCGCTAAGGACGACAACGTTGTAGGTGAAAATGCCAAGAAGGCTGTTGCTGAAATGGCTGACGGAGAAATTGTAGTTCTCGAAAACACAAGATTCCGTGGCGCAGAAGAGACAAAGAACGGCGAAGACTTCTCCAAGGAGCTTGCAGACCTCGTTGACAACGAAGTATTCGTTATGGACGCTTTCGGTTCAGCTCACCGTGCACACGCTTCAACAGCAGGCGTTACAAAGTTCGTTAAGGAAACAGCAGTAGGCTATCTTATGCAGAAAGAAATCAAGTATCTCGGAAATGCAGTTGAAGTGCCTGAAAGACCTTTTGTTGCTATTCTCGGCGGAGCAAAGGTTGCAGATAAGCTCAACGTTATCTCAAATCTTCTCGAAAAGTGTGATACTCTTATCATCGGCGGCGGTATGGCTTACACATTCATCAAAGCTAACGGCGGTTCTATCGGAACATCTCTCGTTGATGACGAGAAGCTTGACTACTGTAAGGAAATGCTTGCTAAGGCTGAAAAGCTTGGCAAGAAGATTCTTCTTCCTGTTGACACGGCAGTTGCAGCAGAATTCCCGAATCCTATTGACGCTGAAATTTCAATTGAAAATGTAGATTCCGATAAGATCCCTGCTGATAAAATGGGACTCGATATCGGCGTTAAGACTCAGGAACTCTTCGCTGAGGCTGTTAAGTCTGCAAAGACAGTTGTTTGGAACGGACCTATGGGCGTTTTTGAGAATCCTGTTCTTGCTAAGGGTACAATTGCAGTTGCAAAGGCACTTGCTGAAACAGATGCTACAACTATCATCGGCGGCGGCGATTCGGCAGCAGCAGTTATGCAGCTCGGCTTTGCTGACAAGATGAGCCATATCTCAACAGGCGGCGGCGCTTCTCTTGAATACCTCGAGGGAAAGGTTCTTCCGGGTGTTGCAGCAATCGCTGAAAAGTAATTATCAATGAAAATAGGGCGGGTAGAGATATTCGCCCTTATTGCCATGAGGGGAATGTTTATGAAAAAAATTATAAATAAAGCTCAGGAGGATTCCGGAGTAATGATACTTTTTGCGGTGGTATGCTTCCTGCTGGGATTTGTTGCGGGCGTGCTGATGTCGCCTGCCAAAAATGGATTGTCTATCGCAAGCAATAATAATATCATCGGCTGCGATGATGATGACGACGAGGACGAATAGCTGAACGGGATATGGTGAGGCGGTAATGATCGGATATATCTTAGAAGGTTTTGCGAGCTTTGGAAAAGGATTAGCGATAGCAATGTTTGAAATATTTGTTGTTTTGCCTGTTCTTTTTGTAGGATTTTTCACCAGCGCTGCCTATGCAGTACAGGCAGTCAGCTATTATCTCATGATAAAGAACAAAACGTACCTCAAGCGGGGTTGGAGTTTTACTCGTGCAGAAATTATCGATGAAAACGGTATGCTTAAACTTTGCTGGTTTACCGACAAAAGCTCATACACAAGCAAATTTAATGGATTTTCATATGATGATACCATTCCGCTCCTCTACAAAACAAGAAAACCGAAAAGATTTATACTCTGTGATGAAAAATACTGGCGCAGTAAAATACATAGACGATGTATTGTGGCAGTTTTGTGGGGAATTGTGTTCCTACCACTGTTTATAAGAATCTTTTTTTAATAATATTACGTCCGAATCAGAAATTTATGAAAAGACCTTATTGAAAAAACGCAGCAGGATACTGTTGTGATATTGATAAGGATAACAATAGTTGTTACATATAATTTTTTATTAAGGAGAAATTGACAATGAATAAGTCAACAAGAAAGGCTATTATTGCCGGAAACTGGAAAATGAATAAGACAAGACCTGAGGCTAAGGAGCTTCTCGAAGCTATCAAGCCTCTCGTAGCAAACGCAGAGGGAAACGTTGAAGTAATCGCCTGCGTTCCTTTCACAAATCTTGAAACAGCTATCAACGCAACGGCAGGTTCAAATGTAAAGATCGGCGCTGAGAACGTTCACTTTGAGAAGAGCGGCGCTTTCACAGGTGAGATTTCCGCTGATATGCTCACAGAACTCGGAGTTGAGTACGTTGTAATCGGTCACAGCGAAAGAAGACAGTATTTCGGTGAAACAGATGAAACTGTAAACAAGAGAACTCTTGCTGCACTTAATGCAGGGCTCAAGCCTATCGTTTGCGTTGGCGAGCTTAAATGGGAGCGTGAGTGCAACATCACAGAAGAAGTTATCGCTCGTCAGATCAAACTTGATCTCTGGTCGGTAACTGCTGAACAGGTTAAGAACGTTGTTATCGCTTACGAGCCTGTATGGGCAATCGGAACAGGTCTTACAGCTACTCCGGATCAGGCAGAAGAAGTTTGCGGATTTATTCGTGCTCAGCTTGCAAAGCTTTACGATCAGGCAACTGCTGACGCTGTAACTATCCAGTACGGCGGTTCAATGAACGCCAAAAACTGTGCCGAACTCCTTGCAAAGCCGAATATCGACGGCGGACTCATCGGAGGAGCTTCACTCAAGGCAGCTGATTTCAATACTATCGTTCAGGCTGCTGTTGAAGGCTGAGTCGGATAGATTTTATTAATTTGATTATAGGAGAATAATTATGTCAAAGAAACCAGTAGCGCTTATAATTATGGACGGCTTTGGCTACAATCCTGACAGCTACGGCAATGCAATTACAGCCGCAAAGAAGCCAAATATTGACAAATATATGAAAGGTCCGCATACACTTATAGGTGCAAGCGGTCTTGATGTAGGACTTCCCGACGGACAGATGGGAAACTCAGAAGTTGGTCACACAAACATTGGCGCAGGAAGAATCGTTTACCAGATGCTCGTTAAGATTTCAAAGGATATAAAGGACGGAACTTTCTTCAACAATAAAGCTATTCTTTCCGCAATGGACAACTGCAAGAAGAATGATTCTGCACTTCATCTTATGGGACTTCTTTCTCCCGGCGGAGTTCACAGTCACATGGAGCACCTTTTCGGTCTTGTTGAAATGGCAAAGAAAAACGGTCTTGACAAGGTCTATATCCACGCATTTCTTGACGGACGTGATGTTCCTCCGTCTTCAGCCGCAGAATATATGGAGCAGACTGTTGAAGAGCTGAACAAGATCGGTCTTGGCAAAATAGCTACTATTTCAGGACGTTTCTACGCTATGGACAGAGACAATGCCTGGGACAGAGTTGAGAAGGCTTATTCTGCAATCGTATACGGCGAGGGAGTTAATGAATCCGAGCCTGTTCAGGCTATCAAAAATTCCTACGCTAACGAAATAACGGACGAATTCATGCTTCCTACCGTAATTGAGGGCGGAGCTTCTGTCAAAAAGGGCGACAGCGTAATTTTCTTCAACTTCCGTCCCGACCGTGCAAGACAGCTCACAAGAGCTTTTGTTGATCCCGATTTCAGCGGTTTTGAGAGAAAGAACGGATTCTTTAAAACTAACTTTGTCTGCATGGCACAGTACGATGCTTCAATGCCAAATGTAAGTGTTGCATATCCTCCGGAGCAGCTTACAATGACTTTGGGCGAATATCTCAGCAAGTCCGGAAAAACTCAGCTTCGTATTGCAGAAACACAGAAGTATGCTCATGTTACATTCTTCTTCAACGGCGGTGAGGAAAAGCAGTTTGAGGGAGAGGACAGAATCCTTATCAAATCGCCTGATGTTGCAACATTCGATATGAAACCGGAAATGAGCGCTTACGAAGTGTGCGATGCCGTTGTAGACGCTATCAATGCCGATAAATACGACGTTATTATACTTAATTACGCAAACTGCGACATGGTTGGTCATACCGGAGTTTTCGATGCAGCAGTAGCAGCAGTTGAAGCTGTTGACGAATGCGTTGGAAGAATGGTTGAAGCTATTCTCGCAAAGGGCGGAGCAGCTCTTATTACAGCAGATCACGGTAATGCTGATAAAATGTATGAACCGGATGGAAGTCCGTTTACAGCTCATACAACAAATCCCGTACCGCTTATCGCTGTAGGAATTGACGGTGAGCTTCGTGAGGGCGGAGTTCTTGCAGATCTCGCACCAACAATGCTTGAAATTCTCGAAATGCCTCAGCCAGCAGAAATGACTGGTAAATCATTGATCGTTAAATAAGAACAGAAAAGGCTGATTTATAATTATCAGCCTTTTTTCACTTTGCTTCGTAGGTGCTTATTATGAAGATTTTGATACTGGGCGGAACAAGATTTTTTGGTATTCCTATGACAAAAAAACTTGCAGCAAAAAATGATGCTACAATAGCGAATCGGGGAAAAACTGCGGATAACCTCGGCGATTCAGTTTCACGGCTGATCATTGAGCGCTCGGATGAAAACAGCGTGAAAGCTGCTCTAAAAAACAGAAAATATGACGTTGTAATAGACAAAACTGCATATTCATCCAATGATGTAAAAAGAGTTCGTGATAACGTCAAATGTGAAAAATATATTCTTATGTCAAGTTCGGCGGTATACGAAAATATACATAACGAAACAACTGAGGATGAATTCAAAGCTGTTGAGCATTCGCTGAAGTGGTGTGAACGCAGTGACTTTGGCTACGGTGAGGCGAAACGTCAGGCGGAATCCTGCGTTGCGCAATATTATCCGGAACAAGCTTATATAGCAGTTAGATATCCGGTAGTTATCGGTGAACATGATTATACAAAAAGACTTTATTTTTATGTTGAACACGTTATTAATTCAATTCCTATGTTTATTGACGACATGGATTCAAGAATAAGCTTTATTCATGAGGATGATGCTGGAGAATTTCTTGCTTATCTTGTCGAATCTGATGTCAGAGGAGCAGTGAACGGGTGTTGTCGAGGGGACATTTTCATAAAGGAAATCGTCTCGTATATTGAACAAAATACAGGAAAAAAAGCTGTTTTATCAGCAGGCGGTGATGCTGCTCCTTATAACGGTTATCCTTCATTCGCAACATTGAATACATCAAAAGCAGAGAAAACCGGTTTTATTTTTACTGAAGTCCACAATCGTATTTATGAAACGATAGATAATTATATAAAATCACTGTCATAAAAATTTATAGTGCTTCTTTAAAATGTATCTAAAATGGAGGAAAATTAAAATGATAAATCCAATGACGCTTATGAACCTGAAAAAACATCTTTTAAATTTCAGAGATAATCATCCAAAAGCAATTCAGTTCGTTAACGCCGTTTCGGGAAAAATAGACGAGGGGAGTATAATTGAACTTTCAGTACAGCTCTCGGACGGAACAAAAACCAAAACCAATATACGAGTAAATTCTCAGGATATCGCATTCATAAACGAACTGCGGAAAGAACTTCTCAGCAAGTGATTGCCCGTAATTACAAGGAGATTAAAGAATGTCCAGTATAATTTTTTTTGATATAGACGGAACTCTTGCAACCGAAGATGAACGTCCATTTATACCGGAAAGCACTGTTTTTGCAATTGCTGAAACACGCAAAAGAGGAAATCTTGCATTTATAAACACCGGAAGAACTCGTTTCAATGTAAGCAGCCGAATCCATGAGATTGGTTTTGACGGATTTATCTGCGGCTGCGGAACTTATATTGAGTATAACGAAGAGGTTATTTTTGAAATCACGCTTGAACAGTCATTCTGCCGTAACATTTCAGAAATACTGAGAAAATGCCGCATCACCCCTGTATATGAGCATAGAGACGGATATTTCTTTGATGATAAAGCTGTAATGACAGACGGTCTCAGATATTTCATGGACGTTTTTGTAGATTCCGGAATAGATATAAGCGGACGAGTAGAGGATGAAAATTTCTGCTTTGATAAATTTGTAGTATGGGTCAATGATGAAACAGACTTTGAGATGTTCCATCGGGAAATAAGTCCTTATTTCTCAATAATTGACAGGGGAAACGGATTTTATGAAAATGTCCCTCTTGGTTATTCAAAGGCTACAGCGATTGATGTGATCCTGAAAAAATTGAATATTCCGATAGATAATGCATACGCAATTGGTGACAGCATGAATGATCTTCCAATGCTTCGGGCTGTTCCTAACAGTATTGCAATGGGAAATGCAGAAAAAATTTATCCCTATGTTTCTTACATAACAACTCCATTAGAGGATAATGGAATATATAACGCTTTAAAACATTATTCTTTGATTTAGAGCAGAGCAATATAATCCTAATTCAGAGCAAAAAGTTACTTTTTTTGCCTGAAATGACAAATATTATTATTCTGAATTGATTAAATTTGTGCCTGAAAATAATTGAAAAAAAAACTCACTTATGGTATAATAAAATAAATGTTGTCGCTACGAAAACAGTAAAATAATGAGAGGAAAATGGCTTTAATATTTCAGCCAAAGGTGATTTATGAATATAGCAGTTGCACAATCCGGCGGACCTACCTGCGCAATAAACGCTTCACTTGCAGGAGTTTTCAGAGCAGGAAAAAAATCCGGAAAATTTGAAAAAATTTACGGCGTATTTAATGGAATTGAAGGTATTCTTGAAAACAGATTGGTCGATCTTTCCGAGGTTATTACAGACGATGAAAAATATCAGCTTCTGTTAAGAACCCCGTCCGCAGTTCTTGGTTCATGCAGAAGAAAGCTTCCAGATTATCATGAAAGCTCTGAAATTTACGAAAAAATAACAGATGTTCTTCGTAGTAATAACATCAGCGTTTTTTTCTATATTGGTGGAAACGATTCAATGGATACCGTTGCAAAGTATTCTTCTTACCTTGCGCAAAACTCAATAAATGATATTAAGGTGATCGGCATTCCGAAAACTATTGATAATGATTTGTGCGAAACAGATCATTCTCCGGGATTTGGTTCAGCGGCGAAGTATGTCTGCTCAACAGTTCAGGAAATTACCCGTGACAGTAATGTTTACTGCATCCCGTCTGTTACTATTATTGAGACCATGGGACGTCATGCCGGATGGCTTGCAGCTTCTTCCTGTTGTATCAGGGCGAACGGCGAGAATGCTCCGCATCTTATTTATCTTCCAGAGATGACATTCAGTATTGAAAAGTTTCTTTCCGATGTGAAAAAAGAAATGAAAAAACACAAGGCAGTTATTGTTGTTGTGTCCGAGGGCGTTAAAACTGCTGAAGGAAAATTTGCAGCTGAAGAGTTTCAATCCGGTCAGAAAGACGTTTTCGGTCATTCATATCTTGCAGGAATAGGAAAATTTCTGGAAAAGCTTGTTGCAGCCGAAATAGGATGCAAAGTACGTTCTATTGAGCTGAATGTAATGCAGAGGTGCAGTTCACATATTGCGTCGAGAGAGGATATTGAATCTTCCGCAGCAATAGGTTCAGCGGCAGTAGAAGCTGCTATAAGCGGAAAAAGCGGATGCATGATGACCTTTATAAGAGAATCTGACAAGCCTTATCGCTTCAGGATTGAAACTGTTGACGCTTCAAAAGCGGCCAATTCTGAAAAACTTTTCCCTCGTGAATGGATAAATGAAGAGGGGAATAACATTCTTCCGGCTGCGCTTGATTATTTCATGCCGCTGATTCAAGGAGAAATTCTTCCGATTATGAAAAATGGAATGCCTTTACATATGATAATAGAATAGGAATAAATTACCAAAAATGGCCGTCACACTTTTGTGCAACAGCCATTTTTGTTTTATATGGGAAGTGAATCAATAAGTTCAAGGCGTAATTTCTGAATAGCAAGAGCATCCTCATTTGTTACGCCGTCTCCGGTATTACAGCAGTCGGCATTTAACATTCCTTGAGCTGTAATACGGCTTTGCTCAGATCCGTTGATACTATATTTGTCAGGATTTGAAAGCGACTGCATAATAAGGACTGCATCAGACATATCGACTGTTTTGTCACAGTTTGCATCGCCATAGAAAATTTTTTCCGATGGAGTTGTAGAAGGCTCAGTTCCGTCGGGTTCAATACCCCAAACAAGTTTGTCATCTGCATAAAGAGTAATTTTCTTGGTAATAGCAGCAGCATCGTTGTCATCCTCAAAGCTTACGAGATCGTCGTAACTGTAATCATTGGCAGAATCCCAAACAGTATCGTATGTCTCAGGATTCATTTTATTAAGCAGTCCGAATTGATATACACGGCTTCCATAGAAATCACAATTCTGCCATGAGATCTCAATGTAATAAGTGCCGTTATCATCATATTTTACAGGTTCCGAAATAAGCGCCTGATTCTTTCCGTCCGTGAAGCTTTTTTCCTGATCGTAGTCGATTCTTGTTTCGATAAAGCTGACATCTTCGCCCTTTGCGATCTGCTCGCCAATGTTAAAGTAATATCTTGCTTTGAGATTGCTTTCAAACTTAGGAGGATTGACTGTTCTGTTATGAACGACAATTTTTATCTGAAGTCCGGCATCGGTTTCCTGAGCCTTTCCTGCTGAGATGAAAAGACCTGTCGGCAGCGGATTGCCGTCCGCATCGACCTGATCGTAGCCAACTGCATTTTCAGACATATCAAAATCCGGAATAACATAGTTTTTGTCCTCAAGCTCTTTGCCTTTTGCTCCGTAGAAATGGTAAAGACCGGCAAGATCGCCGCAGAATCCGGCATTATAATCGTCCGTAACTTCGTTATAGATGTAGTCCTTTGTTTCATCGTTGTGGAAATCATCAAGATCAGGACCTCCGACCAATGCACCCCAGAGAGTATGAACCTGTGTTACAGGATCTTCCATGCTCTGTGTTGCAGAACAGTGAGACGATCTGTGATGAGCCTGCGAAGCAAAATTATTCTCATATCCTACTTCATAAGCGTATCCCATAGGATTATCACCGAGAATGTATTCCATCTGATCTTTTGCCCATTCAGCGAAGATCATATCGCCGGTTTCTTTTGCATAAACCATTGCCTGAAGTCCGGCAGCAGTATTATAACGAGCGCTTCCATATCCTGCAACAACAGCGTATCCCTCAGGAGATTTGGCGATAAAGTTTGAACCCTGTTCCGGAAGATCGGGAATATCCTTGGGGTCGATAGTCTGATTCCAGATAAGATCATCCATTCCGAAATATTTATGAGTAGTAGTAGGAACATAGTAATTTGCAGTTTTGGCAGTTTCAGCGTCCACACCCGACCAGAATTCAAGATTCCAGCGGAAAATATACCAATCACGGGCAGTATTCGTAACAGGAGCAAGCTTTGCGAAAACTCCGCCCCATACAGTATCCCAGCAGTGAACCCAGATATTCTGCCAGCAGTTTCCGGTATCTGTCATAATTCTTTTCAGATATCCAACATAGGGATGTGCGCCCTTATCATTGGTCGTTGTTTCATCAACAGCGATAATATCGTTTATATAGTCGTAATTATCCGTGCAGTAATAAAGCCATACAGCCGCCCATGCAAGCTCGTCATAATCATAACTGGAGGTATAGAAGCCGCCGTCGTAGCCGAGGCTCGTTGCGGTAGGGGTTGTTCCCGGTTCCCATTCTTCCGTATGAGTCTGAACTGCAAAATTATAAAGAGCAATTGCATAATCGAGATTTTTCTGAGCGTATTCAGGATCTGTGTCTTTGAAATTTAGGTAGTTTACTGCAAGTGAAGCGGCAGCTCCGGCACACTGGTCGGAAGCAGGCATTTCAGTTGTTGCAAAATAAGCCGGACGTTTTACTCCGCATGAAGAAGAAGCAACAAAGGTTCCGTCAACCTGAAGTTCAGGCGGACACCAATAGTTGTGATCGTTATTTCCTTCTCCTACCTGATAGCAGTAAGCAACAACATTTCCGTCGTCATCGAGGAAGGTTGCTTTCATGAAATAATCGTTTATCCAGCGAAGCTCATCTTCAATGTGCTTCTGAAGTCCTGTTTCTTCATAGGCGTCACGGAATTCATAATATCCCCATCCGACGGTTGAAGCAGAGTAGCTTCCCGGCAGACCAAATTTGACGTGATCTCCGGCATCGTGCCATCCACCTGTAAGATCAAGAGTTCCGTTTCCGTCCGGATCAAGATATTTTCGGTTTTCGTCTATAAATTCCTGCGACATATTAACTCCGACATAAAGTCCTTCAGCGGCGCTTGCACCGCCATCGCCCTTGCCGTCATACTCACCTGTACCGCTTCCGTCACCGTCATAATCAGTTTTTCCACTGCCTGTCGTTGGCATAGGAGTCATAGGCTGAAGCGGTATCTCCGCATCTTTAATGTGACAATTGCCACGCCATGAATAATAACCATCATCAGCTACTTCATCGCCGCACTTATTTGCATCATAAAAACAAAGAGCAAGTTGAAGAGCTTCTGCGAAGTTATCATAATTGTTAGGCTTATCAGGATTAATAACTGCTGCATTTGAAACAGCCGGAACAGTACAAGAGAGTATCATAGCGGCTGCCGAAATTCCAGCGGCAGTTTTTTTAAGAAATCCTGTATTCTTCAATTAAAACATTCCTTTCCCGGATAAATAAAATTAATCAGAGCTTTTTTCTGAAAGACGTTTGAAAACGAGTTCATAGCCGTCATTTCCGTCTTTAAGCGAACGATTTACTCTGCTTATCGTAGCCGTACTTGCTCCTGTTTCAGTCACTATGCTGTTATAAACTCTATGTTCATCGAGAAGCTTAGCCACCTGAAGTCTCTGAGCAAACGATTTTAATTCAATGCTTGTACAGAGATCATCAAAAAATTTATAGCAGTCATCAAGTGTTTCGAGTGTAAGAATAGCTTTAAAAAGAGTATCCATGCTTTCAGATTTAATCTTGTCGATCATATTAAAACTCCAATCTGCCGTAAGGCTTAATGATTCAAAATAGACCTCTTCGGAAACTAACGTGTACCATATGTCTAAGGGCTTTAGTGATAGGCGAGGATGCCGACGGCGGGCTTGACGCTCTCCAAGGGGAAAGAAGAAGCATCTTGCTAAAAGACCATAGCGGACGGTGCGTGGTAGTTTCCGAGGATGTCTAATAATTTCACACTTTACATTTTAGCACATTATTACATAAAAGTAAAGAGAATTTAATAGGAAAAATGAAAAAATAAAAATGTGAACACAGTTTGAATATCTTTGCCTTAGAGTACATCATAACATAAAATTAACAAAAAGTAAAGGAAAAATTTGAGGAATCACGAAAAATTATTCAATTTATCAAAATATAAATATTTTTTATGTGCATTTTAAATAAATTAAAATCAGGTAATATTCATCAGAAATGCAGCAGTTACGGATTTTTAAGCCTTTTCTGCGAATACTTTTCGATGCAGGCTTCTTGCAGTTGTTTGAGGAGTGTATATTCAAATCTGTTGCATTGGACATAGCAAAAAGGCTCTGCAAATAAGACCGAATGCTTTCGCAATCGGTCTTATCATAATTTTTTTATTGCATTATTTTGCGTTTTTACTGAATTTGAGAGTGAGCTATGTTTTTACTTTTTCGCCATGTCCTCAGCCAAATCAAATGACAATATTTGTTTCATATATTCGTAGTTTGTATCAGGATGTTTTTTCTGTGCAAGCTCTATCAGCTTGAGAGAAATACTTTTATATATTTTCCTGTCTTGTTTATCGTTTATGCATTCGAGATGTTTGATAACGGTTGAGGTATCACATCTTTCTACCGGACCGGTAAGCGCTGCAACAGGACCGACTTCAAAAATATTCTTGATATTTTGTATTACAAGAGGTCTGAGAGCAATCAGTGTCTCTTCTTCAGTAAATCCGCACTTTTTCAAAAGAGAGATGCTTTCATAAACCAATGCGCATACAAGATTGCTTGAAACAGCACAAGCAGCATGATACTCTCTCTTAGTCTCACTGGAAATAATTCTGACACGATTACCAATTTTATTGAAAAAGCTTTCCCATTCGTTAAGATACTCAATATCGCCTTCAATGCAGAAAAAAGCGTCGTTTAGTCCTGTATATGAGCTGTATTTATCGCTTACAGGAAAAAGGGGATGTATAGAATAGCCGTATGCTCCGTATTCTGATATATCCGGAAAAGTTTCGGATGCGGTCATTGAACCGCTGCAATGGCATATCTGTTTTCCGGATATACTCATGTGTTTTATTGTATCGTAAACTTGTTTTATTGTACTGTCAGGAACTGTCAGAAATATAACGCTGCTGTCTTTTATTAGCTCAGATACATTGCTATACTGTTCAGAACCTGTAAATTCTGCTGCGTCCTTTGCAGATTCGGATTTTTGACTATAATATCCTATGACGTTAATTCCGTGTGCGGTAAAGTATTTTCCTAATGAAAATCCGACTTTGCCTGCCCCTATAAATCCTATATTCATTAAACCCTCCATTAAAAAATATATTTAAATGACAGATAATATTTATTCCTTGTTAAATTTTATTTGACTTACAAATTTCACAGGGATATTTGTACCGTCTGTAAATTTCAGTTTTTCTTCCTCTTTATCAAAAAATCTGAAATTTCCTTTATAAGTTACATACGTTCCGCCTGCTTTTCGATTATCGGGCTTAAAATAAATAATTGTAACCAGCGGATGTTCATATTGCATTTCTATTAACAGCTGAAACGACTTATTCAGTTCATCAAGCCTGTCATCTGACATAGCCGTAAATTCATCAGTATAGCGTGCCGTTTCGTCAATTTCATCATCAAAACCGGTCAAAGCTGCAAAAGGAGAAAATTGCACTGCCCGCTCTGTCAGCGGCATAGGTTTATGATTTTTCAATTGATATCTCGGATGCTCAATAATATCTGTATAGTTATAATTATTCATTAAAAAACCTCATGTATTTTTATTGTATTCACCATTTCTGACAGAAAAATTCAATTTCTTCACCAAGCGGTCCCCTGCAAAATGCGATTCTTGCTTTTAATGATGGATCGCCGCCGATTTGTATGTCTTTAGGTTCAACAAAAACCTCATATCCGTCAGATTTTACTTTCTCTGCACAAGCATCTGTATCATCTACAGTAAAAGCAAAATGACGTATCGTCCCCTTTTCAAGATCTTCTTTACCATCTTTGAAAATTTCGATCATACCTGCTCCTGTATCAAATAATATGCAGTTGTCACATTCTTTGAAAACCGAAAGCTTCAGTGTTTCGGTATAGAAAAATTTAACCTTTTGATACTCCTCATCATTTTTGCATTTCATTGAAATATGATGTATTCCTTTGATCATGATATCCTCCTTACGCTTTATGACCTCCGACTTGTCTGTTGCGTTCAATAGTAGTAGCTCCATCCTGAAAATTCAACCCTTTTAAAATAGCGTTTTTACCGTATTTATCCTTGATAGAGAGCATTGCTTTTTGCAGATTATGCTCACGCTCAAGGGCATTTTTTTCCTGATTACGCTGACGCTCCAATTCCTCAACATCGTCAAACAGACTGTACTGCACGATTTCTTCTTTTGCTTCATTTTCCTGAACGACATGATTTGCCACAACATACATTCTGCGAACTAATAAATCCGGATCAACGATTTTACTGTACAACTTCATAGCTGCCTGCACGATCAGCTTTGCGGATGAAGTTTGTCTGCCGATATTAATAGAACCATGCGCTTGCTTCGGCACAGTTTTTCCGTATCTGTCCGTTTCAAGCTTACCTTTATAGCCTTTTGGTATACCCGTGTGATCATATCCAACCGTCAGAACAATCTGGTCGGTAACAAGTCTTTTACATACAAGATCAAGAGCCAGAAGTTCCGTCATTTCACGAACTATTAATTGCCCCTTCTGAAAGTCATATGGACATGACAATACCTGTCCCTGACTGATACTATGATTTTCCGGTTTATATGATTTTATCGCAGACATAGGCGTTGGCTCATAACCCCATGCGTGATCGATAAGCAGTTCTGCATTTACTCCGAATATCTTAAAAAGCTTATCCTCACCGTATTCCGAAAATCTTGCAACGTCGCCCATTGTGAACAGACCTTCCGCCTCAAGCTTTTTTGAAATACCTCGTCCGATTCTCCAGAAATCCGTAAGCGGTCGATGATTCCACAGCTTCCTGCGGTAAGACATTTCGTCCAGTTCTGCAATACGAACGCCGTCTTGATCTGCCGGCATTTTCTTTGCAACAATATCCATTGCAATTTTGGCAAGATAGAGATTAGTACCAATTCCGGCAGTTGCTGTGATGCCCGTTTCACTAAGAACCTCACGTATCAGCTTCATGGCAAGCTCATGTGCGGTACATTTGTAGGTTTTCAGATAAGCGGTCACATCAATAAATACCTCGTCAATTGAGTAAACGTGAATATCCTCCGGAGCAATATACCTGAGATAAATTTCATATATTTTCGTGCTGATTTCCATATAATGAGCCATTTGAGGCGATGCAATGATAAAATCCAGTTTGAGCGACGGATTTTTATCCAGTTCTGAAGCCGAAAAGGAGCTTCCTGTAAACGTGTTATACGGTTTGAAGTTCAATCGTTCTTTGTTAACATTTTGAACCTTTTGTATGACCTCGAATAATCTCGCTCTGCCCGGAATACCGTATTTTTTCAGTGACGGTGTAACAGCAAGACATATCGTTTTTTCGGTACGGCTTTCATCGGCAACTACAAGATTGGTATCCATAGGATCAAGTCCACGGTCTACACATTCAACCGAAGCGTAGAAACTTTTTAAGTCAATACAGATACACTGCATATTCCGAACCCCTCCGATTGTTCCAAGAATTTTTTAAGGCAGTACTGCATAATTTTTGTGCAGTGTTGTTTTAATGTCTCTACTTTAATTATATCATAGCCGTCAGAATGTGTCAATCACTGATTTTCAAAGCAGCACCGCACAGAGATTGTGCGTTAGATGCGCAGTCAGATTTTTACATCAAGAAACGCATGGAACTGTCTGAGATCATATGGTCTGGCATTCATAAACAATATCGATTTGATTGCAGATACATATACTAATAAATTATTACAAAAGAAAAATAAACAAAATATAAAAAAAGCCTTGCAAAAAGTTCAAATAAAGGGTATAATATATAAAGATAACTTATTTTTACTAAGGAGGACCTATGGCGAAGAAAAGAACAGTTCAGCATATATCAAATAAAAAAAGAGGCAGACCAAGGGTGAAGTTTAATTTCGGAGTTCTTGTGGTCATTTTTGTACTTTCCTTTGCCGGATGTTTTGCCTTGTATATGCTTGCGGCAAATTTGAACGATGATTTTTTAAATGAAAGCTCTGAAAAAAACGTTGTACAGGAACAGCCCGATGCCGACGGTGAAAATGCAGATGATTCCACTGAAGTCACTTCTGATGAAGCTCAAAAAACACCGGAACAGCAGGGGAACACGTCAATAGCCAATCCTGTACCGCAATCCGAAGCAGTCGACGTATCTTACCTTGAAAGCTGCTGTCTTATAACGGATTCAACACTCATAAGAATGGCAGAGCATACATCTCTTAAAGATGTTATAGGAAGCGAGCAGCTTGGAGCTGCGGTATGCAACGAACAAAAAGTTGAATCTACTTACGGAACTGTAACCGTATATCAGACAATGCAGCTTAAAAAACCGACTAATCTTTATATAATGCTTGGAAACGATATCGGAGTATCAAGTGTGGACGAAATGATAACAGCTTATACAACCCTTGTGAACAGTCTCCATAATTATCTGCCTGATACAAAGATTTATATCATGCAGCTGCCTCCTGTTTACGTCAATGGAGAAACGGTTAATAACGATCTTATAAATCAATATAACAGCCGTCTGCTTGATGTGGCAAGAAATACCGGAGTTTATTGCATTGATACAAATACAGCGCTTAAATCAGCTGAGGGAAATCTTTCGGAAGAATACTGGAATGCTGATACTGGCGAATTGAGCGAGTCGGCATATAAGGCAATAAGCGATTATATAAGAACTCATACAGCATAATTTTAATACACGATTTAAATTCGCCCACCACAATATATTGTGGTGGGTCTGCTTTTTCTAAAAGCGTTTTGAAATGACGATATATCGCCAAAATCTATTTTTAAAAAGCGGTTTTTAGGCGATAATTGCCAAAAAATGCAATAAAAAGTTTGATTTTTACTGCTTAATTGCACAATTGACAAGCAGGCATATTTGCATTATACTTATATAAGACGAATGAAACGAGACTACTATATATTGTGTTCGGAGGTAATAGGCAATGATAATTCATATTGTTAAAAGAGACGGAAGAAAAGTACCGTTTAACATAGAAAAAATTGCGAACGCTATTTTCAGAGCGGCTCAATCATGCGGCGGAACGGATTTTAATGCTGCTGTTGATATTGCTGTTGAGGTTTGCAGAATCTATGAAGAACAGAACAAGGGTAAGGTTCCTACCGTTGAGGAAATTCAGGATCTTGTTGAGAAAACTCTTATTGAAAAAGGTCATGCTAAAACCGCAAAGGCGTATATTCTTTATCGTTATGAGCGTACACGCTCACGAGAGATGAAGACAAATCTTATGTGCGTTCTTAACGAGCTTACTTTCAGTTCGGCAAAAGACAGCGATATAAAGCGTGAAAACGCCAATATTGACGGCGATACGGCTATGGGAACTATGCTTAAATACGGCTCTGTTTCGGCTAAGGAATACTACGAAATGTATGTTCTTGAAGAGGAGCACGCTAAGGCTCATCGTGAAGGCGATATACATATTCACGACCTTGATTTCTATACTTTAACAACTACCTGTTCTCAGATAGACCTGAAAAAGCTCTTTACCAACGGATTTTCAACAGGTCATGGATATCTGCGTGAGCCTAACGATATTTCAAGCTATTCAGCCCTTGCCTGTATTGCAATTCAGTCCAATCAGAATGATCAGCACGGCGGACAGAGTATTCCAACGTTTGATTATGCTATGGCAGACGGAGTAAAAAAGACCTACGCTTCCAGATATATTCAAAATATCGCAAGAGCGCTGTCCCTTATCGGCGGAGCTGAAAATGAATTTGAAATTGCAGATTCAATTAAAAAAGGGATTCGTGAAAAATATGATCTTATACCTGTGTTAACCAATGATAATGGATACAAGGAAAAGGAATTTGAACTGCTTCTCAATTATACCGATAAGGAAACTGCTGAAAAGATTCAGAAATTTGCAGCAAGAAACGCTGAAAAAGAAACGGACAGAGCTACTTATCAGGCTATGGAAGCTCTTATTCATAACCTTAACACAATGAACAGCCGTGCCGGTGCGCAGACGCCTTTCAGCTCGATAAACTATGGTACGGATACATCTCCGGAAGGAAGAATGGTTATAAAAAATGTCCTTCTTGCTCAGGAAGCAGGTCTTGGAAACGGAGAAACTCCGATTTTCCCGATTCACATTTTCAAGATCAAAGAGGGAATCAATTACAATCCGGAAGATCCGAACTATGATTTGTTCAAGCTTGCCTGCCGTGTTTCTGCGAAGAGACTTTTCCCGAACTTCTCGTTTATAGACGCTCCGTACAATCTTCAGTACTATAAACCGGGCAATCCTGATACGGAAATCGCCTATATGGGATGCCGTACAAGAGTTATCGGCAACAATTACGATCCGTCACGAGAAATTGTTACAGGCAGAGGAAACCTCAGCTTCACTTCAATAAACTTACCAAGACTTGCTATTAAGGCCGACCACAATGTCGGATTATTCTTTGAGATGCTGGAAGATATGATGAATCTTGCCATAGATCAGCTTATGCACCGTTTCAGGATTCAGTCTCAGAAGCGTGTGCGCAATTATCCTTTCCTTATGGGCCAAGGAATCTGGATAGACTCAGATAAGCTTTCAGAAGATGACACTGTTGGTGAAATTCTGAAACATGGTACGCTTTCTGTTGGATTTATCGGCCTGGCTGAAACGCTGAAGGCTCTTATCGGGGCTCATCATGGTGAAAGTGAAGAAGCCCGTGAGCTTGGACTTGAGATCGTTACTGCTATGCGTACACGACTTGATGAAGAATCTAAAAGAACCGGACTTAATTTCTCGCTTCTTGCAACTCCGGCAGAGGGACTTTCAGGACGTTTTGTTCGTATGGATGCACAGCGATACGGCATTATCGAGGGCGTTACAGATCGTGATTATTATACGAATTCATTCCATGTTCCGGTTTATTATCCTATAAGTGCATTTGATAAAATTAAAATTGAAGCGCCGTATCACGAGCTTACCAATGCCGGACATATCAGCTATATAGAACTTGACGGAGATCCGCTTGAAAATCTTTCAGCGTTTGAAAAAATCGTTCGCTGCATGAAGGAATCTGGAATCGGCTATGGAGCTATCAATCATCCTGTGGATCGTGATCCATGCTGCGGCTACACCGGAATTATCGGCGAAACTTGTCCGTGCTGCGGAAGAAAAGAGCATAGCGAAACTGTTGCGTTTGATCGGATTCGCCGCATTACAGGCTATCTTGTGGGAACTCTTGATCGTTTTAACAATGCAAAACGTTCCGAAGAGCATGACAGAGTAAAACATAATATATAAGGTGAAATAAAATGAAATTACGGATTGCCGGAACTGTAAATGATTCGATCGTTGACGGACCGGGTATCAGATTTACAATTTTTACGCAGGGTTGCCCTCATCATTGTGAGGGCTGCCATAATCCTCAGACGCATGATTTCAACGGCGGAGAAATTGTTGAAGCCGATGAAATTATTGAGAAAATTAAAAAAAATCCTCTGCTTGACGGTGTGACGTTCAGCGGAGGAGAGCCTTTTTGTCAAGCGGAAACGCTTGCTGATATCGGCAAAGAAATCAAATCACTCGGATTAAATGTAATAACCTACACAGGCTATACCTTTGATGAAATTTATGAAAACCGGGACAAAAATCACTGGAATGAATTGCTTTCTGTAACAGATTTTCTTATAGACGGAAAGTTTATTTTGCAGCAAAAGGATTGGAATTTAAAATTCCGTGGAAGCTCTAATCAAAGATATATTGATTGTCAGAGAAGCCTTAAAGAAGGCAGGGCAGTTGAAATTGAACCATAATTATTAAAAAGGACGAACAACAAGTTCGTCCTTTTTCAGAGTGTAGTAATTCTGTTTTATTGATCAGATATTTTCATTTTTTAATGCGTCGATAGGATTATCCTTTTTGATTTTGCTCATAGAATACATCATTGTTGCAAAAACAACGATAAATACGCTTGAAACAGCTATGGCAATTGCTTTCCACGGAAGCTGGAAATTGGTTACGAATCCTTCGGAAACAGAGCGGTATATCCAGTAGGTGATAGCAATAGAGACAGGAAGTCCGTATAACAGAGACTTTATTCCGTAAAGAACGCACTCAAAATTCATCATGCGGTTGAATCCCTTTGCGGTCATACCGATAGATTTCAGCATAGCGAACTCACGTCTTCTGAGACTGATATTGGTCGAAATGGTATTGAAAACGTTTGCGGCGGCAATAAGAGAAATAAGAACGATAAATCCGTAAGCAAATACCTGAACGATCGTAACGATATTTCTGTCGGCTTCAGCCATTTCTGCGTAATCCGTAATGTCTCCGGCGGGAAGAAGTTTACTGTCAATAAGTCCTTTTAAAGCCGTGTAGCAGTCGGAATGATTTTCGGACTGAATCCTGATACTGAAATATGATCCGATTTCGGCATTTTCAGGAATAATAACATCCTTCGCACTGTATGGATAAATAAATGCAATATTACCATAATTTTCGACAAAGAATGGAGTTTTGTGAAGTGTTTTTTCTGATTTGAGATTTGTTTTAGTACATGCTTCTTCCGACTTTATTTTTAATGAATCTTCAGGGTCATCGTTATTTCGGTAAACAATATATTCGTTGTCTTCTTCGTCATAGTAATATGTTTCAAAATAGTATCCGTCGACTTTCTTTATCATGTTGAATTCCGCTTCGCATTTATCAGAAGCCAAACCGTTGAAAACCAGCATTTTTTGCTTTTCGTAATCAAAAGAGGAAAGATTGTCGATAGCCACTGCCTGAGGAGATTCAGGGTTCATAAAATCTTCTTTTTTGAGATGATTTTCATCAAGAAGCTTGATAAATTCATCGTCATTTACAAAACAAAGATTGATAGGCACACCGTTTTCTTCATATGCGGGGAAGAAGTCTTTCATCTCATCTGAAAGGTATTTTCCGTCAATAGAAGCTGAATTGTTGATATTATTGGTATAAACAGCATAGTCTACAGTTTCTTCATTTCTTACCGTTTTAAGAACGTCGTCCTTATCAAATCCTGATAAATCAGCCCATTCAGGTCTATAGACAAGGTCATACCCGTATGAATTGAAAGCGCTGTCTGCCATATCGACAAGATAACCTGTGAATGCAGTTGAAGGAATAAACAGAACAATACTCATGAAAAGGCTTACTACAGTTGCACGGTATTTCTTTTTGCTTCTCTTATAATACTTGTGAGCAAGCAAACCTGGAAGTCCGAAAACTTTACCGATTATCTTAGGAGTTTTAATTGCTCTTTTTTCAGCCTTGATATCATTGCTCTGTCGGATAGCTTCAACAGCAGAAATTTTCGTTGCTCTTTTTGACGGTATCCATGCTGAGATCAGAACCGTCACAAGCGCTACTATGCAGGCGATCACTACAGCGATAAGAGAAACGCAGAGTTTCATTTTAACTGCTCCGGAAGCCTGACCTGTAAATGTATCAAATTTATCGCTTATAAGAGTTAGTGTTGTACCGATTCCAGTAATTCCGACAAGTATTCCAAGCGGAATTCCTATAAGGCTGACTATGCCTGCTTCAAAAAATACAGTCCTGCGGAGCTGTTTTTTTGTTGCACCGATAGATGAAAGAAGTCCGAACTGTTTTGTTCTTTCTGAAACGGAAATTGAGAAAGCGTTGTAGATAAGTGAAACAGAACCGAACATTATCAACAGGATAACAAATGCTGCAAGACTATAGATAACATTAGTAAATCCGTCATACTTCACTACGCCCATACAAGCAAGCAGCTCGTTATTGGTATCTGCGTCAAGATGATTTTTCTCAATAAATTTGTAAATATCCTTTGGCTTTTTCATGCTGAAATAAACGTCATACTGAACAGATTCCATGTTGTCCATGTCAGGAGCTGTTATAGCGGTAAATCCGGGAGCAGACCAGCCTTCAAACCCCGGACGCTGAAACAATCCGACAACGGTAAACGTTCTTTTCGCATTAACTTCTATCCTTTCAGCGTCATCAACAGGATTACCGTTGTCATCATAAGCCCGATAAGGATTATTTTGTCCAAGAACATATCCATCGCTGCCTATACGCTGACCTATTTCAAGCTCGATAGTATCGCCGACAGTGTAAGCAAGTCCGCCATTGCTTGCAAGATGACCTGGCAAAATAATTTCGTTTTCGTTTTCAGGAAGTCTGCCGGATGTAAGATGAATAGAAACCGTTTCGGCAAAATTTTTATCTGCTCCGAGAACATACATATACGGCTTATCGGAATTGTCACTTTCAATTTTTGCATAGCCTATCTGTTGAGCAAATACGGAATCCGAAATCTCTCCAGAATCGCTAATCAGATTGTACGAATCAAGATCAGCTCCGAGAACGCTTCCCTGCCAGTTTCCGTCCTGATAGATAATATTTCTTTTCATGTAATCCAGAAAGCTTGAGATAGACGTTGTAACGGCGCAGATAAGAGCAGTTGAAAGAATTATTCCGATTATCGTAACGATAGTTCGGGTTCTGTTCTTTTTAAGAGATTGCAGAGTGACTCTATGAAAAATATTCATCTGCGGATCACCTCATCCTTTTTGATTTTACCGTCCTCAACAGTAAGAATTCGGTCTGCCTGTAAGGCGATATTTTCGTCATGAGTGATAACAATGAGAGTCTGGTTGTATTTTTCATTTGAGTATTTAAGAAGCTCCATGATCTCCTGACTATTTTTGCTGTCGAGGTTTCCTGTAGGTTCGTCGGCAAGAACTACAGCCGGAGCGTTCATAAGCGCTCTTCCGATAGAAACTCTCTGCTGCTGACCGCCTGAAAGCTGATTCGGCAGATGATTTTCACGTCCTTTGAGCTTTAGAGTTGTAATAAGTTCTTTCAGTCTTTCTTTGTTAACCTTCTGCCCGTCCATAAGAACCGGAAGAGTGATGTTTTCCGTAACGTTCAGAACAGGGATAAGATTGTAGAACTGGTAGATAAGCCCTACCTGTCTGCGGCGGAAAATAGCGAGCTGTTCCTCATTCTGAGAGTAAACATCGCAGCCGTCCATAAAAACCTTTCCGCTTGTAGGTCTGTCTACGCCGCCGAGTATATGAAGCAGGGTAGATTTTCCCGAACCGGAAGGACCGATTATCGCCACAAATTCTCCTTTGTTTACAGAAAATGAAACATGATCGAGCGCATGAACGATATTTTCGCCCTTTCCATAAGTTTTGCATAGATTTTCAACTTTTAAAATTTCCATAGCTGTTCTCCTTTTTTGATTATGTCTGTATTATAACACGCTTAAATGACATTGAAGTGACTTTAAAATTACAAAAATGTCACATAAGAGCGTGCTGATGTCAGCACGCTCTGAGAATAAATATTAAACGACCTCTTTATAGAATCTTATGACGAATTTAGCTCCGCCTGAAAGTTGATTTTCCGCTTTGATAGTACCATTCTGATTGGTGATTATCATTCTTGCAAGGTTAAGTCCGATTCCGAAGCTGTTGTCATCAGAATCCTTACCCTTATAGAAACGCTCAAAAATATGAGGAAGATCATCTGCTGAAATTCCGCTTCCGTTATCGCAGACGCATATTTCGGAAAAAAGAGGATTTTCTTCAGCAGTTACAGAAATCATTCCTCCCTCAGGAGTATGCTCAATGCAGTTTTTAACGATATTACCGATAGCTTCGCAGCTCCACGAAATATCACCGATAAAATTTCCGGAAGCGTTTATATTCAAGGTCTGTCCACGCAGGTCTATCGAAACAAGCATTGGAGCGCAGGATTTGTTTATAAGTTCCTCAAGCGTAATTTTTTCCTGATTAAAAGTGATAGTTCCGGCGTCGAGCTTTGAGATTTTCAAAAGCGAGGTTATAAGCCAGTCTATCCTTGAAAGCATCTGACGAAGTTCAAGACAGAGCTGATAACGGCGTTCTTCGTCAAGATTCGGTTTTGAAAGAAGCTGAACCAGAAGATTTATCGAGGTCAGCGGAGTTCTTATCTGATGTGAGATATCGGCGATAGAATCGGCAAGATAAACTTTGTCGTTGATGAGTTTCTGACTCTGTTCACGCAGACAAACAGTCATTTTATATATCTCGCTCTGAAGAAGCGCAAGCTCTCCTTCATCATACGAATTAAGTGCAATATGATTATCACCGTGAAGAATACCGTCTATATCGGCAGCGAGATCGTTGATCTTTCGATATCGTTTCCAAGTTGTGAAAATATGAATAATAATAAAAAGCAGACAGAGAGCGGCGGTGAAAGCTCCGAAATTCGCTCCCATGGAAAAAGCCTTGCTGACAGCAATTACTGAAATTATGATATATACTGAAATCCCTTTTAAAACCTCTGTGTTTCGCAGTAATTTCATCATGCATCCACCCTGTAGCCTATTCCTCGGACTGTTTTTATGATTGAAGGATTCTGTGGATCTTTTTCTATTTTGTCCCTTAAACGCTTTATATAAACAGTAAGAGTGTTATCGTTTACAAATTCTCCTGCAACATCCCATATTGATTCAAGAAGCTGATTTCTTGAAAGAACTGCGCCTCTGTTATTAATAAATGTAAGGAGAAGTCTGTATTCAAGCGCCGAGAGGTACAAGTCTTTTCCGTTTCTGAGAGCAGTACCTTTTATCGTATCAACAGTTACATCGCCGAGTTGGATAACGGCTCCTATACTTCCTGTTAAACGGAGAATATTTTTGATTCTTGAAACAAGTTCACGGGGACGGAAAGGTTTTGGAATATAATCATCCGCACCAAGATCAAATCCGGTAACAGTGCTATATTCGTCTCCGGAAGCGGTAAGAAAAATTACAGGGATATTATAGTTGCTTTTTATTGCCGAACATACTGCAAATCCGTTTCCGTCTGCTAAAGAAACATCAAGCAAAACAAGATCGGGAAGTTCTTCTTCAACAGATGCAAGAGCGGCTTTCTGACCGGCGGCTGTTCTCACATTAAATCCTTCGGATGTAAGAAATTCGCTTAAATTTGATACAATACTTCTATCGTCTTCAACTACAAGAATTTTTGTCATAATTATTTTCCTTTCATGAAATGACTTATAAAGAATATTATACCTTTAATTACCATTAATGTCAAACTAAAAAATAAAAATTAAGAACAAATTAAAAAATATGAATAAAATTTTATGTGAGAGTTTTTTTGTTCAACATACGACAAAGCTATAGAAATTTGCTGTGATTTTGCTGAAACATATATTTTTGCGAATATCATTTCCGAATCACGGCAAAATATGAAGGGTATATCATAATTTTCCATTGATATATCGAAAGGAGAATTGAAAAAATGGGAAAAAACAAATCAAAAAAATATAAACCCGAAATGAGCAGAAATTCTGTGAAAAATTCAGAATCATCTTCTCCGCCTGATGAGTCAGCAGCTGCAGCAGTGCAGTCTAATAAGTTGAACAAGCCTTATTATGCTGGAATCGATATTATAAAAATTCTTGCCGCATTTTTCGTTGTTTCCATTCATTTCTTTTTGTACAGCGGAGTATATTATGTTCCTATCCAAAGCAAGGAATATATAGCTCCCATCGCAATGAGGTGGCTGGTTTACACCTGTGTTCCGCTTTTTATGATCGCAACCGGTTATCTTATGAAGAATAAGAAATTCAGCGGAAAATATTATCTTGGTCTGATAAAAATAATCGTTATTTATATTGTGGTAAGCATTCCGTGCATGATGAAGGACAAAGAAGTTTTTAATAAGGAATTTACTCCCTGGACTACGCTTAAAGGTTTCCTTGAATTCACCAATGCTCAGTACAGTTGGTATGTTAACTTCTATATTGCCCTTTTTCTGCTGATACCTTTCCTCAATCTTGCTTTTAATGGACTTGAAAATAAAAAGCAGCGTCTTGCGCTTGTAATTACCATAACTACTTTAACAATAGTTGCAAGAAGCCTTTATATCGGTTTTGACAGAGAAACTCAATCAAAACTTATTCCTGATTATCTGAATGCACTCTGGCCTCTTGCGTATTATTATGTCGGAGCGTTTATCCGTGAATACCCAATTAAAAAGAAGGTAACTGGAAAACTTATCGCTTTTGTTATTCTTGTTGCAGATATGATCTTCCTGACCATGAGCACCTACAACCAGACAATAAACAATACATTTGATGAAAATCCTGATTTCCATTATAGATTCCTTTCATATCATTTCAATGATTATGGAACTTATCCTGTTTTCATCGCTGCCGTATGTATTTTCGTACTTCTCTGCGATATTAAAACGACCAACAAGGTTGTCAAGTTTATACTCCGTCAGCTTGGAAACACAACTCTTGCGCTTTATCTGCTTTCATATGTTTTCGATCGAAAGATTTATCCTGATTTCTCAGAAAAATATCCTGATATTCTTGATAGATGCAAGCATTGCTTTGAGCCAATAGGATATGTTTTTATCCACGCATTATTCTGGGCATTAATAATCCAGAATGTTTATGATATAATCCTTAGCATAATAAAAATAGCAAGTTCAAAAATAAAGAAAAAGAGAATAGAAACTGCTTCATAAAAATAAGCTGCCATACTTGAAAGTGTGGCAGCTTTAGCTTTTTCAAAAATAAATTTTGCAGTTAAAATCAAAATAACAAAAAGTATTAAAACATATTATTTCAACTTTAATTAATAACTTCTTTAAGTTCTTTCTTTAAATTAGGCAAAAAAATCCGCCTTGCCGTCATATAGCGAAATAAAACCAAGCGTTTACGCAAGGTGGGTAGTCGCCCGAATGCTTCACGCTCCCTTCTTCCACAATGGGGAGGTCTGCAATCCACAGCCGGAGCCGAATTCCCTTTAAAAAAGTGTTGGATTATAAAAACTACAATTACCCGAACAAGGCAGATTATTTAATTGACATATATATTATAACACAAATAAATCAGAAAATCAATACCTAATTTATGTAAAGTTGTAAATTTTTAAAGAATTTATTCTTCATCGAGAGAATCTTCTTCAAAAGCTTCCTGCATTCTCTGGAGAAAGAACTCAGAAACTTCTTCAAATTCATCGTCATCGTCAATAGAAGCAAGAATCTCTTCGCCGTTATCTTCGATTGCCTTTAATATTACAAGGTCACAATCGGCATTTAGAAAATCGTCATCCTCTATAGCCGGCACCATAGCATAATACTGTTCACCGTTAAGCTCAGCAGCGTCAATAAGTTCAAAGTTCTTTTTATTTCCATCTTCATCGACAAGTTCAAAAAGTTCGGGAGTGTATTCGTTCATTTCAGACATAAAAATGCTCCTTTTCAGGCATTAAGCCATATAAATAATTTTCTGAAAAACATTAATGGGATTTCAGTTCATATTTATTATACACTATAAAAACAAAAAAATCAAGAGGAAATAAGAGGAACAGATACGTTTGTGCAAATTGTTATATAATTCTCTTTAAACATTGTTAATTGTTACAAATATTCTAAAACAATCAAAATTATTAAAAGAAACTATTGACATTTAATAAATAATGTGGTATTATATAATCAATGAAAGGGAAGTAAGAGTCCCAAAGCTGAATTTACTTGGTCTGAGTTTAAAAGCTCGATGTAAATTTATTTAATGCGGAAAGGCGGTTGAGTCCAATGGAAGAAATATCAGAACAGCAGCGTGAAGCCGGCGGGCTTGCTGAGTAAAACGTATAAAAATTGGGAATATAGGCTTCGGCTTGTTCCATTGATTGAAATTACAAATTTAATGTTCGTTTACTGAGCTGACGTATTGCTGATTGGAAACGGCTTCATGTCTAAAGTCTATTTGGATACAGGATTATCTGAAATTTCGACAGTAAGTCTTTAGATATATTGAATTAAAAATAATGTAAAGGTTGAGTCCAATGAGAAATTAAGATATTTTTATCAGTTATTTTAGGATAGATTTTGGGTCGGACAGGCGCAGAATGCAATCTGATTTTACTGAAAAGGTGATATCCGATGAAGAAAGATATGTTCTGATTATTTAAACAATTGAATATTATTAATATATCGGCTGGGTTATTAATCCGGCCGTTTTGATTTATAATCTGTTCCATGGGATTGTGTGCGGATTTTCAAACGTAATTTCACCGAAAAAACGTGTGAAATCTTCTATATTGACAAGTTTTTATAAAAATGCGATATACCTTAAAAACACGATTTATGAACAATATATAATTTTTTTCAATAAATTTTCCGAATTCAATAAAATTTCAATAATGTTATGATAGAATAAAATCATTAAGTAAAGGCATGAACTCAGTTGAAAAAAATTTTCAGAGTTACAAGCCAATTTAATGAAAGTGAGGAATAATTTACATGAGACAAGGCGCAATCAAAAGGTCTGTCAGCGGTTTTATTACAATGCTGATGACAGCTGTTTGCTTCTTTACCATGCCGGCATCGCAGCTAAATTCCGCCGCTGCCGATCAGCAGCAGATCGGTAATAAAGACGGATATGACTACGAGCTTTGGAACCAGTGGGGACAAGGCAGTGCAGAAATGCAGGTTGGAAGCGACGGAGCATTCTCATGCAGCTGGAGCGGAATCGAAAATTGTCTTTTCCGTACCGGAAAAAAGCTTGAGAAAACAAAGAAATACGGCGAATATAACGGTATTTACATTGATTATGATGTCGAATATGAGCCGAAAGGAAACTCCTATATGTGTGTCTACGGATGGACAGAAAACCCTACCGTTGAATACTACATCGTGGAAGCATGGGGTTCATGGAGACCGCCGGGATCTACTAATTCTCTCGGTACAGTTGAAGCGAACGGAAATAAATACGACATTTATAAAACCGTAAGAGAAAATCAGCCGTCTATTCACGGAACTGAAACATTTGAACAGTATTGGAGCGTTCGTCAGGATAATCCCGCACAGAACAATGTCAAAAAAGAAATCACAGGCAGAATCAGTGTATCCAAGCACTTTGAAGCATGGGAAAAAGCTGGTCTTGATATGAGCGGAACAATGTATGAAGTTGCTTTGAATATCGAGGGTTATCAGTCAAACGGAAGTGCTAATGTTATTAAGAACGGTCTTGTTTTTGGTGATGGTGACGGCGACGGAGGTACAGTTAAACCTCCAGTGATCGTAGAACCGGACGAAAACGGATATTTCTTTCACTCTGATTTTGAAGATGATACCGACAGCTGGGCAGCAAGAGGCAATGCTTCTGTTAAAACAGACAGTTCCGAAACTTATGACGGAAACAAATCTCTCTGCGTAACCGGAAGAACAGATTCATGGAATGGCGCAGCACGTTCATTAAACAGTTCTGCTTTTGTTCCGGGAAATTCTTATAGTTTCAGCGTAATAGCAATGCAGAATGAAACTGCATCAGAGAATTTCAAGCTTACTCTTCAGTATACAAAAGACGGCGAGGAAAACTATGATACAATTGCTACAGCAACCGGAGCAAAAGGCGAGTGGGTTCAGCTTGCAAACACAAGCTATACTATTCCGTCCGGTGCATCAAATCTACTTATTTATGTGGAAACGGACGACAGCACAACGAATTTCTATATGGATGAGGCTATCGGAGCTAAAAACGGAACAATAATCAGTGCTGACAAAAAGTATAAAACTGGTGACGTAAACTGCGATGGAAAAATTGACTCTGCTGATATTCAGGAGCTTCAGAATTTTATTCTTGGTATGAAAGCAAGCGTTGTCACTGAAACATCTGATATGAACAGTGATGGTATTATCGATTCGTTTGATCTTGCTCTCCTAAGAAAAGCAGTGAATGCAAAATCTACAGAACCTATAACTCCTCTGGATGAGCCTTCGGGAAATAATGGCATTGATATTTCGTGGATAGATCCATCCAAGCCAATGGTTGCGATCTCATTTGATGACGGAGCGGTCGGAACATCTTCAAATTCGTCGTCTATGAGAATTCTCAATGCTCTTTCCGATTCAGGCTTCCACTCAACATTTTTCTATGTTGGAAACTGGATAAACGCTGGCAATCAGGATGAAGTAAAAAAAGCATATGATATGGGAATGGAAATTGCTAATCATACAAATTCTCATCCGTATCTTACAAACCTTTCAGAGAGTGAGATACGAAGCGAATATGATACCTGCGCACAGAAGCTTAAATCTATAACAGGCGCAGAGCCGTCTAAACTTCTGAGACTTCCATATCTTGCTTCAAACAGCACAGTTCAGAGCGCACTTTATGATGCTCCGCTTATAACTTGTTCAATCGACACACAGGATTGGAACAGCGCATCGAGCAATCAGATAATAGATACCGTAAAAAATGCCATGAACAGCGGTTCACTTGATAATGCAATCGTACTTTGTCACGAAACGTATGATAGCACGGCAGAGGCAATGGAATATCTTTGTCCTTATCTTAAATCGCAGGGATGGCAGATAGTGACCATTTCAGAACTTTTTGCAGTAAATGGAAAAGAACTGAATGGCGGTCAGATTTACACAAAATGTAATTAAAGTTTAGAACCTGTATTAATAGGAAATATGTGCGGATTTTCGAGCGTAATTTTGCCGATTACAAGAAAAAATCCGCAGGAATACTGACGTATTGCAAGGATTTTTGACACAGTAAGCGGTAAAATTCGCCGAAAAGACGTGCAAATTCTCCTATGAATACAGGTTCTTACATATCCGAAATTTTATAAAATTCAGGGTATGGAATATTCTATAATTCACACCTCGAAAAATTTATCACTTAAATAAAGCTCTGTTAAGAGTCTTCCTTTCTCTTCGCAGAGTTTTATTTGGGGGACAAAACAATAATCAAACCAAAAGGTCTGCCGCATACGGTCAAATGCGTCAGACCTTTTGATCTTTTTAAATATTGAGTATAACAGTAAACGTTATAATATTGTTTTCATAATCAGCCGAGATTTTTCCGCCATGAAGCTCGGCAATAGCCTGAGCAATTGACAGTCCAAGACCAAATCCTTCCTGTTCATGGATACGGTCGTTTTCACTTCTGAAAAAACGTTCAAATAATTTTGAAGTATCGCTTGCCGAGAAATCAGAGCATGGATTAGAACAGCTTATAACAGCACATTCGCCATTCTTTTTAAGGCTGAAACGTATAACGCTTTTTTCGTCAGAATATTTCAGAGCATTGTCCATAAGAATTCCGACAAGCTGAGAAATTTTATTTTCATCGCAGTTTAGCCTGATATTTTCTTCAATATCCAGTTCAAGGGTTTTGCCGCTTTCAAATAATAAACTCTCAAAATAAAGGAGAGAATTATTTACGGTATTGCTTATATCGCTGATTTTAAAACCGGAGCGAGCCGTATTAACTTCCAGCAGCTTAGAGAGATCAAGAAGCTCTTTAACCAGCCTTTGCATTTTAACAGCCTGTTCTTTTATGCATTCAGTCCAGCGGTCTTTACCGTTTTTATTTCCGATAATGTCAATAGTAGTGGAGATAACAGTAATGGGAGTTTTAAGCTCATGGCTTGCATCCGAGATAAATTGCTTCTGACGTTCAATGCTGTCGGCGACAGGCTTTATAACATATCCTGAAACGATAACAATAAAAACAAAAAGGATAAAGAAAATAATGCCTCCGACAAGAATAGAAATTTTAAGAAGATTACCGTTTGCCGTATGAGTGAAGCTGTCGTTAATAAAGATTATGATTTTCATTCCGTCCTTCTGGTGAACGCTGTAGCTGTAAGCAATTTTATCTTTAGTGATTTTCCCGTTTTTCTTATCAGAGTTAAGAATGGTTTTGGCATATTCTCTTGCTTCAGAATTTTCTAAAGGATTCATAAGGTTGCCGTCATTGATCGATAAAAGACTATTACTGCTGTCGGCAATAAGATAAAACGAACCGGTATTATTCAGAACTTCCGGAATATTGTTTTCAAAAATATCAGCAAAGCTGCTGTGTGCTACGAGAGAACCGTTTGAAGAGGGGATAGTTGCTTCATTTTTATAACTGATATCTATACTGTCAACAGTGATTTTAATATTTTCGTCATCTCCGCCATTACTTGAAGATTTCCACCATATAACTGAAAAGAGAAAATAATCACTTACAATTTGTGATTTATCAATAGAAATAGTATCGTCGCCCATTCTTATGTTATCATAGTTATTGAAGTCTATTGAGATACTTGTAGTATCATCATTAAATTGATATTTTTTATGAATCCATTGCAGACTGCCATCTATTTCAGCCTCGAAAAGCAGTCCTCCTCCGGCACTGTACCAATCAACTGAACCGTCGTAGCTTATATTTCCGTAAACAGTGATTTTTGAAATATCTCTTACGCTTCTTGGAATTATGTAATCACCGTTCTCAGTTTTTTCAGCTTCACTTAAATCGAAATGCTCGTTTACAGGCTGATTCAGATGAGAGACTGCCGCTTGTTCAATAACGCTTTCGATAATTTTTCCCTCATTTTTATAGCTGAATCTCATTAAAAAATTCAGAGTTATTATCATGAGCAAAACGACTGCAAAAACTATCAGCGAAGCTGTTATGATATATTTTTTCCTGAGCTTATTAAGAGAGCTGTTCATTTATTTTCCCCCAGAGAATAACCGATTCCTCTTACGGATTTTATAACTGTATCAGACTTGAGAGCATTCAGCTTTTTGCGGAGGAAGGAAATATAAACATCTGTTGAATTATACTCAACATCTGATTCATAGCCCCAGATTTTATTTATACAATACTCACGCTTAACAACGTTGCCTTTATTTAAAATAAGAAGCTCCATAAGCTGATATTCCTTTGTGCTTAGTTTAATGCCTTTTCCGTCTTTTTTCAGCTCATGATGAGTGCGGTCGAGTTCAATATCTGCAAAGCGCAGAATCTCGGTAACATATTCCATAGCATTTCTTCTGGAAAGCGCCCACACACGAGCGATAAGCTCTTCGGTTACAAACGGCTTGGTGAGATAATCGTCAGCTCCGGATTTAAAGCTTTTTATCTTATCTTCTGTTTCAGACTTTGCAGTAAGCATTAGTATAGACGAGGAAATGTTGTTTTTTCGTATTTCCTGCAAAACCTCTACACCGTTCATTTTTGGCAGCGTGATATCAAGAATAATAACATCGTAAATTCCGCTTAGAGCGTTATCAAGACCGTCTATACCGTTAAAAGAAGTGTCAACGAGAAAACCTTCGCAAACAAGCAATTCCTTTAAAGCCATAGAAAGATTTTTTTCATCTTCAATAATCAGAACTTTCATAAATAAGACCCCCTAACATAAGTTTATCATTATATCATTATAACATATTTTCCGGAATTTGTCATAAAAAGTCTGGATTTAAGGTGAGAAAATTTGCGGAAAAATTTGTTGACTTTTACAACGGATCGTGGTATAGTGAAAGAAAAAAGGAAAAGGTTGTCTTAACAGACAACTTTAAAAAATTGAAAATGACTGAAATAAAATACATACACGAACCGACTGATTTACAGTGCGGACAGGCTGTGCTTGCAAAGGTTCTTGATAAAAGTGTTGATGAAATAATTGAATATCTTGGAAACGAAAGGGAAACTAATCTGAAAGAAATGAAGTCGGCTTTAAGGCATTTCGGAGTAAATATTTCTGATGAACGCATACCTGTAAGCAGTAAAAAAGAGCTTCCGGAGCTTTGTCTATTAAGTCTTGAAACTCCAAGATGCTGGCATTGGTCGCTTTATTGCAGAGGAATTTTTTTCGATCCCGAGCATGGGGTAATGGACGATTTTCCAATATCAAACAGAAGATACTATTGGAAGCTGTCGAAAAAACAGAGTGTGTTCGCATAAATTAAGGAGATGTTTTCAAGTTTAACATCTCCTTAGTTTTATTCAAAATATATGGTGATAACAAGCCTTTCATTCACATATTCCGCTTTGATCGTTCCGCCCATTTGCTCTGTAAATAACTTGGCTATTGACAGTCCCAATCCGGTTGAGTTTTTGGCGGTTTCAACCGTATAAAATCTGTCAAATAAACGTCCGACTGTAACGGTATTCAGATTTTTAGCCGTGTTTGAAAATGTTATCACTCCATTTTCTGTAAGTTTAACGAACAAGTCTCCGTCACTGTATTTAAGAGTGTTACTGATAATATTTCCGAAAATTCTCATAAGCGCCGATTTATCAAGGTTACGCTCTACACGAGTGCTGGAAATTTCAACGTTGGGAGTAATTCCGTGCTGAACGATTGCACCATAATATGAAGCAATGCTCTCCTCAAGGACGCTGTTCAGACAAATCGGCTGCATATTCATTTCACGAACCGATGCAACGATTGAATAGCGAAAAAGCTCTTCGGTAAGCTGTTTCATAGCGTTTGTACGATTGGCAATCTGAGTAATATATTTCCGGACTGTATCGGACGTTTTTTCTTTTTCCAAAAGGTCAAGATATCCGCTTATTGCAGTCAGCGGCGTACGCAAATCGTGGGAGATGTTCGTGACAGCCTCTTTCAGTTCAGTATCTCCTTGTTGACAGCGAAGTTTTTCCCGGCGGAGCTGCTGGAGCTGAACATTCAGACTTTCAGCAAGCGCACGCATATCCCTGTCACTGCTTGAAATATCAATTAGCGTATTTGTGTCGGCTGACATCCTTTCAGCGATTTTTTCTTTTATTTCTCTTGCGGATTTTTTCATAAAGTATGTCTTTATCAGTAGAATCACTATTCCTGCCGTAAGCAAAGAACAAAGGCAAGTCAGCCCGAACACGAAAATCAACTCCTTATTTCAGGTTTTTTCTGCGGAAGAAAAATATTCCGCAGGCTGTTGTAACGACAATAATTGAAAATGAATAAATCGGCAGACGTTCCGGATTTTCAGGGTTTTGCTGCGTGATCTGAAGCATCTGACATCCGGGCAGAAAATCGTACAGGAACTCATATACTTTACGCTTTGTACCGTCAACATAATCGTAATTTTTCTCTCTGTCTATATGCTCTTCATGAACATTGCCTTCTTCATCAGTATAGACGTAATCATAATCTTCATAGTATTCCGGACCATCAAGTTTATTCTGAATCGTCATAGCGCTCATCAGAAATAAAACAGATATAATAATTGCTGTCACAGAAGCGTTTGATTTACTGTGAATGAGCATGGATATCAGAAGGAAAATACTGCACAGTGAAATAAGTGCTGCTATACTTATTAAAGTTAATTTAATAAGCGAACCTGCGGACGCTGAATTTCCAACAAGCGGAAATCCTACTCCGATGACGGGTATAAAATAGGCAAAGTGCATCATAAGCAGAGCTGAAATGCATACTATGAAATTTGAAAAGTATACTTCTGTTCTTGTATGACCGACAATAAGCTTATTTCTGATCGTACCGTTATGGTAATCTGTACCGATAAACAATCCGATAAAAACAGCAGTGATCACGATCATAAACATACATCCCGAAAACAGAAGATCTCCCATATCATAATCATATTCGGGTATTTTATTGACTGAGGTATATCGAGAAAAGACAGCATAGACACCCATTCCGAACATAAAAATCATGCCAAGCCAGAAAACTCTGCTTTTCCGAAGCCTTGAAAAATTGGATTTTATCAACTTAATCATTATTTCACCTCATCCCGGAATTACTTCAGATTTTTTCGGCGGAAAACAGCAATGCCTGCCGTTGTTGTAATCAGAAGTATGATCCCGTCGTATATCAGTGCAATGTCAGGCTTCGATGAATCAAGCGAAGCGGCTTTATAAAGCTGTGAGGTGGGGAGAAAGTCGTTGAGAAACTCATAAACTTTACGTTTTGTTCCTGTGGGGTAATGTGTATTTTTTTCTCTCTCTACATCTATCTTTTCTCCCGTATCTTCATCAATGTAGGAATAACCTTCGTAATATTCAGGAGCGCTAAGACGATCAGCAATAGTTACTGTTGACATAAACATGACTATTGTTGCGATCAGTATAGCTACAGCTCCCGCTGATTTGCTGTGGATAAGCATTGATATCATTACCAGAATTGATGATACTGCAATCATCGCAGCTGTTCCTATGAGCGTGAGCAATAAAATTTTCTTAAATGTTAATACTGAAATATCCAGAATCAGTTTTCCAAGCAATAATGTTATGATTATATATGTCAGATGCATCATAATATCAGTTGCAATACAAGTTATTAAATTTGAAATGTAAATCGAACTTCTGGAATGACCTATAATAAGCTTATTTCTGAGCGTACCGTCTGAATATTCAGTTCCGACAAAAATACCTATAAATACGGCAGCTGCAAATATAATAGTTATTCCTCCAATAAAAATCAATTCGTCGGCGTTTTTATAGCTTTCATCCAGAGTTGCATATACTTCCTGATGTTGTTCAATATCTATATATCTCATAAGAATGAAAAATACGCTGAGTCCGGCAGAAAACAGCATTCCAAGCCAGAAAATCCTGCTTTTCCAGAGCCTTGCAAAGTTTGCATTCAATAATTTACTCATTGCCCTTGCCTCCGATCAGATTGATATAATAGCTTTCCAGACTCTCATCACGTTCGGCAAGCGAAAGCACTTCGCAATTTTCCTCTGCAAGAGCAAGCGTGAGTTTTGTTATGTTGATTTTAGCGAATATGTCCGCACTATTTTCATCAATAACGCTGTACTCAAAGCCCATTTTATCCAGTATACGGACAAGCGCTTTTATATCAGTAACTTTGATTCGTGAACATTTGCGGCAGGCATTTTCGAGATCCTCGGCGCTTATTTCCTTGACCATTCTTCCGCTGTCAATAAAACCGTAATGTGTGGCAAGACGTGACAGCTCGTCCAGAATATGACTTGATATCAGGAATGTTATCTGCCGTTCACGATTGAGCTTTAATATCAGCTCACGCATTTCAATAATTCCCTGTGGGTCGAGACCGTTAACAGGTTCATCCAGTACAAGAAAATCCGGATCGCCTGCAAGAGCAATTGCAATACCGAGTCTTTGGCGCATACCGAGAGAAAAATTCTTAGCTTTTTTCTTGCCCGTGTTCTCCAGTCCGACAAGTTTCAGAAGTTCAGCAACTCCCTCAAACGACGGCAGACCGATAATGCGGAACTGTTCTTTGATATTTTCTTCCGCAGTCATATTCAGGTAAATAGACGGCGTTTCAACTACAGCTCCCATACGTCGGCGGGATTTTTCAATCGACTTGTTATTGTTGCTTATTTTGTAGAGAGAATATTCTCCCGAAGTCGGCTCCTGCAATCCGCATATCAAGCGGATGAGAGTAGTTTTTCCTGCGCCGTTTTTTCCGATAAAGCCGTAGATAGAGCCTTTCGGAACACGCATGGAAAGACCGTTTAGAGCCTTAAAATGACGATATTGCTTGCTAAGCAAATTGGTTGTTAAAACATATTCCATTTGAATAGTCCTCCTTTTCTTGATACTGATATTCTAACACGTAATTGTTAAGAAAGCGGTAAAGAAAAGAGTTAAGATTTAGTTAAGAATCTATCCACATAGGAAATTCTAAGATTCTCTCATTTTAAATCCTATACCCCAGACTGATTCAATGTAATCTTTAGATGATGCTTCACGCAGTTTTCTGCGAAGATTGCTGATATGCACTTTCAGCGAACTTTCCACACAGTCGGGAGTATCTATGCTTATTTTATCAAGTATAGCTGATTTGGTGATTACCTGTGCAGGATTCTGCATAAGCAGTTTTAGAATAGCATATTCAGTTTTTGTCAGTCTTACAGTATTTCCTCCTGCCGTAACCTCGTGAGAAACACAGTTTAAAATCAAATCTGTAAACGTCAGTATATCTGAATTTTTAATTCTGTTCTGCCGAAGCTGCACTGTAATTCTTGCAAGCAGTTCCTGCGTATCAAACGGTTTGGTGATATAATCCGCTGCGCCGCCTAAGAGCAGTTCCACCTTATTTTGGATATCTGCCTTTGCGCTCATAACGATAACGGGAACTTCTTTTATTTGTGAAAGAACTTCTTCTCCGGAAAGTCCCGGCATCATCAGATCAAGTAAAACTAAATCAGGAACATTCTGTGATAAAAGGTAAACCGCTTCTGTACCTGAGTATGCGTTTATTACGGAATATCCCTCCCGTGTAAGCAGATCTGTAAGCATTTCATTTATATGTTGATCATCGTCGATTACTGCGATCGTTGACATTCAGAATTCCTCCTTTGATCAGATAATTATATTGTAACACAAGTAAGACTGCAAAGCAAGCGGAGAGTGTAAGAATATCACGGCAACAGCATTTACTTTTTCTGTTAGTTATAAAGGGGACGCTGTCCCCTTAAACCCCTGCCAAAGGGTTATTCAACCCTTTGGCAACCCGGTATTAATCCTTACGGATGCCCTTTATGGGTATCCGTAAGGATTAGGGCAGGATGCCCAGACGGAAATACAACGTTCAGCAAGTAATTTAAGATACAAAGTTCGCTTGAAAACTATGACAGAAAGTGAATACTGATGCACGGTTCCATAAAATTATGAAGATTGACAATTTTGTTAATATATGCTATAATAGGGAAAATTTATTTACCGGAGGTATAAAATGATATTAACTACCAAAAGATTGATACTTCGTCCATGGGATGAAACTGACGCTGAAAGCTTATACAAATATGCTAAAGATCCCTCGATTGGTCCGATCGCAGGATGGCCCGTACATACCAGTGTAGAAAACAGTCTTGAAATTATCAGAAATGTATTGTCAGCTAATGAAACGTATGCCATATGTTTAAAAGAAGATAATAAAGCAATAGGCAGTATCGGTCTTATATTGAACGGTTCAACAGATATGACTACAAGAGATGACGAATGCGAACTCGGATATTGGATAGGAAAACCTTTTTGGGGTAATGGATACGTTCCTGAGGCAGCTATTGAACTGATCAGACGTGGTTTTGAAGATCTTGGTATGACAACGATTTGGTGCGGTTATTATGACGGAAATGAAAAATCAAAACGAGTTCAAGAAAAATGCGGTTTTATTTATCAATATACTACAAAAGAACTTGAAGTTCCGCTTATGAACGAAATTCGCACCGGTCATGTTTCAAGTCTGACTAAAAAACAATGGCTTTCAAATACTGCCGGATATAATGATGAAGTCTCCGTCCGGTAGGCAAGAAAAAGTTTAATTTATTATTAAAGAAACGCTTATTAAATCTGGTGCATAGTCAGATTTAATAAGCGCTTTTAATAATAGACAAAGAGGATATTCTCGCAAAAGTTATAATATTTAGTAAAACAATATTGCTTTTTCAAGAACCTTTCTGCATTTTATGTAAACATATTCTTATCATGGCAACAGCATTTACTTTTTGTTATGCTTATCAAGCGGACTTTGTTTCTTTAATTCTTTGATGAACGGTGGATTTTCTTCTGGGCATCCTGCTCTAATCCTTACGGATACCCTTTATGGGTATCCGTAAGGATTAATACCGGGTTTCCAAAGGGTTGAATAACCCTTTGGCAGGAGTTCAAGGGTGAACTCCCTACAGTGTAGGAAGATGTCAGCTTGCTGATAGAGGTACGGGCGACCGTTAGGAGCAGCGTCCCCTTATGGTTTTAGTTAAGAAGAAAGGCTGTTGCAATTAAATGAAACAGCCTTGTCTGCGTTATCAATTATTTATCCGAATTACAGTTTTCTGCAATATAATCAACAGCATGATCAAGCCAGTCACCCTCATAAAGTTCGATAGTACCCTGATCACAGTGTTTAGCAAGTTCTGTATTGATAGGAAGTCTTGCGAGAACCGGAATACCGTATTCGGCAGCAATCTCTTCAATATGACTTTCACCGTAAATGCTGTGGCGTTTTCCGCAGTCGGGACATTCGTAATAGCTCATATTCTCAACGATTCCAAGTATCGGAATATTCATAAGCTTAGCCATTTTAACTGCTTTTTCCACTATCATAGAAACAAGTTCCTGCGGAGAAGTAACTATAACGATTCCGTCAACAGGAACAGACTGGAATACTGTAAGCGGAACGTCTCCTGTTCCCGGAGGCATATCAACGAAGAGATAATCAATATCCTTCCAGATAACGTCTGTCCAGAACTGCTTTACAACTCCTGCAATAACAGGTCCTCTCCAGACTACAGGATCACTCTCGTTTTCAAGGAGAAGATTGATGGACATAACATCAATTCCCATTTTACTTTTTGAAGGAATAATACCGAATTCGCAGGCATCAGCCTTTTCGTGAAGTCCGAAAGCCTTTGGAACGGAAGGACCTGTAATATCAGCGTCCATAATGCCGACATTTTTTCCTCTTCTCTGCATAGAAACGGCAAGAAGTGAAGAAACCATAGTTTTTCCCACTCCGCCTTTACCGCTTACAATACCGATGACTTTATTAATTTTGCTCATCTGATTTGGTTTTTCGATCATGCTCTGAGGTTCCTTACGGCTTGCGCAGTCGCTTCCGCAGGAAGAACAGTCGTGTGTACATTCGCTCATTTAAAAAACACTCCTTAAATGTTGTTGTTATTTTATTATACCCCTTTTTTCAGTATTAGTCAAGTGTTCGAGGTAAAACATATTTATTCTCCGAATCCAGCCTGCCCATAAGCTTCATACGATTCTGAGTATAAATTGTCGGTATATCGCATGATAACTTTTCAATATATTCATAAAATTTTTTTAACGCTGCCTTATTTTCTTCTTTTTTGCTCATATTCAGCAAACATTCAGCTTTATCGAGCAAAACAGATGCATATCTGAAAAAAGTTCTGTTTTTTCTTTTGAGTATCGCATTTATAAATGGAAGCCTCAACTTCCTTGAAAAGACATTCTTCATTTAAATAGCATAATTTAATCTTACAAATACAATATTCGACTTGCAATGAATTTTTTCATCGAAGTTTTTTTCAATATTCTGAAGTTCTTTATATGCTTCTCCATGCTCGCATCTGTTAAAATAAGTATAGA
The DNA here is from genome assembly GCA_017462565.1 of Ruminococcus sp. Lineage (GTDB taxonomy): Bacteria > Bacillota > Clostridia > Oscillospirales > Ruminococcaceae > Ruminococcus. Next base: position 88,142 of record JAFTQW010000028.1, read on the forward strand.
AACGCATTACTTTTAGCGAAAAAAGGTTAAAAACATCTTTTTCTTCTATAATATAAGTATTTAAATGCGCAAGTAATCTATCGGAACATATTTCAACCGACTGCAAATCATTCAGCTTTTATATTTCCTGACATATTTTATAATGCTTTTTGTTTTCTTGCCATAACGCTTTTTATAGATGAAATAACAGGCAATATACGGCATATAAAACAGAATGACACAGTTAAAGGCAAGGATAAGAACAGATATGATCAGACGATTTCCGGAAAGTGAAAAACTTGCAGTTGAAATAGCGAGTAATATTGCAAAACTGACTCCTACAGATTTTTGTATATACGAAGCTATACGGTTGTCCGATTTTTTTGCAGCTTCAATATCTTCTCTTGATATTTTCAGCATAGTGTCACCTATATTTGTAAACCGTAGCCGTTTCAAATCCATCAAGGAGAGTGGTCATTTTTCCGAAAGCCATTCCCGTACCTTTAGCAACGCAGTTGATGGAATCCTTGGCGATATGGCAGTTTATACCGAGAGTACGCTTGATAAGCTGCGGCAGACCTCCGAGAAGTGCTCCGCCTCCGGTCATAAGAAGTCCGTTATCGTAAATATCTCCGACCAGTTCAGGCGGAGCATCTTCCAGAACCTTTCTGATAGCTTCCATTATAGCGAAAGCGTCGTCCTCTATTGCCTCAAAAAGCTCTGTTTCGCTGAGAAGCACCTGTGCCGGAAGTCCTTTCAGCAGACTTCTTCCCTTAACGATATATGTCATTTCATCACTCGGGTCATAAAGATTGCAAAGTTCTTTCTTAACCTTTTCGGCAGTTCTTTCACCAATAAGAAGCTTGTACTTATTCTGCATATATTTAACGATAGAACGATCAATCGCATTTCCGGCAGTTTTTATAGTATACGAGGTAACTACGCCGTTCATGGAAACAATGGCAACATCAGTCGTTCCTCCGCCGATATCAACTATAAGATGTCCCTTGGCTTTAGTAATATTAACGCCTGCTCCGATCATTGCAGCGATAGGATTCTGAATAAGATAAACCTGTCTTGAACCGGCGCTTTTAGCAGCGTCAACTACCGCTCTGCTTTCAATATCAGTGATAAAAGAGGGGATACATATTATAATTCTCGGCTTGATGAGCTGATGTCCTGCAACTTTAAGAATAAATTCACGGATCATGCTGTGAGTAAGATCGTCATCAGAAATAACGCCCTCGTTTATCGGGCGTGCAACAGCTATGTAATCGGGATTTCGTCCTATCATCTCATACGCTTCTTTCCCTACAGCAAGCACACGTTCAGTTCTTGTGTTATAGGCAATAACAGACGGTTCGCTTAAAACTACCCCTTTATTTCCCATTGTCATAACAATATTCGAGGTTCCTAAATCTATACCTATATCGGTATTAGCCATTTTGATCATCCTTTCTGTTCAACTTTTCATTAAGTTTTTTTATATCTTCATCACTAAGAGTTTCAGCAAGATTTTTTCCTATCTTATCTATGTCATTTTTCTTCATTTTCTCATATTGCGGCTTAAGGATAAGCTCTGTCTGTTTTTCATCAAGAGAACCTCCCAGCATATTTTTAAGGCAGGTATATCTTTTGGCGCTTCGGTTGTTGTCGACCATTTTATAAACTTCTTCTTCCTGACCGATAATAATTAGCAGCTTTTTAGCTCTTGTAACAGCCGTATACAGAAGACTTCGGTATGACAGCTTATTGAAACCGTCCATCAAAGGCATAATAACCACTTCAAATTCACAGCCCTGACTTTTATGAACCGTTATCGCATAAGCAAGCTCTATCTGAGAAAGCTGATCGAAAGTAAATACTGCCGTTCTGCCGTCAAAATCAAGAACCGCAAGCCTGTCCGGAACTTTAATGCTGACTATACGGCCTATATCGCCGTTAAAAACTCCCGTACCCTGTTCGTCTCCTCTTTTCCAGACTATATCGTAGTTATTTTTAGTCTGCATAATTTTGTCGCCCTCACGAAAAATATAAAGATAGCCTTTATATTCGGATTTGCCGGGAGCATGAGGATTAAGTTTTTCCTGAAGAAGCCTGTTCAGCTCGACTGTTCCGAGAGTTCCCTTGCGTGACGGACACAGAATCTGTATATCGTCCACAGGATTAAGATTATAAGCTCTTGGAAGTCTTGTTTGCGTAAGACTGGCAAGAAGCTCTGCCGCTTTATCGTAGTCGTTTCTTTTAAAGAAGAAGAAATCGCTGTCTTTTCGAGAAAGATCCGGATACTCACCCGATACTATCTTATGAGCATTTGTTACTATACAGCTTTTCCGTGCCTGACGGAAGATCTCTTTAAGGGCGATAACCGGAACCTTTCCGCATTCGATGAGATCGCTCAAAAGATTTCCTGCTCCAACTGACGGAAGCTGATCGCTGTCGCCGACCATAATAAGCTTGCAGCCAAGGCGTACAGCTCTAAGTAATTTTTCAAAAAGAACCACATCAACCATCGACATTTCGTCGATAACAAGAACGTCACAGTCGAGAGGATTGTTTTCGTTATGAGCAAAAACGAGTCTGCCTCCCGCATCGTAAACTACTTCAAGCAGTCGATGAATGGTTTTAGCCTCATATCCAGTGAGATCAGACATTCGTTTTGCCGCTCTTCCGGTAGGAGCAGCAAGGAGAACTCTGCTTCCCTGTTTTTCAAAAATTGAAATAATTGCATTCAGAGTAGTGGTTTTTCCGGTACCCGGTCCTCCGGTAAGAATCATCAGTCCACGTGAAACAGCGGAGGTAATAGCCTTTCGCTGTAGAGCTTCATACTTTATGTTATGCTCTTCCTCTTCAATATTTATAAGGGTATCACAGTTAAAATCCTCCGGCGAGGAAAAATCCTTTAAAATGTTGATTCTATCGGTAATAAATTGCTCGGCATAGAAATAATCGGGCAGATAAACGTATTCACGCTGGATTTTCCAGTATTCAAAAAGCTCGTTATCGTCAAGAGCAATATTATAAGCGCTGTAAAAATCACTTTCTGATACGCCAAGAGCTCTCTGAGCTTTTTCACTTAAAACCGCAAGCGGAAGACAGGTATGACCTATTGAAGCGTTAGCTTTGAGAATATGCTGAATACCTGCAATAATACGTTTTTCAGAGTTTTTTTCTATATGAAGATCAAGAGCAATATTATCAGCTTTTTCAAATTCAAGTTCAATATCGTCGCCGCAAAGCAGATACGGATTAAGTTTAAGAAGCTCTATAGCGTCACCGCCGAATTTTCTGTATGTGTTCATAGCGTACTGAGATTTGATATCATATTGCGAAAGAAACGTCATAATGCATCTTAAAGAGAAAAGTTTTCTCGCTTCGGCGGCAATTTCTTCGCATTTAGAAGCGGAAATGCCTTTGATTTCACTAAGCCTGTGAGGATCATTTTCCATAATATCAAGCGTTTTATCTCCGAAAACATTAACGATTTTTTTTGCAAGTCCAGGACCTATTCCCTTCACAGCGCCGGAAGCGAGATATTTTTCTATATTAACAACCGTATCAGGAAGCTTTCTTTCGCAGTATTCCGCACGAAACTGAGTCCCGAATTTTTTATGGCTTACATATTGTCCCTCAAGAATAAGACCTTCTCCCTCTTCAACATCTCCGAGATCGCCTACAGCAGTGATCATTTCACCTCCGGCATCAAGGTCAACAACAGCATATCCGTTCAGCTCGTTTTTGAACAGAACGGTTTCAACCGTTCCCTCGATATGAAGCGGCTTTTCATCCATAAAAATAACACCTCCGGCTTCCTGAATAAAAAAATACACTTGGTAACTTCTAAAAACCCTTTCTGAAACAGGGTTTTTAGAAGTTACTTTTATATTATACTATGTTTTTCTCTGAATTGCAAACATTTCCGGCAATTTTTTTTGAAGTTCGCTTAACGAAAGAGTCTCCGCCCATGAATAACTCTGACAAAATTCGCTGCAAAGACGAATTTGCTCCAAAGATGAACCAATGTCAAGAAGAATGAGCTTATCCAGCTCAGATGAACCTTTCGAGAGAAGAACGGTCATATATTCCAGCTTCTGAGCAAGTTCGCAGTCGTCCGCTATTATCGGTATAACGGCAATAACCGGAGCGGTTTTCGCTCTTGCCTTTGAGCAGCAGAAAAGACAGAAAATCTCAATTCCGGCAATAACGGTCATGACTGCTATTGAAATTAAAACGGCTACATCCATATGTATTACCTCCGTAAAAATTTATTAATGATATAATATATTCTTATTAACGCAAAAACGCTACAAAAAACTGCCGCATGAATACGGCAGTTTAAAATTTAATTTTATTTAGCAAGTGATTTTCTTTTTATTTTTCTCAAAAGGATAATGAACAATATCAATTCAGTCAAAAATGTTATGCTCCATGAAATCGTGTAAGAAAGATAAAGGCTTTGAAGGGTATGGTATTGGGGAATCTGAAAAATTGTGTATATCCAGATGATTCGCATTACGCACACTCCGGCGATCGTGATTATCATAGGAAGAATCGAGTAGCCGATTCCTCTGAGCAGACCAGTCGTAACGTCCATAAGTCCGCAGAGAAAATAGGGGATACAGATGAAAGTCATTCTTATAAGACCATAGCTTATATCTTCCGTTTTTCCTGGAATATAGATCGAAAGCAGGGGCTTACCGAATAGCCTGGCAATACATCCGAGAGAGAGTCCTGTAACGAACACAGAAGCAAGACAGAGTATCATAATTTTTCTTATCCGGTCAATTTTACCGGCACCATAGTTTCGTGCAGTAAAATTAATAGAAGTCTGGCTGAAAGAGTTCATCGAAACATAAACAAAACCCTCGATATTTCCGGCAGCAGCATTTCCCGACATTACAACAGAGCCGAAAGAATTTATAGAGGATTGAATAATAACGTTTGAAATTGAGAAAAGTGAACCTTGTATTCCGGCAGGAAATCCGATCTGAATTATCCTTAGAATCTGGCGGCGGTAAAAACGCATTTCTTTAAGAATAAGCTTACAGGAATCATTCCTTTTCATTAACGCACGAATTATCAACACAGCGGAAAGCGTCTGCGAAACAGTAGTAGCCGTTGCAACTCCGGCAACGTCCATTTTTAAAAGTATTACAAATATAAGATTAAGTATAACATTAACAATTCCGGCTGCCGTAAGATAAATAAGCGGACTTTTTGTGTCGCCTGCCGCTCTTAAAATAGCAGAACCGAAGTTATAAATCATACTTGCGGTTATACCTATGAAATATATCTTCATATAAGTTGTAGAAAGTCCGATAACATCAGAAGGCGTTCCCATAAGCGACAGAAATGTTTCAGAGCCGCAGACTCCTACAACAGTAAGCACAATTCCACTGATAATAGCAGTTGGAATAGCGGTATGAACCGTTTTGTGAACATCATCTCCTTTTCCTGCTCCCAATCCATGAGCAACCGACACTCCTGCACCTACTGAAAGTCCGATAAACAGATTGGTAATAAGATTGATTATTGCTCCTGTCGCGCCAACTGCTGCAACAGAATTATCAGAGCCGAATCTTCCCACAACAACAAGATCGGCTGCATTAAACAGAAGCTGAAGAATACCGGTAAGTATAATGGGGAACGTATAAAGAAGAATTTTTTTCAAAAGAGGACCTTCTGTCATATCGTATGACGATTGATTCTGCATAGCAAAACTCCTTTCAAACCTTTTTAAACCGATAAAAAAGCTCCCGAATAAAAGGGAGCGAATAATCAGACCTATTCTTCAATAGGTCTGATTATAGAAGCATTTTAGAACTTTTCCTCAATTAGTATTATGCTTGATACGTTCAATTTCCTGATCTCTTTTCCAAAGAAAACTTATATGCGCCTCAGTACCCATCTGAATTCTTCGGAGATTTTCTATATGCTTGTAAAGAATCACAAGCGAAACGGCAGCAAGAATAAGCGTTCCATATACATCGCCTGTTAAAAATGCGTATATACAGGTAAATAATATCGAGCCGGAAATAGGAACGATGCATATGTAATCAATTCCGAATCCAAGAAACATTTCCAGGATCAGCAGAAGCAGGAAAAGCTGCGGATTAAATGAAATTATCATACCAGCAAGGCAAGCAAGACCTTTTCCGCCGTGAAATTTCATAAAAGCGGGAAAAATATGTCCGAAAATACAAGCTGAACCGCCGAGAATCTTTGCAAATTTTATTTTCGGGAAAAGATAAACAGACACTGAAGCAGCTATTGCCGCCTTAGAAATATCGAATATTGCCGAAATCAGTCCCGCCTTTTTACCCATAGTAATAATTGCATTAGAAGCTCCGGCGTTTCCTGAACCTCGGTCTCTAATATCGAAGCCTTTCAGTTTTGATAAGATGTAGGCTGTATTGATGTTACCTATCAGATAGCCTATTAAAGAACACAGAACAACCTCCATATAACACCCTCCTTAAAATTCAAAACCTATTGATATAGATTTACATACGTTCTTACATAAAATTTTATGTAAGAAAATTATAATAAGAACGCATTATCAATAAATATTATATATCAGCCTTTGAAATTTGTCAAGAAAAAAGAAGAAAGTTATCAAAAATGGTTTTATTGTACTGATACGATGTCAAAAATTAACTCTTCTGGAATTAGATTGCTTTTCTTTAAGAAAAATATATAATTTTTGCCCACTTGCTGTTCTGGAATTTGTTCTTTGGAATAATAAACATACCGGTATTCAGGAGAAATATTTATCCAACTATGATTTTCGGCAAACTTATCAGCCGGCATATAGCCTCCCTTGATAAAAACTGATATTTTGTCCATATAATTAAGTTTTATGTCGCCTTGCAATGATGAAATAATGGTAATATTCTCCTGAGTATAAGGCTCTCCGTTGATTTCCGTGTAAATAACTTCATCAACAGAAGCGATAATAACGCCGTCAAAATCATCAATATCATCTTCTACGTTAGGAACATCACCGTATATATGATAAACTGAATCATTCGGTTTATTGTACTTTACAGAAGGTATAACAGTAAAATCATTAATATTATCAGGTCCGTCTGTAACCGGATATTTATTAATATCTTGCTCCTTGGAAGTGGTAACAGTCGGAGGTTCTGTAACAGCTGTTGTTGCAGTCGTTATAGAAGCAGAATCTGTAGTCGGACTTTCATACGGAACTGTTGTGACCGCATCTGTTGCGCCCTCCGATGTCTTTTCAGGCATTTCGTAAACAGGTACATCAATTGGTTCGTCTCCGATCTCAATATTTTGTGATGTCAAAGCCGTAGTGACAGTGGTCACCTCCGAAGAAACTGTGGCTGATTCAGTAACTAAGCTTTTGGAAAAATTTTCTGTTGACACAGCGTTAAAACTAATAGCGGTTGTATTTATTGAAGCATCCGAATGACTATCAGAATCAGTCTCTTTTATAACAGAAACATTATTGAATTTGCTGTTAAAATCACTATTTTTTCCGGCGATTCCGCACAAACATATAACAACAGCAGCCATAACTGCGGCAGAAGCGTATCTGAATATCATTATCGGATAAAAACGGCGTTTATTTTTTTTAAAGTTTTCCTCATAAAGCTTAATAAAATCATTTTTATTTTCGGGTTCAGGAATATTAAAGGCTTCTTTTAAAGCCTGTATTTCAGATTTTTTCATTGCAGCTCCTCCTTTCCGAGTTCATTATGTAAAGCTGCGAGAATCTTTTTTATTTTTCTGTTTACTGCAAATCTGGAAATATTATAAATACCGCTTATAACGTTTATTGGAACATCGTTTACATATCTCAGCAGAATTATCTCTCTTTCCTCATCCTGAAGTCTGTTAAGGGCCTGATGAAGAGATAAATTGGTAAGAACATTTTCCTCTAAATTTTCATCAGAAACTGTATCTTCAGAAATTTCCGAGGAAGGACGTTTTCTGAATTCATCAGCACAGAGATTTCCTGCTATCGTATATAAAAGCTGTAAAGTTTTGTCTATATTATGGTATTGCGGATGTTCAAGATAACGCAGGAAGGTTTCTTGTGTAATATCCTCTGCAATTTCACGTTTTTTCACACGCAGATAACAATACCGATATACTTTATCGTATTGATCACTTATATCAAATGACACACACAAAACCTCCCTTCAACATTTTTAACGGAACAACTGAATCTCATGTGCGGATAAAAATGTAAATTTTCTATGAACATTTTAATTATACCATATTTAAATCAAATTGTAAAGAAAAAGCCGTATCCAAACGATACGGTCTTTTCTGATTTGTCCCAATATAGGAAACCCAATTTTATAAAACTGCTGGTTAAGTGCAATTACAGCAGAATTATTCTTCCGGAATAGTCATAAGAGTTCCGATAAATACAGGAAGCGATGTTTCGGTATCAACGATGCAGTAAACAAACGGACGATCAAAAGCAAGGCTTATATCCGGTGGTATGATCACTCCATCAGTTACCATTTCAACTGCTGTAACAGCCGCAGCTCTGGTACCACTTTCACTAAGTTCTATATGAGTTTTGTGAATAATCCTGTTTATGAAAAGCGATGCTTCTGCCATTCTTGAAAAATTTGCACTATCGCTATTGAACGCCTGATTCATACCCATTGACTGCAATTCATCTGACAATTCGTTTTCATAATCATAGCTGAATTTAGGAAGAGTACAGTTAACACTTTCATATTTTGGGGAAGAAAGAATTTTATTAAGCGATTCCGGAGTAAGTCCGGCGACATAATCGGTCACTGAAATTCCCTCATCAGGAAGAAGAGCAGCAAATGCATATTTTTTTCCTGCGTAATATTTATAAATACCGGATGCATTCTCATCTTCAAGATAAAGATGCTCAACAGAATTCAGCATTTCGGCTTCCTGAACATTTCCGTCATAATCTGTAAAAGTGCCGCTGCTCACCTGATTTTCCTCATACTGTTCCATCCATTTTGCATCAAAAGCGACTGCATTTATAATAAATGCAACAACATCTGGATCAATGTTATTGATTATTTCAGGTATCATTTCATCAGTTTTCTCATTCACCCAATTGTTTATATCCTTAACCGTTGATTCATCAAAAGGAGCTTTAAATGAATCGGCATCATAATAAGTTTTATTTTTCTGCAAAAATTCAGGAAGAAGGCTTATTCTTTCGGAAGCATTTCTGAACCAGATAGAATTGGCTGTGGAAAGCTTGCATTTTTCATCATTCGGCTGAGATGTACGCTGAGTGTAGAGATATTCGTTAAGCTTATCTATGGATATTCCTCCGAGAGCTTTTTCCATTTCCGCAAGAGTTTCACCGTCTGCGCCGTTAGCTGTCATCGAAAGAGCCTGCATCACGGAATACGGCGAAATGAGCGTATTTGTATCCTCCGAGACGCTTTTCTGCATAAGGTCAAGTGCAAATTTAGTTTGAGCCATGATGAATTCTTCGTCCGCTTTTGCACCTTCGGCAGACTGCGCTTCAAATTTTTCGCTGAGATTTACAGTAGTATCATCAGGTTGAGGTTGAGGTCTTTCGTACCCTACGGTATTTATCAGAGTTTTTCTCATAAGAACAAGATCGAACGAATCAATTACACCGTCTTCGCAGAGATCGGCAAGCTTCCATTCTTCCAGTTCTCCCTTACCGAGCAGATACTTCTCAAGCATAACGAGATCAGCAATATCTATCTCGCCGTTGTTGTTAACATCTCCCATAAGCATAGGGTCACACAGAGAACCGGGAAGATTCGTGGATGCAAAACCATATTTCGATGCAAATTCCCGCATACTGCTGTGCGGAGGCGCACTAATAAGGCATTCATTTGTTGTTATATTCCACATATAGTATTCTTCATCTATCTGGCAATCGGGATTTACTATGAAAAGATGTATCAAGGTTTTCGGAAGAGCCTGTTTTCCAATAAAATTAATATTTTTAGGAACAATAAGCTGCGTTATGGCACAGCCGTTGAATACCATATCTTCAAGAACGGTGATTCCTTTCGGTATATTTGCGGAAGAAAGCGAAGTACAGGAATCGAATGCCTGCTTGCCCAAATATGTAACGCTGTCAGGAATAGTGATTGCTTCAAGCTTAGAACATCCGTAAAATGCACGAATTCCAATACTTGTAAGATTTTCCGGCAAAGTTATTTCAGTTAGGGACGCACAGTTTAAAAAAGCTTCATCGCCGATCTCTTTAACTCCCGATGGAATGTTTACAGAAGTAAGCTTACTGCACATAGAAAATGCCTGTTTGCCGATTTCTGTAACACCGTCAGGGAGAGTTATAGATGTAACGTTTGATACGCCTGCAAAAGCGTGTTCACCGATCACTTTTACGGGAACTCCGTCAATTTCATCCGGGACTATTATTTCATTTTCGGCTTTAGTCGAAGTTGAAGTAATTTCAACATATTCGCCGTAATTTTTATACATATAAATATCATAAATAGACGTTTTAACATCCTCAACTACAACTACGGCATTTGTTTTTGGCAGCAGAAAATTTGCAGTCATCGGAGCAGTCAGACACAGGCACATCACTGCCGATATTATTTTTTTATAATTCATATAAATACCTCCTGAAAATTTATTAGAATCTGCCTTCAAAAGCAGAAGGAGAAAATTCACAGCCAGATTTCATTTTATGCAAATGGAGAACAGGATATCTTTTAAAGGCAGATTCTGAAAGCGGTTTTGTGTGTTCATAAAGTTTAACGTAAAATAGACGGCAGATGTGCGGAAAAAATTGTAAATATTTCGTGAACAAAACTGAGATACTGGTTCAAATTTATGTAACGCTCCGGTATTTTTTATTATAAAACGAACATAATAAGAAATAGAAAAGTGCATACAACATTAATATTGCACAAAATCAATATTTCATAGCTGAAAGGACATTAATTATGATAGAACAGGACACAATTAAGCTTTTAAGAGAATGTGATGCAGGAATCAAAATGGGAATATCATCCCTTGATGATTCAATGAAATATGTAAAAAATCCGGAACTGAAAGAAATTCTTGGCAACAGTGCAAAAGAGCATACCAAAATTAAACATGATATGCAGAATCTTCTTGATCGCTACCATGATGACGGAAAAGAACCGCCTGCTATGGCAAAGGGAATGGAGTGGCTCAAGACAAACGTCAAGCTTGCGGTTGAAGCTTCGGATAACGCAGTAGCAGCTTTTATTACAGACGGATGCAATATGGGAATAAAATCGCTGTCACGCTATATGAATCAGTATAAGGCGGCCGATGAAAAATCTAAAAATATATCAAAAAAGCTTATAAATATTGAAGAAAAACTTGCTTTTGATATACGGCAGTTTCTTTAAAAAGTGTTCCTATTAAAATAGAATTAACGTAATATGAGCAAACTTTGCTGCTATTTTTACGGAGCACAGTAAAATGTGCTCCACTTTCTGATTTTTCTGCATAATATATTATATAGAACTTTTTATTCTATAGTGAATTTATTTATGATATCCGGAAACACTTATATTATGGCGTATCACCTTTTCACATTTTAAAGAAATTTAATTTTAAGTACGCCTGAGGAGGATTTTTATGTTTGGATTAATGCCGTTTGAAAGAAACGATATCTGGAACCCATTCAGAGATTTTGAAAAGGATTTTTTCAAGGGCTTTGGAACTGTAAGCCATTGCCGTACCGACATCAAAGATGAGGGAGATAAATATCTGCTTGAATGCGAAATGCCCGGTTTGGATAAAGATGATATAAAAATAGATATCAGTGGAAATACGCTTAATTTATGTGCAGAGCGTAAAGCTGAAAATGATGAAAAGAACAGCAGCGGAGAGTATATCAGAAGAGAAAGAAATTACAGCTCATATTGCAGAAGCTTTGATATATCAAATATTGATGAAAATTCTATTGGGGCTGAGTATACGAACGGAATCCTGAAATTATCATTGCCTAAAAAAGAAAAGGAACAGCCCCAAAGCAAAAGAATTGAAATAAAATAATCAAAAGGAGTACAGTTTTTTTGAACTGTACTCCTTTTCAAATTCATGAAAATAAATTTAAGCCCGTCCGAAATGTAAAATGTTTGGGATAAGAGCCTGTTCAGTATCTCACTGCACACGCCTTTTTCGGCAAAATTATGCTCGAAAATCTGCTTACACTGAGCTGCTAAACAGGCTCTGAGATTTAAGGCAGTATAGCACCTTTAAATCATTTTTCTGTATGTATTTGGACTTATTCCGGTGATCTGACGAAACTGCCGCAGAAAATATTTATCGTCCTCATACCCGCATTTCACAGCAATTGAATAAAGACTCAGCGAGGTAGTCATAAGCAAATATTTGGCCAGAGCAATTTTAGCGAGAATTAAGTCTTTATGGAAGCTTATTTCAAAAATATTTTTATATGCGGCACGAAAATGACCGCTGCTAAGACCGAATTCTTTGCAGACATTCTGCGCATTCCATGTTTTTTCCGGATTTTTATACATAGCTGTTCTTACTGAAATATATTTATTATAACCTGTAATATTCTTTTTTTCGGAAATAAAAGCGGATTTTTTATTTATTTCAACAGAAAGCGATAATAAAAGCTCTTTCGGAGAACAGTTTTCTACCGGAGCAACTATTCCGGCAGATACAATAGTGTCTATTTTACGTTCTTTGCTATATTCAGGTGAGTGAGATATAAGAATCTTTATCCTATCTGCTATCAAGTCAGAGAAATTGTCTGAAAGATCGCCGATAAATGCTGCAACGAAAGTTTTATCCGAAAGCTTAGCGCTGAAAGAACCGCTGTCAACAGTAAGTTTTTTCAGACATTCTGCAATTTCAATATTAATTTTTACTGATGTCTTTTTTTCATCTATGCGGCTGTCATCAAAAAAAAGACTTGTTTTTATCATAACCATACATATTTTATTGCTACTTGCTGAATTGTTCAAGACATTGTCCAATTCACTGAAAAGTCCGCTGCGATTATAAAGACCCGTGGCTGTATCATGAAATTCTGATAGATTATTATATGTTAAAAGTGTATTGATGTCATTTTTTACTTTAAGCATATTAAGAGCATTTACAGCAGCGTGTATCCAGTCTATATAAATAGAATCTAAAGTGTCTGGTGTTGTATATTGAAAAATAAAATAACCGATTTCAATTCCGGCAGAAAAAATAGGAATAAAATAAATGAAAAGATCATTGCCTGCTCCATAAAGTTTCTCTGGAAAAAGCATATGACGCTTAAAAAAGTGCGGATTTGAATCGGAATACTCCGGACTGATTATTCTGTAGAAAATCATGATCTCATCATTAGTATTTACATTAAGATTTGTTTTTTCATTCAGACTGCACCAATTTTCGTAAAGGCATAGATAAATTCCGGCTATGTTTCTTATAAGGTAGGCAAAATCCTGAAGAACTCTTATATAATCGTTTATTGATCGGCATATAGTTAACTGCTGTTCAAAATTTCCGCAGAAATTCAAATTAGTATAATACTGAACATTTCGCATATTATTAAGTTCTGTTCTGAGGTAATCTCTGTCTATCTTGCATGAGCAGGTATTTCCGCAGATCATACATCCTTTAAGAGATATTTCTTCTTCCGGTAAACCTGTTATCATACTGTAAAGGATACTTACAGCTTTTGCTCCGATAGCTTCTCTGTTCCGGCGGTAAGTTGTAAGAATCGGAGTATGATAGAAACGTTCGCCGACATATTCATAACTTATAACAGTTACATCGTCAGGGACTATGATGTCATTTTCAAAAAAGGTATCAATAATACCATATGCCATATAATCGTTTGCACATACTATAGCCTGTGGAAGCTTTCTTTTTCCACTAATATATTCCATAGCGAGCTTTTCTCCGGAATCATTCCAGAAATTGCCGAAAATAATATTTTTCTCACTGAAAGGAATATTTTTTTCTTCAAAAACATCACAAATTCCAGCCGCTCTCTCGTGAGAAGTTTCAACATTCTCAAAACCGGTAAGAATATCAATGTCTGTAAAGCCATGAACATCAATAAGATGGTGGGCGATATCCCGAAAATCTGAACGAACATCATTATTAATACATTTAAGGCCATTCAAAACAACTCCCGTAACAACAACAGGGATATTTCTATTGCAAATTTTATTATAAATACGCATTTGGAGTTCTTGATTTATTATAGATTCAGCTGTGAGAATAAGTCCGTCAAGACGTTCAGATTCGATAAGGTCATATATTTTATTTTCAACTTCAACATTGGCATGATATTCGTTAAAATTATAAATGTTTGAGAAAACGGCGACATGAATATTATATTTTTCTGCCTGTGAAAAAATACCGGCAAGAATTTTGTGCTGTTCCGATGCTGAAACTCTTGCCGTAATGATACCGATAAATAATTTGTCGTTTAGCATTTCCTAACACCTCTTACCAAAGTTTATTTATATAATTATATCATTATTTAATAAAAAAGTCAATAAAAACCTGCATTTTTTACACTGAATCTGCAAATTGTGGGTTGTGAATAAAATATGAATGATGTATAATATAAACAAAGAATGACGAGACAAAAATAATTCTTAAAGGGAGTTGATACTATTGAATATGAAAAAAATTTATGCTGCTATGACGGCTTCAGCCTGTATGATAGGTTCTATTGCCGTTATGCCGCAGCTTATTATGCCGGTATCAGCAGTTGATGTTGTTTACGATAGTTTTGAGGCGAACTACGACGGATGGCATGGAAATTCTGATACTGTTCAGCTTATAGCTGAAAACGGAGCAGGCTACAGCTCATCAAGAGGAATGAACGTTACAGGACGTTTATCCAAAGATGACGGAGCTTCATCATCAAAGGGATTATATCTCAACGGCGGAGTTAAATACAATTACAGCATTCGGGTTTATAGTGAAACAGATGAAAAATTCAATCTGACGCTTCTTTGCGTTGACGAAAATACCGGAGAGCAAACTGAAAAGAAACTGGTTTCCAAAAAGACAAAAGCAGGGGAGTGGACTGAACTTTCGGCAGAATATACAGCCCCCGAAAACAGTTATGAATTCATGCTGACCATAACTACCGACAGTACCAATGATTTCAGCTTTGATAATGTTAAAATAACTTCTGAAAAGAGCGGAAGTGCTGCTTATGCGGCAAGCTCACAAAAAGGTCTTAAAGATGAGTTTGCAGATTATTTCAGAGTTGGAAATATTCTCAACAGCGGAACTGTTAGAAACTCTGCAATAACTGCGAATATGATAAAAGATTTCAACAGTATCGAATGTGAAAATGAAATGAAACCTGACGCAACTCTTGTACAATCTCAATGCAGCGGTACAAACATCGGAGTTTCTCTTAATAATGCGTCAGCTATTATGGACTTCTGTGTAAAAAATAACATTGCAATGAGAGGACATACTTTCGTTTGGCACAGTCAGACTCCAGTTTGGTTCTTTAAAGAGAATTTTAACGCTAACGGAAACTGGGTTTCATCATCTGTAATGGATCAGAGAATGGAAAGCTATATAAAAAATATGTTTGCTGCCATAAAGCAGCAGTATCCTGATCTGAATCTTTATGCTTATGATGTTGCCAACGAATGTATCAGTGACGATTCAAACAGAACCGCTAATTTCGGAGGAGCAAGAGAGCCGGGCGATAATAATGCCGAGGGCGGCAAGTCCGGCTGGGTTCAGGTTTACGGAAATAACAGTTTTGTAGAAAAAGCTTTTACTTATGCAAGAAAATACGCTCCGGAAGGATGCGATCTTTATTACAACGACTATAATGAATACTGGGATCATAAAAGGGATGCTATCTACAATATGTGTAAGTCTCTTTATGAAAAAGGACTTCTGGACGGAGTCGGAATGCAGTCCCACGTTCCGGCTAATGCTACCGGATTTGCCGGAACAGACTCTTATCTTGCTGCAATGGACAAATATTTGTCTATCGGATGTGATGTTCAGGTAACAGAACTGGATATATCTCTTGAAAGCGGAAAGTATTCGCTTCAGGAACAGGCGGATAAATACAAGGCAATTTTCCAACACGCTATGGAATGGAATAAAAATCCAAAATCAGACGGACGTGTAACGCTTGTCGCTGTCTGGGGTCCGAATGATGCTAATTCATGGCTTAAAGCAGGAAGCGATGCGCTTCTTTATGATTCAAATAACCAGCCTAAGATTGCATACAACACGCTCACCTCTATGATACCGCAGTCTGAGTGGGGCGACGGAAGCAACTATCAGGGAGGAGAAACTAAACCGATAGAACCTAATGAATACGGTTGGTTCTTCAACGACGGTTTTGAGGGAGATACTTGCAGCTGGAATGCTCGTGGAGCTGCTGAAATAATGACAAGCGGCAGAACTTCTTATGTCGGAAGTGAAGCGCTTCTTGTTCAGAACAGAACTTCTGCATGGAATGGCACGGCTAAAAACCTTAACCCAAGAGCTTTTGTTCCGGGGGAAGAATTCAGCTTTAGTGTAAATGTGAAATATTTTGACGGTGACGAAACAGATACATTCTATCTTAAATTACAATATATAGGTTCAGACGGCGAAACTCACTATGATACTATTGCCGAGGGAACTGCTCCTAAGGGAGAATGGTTACAGCTTGCAAATACAAATTATCTTATTCCTGCTGACGCTTCCGATATGCAGATCTATGTTGAAACTGCCGATTCAACAAATAATTTCTATATTGATGAAGCTATAGGTGCAGTAGGAGGAACAAGCATACTTGGAGCAGGACAGCCGTCAGTAAGAAAGCTTATTCTCGGTGATACAGATTTTGACGGTGAAATTACTGCTTTCGATATGGTTATTGCACGCAGATGTCTGCTTGGTCAGATTGACGATTCACTTACAAAAAAAGCTGCTGATGTTGACCAAAGCGGAAAAGTTGAAGTAAACGATGTTGTTCTTCTTCAGCAATATATTCTCGGAATTATCAAGGAGTTCCCTGTTGCTGAAAAGTTTGTTGATACAGCAGCTATGGAGGCAATTTTCAAGAATGTAAACGTTGCTTCAAGTTACAAAAAAGACGGGGAAGGAAATCCTCTTTATACTCAGCGATTCGGAGCAGATCCCGGAGTAATGGAATATAACGGCAGAGTTTATGTTTACATGACAAACGATGTAATTGAATACGACAGCAACGGTCAGGTAACAGAAAATACATACGCTCAGGTAAATAAAATTAATTGCATTTCATCGGATGATATGGTAAACTGGACCGATCACGGTGCAATTGAAGTTGCAGGAACTAACGGTGCAGCAAAATGGGCGTCGCTTTCATGGGCGCCATGTGCGGCTCATAAAACTATCAACGGAAAAGAGAAATTTTTCCTTTACTTCTGTAACGGAGGCAACGGTGTGTGCGTTCTTACTGCGGATTCTCCTACAGGTCCGTGGAGCGATCCTCTTGGTCATGAACTTGTAACAAGAGCTGTTCCGAACTGCGGTAATATACCATGGCTTTTCGATCCGGCTGTATTTGTTGACGATGATGGAACAGGTTATCTCTGTTTCGGAGGCGGCGTACCGGATGGACAGCAGGCTATGCCGTCTACAACAAGAGTTGTTAAGCTTGGCGCTGATATGATAAGTCTTGACGGAACTCCTATAACTATTGATGCTCCATATGTTTTCGAAGATTCCGGTATTAATAAGATCGGCAACAAATATTACTACACATATTGTTCAAACTGGAATACAGGTGGAAACCAGTATGGTCTTTCAAGCGCAGGCATTCAGTATATGGTTGCGGATAACCCTCTCGGACCTTATACATATGGCGGTGAACTCTTCAAGAATCAGGGCAATTTTTTCCCGGGTATGACTGGAAACAATCATCATTCAATTGTCAGCCTGAATAATCAGCTTTACCTTTTCTATCACTCACGTCCTGTTGAAAAGGCTATGGGAATCGACGGAAATTACAGAAGCCCTCAGGTTGATAAAATAACCATGAACGGCACAAAAATTAATTCTGTAACTGGAACAATGAACGGAATCGCACAGCTTAAATCGCTTGATCCTTACAAGAAAATAGAAGCTGAAACTATGTCTAATCAATCTAAGGATATATCTGTAAGCGGTCTTGGAAACACTACCGTTAAGGGAACGAAAGGAAGCTGGTTAAAAGTAAGCGGAGCAGATCTTAATAAGGGAACTGACAGCATAACAATAAAAGCAGCAGCGTCTAATGGGGGAGTTATCAAATTCTGTACAGGTTCACCAACCGGCGATGTTATCGGATATGCAGAGATCGATGCCGGAAGTTCTATGAGCGAAATAACAGTTCCATCGGTTTCTTCAATAAGCGGAAAAAAAGATATTTATCTTGTTTTCAGTTCAGATATCGAGCTTGATTACTGGTATTTTTCATAAGTTTGTAATCGTATGCTGTTTTTAAATCAAATAACAGTATGCGGTCATAAAATAGTTGTAGTTAAGGAATATTTTCTGCACATTAATATTTCTTTACTATATCAATTCCGAACTTTATATGTAAGGGAAGGACAAATCAGAAAAACAGCTGTATTTTGGGTTTACAGCTGTTTTTTCATTTTGAATGTTCTTCATAATATCCACCAAATCTGCATATTCTGGGTTGTAAATAATTTGTGAACATGATATAATAATTATAGTTTTGAAATTGAAAAAGGAGTGATTTTATGAAATTTAAATGCATAGCAGAGAAATGTATCTCCGCTATAACAGCGTCAGCTATGATTGTTACCGGATTCTGTATTTTCCCTCAGAAAGAGACAAAAGCGGCTGATGCCGTTGTGATTGATACAACTACCGAATATCAGACTATCAGGGGTTTCGGCGGCATCAATCATCCGGAATGGACCGGTAAGGATATGACTGATTCACAGAGACAGACTGCTTTTGGAAACGGAGCAGACGAGCTTGGTCTTACTATTCTCAGAGTTTTTGTAAATCCGGATAAAAATCAGTGGAACAAGGCTGTTCCTACTGCTAAATATGCATCTGAAAATGGTGTCACTGTTTTTGCGTCACCATGGGAACCGCCTTCAAATCTTGCAGAATCCGGCGGAAGCAACGGAAAGCTTCATATTCCTAAGTCGAATTACGAAGCTTACGCTCAGCATCTTAATGATTTTGGCACTTATATGAAAAACAACGGCGTTGATTTGTATTCTATATCTGTTCAAAATGAACCTGACTATGCTTCTGAATGGACATATTGGTCGACCGATGAAACGGTTGACTTTATTGCGAATTATGGCGATAAGATAACAAGTACAAGACTCATGTCGCCTGAATCTTTTCAATATGCTCCTGTGAACGCTTCATGGGTGAAAGACGGAGGAAAGAAATTTTATCAAAAAATTATGGCGAACAGCAAGGCATTCGCTAACTGTGACGTGTTTGGTACTCATATGTATGGCACGACAAGAGATTGGATGGATTATCCAGAACTCGAAAATTGCGGCAAGGAAATATGGATGACAGAAGTTTACGTTCCCAACAGTGATGCCGATTCAGCTAATCGCTGGCCTGAAGCTCTTGATGTTTCTGAAAATATTCATAATGCCATGGTTGTTGGAAATATGAGCGTTTATACATGGTGGTATATACGAAGAAGCTATGGTCTTATGGACGAAAATGGCGCTATCACCAAAAGAGGCTACAACATGGCTCAGTATTCAAAATTTGTACGCCCGGGAGACGTTCGCATTGAAGCTACAGAGCAGCCTGCGAAAGATATCTTTGTGTCTGCGTATAAAAACGACAGTAATCAGGTAACGATCGTTGCCGTTAATAAGAGTACAGAGGGATACGCTCAGCTCTTTTCTATTGGAAGCGGTGAAAATATAGTAAACGTTGATCGATACAGAACCTCGGCAAATGAGAACATTGCTCTTACAAAGAATCTTGAATACACCGGAGGAAGCTTTTATGCGCAGCTTCCGGCAGAAAGCGTTTCAACCTTTGTAGTATCTCTTGAAGGAAACGGAGTAACTCCCGGAATCGAACCGGATGAAAACGGTTATTTCTTTCACGATACGTTTGAAGGAGATGTTTCTGATTGGGAAAGCAGAGGTTCAGCAAGCGTTACGCTTAGCGGCCGCACATCGTATGAAGGAAGTGAATCGCTTCTTGTTCAGGAAAGAACAGCAACATGGAACGGTGGAATGAAAGAGCTTAATCCAAAGGTTTTTGTTCCGGGTAAAGAATTCAGTTTCAGTACTGACGTTATGTATTTTGACGGAGACGCTGTAAATAATTTCTTCATGAAGCTCGAATATACAGGCTCTGACGGCGAGACTCATTATTCAACTATTGCGCAGGCTAAAGCTGTTAAAGGAGAATGGGTTCAGCTCGCCAATACCAACTATGCTATTCCTGCTGATGCATCCGACATGAAGCTTTATATTGAAACGGAAAGTGGCACTGATAATTTCTATATTGATGAAGCTGTCGGAGCACTTCCCGGTACGGTGATAAAAGGTGCAGAGGAAATAACATTTATTCTTGGAGATGTAAACTGCGACGGCACAATAGATTCATTTGATCTCGCAGCAGCAAGAAGAGGTATTCTCGGAAATTTCAAAAGCAATGTTGCAGCTCTTGCAGCAGATGTAAATCAAGATGGTAAAACAACTGTTGCGGATCTTGTAATGCTTCAGGAGTATATCCTTAGAGTAATAAACAAGTTTGAAAAAGCTCCGGATAATAAAATGACTATGAAAGAATATACAGAAAAAGTAGCTCCTCTTTTAAAGGAAACAGAACCAGCTGAAGAAAGAAATGAAAAACCTGGAGTACAGTATGGAACAGTAAGCAAACAAAGCTATTGGTCGACTACCTGTAATCGTCAGAAAAATTTCAATATTCTTTTACCGGCAAACTACAATGAAAATAAGCAATATCCTGTTCTCTATGCTATGCACGGATATTGGCAGAACGAAGATACTCTTATAGATGAATCTGATGAAAGCATGAGAACACGTCAGATAATCGGAAACGCTATTGCTTCAGGAGAAGCAGAAGAAATGATAGTTGTGTTCCCTGATATTTATTCAAGTGCAACACAACCTGCCTGTACTGCAATGGATGATGCTAATAATGCAGCATATGATAACTTCATAAATGATCTTACCAAAGACCTTATGCCTTATATTGAATCACATTATCCTGTAAAGACCGGACGTGATAATACTGCTATAACCGGATTTTCAATGGGAGGCCGTGAAGCGCTTATAATAGGCATGAAGCGTCCTGACCTTTTCGGATATGTAGGTGCAATTTGTCCGGCGCCGGGAGTACACGATGTTGTAAGCACTGCTGATTTCAAATACAATGATGTTGAACCATATCTGCTCCTTCTTACCGCAGGAAGCAACGATACTGTAGTATATTCAACACCATCAGGATATAATGATGATCTTACAAACAACGGAGTTCCTCATATCTGGCAATATGTAACCGGAGGATATCATGGAGGAAATTCAATACGTGCGCATATATATAATTACGTTCGCTGGATTTTCAAGAATTAAAAAATTATAAACTAAGAAAATACGCAGATGAGTAAACTTTTTGTTTTAGCTCATCTGCGTATACTTATTTTTATGTTTATCATCATACAAAATCCGAGCAGCTTCTTCATATTCCCCTTCAATAAAAATTCTATAAATATCATTTTTTTCAATATATCTTTTTCCGAAATCTTTTCAGTATTTATCAATGAATTTTAAAACAATAAATTCTTCATATATTTCTGAAATAAAACCGATAGAATCTCCTTCGTCATTTTCTTTTTTAAAATATCACAGCACCGATGTTTTTGCAAGACATAATTTTAATACTTCTTCAAGTAAATAATTATCTCTGTTTACATTTAAAACATTCGGTTCTATATTTCTTAGTTTAAATAGTTTCTCATATCCTGCTTTTGCAAATGTAATTAATGAAGATGTATGCTGTCTAATAATCTTGAAATAGTTGAACTTGATGAACCGATAACTCCAATTTACAAGGAGGCATATGATGCTGTTGAAGCTGATGTTAATAACATTGTAGATTATGTTTATCTGGCGGACTCAGATGAGGACGGATTATATGATTTTCTTGAAGCTGATTTTAACGACCGCCGATTTGAACAGGGAGATATTAAGATCGTTGATGATAAAATAGTGTTAAGATCAGCAAGTTCTTACTTCAACAAATACGCTCCAATACGCTCCATATATAGGCTTTCGCCCTGTATATTTGCCCTGTGCCTTAGCAATCTCGATGCCCTCACGCTGTCGCTGTTTGATCTGCTCTCTTTCAAGCTGAGAGAGGGCAGCAAACACGGTGAGCATAAACTTTCCCGACGGAGTATCGGTGTCGATATTCTCCTTGTTGCTGACAAGTTTCACGCCCTTGTTTGTGAAGGGTGTCGATGATGTTCAGCAAGTCTTTTGTGGAGCGTCCCAGACGGCTGATACTCTCAACATAGAGAGTATCGCAGTCAAGCATTGCCCCGAGCTGAGGGCGGTCTGCGTTTGCTCCTGACAGCTTTTCAGAGAAGATACGATCAACCTGATAGTCGCACATAATCTCCTGCTGTCGGGCGGTTTCCTGTCTTTCCGTAGATACACGGATATATCCGATTTTGCTCATAATATTGTCATTTCTTTTATTCAAGAGTGTTTTTATTCCTGTGTTTCGCCTGTGTCTTCTGTCGGCTCTTTTCACGCTCACGCCTGTTGTGTTCGTCGCTGAGGTAGTCAATAGCATATGTTATTTCACTGTTTGGCATATATTCCATTAGTTTTTTTGCGCAATTATGTTGATTATTCGTTTCCGTTAAAACACATGGTTCCCTTTCTGTAAAAAGTTTTTCTACTCTGTCGCCCGAGATATTATTATCTTCTAAAAATGAAATAGCTAGCTCTTCAGAATGCATTCCGTTTTTACTAACAAATATTTCAGTAACAATATTATCGTTTAAATCTTTATAACGAACAACGCAAACATTCCTCTGAGGATTAGTAATTCTTTTTTTTCTTCTAAAATCTAATGCCACTTTTGCAAGATCGTCATCATTGTAACTAACTTTATTTATATTAGAAATTAAATCTTTGGCTGTTAAACCACACTTATTATGTACACATACACTATTATCGCCAACAAAATAAGTATGATTATCTTCAACAGAGAAATTATAAACCCTTATAGGTTCTTCGAGAATTTCATGCTGAACCTGTTCTACAACAACATATTCGCCGTTTACTGTATAAAGAACATCTCCAGCTCTTAACTCGCAAGCTTCAGTCCAGCCTTTTGTAGGAACATAGAATGGGTGAGTAGGCGTTGCATTGATTACAGAATCTCCCACCGTTATATGTACAAGCTCATCAGATTCTTTTTCATAAGTCTGAAGTACTCTCTTTAGTGATACTTCCTGTGTTTTCTCATCAAACGAATATACCTATATGATGAAAATTATTTTAATTCTATTTCTAATGCACCTTGTACTTTAATATTAGTATTAATTTCTATTACTAAATCATATTCAAATTCAATTATAGTATTATCACTCAAACCATCAATTTTGCACACTACAATGTCAGTACCATTACTTTCAACTACCTTGCCTATTGCAATAATAGTGGATGATTTATTAATTGGTTGAAAAAAGCCTTGTTCATCTTTGTCCTTATCTTCATAAGAATCAACTAGTGATATTTTTATTTGACCACTTAATATATCACCTTTTTTTCGTTTTGACAGATAGTTATTACTATCAAGGTATTCATCATATTCTACAAAATGAACCCAAATCTTTCTTTTTGACTTACTGAGTTCTATTTTAGCCCAACGTTCATATCCATCTCCATATATTTCTTCTATCTTATAATCCATATTAAAATCTCCTACGACATTTTCTGAAATGATTTTGGATCACTTGGCATCATCGATTGAATTTTTCCATCTACAACGATAACTACTACACCTTTTTTAGGTTTTTCCGCACCATCTATATAATATATTACTTTTCCTTGTAAATTCCTTGATTGTCCATTTTTTATAACTCTTTCAGCTTGTCTTGTAAAATTTTCAAAACCTTCTACTGTATTCTCAAAATCAGAAACCTCAACTCCCAATCTTTTAGCTAAAGAAGGTATGCGTTCTTTATACTTTTCCCAGTAATCAGCAAAATGCTTTACACCTTGATTAGTACCATCTTCTAATACTCCTCACAAATTTGCATATGGCGATTTTAACATTTCATCCTTCAATAGATTTATTGGTGCTATACTAAAAAAGTAGACAGCAAAAAAGAAAAATGATATAATAGAAGTAAACAGGCAAAGAGAAGATCATCAAGGAGGAAAAACCAATGACAAACAAACAACCGCAGTACGATGAAAACTTTAAAAAGAACA
>JAFTQW010000029.1 GCA_017462565.1 Ruminococcus sp.
ATATCTTCAAGCTTATGTCGGATATTTCCGTATCTCGTCCTCCTCGGATCTGTTAGTTCGGAAAGCCGTTCTGTTAATCTTTCTATCTTCATTCTTCTATTTTACCACTTTTCTGATAAAATGTAAATGCTGTTGCCGTGGTCGTTTTCCTCACAGCCCTTGACAGCAAACATACGCTCATCCTCACAGAGCCAGAGCTGGACATAGACTACATCCTCCAGACCGTTGATACAGGCTGTGTTGAAGGTAATGTTTCCATTTCTGATCACAACCGCAGGATCACGCAGGTAAGCAAACAATTCCTTGCGGACAACCACAAATTTATAGCTGCCGAAGGCTTTTTCAATTTCCTGCCTGCGCAGTTCCTTCGCCGTGGCAAGCTCTTCATCTGTAATCTCTTCACTCGGTCAATTCATCTGCTCCGTCATGATTCTCCCCTCCTTCCATAATTGCTTCAGCTTCCTCCATCAGCTCTGCAAGCGTCTTAGAGGAAAGTACATTCATTTCTTCAATCACTTTCGCCGATCTGAGAACATCCCAGTTTCCGCTGTAGTGCTGCTGTGTCAGCAGACTTCCGTGGGCAATTGACAGAATCGGCGTTCCGAAAGTTGCTGCCCATGAGGGAGGATATACTTTCAGCGTTTCTTGAACTACGATTTCTTCCTTGTTTTTCATGGTTTGGCACCGACAGAAATCATCTATCAGATTGCTTTGCACTTCATCCTTGATTTTGACAAAGAAGGCAAAATTGACAAGCATAATCTCAGGCAGTTTGATTCCTTGCCTTATGCAAAAGAAGGGACGTTAGAAGAAAAACTTGACTCGATTTTCAGCAACAACTAATTGAATTGGAAGTGGCTAATGATGATAGGAGAAAAATTTACATTGATGCAGTATTCGGTCAGTGCCATTCTTGGACTGATCGAGGCGGGTCAATTTGTCATTCCTGAAATACAGCGTCCTTTTGTCTGGAAACGCAGTCAGGTGCGTGATCTGATCGACTCGCTGTATAAGGGCTATCCGACCGGCTACATCATTACATGGAAGAACCCCGACGTGAAAACAAAGGACGGTATGGTTGCCGGAGGAAAGCACGTTCTGATTGATGGACAGCAACGAGTAACTGCATTGATGGCTGCTATTTCAGGATTGGAAGTACTTGACGAGGATTTTAACAGAGATAGAGTCAAAATCGCCTTTAACCCGCTGGCAACCGATCCTACTAAAAGATTTGAAGTGCAGGACGCTTCGCATTTAAAGGACAAAAAGTGGATTCCGGACATTTCTGTAATCTTCAAACCCGACTTCAAGCAGAGAGCTTTTGAAAATCAGTATGCATCACTGAATGAGGGCGTAGATCTCGATGAGGTTTCCGAGGAACTTACCAAGCTCAAGGCAATCGCCAATCGTCAGATTGGTGTCATCGAGCTGGATCACACTTTGGAAATTGACGAGGTTACAGAAATCTTTATCCGCATCAATTCAAAGGGAACTCCGCTTAGTCAGTCCGATTTCGTTATATCGAAAATGGCAGCAGATACATCTCATAACGGTAATGTTCTCCGTAAAGTGGTTGACTATTTCTGCCATCTTGCAGTGAAACCCGATTTCTATCTGCAGGTGCAGAAGGATACTGAATTTGCAGCCACACCTTATGCGCAGAAAATTAAATGGCTTTCAAAGGACAATGAGGATATCTACGATCCCGATTATGGTGATATGCTACGAGTCGCTTTCATGTACAGCTTTACAGAGGTAGACTTTCCGATATGGTCAGTCTGCTTTCGGGACGTGATTTTGAAACGAGAGAATTCAAAGAGGAGATCGTTGAGGAATCCTACAAGAGACTTGATGAGGGCATACAAGCATTCATCAATGAGTACCACTTTGCACAGTTTATTCTTGCAATAAAGGGAGCAGACTTTAAATCCAGCAAACTGCTGAATTCGAAAATGACGCTTGACTTTGCATATTATCTGTTTCTGAAGCTGTCAAATGATGCTTCGATCCCCCAAAATCAGGTGAAGCGTTATGTTCAGAAATGGTATGTCCTCTCTACTTTGACTGGACGATATATCGGCTCACCAGAGACTGTTATGAGCCGCGTCATCCGAAACATTGAAGAGAAGGGCTTTCTCACGTTCTTTAGTGAAATTGAACGGTCTGTGCTTCCAGATACATTCTGGGAAGTTACCCTTCCTCAGAATCTCGAAACATCCTCGGTAAACAGTCCTGCGTTCAACACATTCCTTGCTACGCAGATTAACATGAACAAGACATGGCACGATGATATCTGATCTTCTGAACATCTCCGGTGATGTGCATCATATCTTCCCAAAGGCATATTTAAAGTTCAATGGCGTTACATCGAGATCGCACTATAATCAGGTGGCAAACTACACCTACCTTGATACGCAGGTGAACAAGGCAATCGGTGATGATGCTCCTGCTGTCTATTTCAAAACTGTTATGGAGCAGTTTGATTCAGGAACAGCAGAGATTGGCAACATTATGAGCATGGATGCACTTAATGAAAACATTGCAGAAAATGCTCTACCTCCTGAAATCATAATGTCGAATGTTCAAACGTCCCCAACTTGTGTAAACAGTTGTCCGGCAGCGGACGCTAGCAAGAATAGGATCTGGATGGCATATACAGGATGAAAACGAGGATGCGCTCATCCTAGTAAGTGATAACTATTTGGAGAGAAATCCACGTTACGCCAGAGCTAAATCGAACGGCATTATGCAGGAAAGAACTGATATACTTGTATTTGATTATGATACGGATACGCATAAGCACTTCGGCTCTGAGAGTGACTCCCACTTTAGACTGACTGATTTTCATAAATGATATAAACGATAGGACGTTTTCCAGTTCCGGCAAAAACGCTTTTGCAGGCTGACTTTTAGCAAACGATGAAGAATCCATACGCTTTAACGACGTAAACAGACGAAGTGCGGAGATAACCACACGTCGTTGCGATGTCACCCTTGACAGCTTGACATCTCCGTTGACAAAATAGACTGCCTACAGCGTGCATCCACGCTTTTCACACTTCGCCTTATCGTCTGTTACCGTTTTCCACACTGCGTATTCCGGTAAAACGCACAAGGAAAACGTTAACACGCTGAAGGAAAGCACTGACAAGTTAAACACAAGTCAATGTTTGGGCGGGTACAGATATTTTCACTCGCTAAACCGTTACGGTTTTAATTGCTAAAGTGCCGATATACACACAGTCCACAGAGATGATTTTTACTTCAATTCTCTGGGGATTGTTTTGTCCGTTCTATTTTTTACTTCTGCGCTTGTTTCTTACTGGTCTGTTTTTTACCTTTTGTGCTTGCATTGTGTGCTTCGATGTCCACACCGATATCTAATTCTGAATGTTTTGTTCCTTATCTAATTCTTCTACACTACCATGTTTGGAAATAGACATCTTTCTTCCCCAAATATCACGAACCGGAGTTACCAATGGTAATTTTATGTTTTCAACATTGAAAAATGCTTGATCAAAAATGGAAGACGGTTCATCAAGATATTCTTTTGATAGCCTAATAATTTCTTCCATAATCCAGTCTGGAACCGAATAATCTATAAGATTATTATTAGACTGTAACGAAGCTATAATGCTATTTATATCTTGATTTGAAAATGCTTTTTGAACTTTAGGTTTATCAGGAAGTATGACTGCTTGAATATCTGCAATTAACTGTCTTGCCTCGTCCTTTTGTTCTTCATAATACAAATCAATTCAGGGACAATTACGAACATTATATGCAGTGAGTTCATTATCAATTTGCCGAGTCTCCAAATCATAAGATCCGATTCTGTGGAATACTTTGCCTTTCTTAGGCAAAGCTGGTTTTTCGACAAATTCTAAAATCGTATCTACAAGAATCGGTCTTAATTGAGCTATTACATCTTTTCTTGTTTTTTGATCAAATGAAAAATGTGTAACTCGTTGATGCTCCAAATCAAACGGCAATTCATCAATAGAACCATAATCCGTATTAATAAAACAAATGATTCGCTTCCATCCAAGCCGTTTAACTGCATATCCTAGCTCAATCAACACATTAGGATTGGATGTATATTTTATTGCGCTTTTCTTTCCTTTTTCATCAATAGAACTTGTGTTGTTTTTCTCGTCGCAATCTATATCAGTCTCCTCGTCAAGAGCAAAACACTGATATTTATTCACAAGACTCACATCAGCAATAAATAAATCACACTCATCTATTTTAGAAAGAATAGTTTGAGGAATAGGCGGAGCTCCAGTCAATCCTTTTGTATCTCGATCTGCCACAAATGTTATTCCATTGACTGAGGAACTAACCTTGTTAATAGCTTCGTCTATACAATCTTGAATAAGATATCTCGTCCTATTACCTGGCAAATCGGACTGCCAAGAATAAAATACTTTAAACTCTCTCATTTTTCTCACCATCGATTAATTTGTGTTTTCTTTTTTCACCCTCATCCAAATGCTATGTGTTTTTCTTCATCACATCACCACATCATACACAGCACCCGAATCAATGTGAAATAGCTATTTCTCTTTTTTACGTTTTTTGATACATAAGGCGCAGGCAGTTATTTCCAGCCACATAGCTAACATCGCTATCATGGTTCCGGCGGATTTCCAGAGCCTGTGTTAATGAACTCTGGAGATCATCGCCGGATATAAACGCAACTTGTAAAGTTGCATTTATGCATTTTTAATCAACATAAATCCGATCGACACGTTTATTGATCCCACAAATCACTTCATATCCTATTGTACCATAAAGATGAGCGAGATCATCAGCAGTAATCACTTCGTTTCCACTTTTTCCGATAAGAACAACCTCTGTATTCAATTCAACATTTGGAATGTTCGTAACATCAACCATCATCTGATCCATACAAACACGTCCAACTATAGGGGCTTTCCTTCCATTAATAAGAACCCATCCCTTATTTAAAAGTAAACGTGAATAACCATCAGCATAACCTGTTGGAATTGTCGCAATTATCATGGGTTTAGTCACTACAAAAGAACGACCATATCCTATGGTATCACCTGAATTCACGGTTTTCACCATACTAACAACTGATTTCCATGTCAGTACAGGTTCAATCTCTGTAGGTAGCGTATTCAAGTAATCTGGTTTTAATCCATATAGAATGATTCCAAGACGCGCAAGACAAGAATGCTTTGATTGATGCCAAAGGCCCCCGGCGGAATTCATACAATGACAGTAAGGAAGATTAAGATCTGCTATTCTGTCACAAAGAGCGTCAAACTTACTAATCTGTTTTCTTGTAAATTCCACTTGTTCAGGTGTATCGGCAACACATAGATGAGTAAATACGCCTTCCAACTTCAGTTTATTTGCATACTCTCGTATTATATGCTCACAATAATCAGTATCATCAGCATTCAATCCAATTCTTCGCATTCCTGTATCAATAGCGAATTGACACTTAATAGGAAGATTTAGTTCTGTTATTCTTTCAGCATAATCTTCAGAAAGCAATGCTTGTGTTATGTCATATTGGAGCAATTCGTTAGCACGTTTTGTAGGTGTATATCCGAGAATAAGTATCATTCCCTCGACACCTGCAATTCTGATATGTATTGCTTCATCGATATTTGAGACAGCAAAATAATGCACACCACTATCAGACAATACCTTTCCTATAATACAATCACCGTGACCGTAAGCATCTGCTTTTACAACAGCCATAATATTCATATTATTGGAAATATGCGCTTTATATGTATAATAATTGTTTATAAGGTTTTTTCGAGATATCTCAACCCATGAACGCAATGTACTGTTTATCATTTTTCTCCACTTCTTCATCCTTTTGAACACATTGCCTTTTTAGTCTGTCAACATAGTTTTGACTTATGATTTTTGTCTTCTAAGCAGTATAATGGTGCTTTTGAATTGCTGCCTATAAAAAACAGTATTTATAATTATACTGACCAGCATTACAATTGCTGAAGTTTTACATGCAAATATCGTCCATTCAAAATAAGTATTGCATTTGCTAGTCAATATTGAAGAAACTGCAAACGATATCACTCCTATTAGAGTATCAGTAATCATATACTTTACAAAAAACAATTCAGATCTACAAATAATGTTTTTTCGAAGATACCATACAAAATAACAAGTATGATATAGCATCGCAATTAGTGTCCCAGCAGCTACTCCAATCAATCCAAACTTATAAACGGCCGAAACAGTAATAATAACATTTAAAGCTGCTGAAATGTATGCACCGTTTTGTGTCTCCTTAAAATGACCTGCGGCCTTAATCATACGAAAATAAGGAATTCGTAAGCATTGAACTGCATAGGCAAGAACCAAAAGCACGCCGAATGCTGGGGCTATATAATTAGCATCTGTAATACCTCGCGTATAAACCGACACAAAAGGTACTATGCAAATAGCTGCTATGGAAAAAACCATTGTCACTATCGTGTGAATAATCCATTCAACAGCACTAAAAGTTGAGAGTAACTTTTCTTTTTCATTCCTTGCAATCATATTTCCAAAAAAGGACTCTAAGCCAGTGGCAGCTGTCATGATAATTTGCTGAACGCCAAAAGTTACATTATAATAAACAGAGTAGATTGAAATGTTTTCCATAGTTGAAAATAGAGTAAGAACAGCAACATCAATATTTTGACATACTACGGCTGCCAAATGCTGAGAAAAGCCATTCCATTTTTGCTTTATTGGCTCTCCTTGAACTTCTATTTTAGTATTAATCTTATAATGATGTCGAACATAAATCATTTGACCGAACGGACGTAATAGGTAAACTACCGCTGTCATCAATTTTACAGCGTGAACAGAAGCTCCAGCTTTCATAAGAAGAACAGCCAAACCCGTATTGAGGATAATTGTTCCTATTTGCATCAATAATTGTACATAAGACTTTTGATCAGCATTCAATAGTAACTGATTTGTCATGCCAAATAAATAT
This sequence comes from Ruminococcus sp., assembly GCA_017462565.1. Classification (GTDB taxonomy): domain Bacteria; phylum Bacillota; class Clostridia; order Oscillospirales; family Ruminococcaceae; genus Ruminococcus. The sequence goes on from JAFTQW010000029.1 coordinate 6,992, forward strand.
TGGAATAACGTACTTATTGAAATAATAACAAGAAGAGATACTGTATACCATGCCCCAAAATCAACTATTGACGGAAATACAACACATAAGACGACTATATAGCAGATAAATATATATGCCAGTCTTCGAAAAAATCTTTTAGAAGACTTAATGATACGACTGATTTGGTCATTATCCTTTGACGCAAGAGGTTTATATAAATTTGCTTGTACAACTGCTCCGACACCCATATCAAGTAATGCTATAAAGCTAAGAAAATGAGTTATGGATGACAATAAGCCATTAACTGATGAGCCATAATATAATAGCAAATATCGAGGTAAAACAAATCCACAAATAACAGTGACTAATTGTTTTAGTACACCTGTAATTGTATTTAATATCAACTTTTTCTTTCTAGTCACGCAATATCACTTCCACCCTTCAATATATTGCTCTCCCAATTAAACCTTGCCACAATCAATATGGCTGTATAATCAAATCGCTGCAAACTTGAGAGCTAATTATTGTCGCCATGTCAAAAAGCGGCAAGGTTTAGTTGGAATATCAATAGCTTAATTGGTAGGAAGCTTTATTAGTTTTCCTATTTCATAATCTGCTTTTATAGGATTAAACCTAGTAAAGCCGCTACCATTGAAAAATGTCAGTTCTCCAAACAGTACTTGATTTTCTACTTCATAAAAATCAACACGAAGATGTGGAAAACCAGAAGACAATTTTTCTGCCAATTCAATCATTAATTCAAAATTATGTGGTTTTGGAGGAAGTACTTCAAATTCTTTATAATCATCACGTGAAAACCACATTGGTTTCCAATCAAGAGAAACGAAACTAATTCTAGCAGTTTGATGATTCTCCAAACCTTCTGAAAGATATAAGAATTCAACTTTACCATTAAAACAAAAGAATTTATAATCCCGCAAACCAGAACTGTTATGATCTTCGATGTATTTTTCGGCAATAATTCGTGGTTTAACATTTTTATATGGCCATTCACGACTTGAATAATAGTAATTTCTTTTCAAACTTGCACGAATCTTCCTTGCAGCTGCTTCCATATCTAATACTGACTTATCTCTGCAAATCACAAGACCACCTGAGTCGTGTGTGCATTTTAGAACAAACTGATTCGGTAATTTATCAAAATCAATATCTTCGAACCTTTCCCACACACCAAGAGTTGGTATAATATAACTATGACCTATTTTTTTAGCAACATAACTTTTCACTGCATATTTATCAACCATAACCGTATATTCTGGCTTACGATCATATAACTTCAACCATTGCAACTTTTCAGTATATCGAGTGGGGTTTTCTAAATTAAGATCAATTCCCATTCTTGAACGATATAGTCTTCGTAAATACTCCGCATCATCCATTGTATTATACTTACCTAATTGAGAGAAATGAAGAAAACGATAATCTCTATCATAAATAAATCTTATTAATTTTGCCAACTTGTTATTTTGCATAGTTTTTCCTTCCTTCTGTACAACCCGTCTCAAATAGATGAATTTCATTGTTTTTCTCGGTCTTTATATTTTTATAGCATAAGAAAAAAACAATATAAATAGGCAAAATGACTTGACAGAAAATCCCTAATACTATTTCAATATTATAGGCAACAACTGCTAGAGCACTATAATAAGATATCGCAACATATATAACTCTAAGATGTGAGTTTTCTTCGCTGTAAAACCTTTTTCCAAATGTTTCACTCAATTTTATAAAGAAAACAGAATAAAGCGGGGCAAGAATGGGCGAAAAATAGTAACAGCCTAGCCCAATTGTTGGTGCGATTTGTCCAGAACATTCATTTGAATAACAAAAGTATTCATTAATAGTCATGCCATCTATGCCAAATAGAGTCCCACTAAAAGGAATCGAACCAAATATGTCACACAAAAAATAATGCAATCTTAACGGGAGCCCTCCTTCTAAATTAAAAGATCCAGATACAATGTTCACCCCTGAAAAATAAGCATTTATAGTTCGAATCATCGCCCCAGTATTTTCATTGGAAGATATTGAAACGCGTATTACTAAATATAGCATAATAGTAATCATGGCTATTATTAATGGTTTAAAAATTACATCTGGTCTTTTACCTTGTATTACAATAAACAAAGAAGCAATTAAAAATAAATAATGGAAGCTGACAGCTATACTTCCACTTACATATAAGAAAGGGAGCAGACATACTAAAATAGCAAGTGATTTTCTTAATACCCCTTCTTTTCTTTGCAGAACGGTAACTAAACACATAGGAATTAGTAATTTAAGAATTTTAAATAAATAATTAGATGATACCAGAGATAGTTTTTTTACAAAATTTACACCATATTTTCTAACCAAATAGTTTTGTTCAGGCGGGATTTTTCCAGTTTTAATCATATCAAAAATAGTAGTATAACTTTGCAGGACTTCTGGTGTTATATGGTTCAATATCAATCCGACTAGGATCAAGGCAAATGTAATTACAGATAATCTTTTATAAACCGTTGCTTTGTAAGGTTGACTTAATTTCACACTTATTTTTTCAGTATTTCTTATCGAAACATTCAAGGATATTGCAATTGCAATAGTTTCATATGCCATTAATAGTATTGCCTTTGGAGTGTTTGACACCGAGTTATATTCTATAACTTCATAGTATCCATAAATTATATATAACAGCGGAAGAATCACAAGTCTCAGCAAGCTGATAGAATAATAAATAAATATTCCAATATTCGGCGTTTCTGTTACTATTCGCGTCTTATTGATCAACAATGAAAATAAATAGCTAAATGGCAAGAACGGGAGTAGTTTATATCCTTGTTGACCATCAAAAAAGATGTATAAAGTTGAAACAACTCCTGCTGCCAGTGAAACTGTACACAGCGCAAAAAAATAATAACCATATAGCGTATTATTTAACGCTGTGGTTGATTTAACTTGATACATCTCATCATCTCGCTTTCATTAATCGCATATAAAATTAAACCATTTTTCATATATGCTTTCAGGAGCAAGCGATTTTGAAAACATATATGCCGCTTCTCCAATACTCTTTGAGTAATCCGGATCTCTTAACAGTTTATCAATTGCAGAAGAAAGGGAATTAACGTCGTTTATCGGAACCAGAATTCCATTCATATTATTTTGTATTAAGAATTTCGCTCCACCGCCTCGACAATCCGTTGATATACATGGTAACCCTAGTGCCATTGCTTCGATTAATGCATTAGGCATTCCTTCAAAATCTGACGATAAGACAAAAATAGATGCATCTTGAATTTGTTTAACTATATTATTCGATTGCCCCATTAATAGTACCCTGTTTTCAAGTTTATTTGCGGCAATTATCTCTTCAAGATTAGATCTTTCGGGTCCCTCACCAAATATTCTGAGTTCATAATCAGAATACTTACTACTAATATTTTTAAAGGCATGTATAAGCAATGCAAAGTTCTTCTGCTTGACTAATCTTCCTACAGCTACTATTACTTTCCTGCGTTGACCACTGTATAATGGAACGATAAAGTCGTTGTTAACAGCATTGGGGATTATACAAGTGTTTTTTAATTGGATGTTATTTGCATACCACTCTCTTGCATTCTTAGTTTGAAACACAATCTTATCAGCTCTAATCATCAGTCGCTTTAGCAAAAAACGTATGATTCGAGGATAATTTTCAGGATTATTGCGCTCTGATACAACAATTTGTGAATTGGTATGCGCCCTATTTAACAACATTATTATTATCGACAATGGAAGAAAACAAATATACGTATCAACTTGATGCGCTTCTACATACTTTTTTAAAGCTCTGAACAGCTTCATTTTGTATGCTGGTTTGACTTTTCCCTCGGTTAGTAAAGCGTGAACCTTAATCTTTTGATTAAGGTTATATGGCGTATCTATCTTTGAAAACACCATGAGTTCAACGTCTATTCCTTTATCAAATAGATAGTTGGCTAACGCACAAGCAACTCGTTCTGCACCGCCACCCTGCAACTTATTAATAAAAATTACTACTTTCATTATAACCTCATTCATTAATTAACGATTCGTATTTTCTGTGCGTTTCTATTGCTATTGAAGCCCAATTGTAATTATTGGCTAATTTTATAGCATTACTGCTATATTTCTTCAATATATGATGATTAGCTATTAAACTTTTAATTGCTGTGCATAATGACTGAATGTCATTATCAGCAATCCATCCAGCATTGTAGGTCTCCACCTCACGAGACATATTTGAACCCTTGGAAGCTACACACGGCAAACCATATGACAAGGCTTCGATAAGAGCCATCGGGTGGCCTTCAAACCTTGACGGCATAATAAATACATCACTATTGAGGAGCATTCTTTCTTTCTCCTCACCATATACAGCATCGTGAAAGCTTATTAAATCTTGCAAGCATAGTTTATTTACAAGGGTGATAAGAGCTTGCGACTTTCCTTCTTTGTCCGGGCCACAAATAACAATCGAACAATTAGCATTTCTTAGTTCCTTCTCCGCTAATTTGCAAGCTTTTATTAATAAATCTAATCCTTTTTGATATGGTTCAATTCGACCAATTGAAATACATTTAATATTTGCCATTGAAAAGTCATATTTAACAACACTTGGCATATCGATCCCATTTGGAATAATTATATGGCGACTATTCCATTTCACCCCTGAGTCTATAAACTCCTGTTCTGTCAAGTATTGTATTGCTGCCGCCTTATGAGCATATCTTCTACACATTAAAATATTTGCAGCTAACTTTTTTAATCTCTTTCTTTTTTGAGCCTGCTTAGTCAATTCGCCACGAGGAATAATAACATAAGGTGTGTTCGTTTCGATGAGTTCTTTTAGCAATTTACTCTTAGTCATATTGTAAAAGAGTTCTACAACTATAATATCTGGATGATTAAACGGCTCGGGTAAACATCGAATGGATTCATCTGAAAATTCTGTTTTATCATGATAATATTGAAGTTCCTTCCACTCCCGTTTTCCCTGAGTAGTCGCATTATACCAAAACACATTATCAATCTTAGATTGTGCTTCAATCTGTTTTGGAACACTATACGTTGGTCCAGCATAGGATGCTCCGCTTAAATGGGATAAATAAAGAATATTCATAAGCAATTTCCTTCAGTTATAATACATTTAATCAGTTCTTGATAACAATTCGTCCTATCAAAATTCTTTTCAGCGCATTTTCTAGCATTTCTTCCCATACTCTTTCTTGTTTCATTATTGTTCATTAGTCTTAGAAGGCTATTTGCAAGACTGTTAGGATCTCCGTTAGAACAATTTATTCCCATATGATATTTATCTACTAATCTCCTGTATTCTTTACTATCTTGAGTATTTAATACGGGTAACCCCGCTGAAGCATAATCACCGTGTTTATTTATTATACTTGCAGCCGATCCTTTTACAATAGGATTCACTACTATATCACACTGAACAAGCTGAGCACACATTTGGTCATATTCTAATTTTCCTAAAAAAACAACATCTAGCTTATACTTATTCGCTATATCTTCAAATTCACGTTTCTTTGCTCCATCACCCATAACAACAAATTTAGGGGGTGTAATTAATCCTTTTTCTTTAATCAATCTTAAGGCTTCAAGTACACATGGAATATCATAACTTGCAGCCAGCGATCCGCAATAGCCAAGCCAAATATCATTATCATTTTCCTTTTGAATGACTGGCGATGCACTTTTTACGTTATGATCAAAGGTTTCAAGGCTAGTTCCAAGAAAAACTACATGACTGGTCTTGCTTTTTTTATTCACCGAACGCGCTCTTGAAACATACGCCTGTGAAACAGCACAAATTGAATCAGCGCGTTTATATATTCCATTAACATATAAATTAAACGGGGCAAATATTACATCACTTACGATTGGTATATTAAAAGCCATTTTAAATGCTTCTGGCCATAAATCTTGTATATCTATAATAAATCTAACATTATTCTTTTCGCAGTATTTAGCAGCTCTAAGCGGAGCTGTTAATGAGGGAATAGCACAATATATTACATCCGGCTTCTTACGTTTTTTTAAATACTTGCCAACTTCTTTTCCCCAACCATAGTGACTTCTAAATCTTTGAATACTGATATTATTCTTATATCCTTTTTCATGAAGAAGGGTAATTGTAAATGGCCAATTATGAACGAGTGGTTCTTTATGTTTTTTTGCCGAATGTTCAAAATCTGATGTAATAATTTCAACCTTATTCTCTTTAGAAAGCTCCTTGCACAAATACATGAATCTTCCGTTGTCTGTCTCAGAAAAGTCGCGACAAAAATTAGCAATGATAACTATATCTTTCATGCATTCACCTGTTTACAACAATATTGTTCTCGAATCATCGAATATTTCTTCACTTTCCAAAATAATCGGCTCAACATCTACATCTCGTAAGAATATGTATGGCTTTTCATAATGATGGTACTGATCTCTAACAATGTTATCAGCGTTACCATTTTCCATAATCCTAATCGTATCCTCAATCAAGTCAAACCCGACATGAGCCATAACACCAGTATACGCCATGTGGCGAATATTGACTTCAGTAACCTTCATATTACCGTCTTTATCTTCCTTTAAATCAAAAGACAATATGCCATGAGCTGGAATTCCAAGTTTCTTCTCAAGATATTTGATGCAACGGTCACAGAACTCGTTAATTCTGTCTTCATTAAGAAATCTTCCAAAGTGTGTGTTACCAGTAACATGAGACGGAGCTGTATTTGCCATAACATATTCAACACACTCTAATGCTGCTCCCTTAACATACTCACCATTATAATAAAGCATCTGATTTGCAATGTGACGACCCGTTAAAAATTCGGATACTGTAAACTCTGGAATCTTTGAGTTGATAAATAACCAACTCCTATAGCTGCTAAGGTCATCAAGTCTCAAGCTTCCAAGCCCCCCCGTACCCTCTGTAGCTCTTATCCAGCACGGAAAGCCAATATTTTTTTCAACTTCATCAAATCTTGGATTCTCTTGTGTAACCTTTATTGTCTTCGGAATAAACTCTGTTCCTTCCAGAAGATCTGCCATTATAGACTTATCACGTAAAGATTCTGAAAGCAGCTTGCAGCCCATAAATACTGGACAAGGGTATCTACCTGTTTTTTCAAAGTACTTGCCCCATTCAACGATTTCTGCTTCAGGCTGAACAAAAGCATAGTCAATTGCTTTCTCTGCAACAAGTTTTTCTAACCAAGCAAAGTAGTCTGGCCTATCACAGCGAGGAGCAATATAATACTCATCAACAAGCCCTTTCATGAAAAAACCCATTGCTTTCTTTTCAATATCACAACCGATAATCCTATAATTCGGATGATTTTCACGAATAATAGTTGCAATTGAACGAGGTGTAAGTCCTCCGATACCCGTAATCAAAATAGTCTTCATATATCTTATATCTCTCCATATCTTTGCTTATTTCCAAATGCATGTTTATAATAAATCATTAAGAACTGTTACTATGCGCTCCATGTCTTCTTCCTTGTATCTTTGATCACAGATAAGCGATAGCTCCATATCATATAAATTTGATTCACAGACTTGAGGCTTGGGCCAATGAATCGGACAATAAACTCCATTTGCAGCTAATCCAGCTCTGACATCACCGCGTTTTTCTGGAAGAAGAATCGGAACAAACAAAGGACAATCCATCTCTTCTTCTTTAAACATAAACTGAACTGTATCCTTCAAGCCATTGTATAGTATATGTGCATTTGAGCATCGGATCTCTCGTTGTCTCTGAATATCAACTTTAGATAGATATTCTCTTGACCATTGATCAATTGATAATCCGGAATAGTTTTCAGCAAGCCATGAATTGCTTTCTCCAAACATACGAAGAAATTTCGGTTTCTTTAACTCATCATGATCACATAGATACTCTGCTTTCAACTTCATAGCATCCTGCTTAATCTTTAGAAAATCATCAGCGGGCGCATTATTGGGTATATGATATAATTTGCCTTTAGCTGATGCACAGTAACCTCCACAGTTAATCGGCTCCCATTTACGAATCGATGCAACGTGATAATGTGATTGATTATGAAATTGATGCGCAGAAAGAAGACTGTGCGTAATGTCCTCAATAATAATGCCTCCACGTTCAATAAAGCTGCTACAATCAGGCATTGCATTATTAAAGCCAAAGTAATTACACCAGAGCAGAATATCAGTATCCGCTGATATACCTATACTGAATTGCATACCATTTTTATACCACACATCATAGAAATCAACCTCTATTCCAGCCTTTCTAAATGGAATGATCATTGATTCACAACAATAGGAAGGTAATAATGCTTTTTTTGCATAAGGTGCTTCTTTTAATACAGTTTCGATGGCTGTTCTGCCAGAGAAAACCAGTTCTCCATATGATAGAAAAAAAGAATTTCTGATTACTCCTATTCTTTCAGCGTGGAATTCGCTGCCTATTTCAGATACAAACCGCATATCTTCCATAATCAATCAGAACTTAATTTTGAATAAGATAACAAATCAACATATTTTCCTTGCTTAAACACCCTAGAACGAAGAATACCATCACGAGAAAAGCCACATTTTTCAAACAGATGCACTGATGCTTCGTTATGAGCTAAAATATTAGCAAAAATGCAATTTAATCTCAGTTCTGAAAAAGCGTAACTTACAATAGTATTAATGGCATCAGTTCCATAGCCTTTGCCTCGTTCGCTTCCATTTGCAATTTTAATATGAATATGACCTGTTCCATTTTTCATGTCTATTTCATTTAAAATAAGTGTACCAATTGCTTTATCATTTTCCTTGTTAGCAATAATACAACGCAAAATCGATGAATTATTCTCAAGTTTTGAAAACCATTTCATTTGTTCAGCCATTGAACTCGGCCACGAATACCCACCAACCATCATCTCAATATCAGGATCATTCATCATTTCCAAAAGAATGGCATTGTCTTCAGATTCAATCGCCCGAAGTTTTATCTTTTCACCATATATGATCATATATTAATTCACCTTATTAATTACTCATATTATTGGGAATAGGTACAATACCTTCTTCCCACTGCTTTTTTCTGTAATCATCAAAATTTCCTTGGTCGCCGGCTTCAACTATGTCTGATTTAAAGAGTACTTTTTTTGCTGTCAGTAAAACTATTCTACAATCGCCTAAAAAACTTACTTTTTTTACATATTCAGTATCATATCTAAGCCGTTCCCCCCAATTAGCAGCAGTACGACCATTAACCTGGGCAAGTCCCGTTAAACCGGGTCTCACGGAATGTCGCTGATGTTCTTCGGGAGTAAAATAATCAAGATAGGAAACAGCCCACGGTCTTGGTCCTACAATAGACATATCTCCATTTATGATATTAAAAAGCTCGCCTAACTCATCAACAGAAGATGCTCTAAGTATTTTTCCATATTTAGGAAGCCTTTGAGCATCAGGAAGAAGATTACCCTCAGCGTCCTTCTCATTTGTCATAGATCTAAACTTTATTAGCTTAAATATACGTTCTTTTCCTGTTTCAGGATCAATTCTTCCCGGTCTGTCTTGTGTAAAGAAGGGATTACCTTTCATTTTAATTGTACCCATAACAGTAAGGAAAATCATTACAGGAGACAGTACTATTAAAGCGCCGGTACTAAGGAAACAGTCAAGAGGTCTCTTGATAAAACGCTCGTAGATACCATAGGGTCTATGAGCTAATGCTTTCCCTTTATTCTTCAGTTCTTCAACGCGTTCGGCAATAAAGGCAATTCCAGCAGTCAAAGCGGCAAATGCAGAAATAACGGCAGTGATCACTGCTAAAGCCTTTATTAACTTTTTCAATATGATCACATCCTTATTTAAAACATCTACGAATAATATCAATGATAACATCCTGCTGTTCTGCTGTCATCCTATTATCAGACGGCAAGCACAAACCTCGTCTAAATATATCAGCACCAATATCAGTCATCGTACCACTGATATATGCATTGCTCTGTCCTCTTCCGTTACCGTTCACAGTCACAAACGCATGGCTTCTGTAAATAGGTTGCAAATGCATCGGTTTCCAAATCGGACGACCTTCTGTATTGAAAGTAGCCAAAGCGTCAAGGATTTCCTGTGGAGAACTCTTACTAGTTTCATGATTCCACAGATAATCCTGCTCACCACGAACCATAGAAGCCATAGCATCTTCGTCAATCAATGCACATGACAACCAGTAGTTCGGGACAGAATTACTACTATCAAACGGATTCATTGTGATAGGTAGATCAGACAACCCACTCTTATATCTCTCATAAATCCTCTTCTTAGCTTCAATATGCTCCTCAAGATGAGGAATCTGCCCTCTAACCACGCCGGCGATGATGTTTGACATTCTATAGTTATAACCAAGCTCCTCATGCTGATACCAAGGTGCTGCTTCACGGCTCTGTGTAGACCACTTACGGATCTTGTCAGCATCAGCCCTCTCAGAACACAGAAACATACCGCCAGAACTACCAGTGATGATCTTGTTACCATTAAAGCTAACAACTGCATAGTCGCCAAAAGTACCAGTCTGCTTGTCCTTATATGTAGCCCCTAAAGATTCAGCAGCATCCTCAACGATCAGTGCGCCGTGTTCATCTGCTATTTTTCTGATCTCATCAATCTTTCCGGGCGTACCATACAGATGCACAACAACAATTAGCTTGACATCTGGATAAAGCTCAAACGCAACACGAAGTGCCTCCGGACTCATGTTCCAAGTATCAGCTTCTGTGTCGATGAACACAGGTTCGCCACCCTCGTATGTGATCGGATTGACTGTGGCGTCAAAGGTCATGTCAGATGCAAAAACTCTGTGTCCTTCCAGACTTCCATGACCAACCTTCGGAATTCCATACAGTTTCTCTCCGGCTAATCTGATTGCTAAGTGCAAGAGCGGCGGTTCCACAGGAGAGAGCCACAGCGTGGTTCACGCCGATGTACTCAGCCATTTGCATCTCAACCTCGTTGATATTCTCTCCGGATGTGGTGATCCAGTTCTTTTCAAACGCATCAGTTACCCACATCTGATCCTCACCATGCATGGTAGGAGAGGCAAGCCAAAGTTTTGATGCGAATGGTTCAATTTCTGAGAACCGAGGGTCTGTACGAAAATCCATAAATCTTTTACTCCTCTATCACTTCTAAAACTTCTTTGCTATCTATACACATTCCTCTGATTGTAGTGCCATCGAGGACATCCACAAACTGAGGTATATGGTCTATAAATATGTACGACCTACAGAGACCGCACAAGAGCATGATGCCCACATTGGTCTCGCATTAAAGCCTATTAAACTTTGCGGCAACGCCGCCCGTGTGGAAACCAAGAGCTTAAAAACTCCAGATATACCCACACCGAGCCTCTATTCCTATTAACAAGCTCATATCAGCAGCTAATCTATCAATCCATTTTTAGCAGCTTATATCAACCAATTAACACTCCGTATAATTTCGCTCTTTTATATTTATCTTGTATAAACTGTTTTCTGCACACTCACTCTCCCGACATTATCAAACCTCTCATTTTGATCAATCCCTTATCACTACTCAAAACACGAAAACTCTCCTAATAACCTCATTTTCGAGCTTCGTTACATATATGCTACGGATAAACCCTCAACTGCTCAGAAAACAAGTCCGTTCTGCCGTTTCGTTACATACTTGCTACGGATAAACCCATATCTGTTCTCAAAACAGTTTAGCAACTCACATAAAACTAACCAAAAAAATTGTGCATTTTGCTGTAACGAAACAACCATTCTTTTTACCGATATTTATGTAAAATCAAATCCTTGTTTTCAGAGGCGGTAACGTTACTCCCCCTATCATTCATCAATTTTGTAATACGCTGTAATTCATTCGGATTACTTTCCAACCATGCAATCAATACATCAATATTATCCAGAGGACTAATCATCCCCCATCCTGTGACAAAGTTCGTTCTGCTGTATCTGTATTAAACGTAAAGGTTAAATTCGTAATCAGCGGAGATTTTCTCTCTCGTTCATCTGACACATCAATCATATCTCCACCAAGAAGCAGACTTTTCAAAATACTGATCTATGCATCATTAATCGGTGAAGAATCAGATTTTCCGCCCATTTAACTAGTATAGATCTTATCATCGGTCAGTCTTATTTTCAGCAAGCCCATTCTCATCACTCTTTCTATGGAGAGCAACTGCGTGATACACACAAATATGCTCATCAATATGTTTCTTGGCTACCACCGATAACATCTACAACTTATGAAAAATCATCAACCAACACAGCAAATTTTCTCACAGCGTCAATCCAAAATGCACAATGCAAATAGTTTACATTTACTAAAATAGTATATCACGCTTTGTGCAAAATGTCAAGAAGCATACGTTCATTTTTTGTGTATTTCATGTGAAAATCGTCGAATTGCCTAACATCATACTTTATCAGAAACATATATTTGTACATTTACATGTCCTTCATAGCATGTTATACCGTTTTATACACGCCTCCGTATGTATGCCGGATAACGTATTTCTTCTACATATGTTCAATTCTCCTTATTATATATGATAAATGATAGGAGCGGCAAATTTGATGCCGCTCCCACATAATGTTTTTATCATCGGTTCTCTCGCAAAGCCTATTTACACATTTTTCACGAATAATTCCGTATCACCAGTTCCGTAACGACACCACGCCCATCACCATTACAGTTGATTGCACGTCTTGCGGAAACCTCCGTAATATGGTATCCAGCATACAGCTGACGAATAAAGTCCGTATTGGAATTAGAAAGCATGAATTTTATTTCTCTTGCAGTCAACTCATCACAGCATTGTTTCAGCCTGATATGGTCATCACTGGTGAAGCCGTATCTGGTGTAACCCGTAAAATTTGCAGTTTCGGATACTGGGTCATAGGGTGGGTCAAAATATACAAAAGAACCTGCTGGAATATTTTTCAAGACTTCCAAAAAATCCATTGATGTAAAGTAGATATTTGCTGCATTCAGATATTGACTGACTGCACGGATGCCCTCAGCGTTGACAAAATCAGGGCTTTTGTATTTTCCGTAGGATACATTGAACTGTCCCTGTCTGTTTTCACGATGCAAACCGTTAAAACAAGTCTTATTCAGATAAATAAATCTCGCCGCCTGCTCCACTGCTGTTAATGCTGCAAATTTCTTTGCATCTCTATCCAATTCTCTGATTACATAGTAGAACTTAGCCGTGTTTTCATAACTGTTCAACTCCGCAATCAGTTCTTCGGGAAAATATTTTATAATATTGTATACGTTCATCAAACCTACATTGATATCGTTCACATACGCAATACCAGGCTGAATACTGAACAGCATTGCACCGTCGCCGAGGAACGGTTTGCAGTATGTAGTGATTTCTTCGGTCGGCATCAAAAATGTCAGCTGTCCCAGGAGCTGTGTTTTTCCGCCTGCCCATTTGAGAACGGGCTTTACTGTATTTATGCAAGCTGTGTCAATCATTTCTCTTCACCTTCCTATCGATATATTCTTCCACTGATTTCTTTGGAATTTTCCAGACTTTCCCGATTTTAAACGCATTAATTTCACCGTTGTTCAGAAGCGTATTTGGTTCTATTCATATAGCGTACACGCATCAATATTTCTCCAAGCAAATTCTTGCCCTCTTTTGCTCTGCATCTTTCACAAGTGCATCTTCCCCAGCGATTGTCATGCCAGTGATTGCCCTCCTCCAGATAAGCATCGTCGGTAGCTTCCAACATTTCAGCCAATTCCGGTACGGAAAACTTTGCACGAAGAATATCAAGCATGATATCATAGGATATTTCGTCCCAGTTTTTTGGAAGATTGGGTTCTTTCTTACCCATTTGCTTTGCTCTGACAGGGTTTTTCTGAAGCGTATACTTTATTCGCTCTCAGAAGCGTATGGAACAGAAATCAGATGACAGCAAAGCAGTTATTTCAGCTGAACTTGAAAAGTCACAGCTTCGTATCGCAGAAATCGACAAGTACATTCAAGGCTTGTTTGAAGCAAAGGTCAGAGGTGAAATTGATGGTTCGCTATAACAAAAATAAGAGGTATCTTAAATATGGCAAACGCTATTGTCCAAGCCATTACATCAAGATGAAGGACATGGAACGTATCGTGCTTGAAGATATTCGCAGCCTTGCACAGCTTGTTGTAGAGGATGAGGAGAAAGCTAAGGCTAAGTTCCTTGACCATAAAGCCAAGCACCATGAGGAACAGTATTCCGTGGATACAAAGAAACTCACAGATGGCAGATTACGCTTGCAGGAGCTTGATACACTGATTCAGAACATCTATGAGGATAAAGTCCTCGGCAAGGTGTCTGAGGACGTAGCGATGAAGCTGATTGCGAAATATGAAACCGAGCAGAAAGAGTTATCCGTCGAAGTCGCTGAGCTTGAAGAAACGCTCTCGACGATAAGGCAGGACGAGGAAGATGTGGAACTGTTCATTGAGCGTCTGAAGAAGTACACCGATGTTCAGGAGCTTACCCGTGAGATGTGCTTGGAGCTTATTGAGTACATCACGCTTGATGCCTACGTTGAAGGTCAGCCCCGTGATATCTACATCTACTACAAGTTGCTCGATGAACCTCTGAAAAACAAAAGAAGCCTGTTTTAAGGCGAATTTACGTTGTTTAACCAACATACGAAAGTGTGTTACTATTTGGCAAGGGGACTACCTCAAACATTTACACGCACTTGAATTTCACCTCAAAGGTTGCGTCTGCCAACGCAATTTTAGGCGTATATCCCTCCGCTTAATGCTTATGTCCCTCCAATGTCCCTCCGAAAATGAGCCTAAAAACGGCAAATTTGCTGATGTGCGAGGGACACTACATAAGAGAATGTGAGCATAAAGAAAAGCCCGCAAACCCTGATAAATCAAGGGCTTACGAGCTGTTAAGGTCTGGTGCCGGTGGTGGGACTCGAACCCACACACCCTTGCGGATAACAGATTTTGAGTCTGTCTCGTCTGCCAATTCCGACACACCGGCAATTATTTAGTTTTTTTCATGAAAGGTCAAATTCAATCTCATTAATAATTTAAAAAATAATTATCAGAATCATAAAGAAAAACAATTCATTTCTGTCACAATCAACAAGTTGCTGTGTAGTTTAGCCGATTAGTGATTTTAAAAAAATTTGGATTTGCAAAAGTTAGAAAACCAATAAGCAAATTTTGAATCTTCTATTCCAGCCAAATCTATAACATCAATATGACATCTGACTTAAATATTATATCATATTAGATATGCAAATGTCAATAGTTTTTTTAAAAAAGAGAACAATTTTTACTTCCGATGATCTTTTCAAATAAAAAAATATGAGCGGATTTCAAATGGGAGAGTATCAGAACGTGTTCTCATATGATTAGTCGTGCATCTTTTCAGCAAATTTTGCCGATTGCAACGCTGAAAAAGTTAATCATAAAACAGTATAATTTAATTTTTTCGCCTTGCCTCAGCAAAATTCTGATTGAAAATCCGCAAGCCGTTCCCGTGAGAACAGGTTCTTATATTTTAAAACATTTACGAATAGCGCTTTCAGTACCGAGGACAAGTAAATTGCCGATCTTTGAAAAACTTGTTTCGGGCGTGATGTTCGGATCAAGTACATTGTTTGTAATGACTGCAAGAATATTTATGCCGTATTTTTTCCGTATATCAAGATCGCCGACAGTTTTTCCAACCCATTTTTCCGGAACAGATATTTCAAATATTGCATAATCGCCCTCAAGATCAATATAATCAAAGACATGGTCGCTGCTGTATCTTATAGCCGTCCATGAAGCAAGCTGCTTTTCCGGATAAATTACTTCATCAGCGCCGTTTTTAAGCAGGAATTTCTCATGCACATCGGAAGCTGCACGGGAAACTACTTTTACTGCGCCCAATTCACTAAGCAGCGATGTAGTTTCAAGAGAACTCTGAAAATTGTCGCCGATAGCTACGATACACACGTCAAAATTGCGTACTCCAAGCGAATTCATAAAATTATAGCTTGTTGAATCCCCTATCTGCGCATTCGTTACATAGTCGAGAACGTTCTGAACACGTTCTTCTACGATGTCAACAGCGAGGATTTCATGTCCGAGTTCGTTAAGTTTCATGGCAATATGTCTGCCGAACCTTCCAAGCCCGATAAGTAAAATTGATTTCATAATAACAGTTCCTTTCTTACCGCTTATCCAACAGTGATTTTCTCCAGCGGCAGTTTTGATACGTTTGCATGATTTCCCGAAATTGCGGCATAAATGACCGTTAGGCCGCCAACTCTTCCGAGAAACATCATGATAATAAGTATGATATGGGAAGCGGTTCCGAGACTTGGTGTAAGTCCGAGCGAAAGTCCAACTGTACCGATAGCCGAGGCAGTTTCAAACAAACAGCTTCTTATCGGCGCACCTTCAATACCGCTTATTGCGACTGCTCCGCTCAAAAAAATCATCAGATACATGATAAGTATGGCGGCAGCGTTTTTAACTGTTTCATCGGAAATCCGCCTGCCAAAAAATCCTGCGTCTTTTTTTTGGCGGAATACAGAGACTGCCGAAGAGAAAAGCACCGCAACAGTTGTGGTTTTCATGCCTCCTGCCGTCGAACCGGGAGAGCCGCCGATAAGCATGAGGAAAATCATGATTATTGTGCCTCCGCCTTTCAGCATACTGAGATCAACAGTATTGAATCCTGCTGTTCGTGGAGTAACAGCCTGAAAGAAAGCCGATGTAATTCTTTCTTTCATTGTCATATCCCAGTTTTCGCCGCCGAATTCAAAGAAATAATAAATTGTGGGGAACAATATCAGAATACCGCTTGTAACGAGAATGACTTTACTCTGCATTCTGTATTTTTTTATTCTGAATTTATGCGTTCTCACGTCATCCCATGTAAGGAATCCTATTCCGCCGATTATAATAAGAAGCATTATAACAATATTTATGGAAACGTTTCCTGTAAACGATGTCAGCGAGGAGAATTTTTCTTTCGTTCCCATAAGATCAAAGCCTGCATTGCAGAATGCTGAAATCGAGTGAAATATTGAGTACCATATGCCCTTGACTATTCCAAATTCAGAGCATAATGATGGTGCCATAAGCAATGCGCCTATAATTTCCACGGTAAATGTGATTCTGATAGCAAGTGAAGTGAGCCGGACTATTCCTCCGACCTGCGGCGCAGATACTGAATCCTGTATTGTATTTCGCTGCATCAGTCCGATTTTTCTTCCCGATATCATAGCGAACGCAGTAGTTATTGTAACCACCCCAAGACCGCCGATCTGAATGAGGATAAGTATTACTATCTGCCCGAAGAGCGTCCAGTATGTTGCCGTGTCCTGTGTTATAAGACCTGTAACGCAGGATGCCGACGTTGAGGTGAAGAGTGCATCGATAAATGAAGCGCAGCCTTCGGATTTTGAGGCGAACGGCAGCATCAGAAGCAATGCTCCGATAAGTATTACGCATATAAACCCGAACATGATCGTCTGAAACGAAGAGAGCCTTTTCAGTGGATTTTTCATACTGTGCACTCCTTGTTCTGCAATTTTCCGGATATACATTCTTTTAATTTTTCATAGCATTTGTAATTTGCAATGCAGTCTCCGAGAGCACGATGAGCGTCGTTGTGCTTGATTCCGAAATAAGCGGTAAGAGTGGTCAGCTTCAGGTCAGGAGTATTCAAGCCGCAGCGCCTTGCGAAATAACAAGTATCAAGAGCATCATTGTTAAAGGGAGGAAGGGAAAGCTTTTTACATATATTTTCGATAAATCGCCTATCGAATGATACGATATTATGACCGAGTATAATATCATCTCCGATAAAATCAAGATATTCTCCGATTATTTGCCCTATTGCAGGAGAATTCTCCGTCATCTTGTTTGTTATCCCTGTAATAGAAGTTATTCGCCTGCTGATTGGCTTTTCCGATCGCACAAGTGAATTGAATCTTGCGGTTTCTCTGCCGTCCCGCACTTTTACGGCTGCCAGTTCAATGATCTCATCATTCGCCGAGCTTAATCCCGTTGTTTCGAGATCAATAACCGTGTAGTCACTGATATATTCCTGCAAACTTTTTCGACTGTTGGTATTTAAAATTTTTTTCATTATCAATATTAACCTTTCTTAAACCATAAGCTCTCGCTTAGAACCTGTCTTCACAAGATATTGTACGCATCTTTTCGGCAAATTTAAGGCAACACCGCACAAAAACCGCCTAACGGCTTTGTACGTCATCTGCTTGCATATTTTTCGTCATCTTACACAAAAATTTCTTGACAGACAATAGTCTGCCTGCACAATCTCTGTGCGGTGTTTCCTTGATAGGTTCTGAATAATTCTTGCTTTTTATTATTTTACCATAACTATTGATTTTTTTCAAGTATTAAAGCAAATTTTACCTGTGTCTGCGTTGAAAAAGCTTACCATACATATGCTATGTTGCCTATATCGTTTTGACCTCGCCTGATAATTCAATGCCTTTCTTAGCAGCGATAACGGCAATGATTTCATTGATAACGGCTGCGGCTGTCGATTTGACTTTAATTGACTTCATTTTCATCCCTCCCGGCATAAAATCGAAATATCTATCTTTTTTTAAAGATTTCAATATTTTTTCACTTGAGGTTATATGATACATTGCATTACACGTTTTAACACATATGTTTTCTGGTACGTCAAAATAATAGCTGTAAGTTTTATATTTCCTGGATGAAGCAGAAGCTGATGTAATATCGTAGAACGAAGCAGAAGAAACCGCAGCTGCCGTTAAAGAAATTAATGCTTTTTCTCAACCAAAATTCATACATTTGATGTTTTTCGACAAATATATGCAAACCAAGACTTGACTTTTTATAAAAAATAAGATAATATATAAAAGGATAGAAAATCCAAAATATATTATTTCAGGAGGTTTATCATGAAAAAAACTTTTAAAAAAATTGCCGCATCTATTATGGCAATTACTTCACTCGCAATGAGTACTTCAGGTTTAAATTCTATGGCGGAAACAACCGAGATTGAATCAGAAAATTTAGGCTTTGGAGAAGGATTGATTTCGGAAAGCGAAGATGATCTTAACGCATTTGCTGCACAGTTTGAACCGGATAATCAGATAGTGCCATTTGCTGCAGCCTCACTGCCGTCAAGCGTAGACTTAAGTACAAGCCCTTGTTTCCCTCCTATAGGAAATCAAGGCTCAATTGGTTCATGTACTGCATGGGCTTCTACCTATTATCAATATTCGTATGAAGTTAACAAGCTTAATAATGTAACATCAACTGCTGACCGTGTGATCTATTCTCCGAAGTGGACATATAATAATATAAACAGCGGTGTTGACAACGGTTCTTCATACACTAATGCATATACTCTTCTTAAAAACCAGGGTGCTGTTACGTTAAATGAGTTTCCGTATTCTTCTTCGGGTTATGATCTTCAGGATCTGCCAACTTACGATGGAGCGATAGAAGATATGAGAAATGCCCTAAATACAAGATTATCGTTTTACGGCACATATTCAATTTCAGGAAGCGGAACTGCCATTACAAGCAATAAGGATTCGGATCTCAATCAGGTCAAGACAGCTTTGAATAATGGTAAAGTTCTTACATTCCAGACATACAATGATTTTAACTACAAAAAAGGAACAGGCAGCTGGAGCAATACAAAACTTGTTTACAGATGTTACAACGCTCCTAATTCAGGCAGTCATGCAATGACTATCGTTGGTTATAATGACAATGTTACTTGCGATATAAACGGCAACGGAACTATTGAGGCTGGTGAAAGGGGCGCATTTAAGGTAATCAACTCATGGGGTACAACCAACAGCGGCGCAAATAATGCCGGCGTACTTTGGGTTATGTACGATGCTCTGAATGGTAAAAGTGCAAATAATCTTGATGAAAGCCAGTTCACTTATACAAGACAGCGTGTTTTTGGAACGGGTACAAATAATGTGTTCAACTATATTAATGTTGATCATAAAAACGTTATGTTTGTCGCTGAAGTAAGTTTTACCACAGAACGCAGAAATCAGATTAAAATACAATTAGGCAAGCAGTGTCCTACAGATTCGGCAGAATTATGGAATACTGTTTATAACTTCAGCTCTGGTCGTGATAATGAAGTTTTTTATGACGGAACAATGGTATTTGATTACGGCGATCTCACCGAATCATTAATTGATTTTTACAATCAGGTTGATTTACGAATTTTATTGAATGATGCATATAACGATGGATACGAAGCTACATATAAGGGAATGAGAATAACTGATAACTTAGGAAACCTTCTCGCTGATTTCGGAGAATTGGGATTGAATCCGGATGGTTCATCTTATGCACCATTATGGCGCTGTAAACTCCAAAAGGGAGATATAAATCTTGATAAAAAAGTAACTACAGAGGATGCGCAAGCTATTTTACAGTATTATTCAGACAATGCCGCCCAAAATAATCCTGTGATTTCAAATTTACAATTCTTTTTAGCTGATATGAATAATGATGGTTCTGTCAATATATCTGATGCATCGTTAGTGCTGTCATCTATTCAATAATATTTCTTACATTAAAGTCGCTGCAATTTATTAGCAGCGGCTTTTTATTATCCACTGGGACAATACCCGACAAATTTTTATCCTGAGAATGTGGCAATAGATACAGATGCAACAAAACAACATTGATTTCACGTTCAACGGAGATTTTTTAATGTCAGTCACATTCAGGACGATTAACTATATGACCAGTGAATCAGTTGACAGCTATCGTATCGCTGCGAATCAAGTTCCGGGATGGTATAACGGTGACAGAGTTAGGGTAAGAGGTCTGGCAAACCTTACTAACGGTGATGATTACACCATACGGAAATTTCGCAGCCGCCGGAATGATCGTCAGAATAAATAATGAGTCTTAATTCATAGAAAGTTACAATTGTGAAACAGGTGAAATAATTTTAGATTCAGTTTTCAAGTTGCGTAACTCATCGAAGCATATCGAACGAAGTATTTTCAAAGCTTTATTTAGCTTTTTTGACATTGCCTGCCTTGATATTCCCCACATTTATCTCCATATCCTCCAGATTGTTGTACATACTGAACATATGGATCTTCCGCTGAATTAATTAATTCAAAGTCATCATCATTAACTACAATAATATAACATCCTGAATATAATTCTGAATATAATCCTGCTAATTGCAAATCCATTTTTAATTGTGTACATATATCAGGTATTTCTTCACAGTTATATGATAATGGTATTAAAATTTCAAAACAATAATTTCGTTTATATAAGTTATCTTTGATTTTGGGAATTTGTGTATCCGGAGAAAATCCATAATTCGGATTATCCTCTGTAACCCGAGTCACAACAAGACAATAGGGTATATCCTTCATGTTTTTAGAAATAATTGAATTAGCATTTTCGTTAAATAAAGACTGGTAATAAGATAGCATTACTGTATCACCAGCTACTGTATATGAACTGTCATTAAATGTAACGTGTACTTCATATGTTCTTGCATTATCGTTATCTTCATCAGATTTTTTTACAACTGTAGCACGATACCATCTGTTTCCACCCAATATGCTGTCACGCATTTGGTTTTCACCGACTATCACAAATTCTTCATCATATTTTTCATATAAATAAGATAAAGCCATTTCACCCGCCACGGTGTTATCTATGCTTTGATCTTCTTTCAGCAATTTACAGCTTGTAAAACACATTCCTATAATCGTTATAATTATCAATAATACGCTTGTTTTTTTCATAAAAACCCCCAAAAAACTTTTTTAGATATCTTTGATGCGTCGCCTCATGAAATTTAATCTGATTATATTAATTAAACTCTCAAATATATTTATATATCATTATTAAATTGTTCTTTTACAATAATTTTTAATGGAATTAAGACAACTTTAATCAGTGCTTCCTTAAAATATTTCTGAAAATTAATTTTTCTTGCAGTAAATTTTACATTCCGACTGTAAGCTTTGTTTTTTCCTGATTAAAACTAAAATAACGCCGATCAAAGGTATCATAATATGCACGATTGAAAATTCGTTAATCATAATATTCAAACTTAGCAGTGGATTAAATCCTATTTTAATCATAAAGTCTGCCCCAAGGAGATAAATAATGATCGTCAGAGCGAATACCGCAAAATTTATAAGTACAGTTAAGTTCATATTTTATATAAAGCTCGTTGTTCACATCAATACACATTGGTTCAGCAGTATCAAGTATGGAAGAATAACGCTCGGCAATAAAATCATTCCACGCTTTTAATAACTGTATGACAACTTTCACAAACGGCAACATTCTTACTGACAGATTTGGCGAAACAAATGCAATGTTGATACTTGTATGCATACAGTTGGCAATTACCGCCGCATATCTGATTTATATGATGAAGCTACCAAAAAGAGAATTGCCAGAGATATAACGATAAAAAATAGTATAGCCTGTGGAGTAAAAAATAATCTTCACAGGCTTTTTTACGAAACATCACAATATTGTGTTTCTCGCACCATTAAGCAGTTCATCCCGAAATACATTCACAGTAGCAGCAAAGCCTTGAAAATATGATTGCAGCTCTATCATATTCGCCTCCGTTTACTGCCGATATAAAGTCATTACAAAGAGTCTCGCCCGTTGTCATTCCCAGCTCTGCACAAACTGCCGCCGCCTTTTTTACAGTCGCAATTCCGCTGCCGAGATTTTGTATCCCTGTAAATCCCACGTCCGATATTACCTGCTCCATAAGAGGTATGAAATTGTTCATATACACTCCTTTACTTAAAAAAAGAAATTGTTTATTCCATTTTTACCCATAAGGCTTATAGGGATATTCGCTTTTCTTGTTATGCGAAGCACCATGAAATGTTCCGACATATCCTTTTCCGCCAGCAACTCGATAAATCGTTCCGCCATATCGTTTACTTGTGAATGGATGATCTCGCAGCGAACGGCATTTTCTTTGGGAGACACAAGAGTGAACTTAAGCACCTGCTGTGAGGTGTCAAAGACAATATCATCCACACGGGAGATCGGATATACACAAAAGCTATCACTGCCTCCTGCGGAAAAATAATTATACTCCGGAGGAGACGGAAGAACTGATATCTCCCGTGAGATATTCTCGGGAACGAGATCACATCCGATGATACACACGGTCTGCTTCGAGGAAGATATGCGTTTTTTACTGTCAGCCTTGTAATTTATCAGTTGAAAAATTTTCCCCGAAATCGTCTCCAAGGAAACCTCATTCTGCCAATGGCAATTCCTTCTGAACTGCTTTTTGAACGATTGCTTTGAGGCGGCATCGGCAGTGTTGTCATAAATATCCGATAGTCCGCTGCCATAGGTGAAAAATTCTTTTTTCTCCGTTTCATAGAGCAGAGCAGTAATACCCGCAAAGCCCGATGACGTGCGGTATGGATATGCGCCCAGACAGATAAATTTGCCGTTTCCCTGATCAGTGTAATCGTCGCTCCGAAGCAGTCGTTCTCCCCGATCTCCCGATGCTGCATAAACAGTGTTTATGATCCTGCCTAGTTTCAATGATGCGCTCAATGGATTAAATGCAGAGCTGCGGCTGTTCATAGATTCAATGTCTGCTGCGGCACTGCGGCAGAGTGCAGAAATCCTGCGGCAATTTCCGCTGCCTTTAAGGGAAAGGGACATAAGACTCTGCTGCTCGGATATTCCGCAGTTTATCAGTCCTTTTTTCAGTATGACGGTCACGTAGGCTTCAACCTCTTTTAAATACAGCACATCTTCCGGATTTATGCTCCAATCCTCTTTCGGCTCTGTTTTCTTTTCTTCAAGAAATGCTTCCGGAGATGTCTTCTCTTTTTTGGAGGGCGTTTGTGTGATATTCTCCTTTCCGGACGGAGCATTGTCCGCCGCAAATTCTCCCATAACAATAGCAGCGGAGATAATATGCCTGCACACGGTCTTTGAGGGACAGGTACACATAAATTCGCCCAATGCTTTACCCGCCGTCACCTCGCAGTCGGAAAATGTGATGACAGCCTTCACAGGCTCGCCGGAAAAGGTGATATTCAGGCTGCCCGAACTCTCAATATCCTTACGGGCACGTTTATATGTTCCCTTATTTGAGGCAGCGATCAGCTCCTCCTCAGAAAATCTCGGCAGCATAGCTGCTATCGCCTGTATATTGGCGTTTTCCTTGTTTATGACAATATAGTTCCGATCCATTCGGCAAGTCCCTCCGGCGTCACTGCTCCTACCTTTGCCCCCAGCTTTGCAAGGGCCTTGGCGGCGTTTCTGTTATACATTGGTTCGCCCTCGTAGTCAAGGGCGGGCAGCACGAATAGCTTAACACCGCCTTCAATCATATCGGCACATTTACGGTATGTTTTGCGAATGTCCGAGCTGTCGTACAGGTCTGTTATAAGAATAAATATGGTATGGGATGGATTTTTGATAAGTGTCTCACCATAGCATACAGCCTTGAAAATATCTGTTCCTCCCCCAAGCTGCACCTTCATCAGAATATCCGCTGCGCTGTCCGTGTATTCGCTCAGATCCACCACAGATGTATCAAAAACCGCAAGGTGCGTTTCAAGAAACGGAAGTTTTGCAAATATGCTTGCGGTAATTGCCGAATAGATGAGGGAATTTGCCATACTTCCGCTTTGATCTGCAAGAATGATGATGTCATAGGGATTACGCCGTTTTACATTGTCGTGAAAATAGATCTGTCTCGGAATGACCGTTCCCAGCTCCGGACTGAAATTTTTCAGATTTCGTTCCACCGTCCGCTTGAAATCAAAATTTTTATATACACGGTAATAGGTATTTGAAGTTGCGGCACGTTTTCCGGTGACGGCACGGGTTATCTGAATTTCCAGCTTCTTTCTGATCTCCTCGGCAATACTGCGGATTATCTCATCAGCCTGACTGCGGATATGCTCGGGAATCACGCTGCGGAATGACAGAAGTTTTCCAAGAAGCTTCATATCCGGCTCTAAATTACGGAGCACCTCCGGGTCGGCGAGCAGCTCCTCGATACCGTATTTTTCCATTGCATCATGGAAAAGAAATTCGGCAGTCTGCTTAGGGAACAGTTTTCTCACCTTGTGCAGCCAGTCGGGGACGGTAAGCACCGAGCCTCCCCGTCCTGCCAAACTGCTTTCGGAGCGCACTCCTCTGCCCTCATATTCCCTGTCGTAGAGGAAGGAAAGAGCATTCTCCGTTTCCTCATCCCCCTTTCCCAAGGACAGCTCATCGTTTGCAAACTGCCCCAAAATAAGCCGCCAGCGTGATTCCATCAATGCACTGTCAGACATTTTCCGCCGCCTCCTTTCCTGATATTGTCAATGTATCGAATGTGTCAAGTCCCCATGTTTTCATAACAGCTGCCGCTGCCTTGTCCGCATTGCCTGCGGCGATAATTTCCTCAGCTGTGAATGAAACACTGCCGGTGAGCCTGTCGGCCTTTATTCCGTGGAGAATGGTCAAACGCCGTGCAATGCGTACTGTTTCGGCAGGCAGAAACGAGGTGAATGCACGCCGCAGCTTCGGCAGAGCAGCCATAAATTCCTCATCGTTCATTCGTGAGACCGCACCGTCCACAGAAGATAGAACCTTGTCGCTTGTGAACAGAATATCTCTGCCCGTAAGTATAACGCCGTAAAGGAATTCCGCCGCATTTCCGCTTTCCGCCGAAAGCATATAGCCGCTGATGATATCGCAGTATTCCTCCTCGGAGATCGCTCCGGTCTTAGAGAGCAGCGCCGTCATA
Organism: Ruminococcus sp.; assembly: GCA_017462565.1. GTDB lineage: Bacteria > Bacillota > Clostridia > Oscillospirales > Ruminococcaceae > Ruminococcus. The sequence continues at coordinate 32,830 of JAFTQW010000029.1, forward strand.
ACGCCGTAGATCTGAGACGAGCAGCTTCTGTTTTCAGCGGTTTTTTTGATTTCATACATAAGCGCATCCTGCGGACACTGCACAGGGAAGTCGGTGCAGCGTGCATACATTGCCCTGAGACTCAAAGCGATCTCGTTTACACGCTCCCCCGTGACAGCTGCGGCATCGCCGATTTTATTGACCGCCGCAGCATAGGAAATTTTCAGGAGGTTTAAAATATCCTCGTCGTATTCCCCAAAAGTGAGTCTTTGCAAATTCAGCAGTCTATCCGAATATGCCATAAAACAGCTCTGAGAGATAAAATCGCTGTCGTCCCGTATTTTGCCGGCAGCGTCTGTAAGATAGCCGCTGATTTGTGTGGAAAATCCGGTCATATAGGTGGAGAGCAGAAACTTTCCCACCTCCTCCGCACTTTGTATCTTCCCGAAACTGATGCGTATGACCTCTCTGCACAAATTCTCAACGGTATCGCCGTAAACGGACAGATCGACAAGCCTTGTCTGCACAGATGTACCGTTTCGTACACGCCAGTGTTCACGGACAAGATTTTTATTCTTTCCCGTCACATAATCGGGACCGCTGTCCATTTTGCAAAAGCCTGTATCAAGATATGCCATGCGATGAAGAAAACAACTTTTGTTATAATGATTTTTATTTTTGACCACGTCAAGGGTGATGTCCTGTTCGGCTATCGTTCCGATGTTAATGCGGAACTTTTTGCACTGCGCCCTGAAATCCAACACGCAGGGAGGAATTATGATACGCTCCTCCTCGCCGTTTTTGGGAGTGATGTTTATTTCACCTGTGCCAAGCCCTGTCATACGGCGATAAAGATAATCAAGCTCAAAGGCGGCAGTTGTGTTGATGTCGCCCTTTACAAATGCGCTGCGTACTCCGTCGATCAGCTCGAATGCGCCGGGCTGACATCTCCCACGAAGCCTTGCAAGCTCCTTTGCCATATAGTAGCTCTGCGCCTCGTCGGGAAGTGAGACAGGCTGCTTGTCACGGGCATATCTTGCGGTTTTGACGATATAATCAAGAACCGCAGATGTATATGGCTCGCTGTCTCCTGACTCCATAAGTTTCCAGACATCGGAATAAAATGCAGGAAACGGTATGCCTGCGCCGTAACCCGAACGGCTGTCAGTCTCCGCAAAGGTATAGGGCATAAGATACAGCTCACTGTCTTTAGCGATATAGCTTTTAAATTTGAATGTATCGCTGTCCGTGAAAAGTCCTCTGACGTGATATGCGCCAGTTACAACAATGATACGCTTGAATTTCTTTTTCGCATCGGCAATCTTGTCACGCATATAGCATTCCCTGTATTTGCATTCCTCATCCGGAGCAGACAGCTCCCTCATATAAATTCCCAGCATAAAGACAGAGCGGATAAATTCCCGGTTGTCCGTCTGAAAGTTAGTCTCGAAAGAGCTTTCCCAGAATTCGGAAAAATTACGGCATCCGCTTTTTTCCGCTGTTCTGCGGTAGTACTCCGCCGTCTCACTTCCGGAAACATCCTTAACTGTGCTTTCCGGCGGAAAATGGGACAGCTGCAATGCATAGGGCATATCCACAAACTGCGCCGTAATATGTTCGGACACGGCATATTTCACAGCCGCATACTCAGGAGAATAGCTCAGGAACGGATAATATGCACGATACTTTTCTCCCGGCTCGCCAACCGTTCCCAGACGGTCGCTGTAGCTCGAATATATGCACACGGGAGGTATCACGTTTTCGCTGCCAAGATAGGGGATCAGAAAGCTGCCGTCAGAAGGTCCTTCGATCAGGATGCAGTCGGGTCTGAAACGCTCCGCTAATTGTTTAAAGTGACGTGCGCAGGCAGGCGAATGGTGACGCACGGGATAGTAGATCAACCCATTTGCCTCCGCCATTTCGCCGCAGCATTTTTCAAAAAGCTCATTGTTCATTTAAGAAAGCTCCTGCTGTCGTAAAATTCATTCCATATACCGCCCCGCCGTTCGGCTTTAAGCTTGATCGCTCCGCTGTAATATTCACGAAGCTTTGGAAGGTCGTCCCGGCTCTCCTTGAGTACTGCACCAAGAAGATTTTCCGTCAGTTTACGCATTGAAATATGTCCGCCGCCGAAATATTCAGCATCAAGAGCGGACTGGTAATATACCGACACAGCCTCCGCCGTACTCATCACGCAGGACATTTTAGGAACGTTCGCCTTTTCCGAGGAAACGCCGCTGCGAAGCTCCCCGAAAACCTCCGCTAAAATATCCGCCGCCTGCATATCTATCTTTGCGGAAATTCCTGCATTTTCCATAAGCTCACCACACTGGGAGGCGATGATTTTCGCTTCCAGTTTCGGACTTTTTACCGGTTCGACAGTTTCAAAATTAAATCGTCTCTTGAGCGCCGAGGACATATCGTTTACACCCTTGTCACGGGTGTTGGCGGTGCCAATAATATTAAATCCCTCCGCAGCAAAGAGCAGATTCTGTCCCTCCTCAAACTCCGGAATATTCATCACACGGTCGCTCATCAGTGAGATAAGCGTATCCTGCACTTCTTGTGGACAGCGTGTAAGCTCCTCGAAACGGGTGATTATCCCCTCACGCATACCACGGTACACAGGAGCAGGGATAAGTGCTTCCTGAACAGGACCCTTACTGAGCAGCAGCGCATAGTTCCATGAGTATTTTATATTATCCTCGGTAGTTCCGGCTGACCCTTGAACAGTATTGGACGATATTCCGCAGACAGCTGCGGAGAGCAGCTCGGAAAGCATAGTTTTTGCCGTTCCCGGTTCACCCACCAGCATAAGTCCCCTGCTTCCTGCAAGAGTTATGACAGCCCGCTCCACCAGCGCATTGTCACCGTAAAATTTCTGAGTGATCTCCACATTTTCGCCGCCGAAAGCTATGGGTTCGTTTCTGCCGATTATGAAATCTCTCACCGCCGCCGGAGAAAGCTTCCAGCCGGCAGGCTTGCTGTTTCCCTTGTCGGCATATTCAAGAGCTGCAAGCTCCTTAGCATATCTTACCTCTGCAAGAGGCTTCTGAATTTTTGCCATTTGATGTTTCCTCATTTCAGTCAAGAATATTTTCCAGTATGCACAGTGCGCAGCTGATAAAACGGGACTTTACGGTTTTCGGAGAAACGGGTGTATAATCCTTGTAGCTGTCCGGCTGCTCGAATCCCTCGGGAATAGCATAGAAGTACACATCGGAAAGGTTCACAGTCTCGCCGAAGTCCTGACCCACAAACAGCGAATCGCCGTTTATCGCCATACCAATGCCCAGAGTCTTGTCCTGAAGATGATAACCTGAAAATCCTCCTGCGTCCTCCACGGAGCTGCGGACAAGCGAGTATTTCTTCGCTGCACCGCTGATACTGCCTGCAGTAAAGGTACGTCCCGAATATTTTATGAGCTTGTTTTTATCATCGATATCCTTATCTTCCAGAGTGATGACATTGGCGGACATCTGAGAAAACGGCTGAACAATCTCATAATCGGAAAGCTGCTCGATCCATGCTGCAATGCTATCATCGGTCATTTCCACAGGATGAACAAGGGAAATCTTCGCATCCTCGGGAAGCGTGTACATATCGTCATTCTCATCGCAGAGCGTACCGTCATCGGCGTATCTGAATGTTGCCGTAAGCTCTCCGTTATCGTCATAAACACCCCAGACAAGGCTGCGTGCAATAATATTCATAATCGGGTTGCCGCCGAAAAGCTTGTCCCATGCGGACTTGTCCCACGTTCTGCCGTTTCGGAAAACGCTTTCCATACGTATCTTCTGGGAGGACACCACCGCCTTGATCTGCTTTTTAAGCTCGGAGAAATTTCTCTTGGCGATCTCAGCCTTTGCTTCATCATCATTTGCTCCGGGCTTTGGTAAGCTTTTTACTGATTTGCATTTTTCATTGTCAAAGATCGTCAGTGAAAAGTCAGGCATAAGTGTGACAGTAAACTGTCTGTTTCCGTAGTCAATCAACTGTTCGCCCTTGTCATCAAATCCCAGATCGGGGACTATTTTGTCCGCCAGCACATCCTCTGTAACGCCGAAGGATTTTGCCGCATATGCAAATGCTCCCTTGGCAGCTTTCTTGACCATATTGTTGGGGAACTTTGCGGCAATATCGCTTACGGTCATAAGTGCGGTGCTTCCTCCGTTTATGGCAATAGCTGTCACCGCAAATGCTGCCAGTGCGCCTCTGGATGCGTCAGACCAGTCACGCAACTGCTTTTTCAAGGCAATGATTTTCCCGTCTGAGGCAAAAACGCAGTATGGAACAAGTATCATCTTCTTTTTGGTGTCCGCACCTGCCGAAAGCCATTCCCTGAAGATATTCTCCAGACAATCCTGAAGATCAGGCATATGGAGCTTTGCGGCAATTTTTTCGCAGACGGGTATCACCTCGGGAGCTTGTCTTGACATATATTCGCCAATGATATATCGTATCACCATCGGCGAGGCTTTGCCGGAGAGATCGGAATATCTCACGTCTATGAGCATTTCATCGGGAATAAAGGAAACAGCCTTTTCATGAGCTTTTCCGTAATTATCCCCGACAAATTCCTCCATAAGCGAATTGTCTGGAAAATCAAAATTCTTGCCGTATTTCCGTGCATTCTCCCAGCGTTTGAGCAGAGCTTCCGAACGCAATTTTGCATCACCCTTTAATTTTGGAAGAGCAGTTTCCAGAGCAGGACGGAACGTATCTTCGTTATTTACCATAAGCTCCGTGACGATTTTCTGCACTACCTTTGACTTGTGAGTAAATAGCTCTATCATAAATGCCGGCTCGGTATACCCAGCCTTTTTAACGATTTGTTCCGCAAGCCATGCGGCACGCTTGGCGTTGCCCTTTACGGTCTGCCAGTATTCCAAAGCTTCACCAATATGCTCCTTAAAGAAAGCGCTTATGTCAATATTAGACAGCGGCAGGAAATAGCTTTCATTGCAAAAAATAAGTCCGCTGAACAGCGTCTGTGAAGGAATGCCCGAGCTGTAAAGTCTTTCAAGACTTTCGCTGCCATCTTCGCCAAAAGCCGAACATCTTGCACAGCAGAAATTGTAGACAAAGAAGCCGCACTCGTTCATTTCCTTAGCTGCCAATGTCATGGCGGCATAAATAGCCTTCGCCTTTTCGCTCACATCAAAAAGCAGTGAAAAGGTTTGCAGCAGCTGAAATCTGTTCGCTGTATTTAGTTCAAGACGTTCCGTGTAATGTATCATATGCGCCGCTTTTACGGAATCATGATAGACTGCCGGGATAAACATTCCTGCCTTAAAATCTGTTTCGTAGGTGGATTTTGATGTATCGACCACAAGTTTCATGATATCTGAGTATTTCAGAATTTCGCCGAAATGCCGTTCCATCCTTTCAAGCTCCCCTGTGTCCTCACCGTTTTTCGCACGAAGCGCAACAGACTTTGCAAGCATTGAAAGATGCACAAGATTTTTATATTCTTCCGCACGCTTTATCATCCGCATAAGAAGCTCACCGTCATCCGCTGTTTCTCTGACAACGAGGTCATATCGCTTCGCATCTATTCTGGAGCACAGTGTCCAGTAGACGTATTCCTCGTATATGCCCAGCTCACGAAATATCTCTACCGGCTTATACGACAGCAATATCCTTGCGCCGTCCTGATGAGAGGCAGCTTTTTTTAGGGAATCGGTAAGTTTCTTATGTCCTTTGTAGATATTATGCAGGATATGTACGCACCTGATTGGTTCTTTGATGCATCCGATATTTTCGGCGATAATATCTTTAAGCTTATCAGTCTCTCCTGCATCATTTTCTATCATAAGACCGGCAAGCATCATTGCTAAAAAGCGAGTGTCGTCCCACGAAATTACATTTGGAGAGGTAATAAGACTTCCGGGGAGAATGACCGCTTTTCCGCTGAGTATCTTTTTAAGATTATCCGGTGTAATAAGCTGCTCGGTCTGGTCGGGATACGTTTTGTACAGCTTCTCCGAAAGTGAGAGATAATGACTTTCCGTATTGAAAATACAGTCGGACAGAGAGTAGCCTATGCGCCTTGCAGTGGGAATATCATCTTCGCTGTAAACCACACTTTGAAATACGATCTGCGTAAACGCAAGCATGGCACGCCTTGCAGTTTCTCCGCCGTCTCCGGACAGCTCGTTAACGAGTTTTCTGGGGTAATAGCAATGATAACCGCCAGCGTGTGCCTTATGTCCCGGAAGAATTTTCAGAGTGTCCGTCCTTCCGCTTACAAATTCGTCCGCTTCCCTGTACTCATCGGGATGTGACGATCTTAAACCATTTGTTTCCTCGAGCCACAATTCAAAAACCTGCTGATTTGTCATAATAATTCCTCCGCTTAAAAAAATAAACCAAAATAGTGTTATATAAAAATTATATCATATTTTTCCAGTTTTGTAAACAGCTTTTGTATAAATTTTATATTTTGGAGCTGTGCAAAGCGGATGTGTTCAAGAGAAAAACAAATACCCCAAAATGATGACAGCGGAGACTTGTAAAATTTTGGTTTCACACAATTTAGGGTGTGATTGCCGCACGGTTGCCGATGCTTATACCAAACGTATCACTGCAGAGGTGCTGGAGACGTGAACAGATAGGTTTCCAGTTCGCTGTCAGACATTCTTGAGTATCCCGTCTGTATGTGCATATGTGGTGCAAATTTTTTCATGTCGGTACATTGATACTTCAGACAAAAAATTACTTGAAAAGACGTATAAAATGAAAAAGTCATCTTCAATAAATTGGTTATACAAGGTCACAGGGAACATAAAATAAGCATCATATTGCTTACGGCAGTTCAGACGGTTTTAGTAATCTTCTTTTCCGTGCCACCAATCAAACCAAATCTCGCGGACGATGTAATCCTTGTCAAGCATATCATCTGCGTAAGCTGTCATACTTGCCAAACCTATTAAAGTCATACTTGCTACAATGGGTATGATTTTTTGAATCATTAGAAACATCTCCTTGTTGTTTCAAGTATTGGGTGCAATACTATTATATGTCTTTGCACATGACTTTTCAAGTCGCAATGCGCATAAAGTTTGCGGAAAAAATCCGGACAACTTTTTCAAAAAGAGTTGACATAAAGCTCCTGTGAGGGTATAATTAAAATAACGGGTACAATACGAAAGGATTGATTCTATGTACTACAACGAAAAACGCAAGGCGATTACGGCAAATTACGTCAAAGCACACCTTGATGATATAAAAATTCGTGTTCCGAAAGGACAGCGTGAGAAGTTAAAGGCTATAGCTGCTGAAATGGGTATGAGTATGAATCAGATGTTTATTAAGGCTGTGGAGGAATATATTGAGAAGAATTATAAATCTGAATCAAAAAATGAAACAGATTGACAAATCGGAATTTATATAACAAAATTTGTGAAGAGTTGGTGGTCATATGATATATAGGTTTAGTGCGGTCATAAATACTGAGGGTAGTCGTGCATTTATCAAGATTCCATTTAATGTTTGGGAAGAGACCGGCATAAAGGGGAATCTTCCATGCAGGGTGTCTATCCGTGGTATCTGCTTTGAATGTAAACTTATTCCCAAGGGGAATGGAAACTATTTAATCCCTATCACGAAGAAAACGCTCTCCAAGCTTGAGTCTGAAGAAGAATATGAAATTGAAATGGAACCCATTGAAAGGCTGTCGCGAATCAATCATAACAGCCCATATTCCAAGGAACACCCCATATGGAAAATAGACGGTATTGAAACAATACCAATTCAAGCTGGATTCTGTGGTCATTGTTGCGTTGCAATGCTTGCTGGTGTGCCTGTCGCTGCGCCTTAACAACGATAATTCATACTATTTCGGACGGTTGGTTTTGCAATATAATCGAAAGGATGAATACAAATGATTGATGTGATTTATAACTATCGGCAGGGCATTCTGCCAACCGTTTTGATGTCGGAGGAATGGAAAACGCTCTATATTAAGTTTGAGGAAATTCTGACCGATGAACAGTTGACAATATTTCGTAAACTTTGCGATTTACAAAGTGCAACTCTGCTGATGATACAAGAACAGCTTACAAGACAGGTTTCAAAGACGGCATAACATTGATGAATGAAGTACAGAAATAATTTTTATATAAAGTTTTCAATTTTAATAAATAAAGCAATTCAATCTTATGAAATACTGTTCTTTTATTAGATAACATATGATATAATCTATATTCATAGTAAAATTGAACCATTAGTAAAAACATCGTATTGTCTAAATCGACAATACGATGTTTCTGATTTGTCCCTTTTTGAAGAAATACGCCAAATAATCTTATTGCAGAACGGCTATTGTGCAGATACCGCACTGTATCAAAGATGAACTTATATGTATTTTAAAATATATTGCAATAAAAGTCAATTACAAAATATGCATTTTACATTACATTATGTGCAACTTTAGTTGAATTAAAACAATGCACGATATGTAATATGATTTGCACAATTCTCTATTGAATTTCTTATTGTAAATAGTTATAATGAGAACAGTAGAAGCACGTCAAGTATTTTTGAAAACATATTGTGCGGTATTCTTTTGAGGAGGGAATATTATGAATATCAAAAGCAGAATGATAAGCTTTTCAGCGGCGACGGCTATGTTCGTATCTGTTATTGCATTCAATGCAGGCACTGGCATTGAAGCAAACGCGGCATTTGAAAAAAACGCTGCAGAAACAGTCGCTGATATGGGATTTGGCTGGAATCTTGGCAACTCACTGGACAGCTACTCCGGTACCGTTATAGGTTCAAATATTGGCAGTACATCTTCTGAAACCGCATGGGGAAATCCTGCAACGACCAAGGAAATGATTGACATGGTGAAAGAATCGGGCGTTGAAACTGTCCGTGTACCTGTCACTTGGTACGAGCATATGGACCCAAACACTTATAAAATTGACGAAGTATATATGAACAGAGTTGAGGAGGTAATCAATTACGTACTTGATGATGATATGTACTGTATCCTCAATGTTCACCATGATACAGGTGAAAAGGGCTGGCTGAAAGCGAACAGCACAAACCTTGACCAGAAAAAAGAAATGTTTACTGCGGTATGGGAACAAGTCAGTGCAAACTTTGCGGATTACGGCGATAAGCTCCTTTTTGAGGGTTACAATGAAATACTGGACGAAAGTTCCAATCAATGGTATAATCCCAGCTCAGAGGCTTGTCCGATTTCCAATGAACTTAACCAGATATTCGTCGATATCGTCAGAAAGTCTGGTGGAAATAATGACAAGCGCAATCTTATCTGCAATACATACTGTGCAGGTGCAAACAGTGAGATAACCAGTCAGTTTGTATTGCCAAAGGATACAGTCAGCGACAGACTGATTGTGGAAACTCACATTTATCAGCCGTTTCAGTTCACCTCCGAAGCATATCCTGATATTACGACTTGGGAGCCGACCTATCTTGACCAGTACATCAATAATGTGTATAATCAGTTTGTCAAGAACGGTACACCTGTTATCGTTGGAGAATTTGGCTGTGCCAATAAGAGCAATATGGACCAGATTACCTCATGGGCAAAATATTATGTTGAAAAGTGTACAGACTACGGCATTCCTTGTATTTGGTGGGATAACGGCTCACAGTATAAGATATATAACCGCCGGACACTGAAAGTTGCTGAACCTGATTTGCTGAACACCATGATAGCCGCTTCAAAGGGAGAGAGCTATACCCCTGACAAGAGCGTGAAAGGTGATGTAAACGACGACGGACAGTTCAATATCAGTGATGTCGTTGTTCTTCAGAAATGGATTTTGGCTGTACCTAATACAAACCTTGTGAACTGGAAAGCTGCTGACCTTTGCGAAGATGAACAGCTTAATGTTTTTGACCTGTGTCTTATGAAAAGATTACTTGTCAGTGCTGATAACCTTTGTGCAAATGAAGATAATTGGACAAGTTGGGTTGATACCTCAACAGGCGCTGACGGTGAAATGACTTACACATCGAATGGTGTGAAAATGCAGGTCAATGCAGGTGGCGAGTACGAATGGAATGCACAGTTCTATTATGAAGGCATCACACTTGAACAGGGTGCGACTTATAAAATCTCTTTCGACTACAAGGCTGATTCCGAGCAGTCCACATCATTCCATGTCATGCAGGGACATGACGATTATCTGCCCTATTACAGTGGAAATCTGAAATGGACAACAGCAGCACAGCATTATGAAGATACATTTGAATATACATCGGCTACTGACAAGGCTTGCCGTGTTGGTTTCAATGTCGGCGGAAGCGGTGTGAATGTTCCTTTCAATGTTGAAGTTGCTAATCTTAGTCTCATCAAAGTCAACGGCGGCAGTACGAGTACTGCAACTCCTGTTAAACCTGAAACTCCTTCTGATGAAACGGGCGTAAACCTTTGCGAAAATGTTGACAACTGGAGCAATTGGGTTTATGAAGAGGAAGGTGCTTCTGCTGAAGTTACCACAACAAATAATGGTATCAAGGCAGTCGTTAAAAACGGTGGTGCCGATGTCTGGTATGTACAGGGTAGCTACGCAAATCTTACTCTTGAAAAAGGTGCAAAGTATCAGCTTGAATTCGATTATGAGGCAAATCAAAGTGCATCTCTTGGTGTAAACGTTCAGCAGAATTATGAACCTTACGGTCAGTACTATTATGAAGCACTTGACTATACTTCATCAAAACAGCATTATTCCGCTGTATTTACAATGACTGATGATACTGATAACAATTCTGTTATTGTATTCAACTTTGGAGGTAAGGAAATTCCTGCCAGTTTCACTGCAACAATTGATAATCTTTCATTGGCAAAAATTTCGTAAAACTACTAAATGTCTGAGAAAGCCGTTTTCGTTGATGAGAACGACTTTTTTGTTCTTGACATTTGAAAGGATATGATGTATAATGCAGATAAAGAAACTTTTTGTGCAGGGAGACGATGCTGTGATTGTCAATAATGTTGGATATAATCATTGTCATGATGCTGATTTTTATATTGACCGTCCTAACGGAAGCGGCGATTATCTGTTGCTGCTGCTGAAAACCGATACTATTTTTAACATAGACGGTCAAGATATGATTGTTCCTGCAAATTCTGTATTCATCTATCCAAAAGGCAGACCGCAATACTATCGCTGTTTGCCCCAGCATACTTTTGAGAACGACTGGCTGCATTTTGATTTTTCAACTAAGGAAAAAGAAGCAGATTTTCTTGGCAGAAAAATACCTTTTGAAACACCTATCCAAATGAATTTGAATTTTCTGAGTTTTTGTATTAAATCTATTGCATATGAAAAATATTCAAATCATCCATATAAAGACCAGAGTATCCGCAGCTATCTCTTTCTAATGTTTATAAAGATAGCAGAATATGTTGAACAAACAGAGGAGTATTATTCTGGAGGACAGTACGAAATACTGTCTACTATCCGTCATAAAATTTATGCTGAACCGTATATTAACCGCACTGTTGACTGGGCAGCTCATGAAATAAGAATGAGTCGTTCGACATTTCAGCACGCCTATAAAAAACATTTTAGTGTAAGCTATATCCAAGATTTTATTAACAGTAAAATTTCATATTCCAAAATGCTGCTGACATCTACGAATCTGACAATTGATGAAATTGCAAAACAATGCGGCTATCGCAGTTACGTTCACTATACAAGGCAATTCAAGGAGCAAGTGGGTATCAGCCCTACAGAGTATAGAAACAGAAATAAATAGCAGAAAAGTGGAAAATTGTTCGTTAATGAAACAAATTGATTATCAATTGAAAGTCAAGCAAAGTTTCTGACAGAAATCTGCCTTAGGATACAAAAATTTTAATTGACTGCCAACGCTTTTGTATTTGTAAAGTACAGGAGCGTTATTATTTGCATACTCTTTCTGTTTGCGTCCTGACATTCCATGTGCTTTTTTATAGCTCTGAACATATCAAGTTGGTGTAAAATATTCTCAACCGAACCACTGTACCCATAAAAAGTTACATATTCTGCATTTTCAGGATTGGTTATGAATTTGACGGATTCAGTTTTTTCAGTTCAATCTGAATACTGTGCAGTTCGTTCCAAATCTTACTCATATCTTCCTGCAATTCAAACAGTTCCTGCTTGTAAATACGGCTTGTTGAATTCACTCTGAGTGCAATCTGGTTGATGTTATTTGCTGCACCTGCAACTGATTGCCGTATTTTTTTCAGCTCCTCATGGTCATGGTCATATTCAAGATAGATTCCGTGTAACATCATATGACGGAACAGTTTACTCATGGTTGAAACATTACACGCTTCAAGTCGCTTTTGTATAATATTCCACTCATCTTCATTCACTTTGAAGATGAGATTTTTATTACGCTTTTTTCTGTTCATCGTTCAAATCTTCCTTTCTTTTTATTCTGTTATCGTTGATTTTCGTTGCGTAAGCAACGGTTTCCAATAGGTCTTAGGGAAACGGAGTGTCCCTAACAAGCTGATGAAGATTTAACGAATGTTAATATCTTCATCATTGCTTGCTACTCCCAATCAGCTGTATCAGCCAAATTTAACTTCTGTTTATTTTCCCTCTCACTATATATAGCAAAAAGTTTGGCAAAACGCATCCATTCTGAAAAAAGTTTCACCTGATTTTCACATTACTGGTTTTGCAAGCATAAAAATAACCGACTGAAAAGACTGAACCTTTCCAATCGGTTTTCAGATTATTTTATTGTTATTCGCTAATCAGAATATCTGACATATTCGATACTGTTACAATTTTGTATATTGAAATTTCTTATTCATTTTCAAGAACAAGATTAGCAAAATCCTGATAGCTATCTCTCGTTCTGCTTTCTGAATTCTCCAATTTATGAAACATACAATTAGGAATCTCTTTTCGTTTTAGATTATTTGCAATGCAAGGAGCGCAGCCCTTTTCATGCTTTGTTGGATGAAGCGGGCATTCTAAATTTGTACAAGTACAAAAAGGACTTAGATTTTTCATGATTTACCAATTCTCAATACAGCACGGAAATGCGTTTTGGCTGCCATCATTTTTTCATAAGCTTCGGCTGCCTGTTCCAATGGGAATACCTCAATCATCGGACGGACATCTGTCAGAACGCTGAATTTTACAGCTGCCTCCATTTCATTGATGTCTGTGAATGTTCCCTTTACCGTGTTGGGTCCCATGAGAAAATCCATAGCCGACCAGTCAAGTGGTGTATCATCAACTGCTGCAATAATCAGTTCGCCCTTTGTGCCAAGACCGCCCATCAGTGACGAGATAACGCTTGCCTTTGGAGCGGTTGCAAGGATAACTTTTGCACCGCCCAATGCTTTCAGACTTTCAGCAGGATTTTCCACTTCGCAGTCGATATAATGATGCGCACCAAGTTTCATTGCAAGTTCTTTTTTATCCGTTCCTCGAGAAATCGCTGCGACTTCATAACCGGCTTTTCTTGCATACTGTACTGCCAGATGACCGAGTCCGCCAATGCCTGAAACTGCAACTAAATCTCCCATTTTTGCACAACTGTTATGCAATGCACTGAATGTGGTTTCACCTGCACAGAGCAAAGGAGCTGCTTCTTCTGGTGTGATTTCATCCGGAATAGAGATAAGTCCGTCTTCATAGGCAACCATGTATTCTGCATAACCGCCATCTGTAGTAAGTGCTGTTGTATGTCCATGTCCTCCGTGCAGCCAATGCCGACCCTTTGTCCGATTTTCCACTTTGTTACACCCTCGCCAAGTTTATCGACAATACCGACTACTTCATGACCGGGAATACGAGGATAAGAGGATGCAGCACCCTCAATTACTTTGAAATCTCCATGACAAATTCCGCAGGCTTCCACTCTCAGCAAAACCTGTCCTTCCTTTGGCTGTGGAATCGGTATGGTTACCAATTTCATAGGTTCGCCCTTAGCAGCTACCTGAATTGCCTTCATTGTGTTCATAAATGAATCAACCTCCTGTTGTTTTACTGTCTTAATTATAGCACGAACAGGAGGATTCCGCTTGCACATTTCTTTTGGATTTTAATACATTCCTATTTTTTGATTTGTTTTTTCAAAATTTGAATATCTTCTGTGGGAGTCGTCATAAACATCTTTTTATAATCCCTGTTGAATTGTGAAATGCTGTCATAGCCGACATTTGTGGCAGCTTCTGTAACAGATACATTTTCATCAAGCATCTGCCGTCTTGCTTCTGTCAGACGAAGTCTTTTCTGACATTGCAGCGGTCCCATTCCAACAGCACTTTTAAATTTTTGATGAAAGTTAGAAACACTCATATTCCCAAGTTTTGCAAGTTCTTCTACGGAAAAGCTTTCTTTGTAGTTTTCTTTTATCCACGAGTTTATTCTATAAATCTCACCAGCCTGCTGAATGCCTGTTATACTTTGCATAAACTGTTTACCGCAAGTACCGCAGAGAACATCAAATATCATTTCTTTGCGGACTATTTTCGCAGAAAAAGCAATCTCTTCCGGAGATTTCTGCATTTTTATCAAACGCAGAACGGATTCTGTAACCTTGTTATCAAAATCTGCCATAACCTCTGCATCAAGGTCGGACTGCATAATTCGTTCGGTCAAATCACCTTCAATATCCAGAATGACGGATATTGCCTCATTCAGTGTAAATGTAACAGAAATGGCAATAAAATCCTGATGCTCGCTTTGTGTCAGTATCTGTCCGGCAATCGGTGTATCAATTGCAGAAACAGAATATTGTCCGGGAAGATAATCCATGATACCACTTGGCGTATGCAGACGCATAGAGCCATCTGCTATGAGCCAGAGATAAGGTGTTGCAGAATCCGGCATAATAATGTCTGACGAACAGGATTTATATATATTCAGATATGGGATAGAGGTTTCATTTTTTCCGCATTCCAGTTTCATTGTACGCAGTTGTTTCATCAAACTTTGTATCATATTGACATCTCCTCACGATTCATTTATATAAAATATTATACTGTATTTTCAGTAAAAAATCAAGCTGTAGGAAGTAGGTTTTGTATTATGCAGATAAACTTATTCAACACAGTAAATCAGACCAATCATAGGTTAAAATCACTTTACAAAACTTTACTTTTCGTCGCATTTGTTGGACTGTGGAACTCAAATTTAATAAAAGATTGAGCGCACTGCGAATGGATATCTGTTTGTGAGTGCGCTATAATTTTATTAAAAGCAGATAACCGACAGAAATAAAACAGGCTATCAGAAAGGACAACAGAAAATGCAAAATACATCTGTCGCAGAAAGAGAAAAGGCAGTTGAATATAATACTGATGAGGGCATCAAAGTCAAGATTTCCTATCCTGATAAAATTAACAATATAATCAGACAACAGGAACTCAATAAAATGTATGACATTTTCTCCGGTGCAATGCGCCGCAATTCCGCTGAAAAAATCACTGAATAATCTTGCATATTGCTGAAAATAATTACAGATTCAGTTATTAAGATACGTCCGAAACAGGTTGAAGATGCGGCATTCAGGGCTATGCAGGAGCGTATCGAACAGCTGAACATTGCAAAATATGAATCAAACAAGCCTGATGCGGAAACGGAAAATATCAAAACTGAACTTGTTCATATTGACAACGAGATTCAGAAACTTAAGGAAAAACTTGCCGATGCCGACAGTGTACTTTTTGACTACATTCAGAAACGTATCAGCACTCTGCACGAACAGAAATCTAACCTTGAAAAGAAGATACAGACAATGAACCGCAAGCGTAAGGCAATTGATACAAAGCCGTTGGAACAACCTATGAAACAGTGGGACAAGCTGACGGTGCAGGAAAAACACGCCGTGGCGGTCGCTATGATTGATGTAGTGCTTGTATCGGACGAAACGGGCATTGAAATTAAATTCAGCGTATAAAAAATGACGGTTTTAAGCCGTCTTTCATAATAGTTAAGGTGCTGCAATGGGCGTGCCTCTTTCCAATGTGGTTATGCTGATGGGAAAAGGTCACGCATCGTGGTCAAAAATATTGGAAGCATTGGACTATTATGGAATATCATATGCATCAAAGGCTGTTTATACAAAAGGTATCTCATACCAATTGCCGATGTGCTGTATCGTAAATAACGACAATAGCTTTATACTTTGGTATAAAGGTTCTTTCTATGGTGCGACAGGTGTTGATCCAAAGAAAACAATAAGCTATATTGAAATATTTGTTGATTGACAATGAGAGAGACAGCTTCCAATTTGTAGTGCTATTCCAACTCGCCCTTTTTTCTTCTGTGTTCAGGATCATCACGCAGACTTGCAAGATAATCGTAAATCGTTCGGCTTGCCTTGTCAAAATCTGAATACTCTTTTTTGAGGTAGTGGTACCCCTCGTAGAGTTTTTCACGCTCCTCATACAATGCTTGCTTTGACGATCAAGCAAAGTTTCGGACGGAAATCTGCCGTCTGGATACAACGATTTTAACCGACTTCCAATGCTCCCGTACTCATAGAGTACAGGAGCGTTATTTTTTGCATACTCTTTCTGCTTACGTCATGACAACGATTTGTACTTGTCATGATACGGCTTTGTACGCTGAAACTGTCTGACAAGTTCTAAACTTTCCCCCAAAAACGAACAAAAGAGAGGTGCAAAAACCCGAGGTTCGGACAGTAGTAGGTATAAAATACTGTACATATGGATAGAAAAATGATATAATATAAACAAAAAAGATCCAAATGATAAAGCTACTGAGTGAAGAAGAAATACAGTAACTGCTGAAAAGCGAGTATATCGTAGCAGCGACAGAGCAGTTCGTATATTTTTCAACGGAATTCAAGAACAAATTTTATGAGGCATATCAATCAGGAAAGAAGCCGAAGCGTATCCTGAAAAAGCTTGGAATTAATACAGATATCATCGGAGCCGGACGAATTCATAGCATAAAACAGCATATTATGAAAGAAACTGCTAATGACTGCACTTTCAATTGAGTGGTAGAATGTCCATACAAATGACTTTTATACCCCATTACCTCATTCTCCATAAAGCCGACGCTTGAACCGCAGAGAATCAGAAATTTTTTCTTTCAGACTTCTTCCAATGAACATATCAGATCTTTACTGAATTACGATTATTATACTCTAAATTCAGCAGTTGTCAAGAGAACCGATGTTATTTTATGATTTTTTCATCAGATCTGTTATTTTTCTTGCTCAAAGCAAATATGCTGTCCAAAAATTTCGTCAGACATACTGATAATTTCCCCTTTGACTTTCCTTTTCAGCAAATCCCAATTTGGCTTTCGATCAGTGAGATTATGCGCATCGCTGCCAAGCACAACTTTTGCGCCGGAGAGAATCAGCTTCTTCACAAATCTGCGTTCACGAAAACTTGCAAACGCTTCTGCATTCACCTGAAAAATTGCATCTGAATTTAAAATCTCATCAAGCTGCGGTTTTGTATATATTCCGATATACCGATGAATATGTGCAATCACGGGCACAATTTTCGCACCGCATCTCAGATTATGAATTTCATCAAGAGCCCACCGACCGTATCCCGAAAACGGAAGTTCCAACAGCATCAGATTCGTTTCCTCGACAGCAAGCTTTTCTATTCCGGGAATCTCCGAAATTCCACGTTCTATTGCGACTTCAGCTCCAGGATGAAACTCAAATTCCGTCCTGTGTGAGATTTTAGCAAAAGCATTTGCCCTTTTCTCCAAAAAGTTCTCTGCCGACCTCTCCCTGTGCGTGTAAAAATGCGGCGTCAGGATTACTCTCCCGACACCCTGCATTTTCATCATGTCAAGCATTTTCTCAGATATTTCCGGAGTTTCTGCACCGTCATCAATTTCCGGAAGAACATGGCAATGATAATCAGTCAGCATTTTTATCCTCTTTTTTCTCCGACTTATCGCCGTAGCTGTAATAATTGTACTTCTTGCTGTAGCCGTATTTTCCGTTATGTTTGCTCTTGATCTCATTAAGCACCAAGCCGAGAATCTTCGTATCGGAAGTCTGTACCTTGCGCATCAGCTCGTCAACGTCGTCATAAGTCGTTTTACCGTAATGCGTCACCACGACCATTCCGGAAATACTGTTTCCTATTGTAAGCGGATCACTGACTATGTTCACCGGCGGCATATCAATGATGATATAGTCATACTCCGCTGACACCTCCGACAACAGCTTCTTCATTTGCTCAGAGCCAAGCAGTTCTGATGGATTAGGCGGCAGCGAACCTGATGGTATGATATCGAGATTCGGAATATCCGATTTCCTTATGCACTCATCTTTTGGTTTCATTTTTCCAAGATATTCGGAAATTCCGGCGTTATTTTTTACATTAAAGAGCTTATGCTGAACAGGTTTTCTCATATCTGCGTCAATCAGCAGGACTTTATTTTCATTTAGCTGAGAAAATGCAATTGCAAGATTTGCAGATATCGTTGACTTGCCCTCGCCGGGTAATGCGCTTGATACTGCAACGATCTTCTTGTCCGATGTTGACAGCGAAAAAATCAGGTTGGTACGCATCGCCTTATAACTCTCCATAATATTAAAAGGAATGGTTTTATCTATAATCAGATAATGATCGCGTTCTTTTTTGTGTGATTTTTTAGATCCTCTCTCCTGAATCTCACCAAGAACGGCAAGCTGATGTTTCTTGGAAATTTGCTCGGAATTCTTGATCGTATTATCAAAGAAATCAATGAGAAAGATAATCATTACTGCGAGAATCATACCTGCAAGAGCGCCGATTGCAGCATTCTTAATCATATTTGGAGCAACGGGTGTTTTGTAGACCTTTGCCTTGTCAATGGTGTTAATTGAGCCTACGCCAACCGCTTCCTCAACGTATTTCGGAGCGACCTGCGTCAAAGTATTGCAGATCATAGCTGAAAGCTCTGCGTTTTTTGTTGTTGCAACAACATTGACCGCAGATGTGTCTGTTACGGAACTTATCGTCAGACATTCTCTTATGGAAGCCGGATTGATTTTCCCCTCCGAATTAATATTAAAGCACTCTTTGAGGCTGCCGTTTTCATAATTTTTCACGAGTATATCTCCAACAGCGTTCATAACGGCGTCATCTTTCAGAACTTCCATATAGGTATTTACAAGCTGCTTGGAGTTACTTATGTTGTTTTGATTGTCAACATTCTCGGAAATGCCTGTATAACTCTGCACATACATAGTGATGTGCGATGAATATTGCAGTGGCAATACGAATTTTGAAAAGGCAAACGCAGTTCCGCCGCCGATTATAGTTATTATAATAATCAGCCATAATTTGCTTATCATAATATGTAGTAAATTTTTGATCGAATATGTATTTTCCATTTTTCCTCCTCATACTGCTACAAGTACTTGATTGTTAAATTCTTCCGGCGTGATAAATGTAGACACCATTTCATGCATAGCTTCAACTGCAAGTTCTTCATCGTTTTCTTCGGCGGCATTCCGCAGTTTTCGGAGACGACTTGGAAAGTCCCTTTCATCAATTTCGATTTGCTGACCGATAAAAATCAGTTTATTTGCAGTTTTTTTCAAACCTTCCTCATTCATGAGCAGTTCCTCTTTGATTTTCTCACCGGGGCGCAGTCCTGTAAATTTGATTTCAACATCTTTATAAGGAATTTTTCCGTACATACGGATAAGATTTTCTGCAAGAGCAACAATACGCACAGGCTGTCCCATATCAAGAACGAAAATTTCGCCGCCGTGTGCAATTGCCGCTGCCTCCATTACAAGGCTGACCGCTTCGGGAATCGTCATGAAATATCTGATAATGTCGGGGTGCGTAACGGTGACCGGCTTACCCTGTTCAATTTGCCGCTTGAATAGCGGAATGACCGAGCCGTTAGAACCGAGAACATTGCCGAATCTGGTCGTTACAAACTGTGTTCTTCCCTCTTTTTGCTGGGAGAGATACTGCACAATCATTTCACAGCATCGTTTAGATGCTCCCATAACATTGGTGGGG
This sequence comes from Ruminococcus sp., assembly GCA_017462565.1. Classification (GTDB taxonomy): domain Bacteria; phylum Bacillota; class Clostridia; order Oscillospirales; family Ruminococcaceae; genus Ruminococcus. The sequence continues at coordinate 52,775 of JAFTQW010000029.1, forward strand.
TTGACCGCCTTGTCAGTGGATATCATCACGAACTTTTCTACATTATGAAACTGCGCAAGAGTTGCCGTATTGAACGTGCCGATAACGTTGTTTTTGATTGCCTCCATAGGAGAATCCTCCATAAGCGGAACGTGCTTGTGCGCCGCCGCATGAAAGACGATATCGGGCTTGAAACGGGTAAAAATCTGATTCATACGGTAATAATCACGCACGCTTGCGATAAGCGTGATAAGATTCAGCTTGTCGCCGTACTCCATGATAAGTTCCTGCTGGATATCATAAGCGTTGTTCTCATAAATATCCACGATAATGACCTGCTTGGGGCTGTATTTTGCAATCTGACGCACAAGCTCCGAACCGATAGAGCCGCCTCCGCCCGTCACCATGCAGACCTTTCCGCTGATAAAATTCTTGATTTCGGCATTATCAAATTTGATTGGTTCACGTCCAAGCAGATCTTCCACACGGATATCACGAACTTGTCCGAGCAAGGTAGATCTTTCATCGTCAAAAATCAGATTGCCGATAAATGGGATAATTTTGATTGGTACTTCGGTTTCGGAGCATAGATTCAGAATCCGCTGCCGTTCGTCCTCAAGACAGGAGGGAATCGCAAAAATAATCTGCTCAATTTTCTTTTCTGTGACATACTTCCGGACTTCTCCGGTTGCTCCGACAACGGTCACGCCGTTTATCTCTGTGCCGATTTTCTTATGATCGTCATCAAGAATGCACACAGGAGTGAACATCGCCGATGGGTTCTCATTAGGAGAATTTTGTGCGTTTTTGATTTCCTTCAGCAGCATTTTACAGGCTTGTCCGCCGCCGATGATCATGGTGCGTTTGTACTGGGATTCCTGATGTCCGGCATTGGTCAGGTCGATAAACGTTTGCTTGAACAGAAGACGGAATAAACAAACTCCCAGCGTTGCAATTATAACATGAATCATCGTATAGATAAGTTCGAGCTGACTTGTCATGATCGCAAAGAAAAAGCTGGATATTGCCATTCCCAAAACCACGCCGCCTACGCAGGAAAGATAATCACGGATGTTGAAATACCGCCACAATTTGTTGTACGCACCGAATGCCAGCAGACTGAATCCGCAGCAGATCATGCTCATGACAATCGAGATCATCAGTTGATGATTCGAGATATTCATATGAACTGCCGACAAAATAAAATTGCTTATCAGCGCCGAAACTGCAATGATAAATGCGTCCGCCGCTGCAAGAATCACCTTTCGGTATCGGAATTTTTTTAGTATTTTTTTCATATTCTCCACCTCATTTTATTTTAACTTTATCCCTATGCTTTACAAAGTTTGAAGCTGATAAATGATTTTTCTGTTCCGGTTGGGTGAATCACAGTCGCTTTACCACGTTCTGCAATCATATGAAATGCTGCTTCGTATGCAGTTTGATGATTGCCATATGATTCACTTCTTTTACAGAAAAGCGCCTGATGCGGCGCTTTCATTAGTCTTTTTTGTATTTTATTCGTAATTTTTCCATAACCGTTACGCCGAGAACACAGCCAAGTGTATTGCGAATGATATCATTCCATTCAAACAAACCAAGGCGGAATACAAGCTATGCAACTTAGATGCTTACAGACAATCCAAGACCAGGATAAAGAGCGTGTTTGACTTTGAATAATAATTAAAAAGTCGCAGTATAACACCAAACGGCATGAGCATCAAAATATTAAGAATATTTTCTTCAAAAAGCATTTTTCTGTAATACACAATTACTTCATACCAAAACCAGAACGAAATCCATTCGACTGTGATATGATCTTTCTGCGTTCGGGCGATAATTGTCAGAAGAAGGATAAATACAAGATAAATTACAATTAACCTTCTCAGAATAGGCTTTGTTTTCTTACTTTTTATGTTGTAAAAAATTACTACTGCGGAAAACAAAGCGTAAATCAGCCGACACCACAGGAAAGAAAACAGTCAAGAGGTCTTTTGATAAATCTTTCATAGATGCCATGTGGTTTATGTAAAAACTTTGCTCCTCTGTTTTTGATTTCATAAATACGCTCACAAATAAAGGCAACCAAAGCAGCAAATGAAGCTAATGCTATAATAACCTCTATAATTTTCAATAACATCTTCACTGGTCAAGCTCCTTTATTTATTAATCCCGTGTAATTAACCAAATTTTTTATTAAGCTATATAAACGGAATCCAATTAAAGCTCCTAAACTATTACAAATCACATCATCCAGTTCACATAAACCCAAACAAAAAACATACTGCATGATCTCTATTAAAATCGAAAACAACATTCCTATAATTAAAACGATCAACAACCGTTTCTTTTGGAATGCAGGTGATGATGTAGTTATATTTGAAAATAAAAAACCAAATGGAACAAAAAACAAAATGTTTTTCAAATTATACCCAACATCCTCTTTCCATTCAGGATGTCCAGTCAGCATTTCTCTGTATGCCCACATAAGCCGAAGTTCCAACTTATGTTCATCTCCAGCTTTTCTGCATAACAACGCATAGTAGATGATGAAAATGCAGTAAATGATGAAAAGAAAAATTGTTATCCACTCTTTATAACGCCATAATTTTTGTATCACTTTGTTCATCTAAAACAACCATGAATAATATCAATTACAACATCCTGCTCATCCGCAGTCATCTTATTATCACTTGGCAGACACAATCCACGTCTGAAAATATCAGCTCCCACATCAACCATACCTATTTCTTTGATGTAAGCATTGCTTCGTGCTCTGCCGTTACCGTTTACTGTGATGAACGGATTTGACCTATAAATCGGCTGCATATGCATAGGTTTCCAAACCGGTCTGCCTTCTGCATTATACTTGGCAAGCGCTTCCAAAATCTCTGTTGGACAAGTCTTTCCCGATTCGGAAATGTACAGCGAATCCTGTTCACCACGAACTTGTCTACACATTGCACTTTCGTCAATCAGCATACAAGACAACCAAAAATTCGGCACAGAATTAACGCTGTCAAATGGATTCATAGAAATTGGCAAATCGGCAAAACCTTCTTTATATCTCTCATAAATTGCTTTCTTTTGAGCAATATGCTCGTCAAGATAATTCATTTGACCACGAACAACGCCCGCAATTACATTGGACATTCTGTAATTGTATCCGATTTCTTCATGCTGATACCATGGGGCATCTTCACGGCTCTGTGTTGACCACTTTCTAATTTTATCGGCATCTTCCTTGTTGTCTGTGAGAAACATTCCTCCGGAAGAACCAGTAATAATCTTATTTCCATTAAAACTGATGATATTACCGATACCAAATGTTCCAGTCTGTTTTCCTTTATATGTAGCACCAAAAGATTCTGCTGCATCTTCTATCAACAATGCTCCATGCTTCTGGCATACTGCCATGATTTCGTCCATTTTTGCAGGTGTGCCGTAGAGATGAACAAGAACTACAAGTTTTACATCAGGATAGATCTCAAATGCCTTTTCAAGTGCCACGGGATCCATATTCCATGTGTCATACTCAGTATCAATGAAAACAGCCTCACCGTTCTCATAGGCAATCGGATTGACCGTTGCATCAAATGTCATGTCTGAGCAGAAAACTTTTCGTCCCTGAAGTGTTCCCTGGTTTGGCTTAGGCTGTCCGTACAACTTCTCTCCAACGAGCTTAACAGCTAAATGCAGAGCAGCTGTACCGCATGATAATGCAGTTGTATATTTACATCCTGTATATTCGGCAACAAGCCGTTCTACTTCGTTTACATTCTCACCGGCTGTAGTAATCCAGTTCTTCTCAAATGCATCAGTTACCCACTTCAATTCATCGCCATGCATGGTAGGCGATGAAAGCCAAATCTTGTTTTCAAACCTCTTCATATTCTTTTCCTCAAAATATTATAAATTTTAAATTCAATCGCTGCTCCACAGTGTTATCAAACGCATCATTAATTTCCATAATCCCCGACCTATGGTAAACTGCATTGGCAACAAAAAAGGCATGAGCATGATCAAATTTCCTAGAATTGCTTTGTGTAATAATCTCGTCAAAAATTGTTGAAAATATTCAATTTAAAAAGCAATGAATCATAAATTTAAATAGTCCGGAATTGAATTTTTCTGCCAAATACGGTTATTATATCATCAAATATGTATACTGCTTTTCGCAAAATTACAAATCTTGTGAAAGGCTTTTAATAATTTAATTATACTTCATTTGAAATAGAATTTCAAGGCGTGCCGATAAGAAAACCTAAAAATCGGCAAATTGCACAACGCTGCCAGCAATATCTGTGCTAAGGTTAAACAAAATAACAAAAAGAGAAAATTATGTTGTCAATCATAGAAACAATTACAAAACATACCGATGGACGTTATATGGGACGTTTTATCGTAGATCATGAAACTAATGGAAAACCTGTTTACCAGTATGTTTATGGTAAAACTTATGATGAAGCTGAACAGAAACTGCGCATCGCCCGTGAAATTGAGAGTCTGTATCTATCCGGTCGGCATATCACAGTTCAGGCGGTCTACACGGAATGGCTCAATGCGATTGTAAACCGTGTAAAAGAATCTACCTATGCCAATTATAAGATGAAGTTTGATAAACATATTCTGCCCGTTTTCGGCGATATGTTCTGCATCTCGGTCAATTCTGCAAAGATCAACGCTTTTATCAAGGATAAAATAGACAACGGTCTGTCCGCAGGTTATGTTCGTGATCTTCTTACTGTGTTCAAAGCTCTTTTAACTTATGCGCGGGAGGAATACGGCTTTAAGCTGTCATTCAAAAATGTATCGCTCCCGAAGCCTTATAGAATACAGCTGTCTCAAAACATTAGCGTCAAGACACAAAAGCAGTAATATACATCAATACCGGAAGTTTTGTAGTAAACCTTAATATATCAGGACGGCTTAAGCACACGATAGAGGGCATGACGACAGTTCTCAATGTCCACGCCACGCATAGAAAAACTGATGACTGCATTTCTTTTTTCGATAAAGGCATTATTCAGATAACTTCCATCCATGCCAACGTAGGTGTATGTACTGATTGTTCCAGCTGGAGGGTACAAGCCGTCGATTTCAAAGGTCATGTATTGGTTGGCAGTAGTGGATAAGTTCAGCTGTTCGCCGGTTCCGTTTTCGGGAATTAATTTGAAAAGCATTGCTTCACCTCTCAGACCAGTATCTTGAAAGATACTTGGTATATAAAGAATCGTACTTGACAGAATCTCAGACTGGCTTTATAATATAAATGGTTCAATAAAGTGACCACATTTCTATTACGGAGGTATGATTATGTCAAATGTAGAAAAAGTAAGTGAGTTTCTCGATCAGGCTAAAGTATTTTATTTCCTGACAACCGATGGCGATCAGCCGAAAGGACGTCCATTTGGTTTCCATATGCTTGACGGCGGTAAGCTGTATTTTGGTGCAGGTACATTCAAAAAGTGCTTTGCACAGCTCACACGGAATCCGAAAGTTGAAATTCTTGCTCTCAAAGAACAGGAATTCCTGCGTTATGATGGTACTGTAAAGATCGTGAGGGATGAAGCGCTCCTTGAAAAGGTGCGTGTTGCTATGCCGCAGGTTATGGCGTTATATGATAAAAACGAATGGGAAATGGGTCTTTTTTATCTGGAAAACGGTCATGCGGAAATTCGTGACATCATGGATCTGAAAGAGGAATTTGATGTCTGAAAACACATCTATTGAACAGCGTTTTGGAAAATGTCCATATGCAACAGCACAAAGTCTGATTTCCGGCAAGTGAGCAATGCTGATATTGCACTGCCTTTCAGATAGATCTGTTCGGTTCAACGAGCTTCAGCGGCCTATGACTAAACCAAGCTTAGCACATAGAATAGATTACTCGGTGTAGTTATGAACAGCTAAAATGATTCGAAGTATGTCAGAATTGCATGATCAGGATATCAGACTATTGTCTTGTGAAACTGGTTCTTAAAAAATTGATTTGCTCAACAACTTGCAAATAGACTTAATGCTAAGGTTACAGCGCCAAATAAATATCTATGAGCTGATTTATATGGAAACTTATCTATATATGGAAGCAGAAATGGAAAAAAATGCAAATTTCTTTGATCCCGGAGAATGAATTGAATTCTTACAAATATATAAATAGGGGGTGCGAAAATGTTCGTAAAATGTCCTGAGTGTGGCAATGAATTTTTTCAGGAAAAAATTGATGAAGGTTCTTTGAAATATGTTTATTGTGAAAAGTGTGAGACATTTATTGATTTCTGTGGTAAATGCGATGAAATGCTGATAAGTAAAATAGAGGGAATGTGTGCAGGTCAATACTGCCCGAAGTGCAAGGAATGGGTAATTGTTACTTCGTACATTCCGCCTAAAAAGTAGCTTTGTTATCAATTCAACAAATTGGGTTTGTATACCGACCAAAATCTTTCTATTGTTCTTGAGAATTATTAGACATTTGAAACTGAATCAAATGAGCTTGTACACGTTTTTGTCAATGGCGAGGTGTTAATTTACCATAAGCAAAACTTCTGATAGTTCCACCAACAATACTACCGATATTAGCACCAAGCTCATAAATTTCACCTAAATTTTCATTTATTGCTCCTCCAGCAAGTACATCATATCCAGAACCTACCTTCCCGCACCAAAGATCTAATAAAATGTTGGAAGTCATCACACTTGACAAGTTTTACTCTATTTGATATAATAAATACGAAAAAACTGATTTGATATATGTATTAATTCGGCAAAGATCATATAATAAGACACTTGCAGTAGCATCCATTTGGTCTCAGCTCGACAATTCTAAGCAACAATTTTCGGCAGAAAGTTGCAGCTGTTTTGATTATTAAATAACAGATCAAAAAATAGCAGAAAGGAAATTAGCATGAATGTAATCCAAATAGATGGGCTTACAAAGAAATACGGTGATTTCACAGCTGTTGACAACATTTCTTTTACAGTTAATAAGGGCGAACTTATAGGTTTTCTTGGAGTAAACGGCGCCGGAAAATCAACTACTATAAATATGATGTCTACGCTCCTTGAACCAACAAACGGAAAAATAAACATCTGCGGATTTAATACAGTAAATGAAAGCAGCAATATACGTCGGAAAATCGGTATTGTTTACCAAGGAAACGTACTCGACGATCTGCTTACGGTTAAGGAAAATTTATTATGCAGAGGTATTCTTCATGGTGCGGATAAGCTTTCAGCCGAAAAAAATCTTGAAAAGCTCAGCAAAATTTTCTCACTAAATGAAATTCTGAAAAAGAAATACCGGAATCTCTCAGGAGGACAGAAAAGAAGATGCGAAATTGCTGCCGCACTTATGCATACTCCGGAAATTCTCATTCTTGACGAGCCTACAACAGGTCTTGATCCGTCGGCACGAAAAGATGTCTGGAACACTATTGAACAGCTCCGAAAAACTACCGATATGACTGTTTTTCTCACTACTCATTACATGGAGGAAGCTGCTGAGGCAGACAGAATCATCATTATAAACAAGGGAAAAATCATCGCTCAGGGAGTTCCGTATGAGCTTAAAGAAAAATTCGCCTCCGATTACCTTAAAATTTACTGCAATGAGGATAAAAAAGATGTTATAATAAGTAAGCTGAAAATCTCGTGTTATGAAAATACGAATTACGGCATTAAAATCCCGGTCAGAACTTCAAGGGAAGCTCTTGATCTTCTTAATCATGTAAGCGAAGATTTTGATAGTTTTGAAATGATTCAGGGAAGTCTGGATGATGTTTTCATTAATGCAACAAAGGAGGAATATTGATATGCTTAAATTCTTCCAACTTACCAAAAGAAATGCTTCGCTTTATTTCCGTGACAAAATGGCAGTTTTCAGCTCAATGCTTTCAATGATAATAATTATCGGACTTATGCTTATTTTTCTTGGCGATATGTATATAGACGGTCTTAACGAAATTTTTGAATCTATTCCGGACGCAGGAAATAAAACTAAAGACGCAAAGCTTCTGGTTCTTTCATGGACAACGGCAGGCATTATTCCCATAAATGCTGTTATGGTAACACTTTCAACTCTTACTTCAATGATAAGCGACAAAACCTCAGGAAAAATAAATTCAATCTATACTGCTCCTATCAAGCGCACTATTATTTCTGCTTCATATATTGCATCAGCATGGATATCGTCGGTAATCGTCTGCATTCTGACTCTTGCAATTTCTGAAATTTATCTTTACACAAAGGGAATGGATGTCTTTTCCGCCGCTGTTCACCTTGAAATTTTTGGAATGATAGCTGTTAATTCGTTTACATACTCAGCTGTTATGTATCTTTTAGCCGCTCTTATCAGAAGCGAAAGCGCTTGGGGAGCTATCGGAACAGTCATCGGAACTCTCGTAGGCTTCCTTGGAGGCGTTTATCTTCCTATCGGACAATTTTCAGGCGTAATCGCTTCAGCCCTTAAATGCACTCCTATTATTTACAGCACCGTAATGTTCCGGAAAGTCATGACGGACAGCCTTACAGATGAAGTTCTCTGCGGAGCTTCCTCAGAAGTGATCAATGAATACAAATCCTTTATGGGAATTGATCTGGATATATTCGGCAAAAATATTTCTACAGCGGTATGCATTGCGATAATGCTCATTTTCGGAATTGTTTTTATGGCAGCCGGAACTCTTATTACCGGTTTAAAAAAGAAAAAATAACCTGATAAAACTCAGCCTCTCCTATCATGGAGAGGTTTTTGTTTTATTTATCGGAATACTTGTACTCGTTAATGAATATCATTTATAAAGGCAATAGCCAAAAGCATTTCAAGGAGGTTCATTATGGATTTTAAAATTAACAGAGAAACCGTACCCGCCGCCGAATGTGTCTTTGACGGTATTCAGGAACAAAATATCGAGCTTGATTATATTCTTCCTGACTATTATCCGGATATATTCAGACTGATTCGTTGTCAGGTGCTTCCTGTCATCACAGATTTTTCTGTAAACGGCGATCGTCTTTCTTATGAATTGCGCTGCGATATAAGGATTCTTTACTGCGGCGAGGAGGATTCTGTTCTTAGATGTGTAACTCAGCGTCAGAATTTCTCAAGAACTATCGAACTCAAAAGAAGCTGCGACTCCCCTGCTGTAACCCTTATACCTAAGACCGATCATGTAAATTTTCGTGCAGTAAATAAACGCCGTCTCGATATGAGAGGTGCGGTTTCTGTTAAAATCAAGGTATCGTGTGAAAAAAAACAGGATGTCGTCTCAGATGCTTTCGGCATGAATATTCAGCTTAAAAAAACTCCCCTGCGTTTTGCCGCAAAGAAAATCTCTCTCGACAAAATTTTACAGATAAACGAAGAAACCGAGCTTTCACCGGCTCAGCCAAATATTTTAAGCATAATAAGCTGCCGCTGTAAAGCAGGAGAATGCGAAAAGAAGATGATTTCCGGAAAGCTTCTTGCCAAGGGTGAGATTGAAATCAATTTATTATATTCCTGCGAAAAAGACGGCGAAGGCGCAATTGAACCGGCGAGCTTTTCTCTTCCGTTCAGCCAGATAATCGATATAGACGAAATCGACGACTCTTTCGAGTGTTCCGTTACTCCGGAGATCATAAGCTGCGATATAACTCCGACTGCCGGAAACAACGGCGAAAACAGAGTTCTCAAATGCGAAACTGAGCTTCGACTCGTATGCCGTGCCGTAAAAACGGCTTCTGTAATGCTTGGAACGGACGCATACTCTACCGTTTATCCGTGCGAAACGGAAATTTCTGAGATTCGTGCCGAGCAGATCCCTGTTATATATAACGAAAGCTTCCGCCATACAGCTAAGATTGCCGAAAGTGAAAATGTGCCGCAAACCATTTACTCAATGTGGTGTTCTCCGAAAAATATCAACACGAGAATTGCAGAGGACGGCAGATCGCTTATTGTAACCGGAATGCTGACATATTCCATGGCTGCCAAGGATCAATCCGGAATGATCGTTATGCCCGATAAGGACGAAGCCTTTGAGGAGACTATCGACCTCGGTGACAATATTGCCGGCTGTGATGTTTCGGCAGAAATTACCGTAAATGAGGTTTCCTATAATATCTCTTCCGAAGGCGTTCTTACCGTTAAAGCCGATCTTACTGCAAAAATTTCGGTATTAAGCTGTTCTTCAATAAAAGCCCTTACCGAGATAAACGTCGATGATTCCGTTAAAAAACAGCGTGACGGGGATTATTCTATAAAACTCTATTTCGGAGTTGAAAATGAAGAGATCTGGGATATCGCAAAACGCTACAGCACAAGCGTTTCAGCTGTTATGGAAGAAAACGAGCTTGACGGAGAAAGACTTGAAAACGGCGGAATGCTGCTTATTCCGATAGTTACTTGATGAACCGCAGTCAGAACCTGCATTCATAGAATAAGCTGCACGTCTTTTTGGCAAATTTTGCTGATAACTACGTTGAAAAAGTTCACCATACGACAGTATGCTTTCACTTTTTCGCCTTATCCTTAGCAAAATTATGCTCAAAAATTCGCACATCTTCCCTATGAACACAGGTTCTCAAAAAGAAAATGCAGATTTTAAGGAGCAGATTATGGTAAAAGATATTTACAGCAATATCGCTGAGCGTACCGGAGGCGATATTTACATTGGTGTAGTCGGACCTGTGAGAACAGGTAAATCGACTTTTATTAAACGTTTTATGGAGTCGCTTGTCATTCCGAATATTCCAAGCGAATTCAAGCGTGAACGCGCACTTGACGAACTTCCGCAGTCCGCAGCAGGCAAAACTATTATGACAACTGAACCGAAATTCATCCCTGAAGAAGCTGTTGAAGTCGATCTCGGAAACGGAGCGGCTTTCAGCGTCCGTCTTATCGACTGCGTTGGTTATATCGTTCCCAGTTCGCTTGGATATATTGAAAACGAACAGCCGAGAATGGTTATGACCTCATGGTTCGATGAGGAGATCCCTTTTAATATGGCTGCTGAAATAGGTACGCAAAAGGTTATAACCGACCACTCTACGATCGGTCTTGTCATCACAACAGACGGTTCTATTTCCGATATTCCAAGAGCTGAATATGAAGAATGCGAAGAACGTGTTATTCGTGAATTAAAAGAACTCGGAAAACCGTTTGTGGTCATACTTAATACAACAACTCCTGATTCTACCGAAACAAAAACGCTCGCCGCTCAGTTAACAGATCGTTATGACGCCAAAGTTATTCCGGTTAGCTGTCTTGATCTTAACGAGGAGGATATTCGTGAAATTATCCGTGAGATCCTTTTTTCGTTCCCGATAAAGGAGATCAATATCAGAACGGCAAGATGGATCAACACTCTTGAAAAAGGACATTGGCTTAAATCGGAAATTCTCGGCTGCATCAGAAATGCGGCAAGAGATATAAAGATAGTTCGTGAAGCAGAAATTGCAGCGGCGGCAATGTCGGAGTGTCCGCATATAATCAAAGCTGAAATTTCATCAATAGATCTTGGAAAAGGTTCGGTTACAATAAATGCCGAGCTTGACAACAGTCTTTTCTATAAAATCCTCGGAGAAGCAACAGGCATTGAAATTGAAAGCGAAAGCGATCTTATGCCCCTTCTTATGGAGCTTAACGATATCAGAAGAAAATATCAGCGTATCGAACCGGCTCTTGCAGAAGTTGAAGCAACCGGCTATGGAATCGTTATGCCGGAGCTTGATGAGCTTACTCTTGAAGAGCCAAAAATCATCCGTCAGGGAGGAAAATACGGTGTAAAACTTAGAGCCTCCGCTCCGTCCATACATCTTATGAAAGCAAATATCAATACGACTGTAAGTCCGATAGTCGGAACGGAACGTCAGTCCGAAGAGCTTGTTATGTATCTTCTCGATGGCTTTGACGATAATCCGACAAAAATCTGGGAATCAAATATTTTCGGAAAATCTCTTCATGAACTCGTCAACGAAGGACTTCATAATAAGCTTTATAAAATGCCGACAGACGCAAGAATGAAGATTCAGGAAACGCTTGAAAGAGTCATCAACGAGGGATGCAGCGGACTTATTTGCTTTATTCTCTGATGTGCAATATTTATATTATATCCGAATTGCTTTTTTGGCAGTTCGGGTATATTTTTTCTTGAATTATTATAATTATTATGATATAATATTTGAAGTACACAAATTAAGAGCCTGTGTTCATAGGGAAATTGCGCATATTTTCGAACATAAATTTGCCGAGAACAAGGTGAAAAAGTGAAAACATACTGACGTATGGTGAACTTGTTCAACGCAGTAATCGGCAAATTTTGCCGAAAAGACGTGTGATTTATCCTATGAACACAGGCTCTGAAACCATTTTTCGAGGTAACATATGAGCAAGAGAACGAATTTAAGTATTTTTGCCGGAATATTCGGCATAATATGCAATCTCATCCTATGCATTTTCAAATTTATAGCAGGAAGCATGAGCGGTTCTGTTTCAATAACCGCAGACGCTGCAAATAATCTGTCCGACGCCGGCTCGAATATTGTTTCGATTGCAGGAACGCTTCTTTCCAGAAAGCCTGTCGATAAAGAGCATCCATTCGGTCATGGCAGAGCCGAGTATATTTCTGCTATAATAATTGCAGTTTTCATTCTTTTGATGAGCTTTGAACTGGGAAAAAGTTCTGTCGAAAGAATAATCTCTCCTAAGAATATGAATTTCTCATTAATATATGTATTAGTTCTTGTTTCATCAATAATGATAAAATTTCTCATGTTTTTCATTAATGGAATATTTTACCGAAAAACCGGCAATATCAATCTTAAGGCTGTTCAAAAAGACAGTCTTAACGACTGCATTGCTACGGGAGCAGTTCTTGTTTCTCTTTTCGTCTGCAAAATTTCAGGAATCCACCGCTTTGACGGTATTATCGGTTTATTTGTAACTTTTTTTGTAGCCTTTTCGGGAATCGACGTTCTGAAAAACATATCCGGTTCTCTTCTCGGTCAGCCTCCTTCAAAAAAGCTTGTTGACGATATGAAACGAATTATGCTTTCTCAGGAAAATATTATTGGAGTTCATGACATTATTGTCCATGATTACGGTCCAAACAGAATTATGGCTACCGCTCATGCTGAATGTCCCTCAGATATAGGCGTTGAAGCGCTTCACGATGCTGTTGATAATGCCGAAAAGCAAATAGAATCCGAGCTGAATATTTCAATGTGTATTCATATTGATCCTGTTAAGCTCAACGATGAAGAAACAGATCGCTATAAGCTTTTGACAGAACGGATAATTAATGATTACAACAAAGAATATACATTTCATGATTTTAAGTTTTATACTAAAAATGGTGAAATAAATCTGATTTTTGAGCTGGTTATTCCATTCAGTGAAAAAAAATCTCCGCAGGAAATTTCAAACGATATACAAAAACTCTTCTCAAACGAAAACGAAAAAATAAATGCCCTTATCACAATTGAACATACTTTTATATAAGAACCTGTCCACATAGAAGATTCCGCACGTCTTTTCGGAAAATTTTGCCGATCGCTGTGTTGAAAAAGCTCACCATACGATAGTATGCTTTCACTTTTTCGCCTTGCCCTCGACAAAATTTTCCCGAAAATCCGCACATAATTTCTATGTGGACAGGTTCTAAAAATCAAGACTGTTGCACCTTAGTGAAACAGTCTTTTTTATCAGAATATATTTTTGTATTTATTCGGACGATTCTTAATCTGCTAAAGCACGATTTATAATATTCATTGCTTCATAATACTGAACATCATAATCATCGTCTGCATTGTCATCGACCACCGTATAGTCGGGACTCAGTCCGATCTTATCATAGCATTCGGAAACAGTCGTTCTATATTCGGCAACTGTAAGAACAACAGCTCCTCCGTTTTCCATTTCAGTTGTTATCTGCATAACTCCTTTTCCGTAAGTTTTTTCGCCGACCAGTTCAGCTTTTTCAAAATCACGAAGAGAAGCTGCAAAAAGTTCTGCTGCGCTTGCTGTATTTTTATTCACGATCACTGCCATGGGCATATCAAGTTCGGAACTGTCGGAATAAACGATAGTTTCAGAATGTCCGTCTTTATATTCAGCGATTGCAATAACTCCCTCTGGCAGAAGCGGATCAAGACATTCCTCAACTGATTCAACAAGTCCGCCCGGATTATCTCTCAAATCAAATATGAGAGCCTTTGCTCCGTTTGAAGTAAGATGCTGCAACGTCTCTATAAACTGTTCGGGAGTATTCTGTTTAAACCCATCAATTTTTATATAACCGATAGAGCCGTCGATAAGCTCGCCTGTTACAGTTACCAGTTCAATAGAACGGCGAGTGAAAGTATAATCGGTGTCAACACCGTTTCTTCTGATAGTAAGAGTAATGCTTGTTCCTTCCGAACCGTTCATAGCCTCAACGGATTCATTAAATCCTGTTTCAATTACGTCAACTCCATCGACGGATATAATTATATCGCCTTTCTGAATTCCGGATTCAGTAGCTGGTGAATCAGCTATAATATCGTCTATGCGTATATAGCCGCTTTCATCCTCGGAAAGAGTTAATCCAAGACCAATAAGCTCTCCTGCATTGTCGTTCTGCTCCTCAATATACTCGTCTGCGGAAAGATAGCGTGAATAATTATCAGCAAGTCCTGCAACATACCCTTTAAGAATGCCGTCGTTAAGCTCTGATTCATCAATTTCTCCGAAATAATTGTCTCTTACGTATGTGTCAAGAAGCTGAAGTGAGTTATATTTTTTAGCTTTTTCATTTACATCAACGACTTTTTTGTTAAAGCTTTGGAGAGAGAAAAAGGAAGTTAATATAAACGTCACCGCCGAAGCAATTGCTATAAGACTCAAAGCAAGTCCAAGACTGATTTTTTTGTTCATGTTATGCACCTTTCTATTTTCATTGCAAAAATCAGGGCAGTCTGTTTAACCGCCCTGAACAAAAATTGACTATCTGCTTACATAATTCAGCGGATCCTGAGCAACGCCGTTTACATAAACCTCAAAATGAAGATGATCGCCTGTAGACCAGCCTGTTGAACCGATATATCCGATAGTTTGTCCCTGTGAAACATAATCGCCGACTGATACTGAAACTGATGAAAGATGAGCATATCTTGTTGAATATGTACCGTCATGGGAGATAAGGACATAATTCCCGTAATTTCCTCCGCAGCCGCAGCCATAATCCTTCGGATAATCATGGGTACATGAATTGCTTACCGCTATAACCGTACCAGACTGCGCAGCAACAGCAGCTCCTCCGTGAATTCCGGCATCGCCGACATCTATGCCTCTGTGCATTGTTCCCCATCTTGCGCCGTAATAACTTGATATATAATAGAATCCCGGTGCAGGCCAGATAAATCCGGCTGACGAAGTTTCAGGTGGAGTATAAGACGGCTCGGTTACTGTTGGCGAGGTAACTGTTTCGTTTCCGCCATTATTACTCGGCACCGTAGTTGTCTGCTGTTGCTGCTGACGGCGAGCCTCATCCTCTGCCTGCTTTCTCTTTTCCTCGGCAATACGCTCGTTTTCTTTTCTGATAGTCTCTTCGATTATTGCATCTTCCTCAGCCTGAAGCGCTTGATTTTTAGCTGTAAGATCAGCCTTGTCGCCCTCAAGTCTTGACTGCTCTTTCTTAATACGGTCTATTTCAGCCTTAGTCTGCTCGTATTTTTTATCCAATTCTTCGAGAGAAGCTTCTTTTTCCGACTTTTTCTTCTGCTGACTTTCAAGTTTCATATCAAGGGTGAGCTTTTCGCTTTCAAGGTTGCTTTTGCTTTTTTCAAGATTTTCAATATCTGCAAGAATATCATTGATAAGCTCTTCATCGTAAGCAGCCATTCTGTTTGCCATTTCAACTCTTGACATTATGTCATAGAAATCGGAAGAACCTACGATTATTGATGCAAGATTGTCGTTTCCCGAAACGTACATGGCACATAAACGCTCTTTAAAAAGTTCAACGTTTTTATCAATTTCATCCTGCTGTTCAACGATAGTTTTATCGAGCTGTTCAATGTTATCCTGAGCAGTATCGATATCCTTTTCAATGGATTCAAGTTCGGTATTAAGGAGATTAATGTTTTCACGAATCAGCTCGATCTGCTCCATAAGAGTTTCCTGGTACTGCTTTTCATTTTCCGCATTACCTGCAAGAGCTTTTATCTGTTCTTCATATTCAGCTATTTTCTGCTCGTTAGCAGCTCTTTCCTCCTGAATCTCACTTACTGTTTTAGCCGAAACCTTTGCAACGTTCTTATTGGAAAAAGCATTGTAGGATGCCACAGCTCCAACGGAAACCGCCATACAGGTGACAAAGGAAAGAATTTTTTTGAATATGCTTAATTTACTCATAATAGCTGCGAATCAGAATCGACCACTAACATATCATCAGGTCGGTCCAGCCGCCGCCTCCTTTCAAAAGATAAATTACCCCATTTTTATACGTCAACGTGCCGTCTTGTACTGATAACGCTTCCGAGAGCGCCGACAAACGAACCCGCAACAAGATATGCGATAAGCACATATAATCTTATATCCTCAAATGGAATAAGCGAACCAAGTCCGAAAGCGTTCATAAGAGTTTCTTCGCTCTGCATAACTTTAAAAATTGCCTGATAAGCAGACCATGTTATGAAAAATGCTCCCGTGCCTGCAAAAAGCCCTGTCACCATACCCTCGACAAAAAACGGAGTTCGGATGAAAGAGTTGGTTGCGCCGACATATTTCATGATCTGAATTTCTTCACGTCTTGCAAAAACGCTTGCTTTTGTGGTATTCGAGATCATAATTATTGATACTGCCGCAAGCGCAATAACTACGGCTCCGGCTATAAGCGAGACTACTCTTCTGAGTTCTTTAAGAAATTCTGCAACCTGAAGCGATGACTGCGCTTTCAGAACAACCGGCATTGTATTTATCTCAGCAGTTGTGTCTGCAATGATGTCGTTATTTTTAACGGTAACGCTGAATCCATCCGGCATAAAGCTGGCATCATCGCCAATATAATCATTAAAGATCTTTTCAGCACTTGTAAGATTTGCTCTCTGACGTACAAGAGCTTCTTCCTTTGAGATAAATGTTATCTTATCAACATTCGGAATCTTTCTGAGGTCTTCTTCAGCTTTTTTAATCTCGTCATCCGGCGTTCCGACGTTCAAGTGAACCACGATTTCGTTTTTATCATTAAGACCGAGAATCATTGAATTCATGTTTATGTAAAAAAGCGACGCCACTCCGACAAGCAAAAGTGAAATAAGAAGAACGCAAAATGTGGCAAACGCCATCATTTTATTTTTCCAGATATTCTCAACGCCTTGATTTGCAAGGTATTTAAAGCCGCTTATCTTCATACTGCACCTCCCGACGTTTTCTCACCGGTTATTGCAGCAATAACATCATCTGCGCTCATTTCATCAAGCGGAATATCCGTATTTACCGATTCTTCCTCAGTAAAACCGTCTACAGTCACAGAAGATGTTCCTGCTTCCTGCAAAGACAGCTGAGGAGGATTAATCTCCGCTCCGGGAGGCATTATAATCTCATCATTTGCACCGAGAATAACCTCATCAAATACGATCTCACCTTCGGTAATGTTTATTATTCTGCCTCCGAAATGACGTACAAGGTCATGTTCATGAGTAACCATAAGTATAGTTGTTCCCTGATCGTTGATGCTTTTGAGAAGCTCTACGATCTCATAAGAAAGCTCGGGATCAATATTTCCGGTCGGCTCATCAGCAATAATAAGCTGCGGATCGTTCACAAGCGCTCTTGCAATTGCAACACGCTGTTTTTCACCGCCGGAAAGCTCATCGGGATATGAATTAGTTTTCGCATGAAGTCCGACAAGACTTATAACATAAGGAACTCTTTTGCGTATATATTTTATCGGAGCATCTATAACACGAAGAACGAAAGCAATATTTTCGTAAACGGTCATAGACGGGATCAGACGGAAATCCTGAAATACAAATCCGAGAGTACGGCGAAATTCAGGTATTTTGCGTTTTTTCAGCTTGCCAAGATTATAGCCGTTTACGGTAACAACACCGCTTGTTGCGTCTATTTCTTTAAGCAGAAGCTTGATCATAGTACTTTTTCCCGCACCGGATGAACCTACAACGAAAGCAAAATCGCCGTCGTTTATTTTCAGGCTGACGTTATTAAGAGCGTCAACGCCGCTGGAATAGGTTACAGATACGTTTTTAAGTTCTACCAATGGTTTTACACCTACCTTAATCTGTAAGGGCGGAAAGCTCCGTCCTCGTTCTTAAAATCAGAACTTTACCGGATTTGCCGACAGGTATTTCTTAACCATGAGAGCAATTTTAAAGATAATAGCGTGATCGAACTCACGAAGGTCAAGACCTGTAAGCTTTTTAATTTTTTCGAGTCTGTATACAAGAGTATTTCTGTGTACAAAGAGCTTTCTTGAAGTTTCAGAAACATTAAGATTATTTTCAAAGAATTTCTGAATAGTGAAAAGCGTTTCGTGATCGAGAGATTCTATGCTTCCAACCTTAAAAACTTCATGAAGGAAAGTTTCGCAGAGAGTTGTCGGAAGATGATAGATAAGACGTGCGATTCCAAGGTTATCATAGCTGACGATGACCTTATCGGTATCGAAAACCTTACCGACCTCAAGAGCCATCTGAGCTTCCTTGAACGAACGTGCAAGATCCTTTACTCCGACAACAGAAGTTCCGATACCAACATTTATTCTTGTATAGAACTCACTGCTTAAAGTATCGGCGATGGAACGTGCGAGCTTTTCAAGATCCTTTGAATCGACTGTGCTTTTAAGTTCTTTTACAAGAACGATGTCGCTTTCTGTGATATTGAAAACGAAGTCTTTATTTTTATCCGGGAAGAGATTCTGGATAACGTCATAAGCGGAAATGTCGTTAGCAGAAATAATTCTGATAAGGAAAACCGCACGGCTTATTTCAGCATTGAAATGAAGCTCTCTTGCCTTGATAACGATATCTCCGGGGAGAACATTATCAAGAATAACGTTTTTAATAAAGTTGTTTCTGTCATATTTTTCATCGTAATACTGCTTGATATTTGAAAGAGTTATGGCAAGGATGCTTGCGTATTTAGCGGCAGCATCGTCCACGCCCTCCACAAAAACAGCGTAATCCGGCTTTGCTCTTGAGCCGAAAGGCTTGTATGTGAAACCGTCACGAATAAAAATATCGTGCGAATCACTGAGATCAAGCGAAACGAATTCATTTGTAGTGCCTACTCTTGAAAGATCGCTGCAAGCGATGATAGTTGCTGTTTCATCGACCACTCCGATAGTTGCGTCGATAGTATCACGCATCTGATGAACTAAACCCTGAAATAATCTGTTGGACATAATTTACATCCCTTCTGAATTTTATTATAATTTTATTCGCAGCAAGTCTCTGGGAATAGTGCGGCAGTGTTTAACTGCAACTTCAATATATTACAAATTGTAACATATTTTCAGCATCAATTTGTTAACAAAGTGTTAACTTTTATTCCAAAGCTTGCAATTTCAACATTTTTAATGCTTTTTATTTGTCAATTTACGACAATTAGTATTTTTCGTTTGTAACCAAGCCGTAATTTTTATACCAAAAATGTAATTTTTACATTTTCTCCGGCTGTTCAACATTAAGGATAGATAATGCATTTCTTAAAGTCTGTCTTACTGCGAGACAAAGAAGTATTCTTGCGTTCATAAGCTCTGGTGTTTCCGCATTTTTAACACTGCAAGCATCGTAAAAACGGTGGAAGAGCGTTGCAAGGTCGATAGAATATTTTGTAATTCGAGCCGGATCGTAGTTCTTTGCGGCAAGATTTATCTCCTTCGGAAGAGCTGCAATATGACGGATAAGCTCAATCTCACGAGAATTATCGAGAAGACTGAGATCGGCAGCTTCCGGAATTTCTATTCCCTCCGATTTTAAATTAGCAATAAGACTGCAAATTCTCGCATGAGCATACTGAACGTAGTAAACCGGATTCTGTGAGGATTTCTCAACAGCAAGATCAAGATCAAATTCAAACTGTGAATTAGCTTCACGGAGATTGAAATAAAATCTCGCAGCGTCTATCGGTATCTCATCGAGAAGAGTTACGAGAGTTATTGCCTTTCCGCTTCTCTTTGAAAGCTTTACGACCTCTCCCTGACGAACAAGTCGAACCATCTGCATAAGTACGACATCCAGCTTATCGGAATCTACTCCAAGCGCTGTTAAAGCCGCTTTAAGACGTGGAACATAACCGTGGTGATCTGCTCCGAGTACGTTTATAGCCTTGTCGAATCCACGGGTAACAAGCTTATCGTAGTGATACGCAATATCCGGAACGACATAAGTAGGAATACCGTTTGCACGAACAAGAACAAAGTCCTTGTCAACGCCGAATTCTGTAGCCTTAAACCAGATCGCACCCTCCTGTTCATAGGTGTATCCGGCTTCACGAAGCTTGTCCACAATTTTCATAGTTTCTCCGCTTGCATGAAGAGTGCTTTCTCTGAACCAGTTATCGTAAACTATGCGGTATTTTTTCAGATCACGTTCAAGACCCTCGATATTCAACGGAAGAGCATATTCAACAAGAGCCTTTCTGCGTTCGTCCTCACTAAGATCCTGAAGGCTGAAAATATTTTTATGGTAATAGTTTGCACTATGTTCAATAATATCTGCGCCCAGGTAAACATCTTCGGGCATTTCAAAATCCTGTCCCTCGCCACTTCTTGAATAGATATCAGCACAAAGCTTTTCCGTATCGCCGTGACAGTCATACACCGCCTGCTGTCCTTTTTCAGAGCAGATCTGCATATATCTCAGAGAAAGGGATTTTCCGAATTTCTCGATCTGATTTCCTGCATCGTTAACATAAAATTCTCTTTCGGCTTTAAACCCTGCCCAATCGAGAACGCTTGCAAGGCAATCGCCTATCGCTCCGCCTCTGGCATTTCCAATATGCATAGGACCTGTCGGGTTTGCAGAAACAAATTCCACCAGAACTCTTTTTCCGCCGCCAAAATCAGTTTTGCCAAAATTTTCTTTTTCTGTAAGAACATTTTCAATAACGTCCGAAAACCACTTGCGGCTGAGGAAAAAATTCATAAATCCCGGACCTGCAACTTCGGTTCTTTCAAAAAGCGAATCCCCAAGCTCTATTTTTTCACAGAGCAGCTCAGCAATTTTTCTCGGAGGCATTTTAAAAGTCTTTGCGCATACCATAGCTGTATTTGCGGCAAAATCTCCGTGCGACTTATCCGCCGGAATTTCTATACTGAACGCCGGAACCGGAACTGCCGGAACGGCTCCCTCAGCTGTAAGCTTACCGAGAGCTTCAACTATAAGTTCACGAAGCTGAAGCGACGCTTTGTTTATAAGATCTGACATTTAACATTTATCCTTTCTGTCTGATGAAGATCATTGATCCTGCACAGTTATAATTATTTCGTTATCCGATAAATAAGAAGAATTCAGATCAAGTGTATATTTGAGATAAATTCTTCCGTTATTGCTTATTGTATTTTCGATAGCATGAGTATAAACTCCTATCTGAAAATTTCCGTACGGGGTTCCGTATTGACAAAAGTGTTTCCTTCCGATCTCAAGCGAGAGAGCTGAATTTGCCGTTCCCTCACGAACTATTGAAGCGGATTTTTCTCCCTCTACTTTAATAGTAGTAACAGAACCTTCAAAGCCTGTTGCCGACGTATCCTCATATGAAATTATATCAAATCCGTTTTCACAGGCATATTTTGCTTTAGTAAGCAGTTCTGTTTCACATTTTTCATCATTCTGCCATTGAATGCTTACAAGAGAGATCATGATATTTTTTTTCAAATTTCCCTCTCCTTTTAATAGCTTCTTTCAGCATTTTCGATTGCCTGTTCAAGCAGCTTGTCAAGAAGATATCCGTGCTCCATACCAAGATGATTCATAAGCTTGGTGAAAACGCTGTTTTTTCTTAATCCCGGCGAAGTTCCTATCTTGTTAAGAAGAAGCTCGCCGTCCTCTGTTAAAAAGAAATCAACTCTTGCAAGTCCTTTGCATCCGAGAGCTTTATAAGCCGTTACGGCTGTTTCTCTTATACTGTTCTGGACATCGTTCGGCAAATCGGCCGGAACAATAAGATCGTCGCCGGTGCTTACGCTGAAATCGGTCGGGTCATACGAATTATTTTCTGAAACGATTTCTCCGATATATGAAGAAAAAGGCGTATCATAGCCAAAAACTGCGGCTTCAAGTTTTCTTCCCTTTATATATTTTTCGACAACCACCTTATTATCGCTTGAAAAAGCAATTTTAACAGCGGCTATAAAGCTGTTCATATTTTCAGCAACGCTTGTTCCTGCATTACTTCCGCTGTTGGCTGGCTTTACAACGAGCGGGAATCCCATTTCAAACGAAATTTCCCTGCATTTTTCTTCGATCCTGTTCATTTCACGCTGAGTAATAAGCTTCCAGTCGGCTGTTTTAACGCCATAGTCATCAAGCACCATATGCGTATGCGATTTGTCCATGCAGGAAGCCGCAGCGAGAAGTCCGCAGCCGACATACGGAATTCCGGCAAGATCGAGAAGTCCTTGAACAGAGCCGTCAGCGCCTTTTTTTCCTTGAAGAAGCGGAAATGCTACATCTATTTTCTTAACGGAAGTTTCGCCGTTTTCAATGGTTATAATTCCTCTGTGAATAGGATCGGGTGAAATTATTGCAGTCGTACAGTCAGGGTTAAGTTCCCATGTCCCCGACCTTATTTCTTCTGTATCTCCCGGGAAATAAAGCCATCTTCCTTTTTTTGTAATACCTATGCATATTACCTCATACTTATCCTCAGGTATTTTTCTGATAACATCTGCTGCGGAAGCAAGAGAGAGTTCATGTTCTCTGGACGTGCCGCCAAAAATAACAGCTGCCTTTAACTTTGCCATATCATTCTCCTTTAACAATAGTAGTGCAAATTGAGTATATTCTATAGTCAATTTCATGTATCACTATATTTTATCACATTTCACAAAAAACTGCAAGTATTTTTTGCGAAAATGAAAAAAAACACAGTAAAATTATAACGTAAAGTGCAATTAGGACAATTTTCAACGCATACTTTTGTTGATTTTAACAACACATATTAGTCCTTTTCGTTAAAATGATGAAAAGAGCATTGGTAATTATGACGAATATTAAAGCAGAACAAAAAGGAATCCAGCGGAACGAAGAACATCGTCTCTGACAGATTCCTTATCCTTTCTTATGAAATAAGATATTTTTCAGAAAAATCATGCATTGTAAGCGGTTTTGAATAATAATAGCCCTGAAAACTTTTTATATCATAATTTGTAAGTATATTTTTTATCTGCTTTGTTTCAACGCCCTCAACACAAACGTCTGCATTAAAGCTTTCAGCGAGTCCTGATATAAAATTGATAGTTTTTTTATCTGAATCGCTGCGTTCGATGTTCTTAACGAATTCTCTGTCAACCTTTATGGTATCGACCTCAAGAGTTCTTATCAGACCGATAGCTGAAAAGCCTGTTCCGAAATCATCAAGAGCAATTTTTATCCCACGGCTTCTGAGGACATCGAACATAGTCCTTAGATGATTTATATCTATCAGACGACATCTTTCGGTCAGCTCAAGGCAGAGATTTCTTGCGTTGAACTTAGTTTCATCCAAAATGCTCAGAACATCCGAAACAAAATCACGTTTTTCGAGCTGAGCGTATGAAACATTAACATGAACTACAAAATCAGGATTTCTTTCAACCAATTTTCTGCTGTCGAGTATTGCCTGGCGAAGAATCCATTTTCCAAGCTCGGGAAAAATCGGATCCTGTTCAAGGATTGCCACAAACTGCGCCGGAGGAACGATTCCGTAGGTATCATTTTTCCATCTGATAAGAGCCTCCATACCGGTCAGTTCTTCTGTTCTGGCGTTTACGATAGGCTGATAGCATAAGAAAAAATTCTTGCATTCATCAGTAACACAGCTTCTTATAACATTAAGCATTTCAATATATTGCCTGTTATCATCACTAAGAGTATCATGAAAAATCTCAAGATCACCCAGCCTGTTTTTTGACTGATAATATGTATATTTAACGCAAGAGCAAATAGTATCGCCTGAAAGATTGAAATTATCAACAAAAATCAATCCTGCATTCAATGAAAGAATCACTTTTTCACCATTTACATAAAAATCATGAATAACGGCTTTTTTGATTTCGCTATAAAGTCCGGAAATTTCACTAACGGACAATTCATGAGTGATAACAGCAAATTTTGTTCCATCAAGCTTGTAAACGATTCCTTTTTCATTAAATTTTTTCTGAAGCAGGTATCCGAAACGATTAAGTACAAGATTGCCAAAACTGAATCCATATATATCGTTTATGGTTGAAAATTGGCTCATACCAATCATTAGAATTGAATTTGCCTGCCGTCTGCGGCAAAATGCTTCGATATCATCGAAAAAGCCGTATAAGCTCCTCAAACCTGTAACAGCATCAATATAACTCGGAAGAGCATGATTTTTTATTGCTCCGCCAAAAAATTCAGGTTTGCCATCAGCTCCGTTAATTACAAGTCCTTTACAGGTACAGATAACATAACTTCCGTCTCTTGTTTTTGCACGATACTGAATGTTATGGCTTGACGCTTTTCCGGAGAAGCAATTATCAATACTTTGATGATATTTTTCACGATCGTCCGGATGAATATGCTCTTCCCAAATTTCACCGGCATTATGCATATATTCATCAGGAAGTCCCAGATAATCAACTGCCCTTTTGGACCATCTTGAATAATCATTCTTCATATCGCAGAGAAAGACATAGTTATCCTCTGCAATTGCAGAAAGAGCTTCAAAAAAGCTGTCAAGTTTTCTAATACTATCGCTATTCATATATCTCACTCCAATTCATTTTGACCGATTAAAAGAACGTTAATCATATTTTAACACAATTTCAACATTTTGTCAATAGAATTTGTGAAATTTGCCATAAAATAAAAATCAGACCGCTGAAGCGATGCCTACAGCGGTCTGAAAATAATACATAGCCTGCAACAAATGACTATGTTCAATTACATATTAATATTTTTATTATTCATTTTTATCTGAAGACGAACTCTATCAGATATAAGGGCAATAAATTCTGAATTTGTAGGTCTGCCTCTATAGCTGTCTGAACTGCATCCGAAATACGAGTTAATAACATCGGCGCCGCCTCTATCCCAAGCAATTTCAATAGCATGGCGTATCGCACGTTCTACTCTCGATGGAGTTGTCTGATATTCCTTCGCAACATAAGGGTAAAGCTGTTTTGTTATGGAATCAAGTATTTTTTCATTCGTAGCAGATTTCAAAATAGCCGAACGAAGATAATGATATCCTTTTATATGTGCCGGAACACCGAATTTATGTATGATATCCGTCACAAGGATTTCAATATCAGTACAATTCGGATTAACAGGCTTTTTAGCTACCGATTTAATAATTGAGCAAAGAGTGTCATTTTCAAATGGAGAAACAAGATAATAAGATGCTCCGCTTTCGATCACCTGACGTTCAATATAATTATTTCTTATATCAGAAATAATTATAAAAGCCGGAATATCTTTCATCAGATTTTTTGCTTGTTCCATAAGTAATATTGCATCAGAATCCTGTAAGGTCAGATCCGTTACGACCGCATCCGGCTTGTCTCTTATGATAGAGTCTAATAAAATTGCTCCATCTCTTCTGCGTGTGTAGGCATAAAGCCCAAGTTCTCTTAGCTGTGATGCAATTTTTACTCCGTATTCTGCTGTGTCATCGCCAATAAGTACTTTAATTTTGTTGTTCATTTGTTAAACCCTTTCTTTCTTAGCCAGCGCATTACAAAAACGCCAAATCACTTTGAAACTAAAGCGTGTTTACATAAAACGCAACGTACATATTCGGAACAAATCTTTAAAGCTTCTGCATTGAAAAATTACAAAGCGTAAAACCGCCTGCTTTTTAACCTTGTATTCGCCAAAATCATGTTTGAAAATACTTACATTGATTTTATGTGAAAATGCCCTGAATATTTCTCCACACTCTAAGCGCACTTTTTGTTCATAGCTGTCTTTATTTTTTGACCTTTGCTGATTATATTCTACAAGATAATTTTGAAAGTTTCAAGATGTATTTAATAAATAAGCGTCGAAAATTCGGTACAGGACACAATTTTGTTAAAATAGCATATTTGTGTCTTAAACAGAAGATATATTTTTTTCATTTTGCAACATTTATAAAAATGAGACTTTTTGTCGAAATATGCCCATCAAAAGTTAAAAAATAAAAATTTATTTTTTCTATTGACATTTTTATTTTTATCATGTATAATATAAAAGTACTTTGCGAGTGTGCTGGAATAGGCAGACAGGCACGTTTGAGGGGCGTGTGTCAATTGACGTATGGGTTCAAGTCCCATTACTCGCACCAATCAGCCTTGCGGCTGTAAAATTAAATAGGTGGACAGGTGGCTGAGTTGGTCTAAGGCGCACGACTGGAACTCGTGTATACGTTAATAGCGTATCGAGGGTTCGAATCCCTCCCTGTCCGCCATATATAGCCGTTTGTGAGTTTTTCACAGACGGTTGTTTTTTTGTATTTTCGAGCTTGCTAATCAATTTTGCTAATTTGTTGCTATAAAAGACTGTTTGTGATTATATGTGCTATTTGCAATTAGAAAGTATTTTACACTATATATACTTATTACCTTTATAGTGTTGAATAAGGTTAAGAATATTTCTTTGTTTAATTTTGCTCATCCGGCTTTACTGCTTGGCTAATTATATCAGCAAGATTTTTCTTAGCTTCAATACTGTCAGCATAAACTTCATCTGTGACAGCAGTCGAAGAATGTCCCAACGCTTGAGATATTACTTTAATGGGAACATTCAAGTCAATACAGAGTGTTGCATAGCTATGACGCAAATCGTGAAACCTTACACTGTTAGGAAATCCGCAAGTCTTAATAATGCGTTTAAAGGCATGATATAATGTCTGTGGACTCATAGGCTCGCCATTATCACTACAGCAAATCAAATCATAATCATGATATTCTGTGCCCAAATTTTCTTTCTGAGCATTATTATATATCTGTTTACGCAAAATTAAATCTTCTATATCTTCAGATATATAGAGTACTCTGTTGCTGCTCTCACTCTTTAAGGACTTTAAGCCATAATAGCTTTCGTGTTTATCCTTAGTGTTATCTCTGGTAATAGATACTTGTCTCTGTATGTGTAAAGTGTGTTTCTCAGTGTTCAGATCGGAGAATTTTAACCCTAACACTTCTCCACGTCTCAATCCCAGAGTAGCTGCAAGCTTAATTTCAGTTTCATATCGGTCACCATTTAGAGCTTCAAAGAGAGTTTTCAGTTGCTCCTTTGATAATAGTTCGCCTTTAAATTTTGGAACTTTAGGAGTTTTGGCTTTTAAACATACATTTGTATCAAGCAGTCTGTCATCAACCGCTGATTTCAATGAAGTTTTTAAAACATTGTGGATGTATTTGACCGTTTTTGCAGAAAGACCTTTTTCCTCCATAAGAGAAATATAGAACTGCTCCAATGTCGTAGGTTTCAAATCTTTCAATTTAATTTTACCAATACTCGGTATAATGTGTTTGTGAATATTAGTGTAATAACCATTGATAGTATTTGGTTCAAGCATTTTCTTGTGCAGATCAAACCATTTGCATATATACTTTTCAACCGTCAAAGAATTTGTGGGGATAATCTGATTTAATTCTGCCTTAGCCTGATATATTTTCAAATCTGTTTCCGCTTCCTTTTTTGTTTTATAACCGCCTTTCCATTTTTGGACTCTCTTTCCATTTTCGTCTGTAACGTAGTAGATAAATGTCCACGTCTTGCCACTCTTAAATGGATTTCCTTTTTTGTTATATTCTCTTGACATTGTAATCCTCCTTAAAGATTAAATGATATGAATATAACTGCTAAACCGTAGTTACATTATACCACATAACACTTGTTTGGTCAATCATTACTATCACCATTTATCCAAGAATCAAAGCTCCTTTTGTTAATTCTATAAACGTTTCCAACATTAAAAACTTTAAACGGAGGATTGTTCTTTATAAAATTATAGGCTGCATTTTTACTTATCGACAATATTTCCATTATTTCCTGTACTGTATACACTTGTTTATTATTATCGTTCATAATTAAAGCTCCTTTTACATATTTTATCGGGACTCTACAATTAAGTAGAGTCCCATTTTTTTAGTTTACTTCCCCGAACTGCCGAATCCGTTATTTTCACGCTTTGAATCAATACCTTTTAATTCGTCATACGATAATTCAGTTACCTTTACCTGTGGAACCGGAACAACAAGTACCTGACATATTGCCTTGGAATATGGATGTACTCTGCAATTCAAATCCGGCAGTTTGATGTTTTCTTTTGCAATACAAAGCCAATCTTCATGTACATTGGTTATGGGAATCATCCACTCTCCCCTGTAACCGGAATCTATTACTCCACCTCTTTGTGCGATTCCTTTAATTCCTGTACTGCTGCGTTCTTTTAAAATAAAGCAATAATCCGGACTGCATGAGGAAGCGATGCCTGTAGGTATTAATATTGTTTCATGTGGCGGAACGAGCTTGTATGGCTCTTCAAAATCTGCATACACATCCAAACCGGCATTCTCCGGATCTTTTAATGGTAGCTTTGCAGTCTCTCGAGTTTTTGCAAAAAATATTTCATTTATGTTGATATTCATTTTATTTCCTCCTTTACTCTTTGTAAATTAAAATGTTTTTCAACAGGATGATCCTGAAAAATGATATCAGTCCATCGTTCATTCAGACACTTTAACTTTTAAAAAGCGTCCACAATGACATTCGCCCTCATGTACCTGATTACGAAATTCTTTGCAGATGCACTTGGTATCAGCGTTCTGTTGAATACAGCATGGGCAATATCCCTGATTTTCTATCACTGCTTTGGTTACATCTTTATATTTTTTATAATCTGGATTTTTGATAATTTTAAACATAATCTACTCCTCTCTTATATATGTGTTGATTAGAAGATGCCAGTACAATTCCATATTCTATGTGATTGGCTGTTTTTAAAGTTTCGTCGTATTGACCGCATTTTATATAATCAAAAACGTGAGACTTAATTATCTTTTTCACGACTGAACTCTCCCACACATTACCTGTGTATACCATAGTTAAAAGTTCATGCTTTTTAGCTTCTGCTGCTAATAAAATACATTCATCAAGCTGCAAAGTCCATTCGAGTCCGGCAAAAATTATACCCTGATTAAACACATTGCTTTGATCCAGTAATCAGCAAGATTTGTCATTGTGTTATCATTGCCCATAGCTTTCTTGGCTAATGCAATCGCAAAACCGTTATAAGCGTTGAACTCAGCATCGGGACATTTCACTATTGTAACCGTTCCGTCAGTCCATTCGAGTATTGTTCTCTTACCTTTAATATGCTTGCCCTGACCGGATGTTTTGTCAAAAATTGTGCAGTCCTCTACTCTATAATCAGAAATCATAATTTCATCCTCCTCGTTTTTAACATTGTTTTTGTTGTTCTGTATAGACTCAAGATTTGATATCTTTTGCAGATTTTCCCCTGAAACACTAATGCCACGCCTGCCCTCAAATTCAGGCATAATAAAATATTCATTTTCGGAAAGAATCTTTCTTTGAATATCCTCGGCAACCTCTTTTATTGTTTCTTCTGCTGCTTTGGCTATTATATAAGCCTTTTGTGCTGCTCTGATTTCCTCGTTGCGGTTCTGTCTTGATCAGTAAGGATTAATAATATACCGTTATTCATAATATTTAACCTCCTACGGCATAGCCGTTAATTTATGTAGTTTAATTTGCCTTTTGGCATGGAATAGGGCTGATAGGCTCAACCCTTTAGAAGCCTTATGTAAGAATTGAATCAGGATAAACAACATCAACAATATCATTCGTTTCACAATCATTGATGTAAACAGTTTCGTTAAGTTCATTAGCAACTTTCTGAGCAATAGTTCTTGCACCTCTGATATTACTGCAATGATCGTTGCATACGCTATCAGGAGCAGAACTTTCAGTATCAAAATAGTATCTTCTCATTTTTTACCCCCGTTTTAAGTCCGTGAGACTGTTATTTTTTGTTTTGGTGGTGCTTTTCGGTTCATGCGCCGTAAGCTCCATAAATGCCGGATCAACTCCGGTTTTATCAGATATTTTTATAGCGGTTCTGATCGCTTTGAATTTGCCTTTATTTCAGGCTTGACAATTTTTGAATTGTCTGTTATAATAATTTTGGATATTAAATTTGTATGTAACGGATAACGCCGCTACTCGCTTAATGTACATATTTGTTATATATAGTAGTAATTCATTCCCCGCAGTTTGCACTAATGCTTTTACCGTCGATTATGGCGTTATTTCTCATTAGCTCCGTGCAAGTAGTACAATGATCATTTCTGATCTTCGAAATTGTGCTTCCGCTGCTATTGCAGATTTATTTAAATTTCAAGGTTCTTTATTCAGTTAGTATAAATAGTTTCTGTTTCCTACACGTTCGCTATTTATAAGCCCTGAATACTTTCAGCGGCTTCCGTTGCTCCGCTGTGTGTTCTGTTTTTTTGAACTGTCTATATTATACACCAATTTTCATGGTTTGTCTATTCGTATTATACATGAATTTTGATGTTTATATTTGTGCTTTTTGCACATTAATTTTCATGGTGATATTATGATACAATATAAATTAGATATTTTACAAGCTCTTAAAGAAAAGGGCTTTACTTCTTACAAGCTGAGAAATGATAAATTACTGAATGAGTCTACAATGACCAAGTTAAGAAATAAAGATACGTCAATAACTTTACAAACTTTAGACACAATCTGCAAATTATTATCTTGTCAGCCGTCAGATATTATCAATTATACTGACATTGACAAACCAGAAGAGAAATGATATAATATTTTCAAGGTTCTGTAAGCTGTAAAGGCTCTTGACCTCGCTTGCTGTTCTGTTGCTTTGTTGCGTTGTCGTTTCCTTTACTGTGATTATAGTATAACATAGATATTTTGCAAATCCAATAGCGAAATTGCAAAATATTTCGATTTTTATAAAATTTATGAATAATATATAATTCAGGCTTAGTATTTTTGATAAGTCCATTGCAATATCACTAATCAATTTTAAGATTGGAGAAATACAAGATGTTTAACACAAGCAATACAATACGTAAAGTAATGATTGACCGGAATATGACTATAACCGAATTATCAAAAAAAATGGATCTATCAACGCCCACACTAAGCAAAAAAATAAATAAACCCGATGAATCATATACTATAGAATATTTACAAAGAATTGTATCCGCCATGGATTGTGATATAACTATAACTATATCAGACAAGCAAACCGGCAAAACTCTCTACACCCTGACCGATACAGAAGAACAAGAAGAATACCAAAGAAAGGAGCTAACCAGCCATGACCGAATTTGAAAAAAATATGCTTGCAATTATGCAGGAAATGAAAAGCGATATCACCGGAATTAAATCTGAGATCAAAACAATTAACAACCGTCTTGATAAAGTTGAAAGCCGTCTTGATAATATCGAAAGCGATATAGAAGATATCAAAGAAAATACAGCAATCATCAGAACAGCAGCTAACTACAACGGAGAGAAGATCGAAGAGCTTACAACGGAGCTACAGAAAGCGAATATAATCGCCTGATACATCAAAGGAACTACGATTTATTTTGCAGTCTTTTTTGTATGCACTTCGTACACGCTTGTAAACGCTGTTATTTGCCACGCTGTGAAAAGTAGTATAATTATACTTGCGATGCTGTATAACGCCATAGAAAGCATTATAGACAGCTTAAACAGCGCATCGCAATATTAGTTTGATATTTGATACTATTATTTGTCTCTGATCCTGGTTATTATTGTTCTTGTTATATTCGTTCTGCTGATTGTGTGCGGACGTATGGCAATAACAGTTACATAATAGCCAACGCGCTTTTAAATGCGTTTTAAGAGGATTGTAAAATAAGTAGGGTAACTATACTAATGATATAGCTATAAGCCGTTGCAGCGCATTGTAGAGTGCTTAAACGTGATTAGGTGCAAATTTTTGTGCAACGGTTAATTTATACAAATGAATAAAATGCAAAAATATTCATCAATATACGAATATTATTTTCATGCATTTATATATTGGCTTTATTAAGCCATTTTAAAATGAATATTCATTTTTTATGAATATTATTCAAAATTTTATTGCTTTTACAGCAGTTCGGAAAACTCGAACCGATCAGAGAAATTTGAAAATGAAAATTATTTTCGTTTTCAATATTAATATTTAACTATAGCCGTTAAAATATCGTATCAATGTAGATATTAAATCAATAAACAATTTATACATCCTGTTTTAATTTGTTTGCTCATTTGGCTATATATAGGGGGATAGTTTACATTTTGAACCTAATCAGTTAAATCAAAATACGTATAAGGAGTTCCACTTCACTCATCCACCGCAAAATCCATCCCAAAGCCAAATCTCCCCTTTTCCACACAAAATTTGTTCGGAAACTCGTTTCGGAGAAATCCCATATTCAAGCCAAAATTCAACTCTCAACACTCATTAAAATTCAATAAACACAAAACAAGCTCCCTGTACACAAGGGAGTTATTTTTATGCCTATTTTTCAATAAAAATTAATCATATATTACATTTGACCTAATCCGGCACTAAAAATAAAAAAACGCCTAAACAAGCCATTTCTGCGAAGCTAATTCAAAATACCAAAATCAGTATTTGTTCTGTTTGTTATTTGTGCAATAAAATGCGTATTTATGCGAAAACTCGAAAATTAAAAAAATAACTGTCGCTTTTTGTTTCTTTTTGGCGACGGGCAGAGTACCCGATTTTACGAGTCAGGGCATGAGCAAAGCGAAATGCAATGACCGTATAAATCGAGGTAATCTGGATTGGTGAGTCAAAAAGAAATATAATTAATTCTTACAACAACAAACTAATAATTTATAAACAATTATTTTATTAACTCATGTCTTGCAGACAGCTTCACCCCCACTGTTGCCGTCGCAAGCTCCGTCAACATCCCCCTAAAGGGGGAGAAGAATGTTAATTTCAAATGTAAATTAAAGAAATTTATTTTAAAACCCTATTGACAAATGTAAACAAAAGTGATATAATACAATAAGCAAGGTAACATAATCTTGCAAAATATTTTTATGTAATTCCAAATGTAAATGTACATCAAGAAATGTATATTCAAAAAATAATTCCTGTCACCTTTGCACCAATAAATTTAATAATAATTATAATAAAAGTACAGAACCAAAAGTGACAAGTTTTACACAAGGCTGTCAGCAACTGCTAATGCATGATTATCAAATTTCAAAATAAAAAAGGAGAGAAAACATTATGAAAACCAAAAACTTAACTGTGGGAATGAAAATCAGGAATTATCCTGACTTGTGTGCTCTCATAGATGAAAAAGCCAGTACGGGAAAGTCGAAACAACTTCAAATTAAAAGATGGGAACAATATTTCAGATATCATCGTGACGGATATGCGTTTATAATTGATGAAATATATGAACAGCCATTATCATCGTCACCTCGGAAATTACGCAGTGATAACATATACACTGAATTAATTGAAAAAATCTTAATATCAAAGCTAAAAACCGAGCATGAAATCAGAATAGGTAAAAATAAATTATATCAAATTCTGGGATTTTTCAACGAGAACTATGCAGATGTTAATTCAAGTACATTCAAGAACACAATGCGACAATTTCAGGAAAAAGGCATCAACGGACGTGTAATGACTGCTGATGAAGCACAGTCATACTATACAGATTTTTACATCTTTGCTCAAAGCAAATTTAACGATATTCTGACGAGTGCGTTAAAATCAATGCAGCGCAGGAATTTGATTTTTTACACGAAAACTTTCTTAATAACTGAAGAAATATGCGGAAAACACGTAACACGAGATGCAAATAAAGAAGAGGATGTCGAGATTTTTCAGCTTATATCCGAGTTCTTAAAAAACTATTCTCAATATTACCATATCAATCCATACATGATATATGCATATTATGTGGAATTAAATAAGTGGATAAGAAAAAATAAGAAAGGCTGGTATTCTATTTATCCATTAATGTGCATTTCTATTAACGATAATTTGCCTTATGTTCAAGAGAATGCGAATGATAAGTCAATTTATCAAAAGAAGATGGAACTTAACCGCATTATTATTGAAAGATTTAATAAGCATTTCAGTGATGAATTTGAAAAGGCTAAGAACAATAATAGGGTTCTTCAAGAGGATTGGGTTCAATGGGGAGAATCCAATAAGATGGATTCCGAAAAATTTTACACTCCTGATTTTCAAGAAGCTCAGTCAAGTTTAGTAGACTTGTTTATTAAAATTGAGGCAACTGATACATTAAACGAAAATGACATTCAAATGGAGGAATTTAAAATGAATACAAATGTAAAAGCAGATTCTTGTGTTGTTATCAACAACTTTCCAATGCCGATTAAGGAATATCACAATCAACGAGTGGTCACTTTTAAGGACATTGATACAGTACACGGCAGACCGGAGGGAACGGCAAAAAGAAACTTTATAAAGAATAAGAAACATTTTATTGAGGGTGTAGACTTCTTTCTTATAAACCAACGGGACGAAATTCGTACTCTTGGCATAACAAGACCGCAGGGCGGTTTGCCGGAATCCATTATTCTCATAACTGAAACAGGTTACTTTATGATTTCAAAATCTTTTAGAGATGATTTGTCATGGAGTGTTCAGAGACAGCTTGTTAATATATATTTCAAAGCCAAAGAAATTATTAAACAACAACAATTCATTCAAGACACTTGTTATGCATCTTTGATGAAAGACAAAATTTCTAAATGGAAAAGACAAGTTTCAAATCCGCTGATTGAGAGATTACAATCGTTGTTACCCGATTGCAGTTTAGGACAAATATACGCTTGTGTTTACCGAGAAATGGAAAAGAACTTTGATTTTGACGGTAATACTTGCAGACTTGAGTATAGTTCTAAATATAACATTCCACTTGAAGAGTGTGCCATAATTGATGCTGTTGCTGTAGATAACGTCCTTAGAAAACAATTTTTACAATGCTAAAGCTTTTTCTTTCACAGCTTTTCAGAATTCTCAGCAAAGAAACTAAAAGCGATACTGCTAACTACATAGAATATAACCGCTATCATATAAGCTGCTTTCTTGATGATTTTTCGTATCTCAGCCGTATACATGGTTTTGAGAAATCAATCACAGCTATGCGAAACAACAATGTCTCGGTATCGATCATGTTACGGTCATATCCTCATTTGAAGTCGGTTTATAAAAGTGCTGCCGATACTATTGTTAAAAGCTGCGATATTATGCTTTTTCTTGGAGGTTACAATATTAGTGCTATTCGAGAATTATCTGAAAGTTATGGTATGTATTGCGGCAAACTATTCAAAAAGCAGAAAAAATGTATTCTCAAAATAAGAGGATTGAAGCCCTTGCGTTCCTATAAATACAATATAACCAAACATCCCCGATATAAGGAACTTAAATAGAAATAGTGTGCACGGTGACACACTATCACTCGGATTCAATTTCCGCAAAAACAACGTCAATAACTTCATGCAGCAGCTCATCAGGAAGCTTTTCTACGAAAACATATCCTCTGCTGTTCACATCAAGGGTTCTGAGATGCTGACACATAATGCTGCCTGTTGTCTGAGTTCGATCATCGAGCTTAATATGCAGCGGAAACTCATTCGGACTATTTGTTATTGGACAAACCATTGCAAGCTTAGTTATATTGTTGAAATAGTTATTGCTTACAACGACAGCCGGACGGTATCCTGCTTGTTCATGACCGCTCTGAGGATTAAAGCTGATCTTAATTATGTCTCCCTGTTTTACCATACTTCGTTACCCTCGTTTTCTCCCCAGTCGATCTCACTGCACTTATACTCGCCTGTGTAGCCGCTGAAAAGCTCCTCAATTGTCTTATGTTTTCTTTTGTTTTCAGCCTTCCTTATAAGAATCATACCGTTATCAACGATAAGCTCAACGCTCTCTCCGCTTTCAACATTGATTTCATTCAAAACAGACTTCGGAATCCTTATCCCCTGACTGTTTCCCCACTTCTGAACTGTAGTAGTCATACGATCATCTCCTGTTTTAGTTGTATATACTTAGTATATACTAAAATAAGTGAAATGTCAATACCCAAAATAAAAAATGTGTCACCATGACACAAATAAATAAAAAGGAGAATCCATTATGCAAGAAAACACTTTAACCTCGATCACAATGCTGATCGAAATTTCGGAGGACGAATTCAACTCGCTCCCGGAAGAAGCACAAAATGAACTGGAATCCGCATATACCGTGAATTCCGGAATACTCGATGCAGATGAAATTTCAGCGGAGCTTAAACGCTTGTACGTTCATCATGTCACCAATTCTATTTTATCAGACTTGGCTGAACGTTTCAGCCTGAACCCCGACACACTGAAAAATCTTCCGCAAAGCGCAAGATCGGAGATACTTATTCAGTATGAAAACAATAACGGCTACACTGAAATGTATCATATCATACAAAAGTGTATACAGATCTCAAGTCTTAACGATGCCGCAAAGCTGCTCGATACGACCGCTTCGCAGCTTGAAGAAAAATATGATTACGAAACTCTCGCTCAGCTCTGCGGAGCTTACGATATGATGCACGGCATCGAGAGCGACAGCACAGTTATCAGGGAAATGACCGCAGTTCTTGCAGAATCAGGAGGTACAAAATGAATTCATTCGGAAATACAGATGTAAAAACTATCGAAAATAAAGCGTACACCACTATCGAAACTGAAAAAGCCAACGAGCTTATCGAACGTCTCAACAAAGAAAATATTCTGTTCTACGCACGATATGACGAAAAAAAGATTTCGCTGCAATTCAACAGAAATGATCTCGATAAGATCAACGGCATTG
Source organism: Ruminococcus sp. (assembly GCA_017462565.1). Lineage (GTDB taxonomy): Bacteria > Bacillota > Clostridia > Oscillospirales > Ruminococcaceae > Ruminococcus. The sequence continues at coordinate 89,859 of JAFTQW010000029.1, forward strand.
CAGCGGAACTCGCTCCGCCAAAAGCAGTCGATATTCCAAAGAATCCGGAAGAAATTCCAAAAGAAGAAATAAAATCTGCTCCTGTTTCTGAACCAACTAAGGATATCCCGGCTGAACGTGAAAAGCTTATTCCTCTTTTGGAAACTCTGACCGCACATCAGGAATCTAAAATCAATAATGCTCAGGAAAAAGTGCAGTCCCATTCGCTAAAAATCGGCAAAAATGAAAATAAGATAGCTCGATTGCAAGACCGCAGTCAGAGACTGCGCAACGTTACCGATTTCATGAAAGCTTTGTCAAAAAGCAGTTCTATTCCCGGAATAAAGCGTCTTATTGAAGCTAAAATCGAAAGCAATGAACGGAGAATATCCGATATCAATGAAAATAAGATCCCCATACGTGAGGAAAAAATCGCAAAGCATAAAGCAGCCATTGATGTTCAGACACGTAAAATTGAAAAATCTCAGGACAAAATTGACAGATACACACATCTCAGCGATTTTGTAAAGAGCTTCGGTTTCTCCGACCGTGCCGAACGTCACGAGCATTTTATGTCATCGCTTATCAATCTTAACGGCGATTCGCAGAAAAGAACTGCCGGAAAACTCGAACGCTGCGTGGATAAATTACAGGCGTTAAACAACGAGTATTCGCTCACTGACAGCGCAGTGAAAAAGACGGAGATCAACGCTAAGATCGTTAAACTGAATGGCAGGCGCACATCTCTTTCCGGCAAACTGGACAAGCTTCAGAATGCTCAGCATTATCAGCTGCACAAAGCAATGAAGAATTCGAAAATCCAAACAAATCGGAAATCGTTTCAAAATCTCCTGATATGAGAAGTCTGTTTTCTATTGAGCAAAACGGAGAAACCAGATATTATCTCAATGCCCAAAACAGTATGCGTGATTTACTGGAAAAATGTTCTGCTGATACATCCTATGCAGCGTTAATGAAATGCGGTGAACAAATAAGTGAGGAACGATTTGCGGAAATTCAACAGGGAAAAAAATTTTGCTTTTTCCCTTGATATTAACTTTGACGAAGATTCTGTCAGCATCTATAAGGTTGCCGGTTTCCGAATCAAGAATATGCCAGTAGGTTTCGCCGTCATCGCCGACAAAATATCGTTCATAACCGCCGGAAGTGATAACCGCACAGTCTGAAACCTCCAGAGTAGCAAATGAACCCTCGTCAAAGGGACTGCGAAGTCCAAGTTTCCAATCTGTTCCGTCAGGCTTTGTGCCGATAGTCTGAATATTGCCGCCTAAATCCAGCAATGCAGATTCAATACCGTTTTCCTGTAATATATCGATAATCAAGTCTCCTGTATAACCTTTGCCCACTGCACCTAAATCAATCTGCATATCTTCGGGAATGACAACAGAATTTCCGTCAATCTTTACTTTTTCATAACCTGTATTTTCAAGTAATGCACTTATTTTTTCATCAGTCGGAATTTTATAATCACTTGTAGTAAATCCCCATTCCGTTAGAATCGGATACATCGTGCAGTCCAATGCACCGTTTGTGTTTTCGGAAATATCCAGTGAAAAATCAAGCAGTTCCGCCGTTTCGTCACTGATCGCAACAGTCACTCCGCCACTGTGATTGACGGCATATATTTCGCTGCTTTCATCGGTGACAGACCACATCTTTTCAAGTTCTGTCACCCGTTCTTCTGCCTGATTCAAAGCAGTTTCTGCATTTTCTCCATAGACTGTGACCGTCATATAGGTGTCCATGGCAAAGAATGATTTGCTTTGCGGTTCTTGCTCTTCCATTTTGCTGCTGCATGATGTAAAAAGTATAGCACTTATCATACATAAACCCAAAAATCGTTTTGTCATTTTGACACCTCTCTCATCTTTCTATTATCATTATAAAGCATATTCAAGCAGAATGGAAGTTCCGATTTGTTTTGCAGTATGAACCTATGGGTTTCATCTCAAAGCAAGAAAGACTGTCTGCAATATGCGAACAGTCTTTCAAATGTAGAGGTATATTATGAAGCTTTTTTCAAGCCGATTTTCTCAAGCCAATCTACGATCGTATTTTCCGAACTTGCCATAACATTTCTTGATATCGTCAAACCGTCTGTTCTCACAGTCGCATTTGGTTCAAGTTTTGCAATTTCCTGTATAGAACCGGAAAATCCGCTTCCGCCATGGCTGTTGAACGGAATAATTGTCTTGCCACCAAAATCATATTCATCAAAAAAGCTGTACATCATCTGCGGCATATCATACCACCATACCGGATATCCTACAAATATCGTATCATACTGGTCGAGATTTTCAATATGATTCAGAAGTTCAGGAAGAATACCGTTTTCCTGTTCATTCAAGGCTTGGTCTGCAACGGTATTGAAATCATCGCCATAGCTTACAGCAGGTTGAATTTCAAACACATCTGCACCGGTATTTTCCTGAATGACTTTCGCCATGTACTCTACAGAACCATAAAGTTCACCGTCCACGATCACACGGCTTGCACTTGTATTGGCATCCGTACCGTCCGGCAGCGGGTAAGAAAGATATGCAATCAATGTTTTGTTGGCAACTGTCTGTTTTGTCAGATCAAGACCACTTGCCCATGCCTTTACATCATCTTCGGAGGAACGGCTGGTAAAACGCATTACCTTCAGCCAGTTTCCCGTGCCTGCCATTTCTGCAAGTTTTGTTCCGCTTTCGCCCAAAGGAGAACTCATAGATGTACAGAACGGAATTACATTCTTGCCAGTGAAGTCGTTTTCTTTCACAAAATCGTCAACTACCCATGCAGCCTCCTGCCACCATATTGGATAACCAATGAAAACATTGTCATAGCTGTCGAAGTTTTCAGGTGTCACTTCTACAAGCTCCGTGTGTCGGTTGGGATCATTATGCTCTGTAACAACACGGCTGCTTTGATCATTCCAGTTCAAGTCTGCGGAGGTGTATTCGTCTACAGGTGTGATGATAAATACATCCGCATTCATCTCTTCTGCGATGTAATTTGCAACTTTTTCTGTCGTGCCGCTGGCAGAATAATAAGCCACAAGGTTTTTGGCTGTTTCCTCCGGCTCTTTATGATAACCTAAATTTGCAACCCATTCTGCAATTGTATCTCTTGATGTGGAAACGCTTGTCCTTGAAAGGCTCAGTCCTTCTGTGCTGACTTCTGCATCCGGCTCAAGCTGTGCGATAGACTGCACGGTCTGAGAGAATCCACTGCCACCGTGACTGTTGAATGGGATTATCGTCTTTCCCGACAAATCGTATTCGTCAAAGAATGAATACAGCGCCATTGGCATATCTCCCCACCAGTTTGGGTAGCCCACAAAAATGGTATCATACTGGTCGATATTTTCAATATGAGATGCCAGTTCCGGACGGAATCCCGACTCCTTTTCCTGTGATGCCTGATTGGTAACATCACGGTATTCTGTGGGATATTCCTGCACCGTCTGAATCTCAAACAAATCTGCGCCCGTTTCTTCCTGAATCACCTTTGCCATGTATTCCGTCGTGCCATAAGGTTCACCGTCTACGATAACTCGACTTGCACTGGCTGATGCGTCTGTGCCATCCGGCAGAACCAACGAGTAATATACAACAAGCGTTTTTCCCGTGTTTTGCGACTTTACGTATTGTTGTTTCATAAGACAAAGATCAAATACATCCCACCTGCCGTCATCATTCAAATCATAGTCCTTAACGCTTAAATCCGGTGTTTCTCTGACAAGCAGAAAATCCTGCAAGTTTTTGATATCCTCGATTGTGTAGCTGCTGTTTTTCGGCTCAGTATCTGCATTGGCAGAAATGAGCCCCGACATAGACAGTCCCAAAGCTGCTGTGATAACACCAGCCAATAATTTTTTTACTTTCATCTTGAAACAGACCTCCTTTTTTTACTTATCATTTTTAAAGCAGACATCATATAATAACCAATTGCTGCGAACAATCCTACAACAGCCAGATTGTCCAGAAGAAACAGAACAAGCGGTTCTTCCATATCGAAAAACGCAAAATGCATCTTCATTGTCATATACAGACCCATCTGCCGTTTCTGAAAAGCATAAATTCCATAGCCTGCAATACCTACTGCCAATACTCTCAGCATGGCAGTTATCAGAACAAATTTTTTCTTTATAAATTTTCTTGCAATGCCTAAGAACATATCCCAATGAAAACCAAAGTGCAGGCTCATAAGTACAAATCCCCAGTAGGAGCAGAACATATGAATACTCCTTGCATTGGCACGGCTTGCATGAATATCCAAATCTGAAAAAACATATCGTGACAGAACAATTCCGCTGTATGCCAGTCCAATTATCATAAGCAATATCAGAACATTCACGGTGGTTTTTACGATTCGTGAAATCGTATATTTTCCACGGAACAGATTTTTTATCCACTGAAAATTTAAAACGTGATGCAGGATAAACAAAACAAAAATTCCTGTTCCAAGCCATTCGTGCAGTTCTTCACCAGCCATCATATATGTCATTAAAACAGGCATTGCCGCAAGCATGAGTATATCTACAGTTATTTTACATATTAACTTTTTTGACATTCATTCACTTCCTCTACTGCTATCATACCATATTTATGTTAAGATGAGAAGTCTCCATTTGTTATGCAGTATTAATCTTTAGGTATAGACTTTAAATCAACATACGTATAATACAAGCAATAATCGTAATACTTCCAATGATAGGTAATGCAGTGCAAATTCTGATGTTGACAGATTTTGGCTTGAGCTTCTTTTCTAAAATTATGCATACTGCAATTGAAACCCAGCTCAATACTATAAAAAAAGAAATAATACCAATTAAATCAACACTTCCACCGTTTATTGGTATTCCGGAGTGAACGTCCGAATCAGGACATAATTTTTTTATATCGTTTACACTCTGTCCAAGATAACTGCCTTTATGTGTTGCAATAGGATATATATCTTTTCCGGAAAAATCATATTCTTCAAGGAATGTAAATACAGGCATGGGAACAGTACTCCACCAAACAGGATAGATAATAATGATATTATCGTAATTTTCTATATTATCGACATGGCTTGTCAGTTCAGGTCTTGCATTATCAGACTGTTCACGGCTTGCACGGTCAACTGTTTCCTCATAATCTTCGGGATACTGTTCCGAAACGTTGATCTCAAAAATATCTGCTCCCGACAGCTTACTTATTTTTTTGGCAAGCACTTCACAATTACCTGCAAGTTTACCATTTTTCTTTCTAAGAGATGCAGAGGAAACAGCGTCAACGTCATCACTGAACTGCGTATTTCCCACTCTTGAAAAATACACTATCAGAGTTTTTTCATTGTCAAATGCCATAAGACGTATTGGTACTGCGGTTATCAGCAGCATAAATATAGATGATATTACACAAATAACAATCGTAGATATATTTTTCTTTTTCATAGTATCACCTTGAATCAATAACCAAGATTACGAACCCATTCAACCAAATCAGCTTCTACATTGACAACATCGTCTCTTGAAACAGTGAAACCGTCTGTGATAACATTGGCATCAGGTTCATAAGAAGCAATTGTTTCTATCGTATTTGAAAATCTGCTTCCGCCGTGGCTGTTGAATGGAATGATTGTCTTCCCGCTGAAATCGTATTCCTCTAAAAACGTGTACAACGGCATCGGCATATCTCCCCACCAGTTTGGATATCCAATAAATATCGTATCATAAACATCTAAGTTTTCAATATGCGTGGAAAGCTCGGGACGTGCAGAATCTGCCTTTTCATCGGCAGCTTGATCAACAAGCGGCTCATGGGTTCCTGGATAATTCTGCACAGTTTCTATGCGAAATACATCTCCTCCGGTAGTGTCCGAAATGATTTCCGCCATATACTGCATAGCGCCTTTCATCTCGCCGTCTATCACAACACGGCTTGCACCGGATGAAGCGTCTGTACTGTCCGTTTCCGGAAATGAAAAATAGCAGACCAGAATTTTACTGTTTTCCTCCGCTGTTTCATTCACAACATCTGAATCTGTTTCGGATTCAAAGGCTGTACTTGCTTCTATTGATTCTGTAGCTTCAGTTTGAATATTATCTGAATTGTTATTTTCTGAACGGTTGTCAGATATATTATTTTCACAAGCTGTCATTGCTGAAATCATTGCAAGCGATATTATAAACATTAATGATTTTTTCATGTTATCTACTCCTTTTTTAATATCCAAGTCCGTCTATCCATTCAGCAATATCATCAGCAGCGTCTGGAACATCACGTTCATTTACAGTAAATCCGTCAGTCATAACATTAGCATCCGGTTCTAATTCCTGAATTGTCTCAATTGTATCCGAAAAACGGCTGCCATTGTGTGAATTGAACGGAATGATCGTTTTTCCACTGAAATCATACTCATCAAAAAAGCTATACATTGCCATTGGCATATCATACCACCAATTTGGATATCCTACGAAAATCGTATCGTAAGCATCCAGATTTTCAATATGGGAGGTAAGTTCCGGACGGGCATTGTCACTTTGTTCCTGATCTGCATAATCTATCAATTCACCACCATCTGAGGGATACACAACTGAGGTCTGAATAGAAAATAAATCTCCGCCTGTTTCTGCCTGTATCATATCCGCTAAAGCACATATTCTTCCTTTTGCCTCTCCGTTCACAATAGAATAGCTTGCAGAAGACGCTGCATCTACACCACTATTTTCGCCGGCTGTAAAATAAGCAATCAGGATTTTGCTTCCTCCTCCCGATACCTCAGAATTTGCTTTTTCTGTTGATTCTGCACTATTTTCTACTATGGATTCCATTGCGTTTGATGTATCCGCAGCTGATTTCACATCAGAATTTTCTTCTGTCTTAGAACACCCTGCTAACGCAAGAACCGAAACAACTGATGCAACTGCTATCATTTTATACAAAATATCTCGTTTCATAAAATTACCTCAACCTTCAATCAAATCTGTCAGACCATATATGAACGAAAAACTTCTCTGACGATTTCTTCCTTACACTTCTTATTATATACTATCCACTATTGCAAATTAAGCAAAAAAGTGCTAAAATGTAATAGGGTGATAAAATGCCAAAAACAAGAATCAAAATAGAATTGAGCAAAAAAGAAGATGCAATTTTGTATGCAGAAAAAACACTTGGACGGAATAAGACAATACAAAAAAGAGCCACAGTGCTCTATTATGCCGGACAAGGAGCAGACAGCATTAGCGATCTGAGCAAAATGTGCAGAATACATCGTGATTTTGTCAGTCGTACTCTGAAAGGATTTCAGACCAAAGGAATCGACTATATTTATCAGTGCAGCAGAGGTATAAAGCATAGTGCGTTAGATAAGATTGAAGCTGAACTTTTAGCTGATTTCGACAAGAATCCGCCTGCTTCCATTCCAGAAGCGGTATCTCGGATACAAAATACTTATGGAATAGAGTTGACGGATACTCCCGTAAGATATTGGCTTAAAAAAAGGGGCTTCATTATCTCAAGTCAAGAGCAATTCCGGCAAAAGCCAATCTGAATGCCCAGTTGTATTTTCTGAATCATGTTTTGCTGCCGCTGTTGGATATGGCTATGAATCACCTTGTCAAGGTGTATTTCTGCGATGGTGTACATCTGATCTATGGTTATGAAGGTGGAAAATATTGGTGCAAAAAACGAGTCAGCATTAGATCAGCTTATGGAAGAAAGAGAGTCAATTGTCTTGGATTTTTAGATGCAGTTTCTCATAAAGTTGAAACCGTTATGAACGATACATACCTGAATAGCGACAGCGTATGCGAGGGGGTAAAAAATCTAAGACAACAAAATCCCGATGAATGGCTATATGTAATACTTGACAATGCCGCTTATCAACGCTGCAAAAAAGTGAAAAACTGTGCTGCTGAATTGAATATCAATCTCATATACCTGCCACCATATTCTCCGAATCTGAATTTAATTGAGCGCCTTTGGAAATTTCTTCGCAGTAAAATTCTGGCAAATAAATATTATGATTCTTTCAGATCATTTTTTACTCAGGTTCATAATTTTCTCTCTGTTGTTCATCTGAATTTTTCTGATTCTCTCAACTCTTTGCTCTCTTTCAATTTTCAGTGTTTTGATTCTAATTATTGATTGATTTGAAATGGAGGATAGTATAACAAAATCGAAACCTCATGAGAAGTTTCGATTTGTTAATCAGTATTAATCTTTAGGTTTACACTCAGAAACAGGTTTCACTTGCCGTACAGCATCTAAAAATCGCTGTACATTCGGCGATGGTTTTGGAGAATGCAGAAGTCCGAACGGAATACAATAATCCCAATCCACAGGCAGCACTTTCAGTAATGGATGTACGTGCGCCCAACTGTCAATGCAAATCATTGTGTTGTTGCTGTTTTCGCATTGATTAAAAGCGTTCAGACTAAACATCTCAAAATCCACAATGCTTATTTTAGGATGATTTTGCAGCAAGTCGTCACGCATCATATCAAGGCATTTATTCCAACCCCTTTTGATTAGCATAAAATTTTTGTCATATAAATCGGATACTGTCAGGCTGTCTTTTTGAGATAAATCGTTATAAATGGAAACCGCACAGCGTATAGGCTCATACGAAAGCAGCAAACCGTTGCATTTTCTTTCCTTCAAAAAATCCTCGTCAAAAAGTCCAGCTACAATATCAATATTCTTACCAAGATTTTTAAGAATCCCTACTGAATTTTCCGGCGTGTTATCAAACGGGACAAGTTTAAACTTAATATCTGGACAAATCTCATGAATACTTGACCACATATCCATTAAAAACTGTCCCGGAGTCATAGGCGATGTCCCGATTCGGATGACAGATTCTTCTTTCTGCATAGCGTTTCTTGCTCGATTGACGGATTCATGACAATACTGAATGATGTATTTTGCATCGTGGTATAATGACTTTCCTGCCTCTGTCAGAATCAATCCTCTGTGGGTTCGGATAAATAATTGCAGATTCAAAGAGGATTCCAACAAGTTCACTTGTTTGATGACCGCAGGCGGTGAGATATACAGTTCTTCTGCCGCTTTGTTAAAGCTGCCGCAGTCGGCAACCTTTAGAAATGTTTCCAGTTGGGGATTATACATAATGGCACCGCCTTTCAAATCGTCAAAAATATCATGGTAACATAAATCAAAGTTTAGTTTTGATTTTCAAGTAAATTTTCGTATTGAAAAGTTGAAACTTTAGATTTTTTCAGTAAAAAGCATACAGCAAATATGAAGATTATCCCTAAAAAAACAAATTGTATGTAATTATCAAGGATAGTTAATGCAGTTAAATTATTCCATTCTGCAATAAATGTTGGAACATTCAAAAATATATCAGTAAAATAAACATTGCCACTAAAATATTGTATGTATACAAATATATTGATGCAAAAGCAAATCCCCATACTCCCGTTGTTATAAATCTGTAAACTGCAATTTGTCGATTACTTTTTTGGTTGCTCAATACACCAATCCTTGGTTTTGCAATAAGGACATAGCAGCATATATTCATTGCCGGAATGTTCAGTAACAACTACCTTTGACCATGTGATGCTGAACTCTTTGGAACAATGTTTACATTTGAATGTATGCGATGCGATATGTTTAGCTAATATCATAATGATTGCCGCAGCAACTATAAGAATAAGTGCAGTATACAAACATTCCATATATTCATTTCCTCCACGAAATTCCAATTTTTCTTACTAAAAGTATACATCAAATGAAGTTGTATGTCAATAAAAATGCCACAGTATTTTTGAATTATGCTCAAAAATACCGTGGCTCAAAATTTATATATAAGTATTAGATTACCAGTTTTTCTTCTCCTTGGAACTATCATGCTGAGACTTACGCTCTTCCACCATTTTTGCAAACCACTCCACCATATTAGGGTCGTAGTGTGAGAAGAACGAACTTGTCTGCGTATCCAGTGCCGCAATTGCCGCCATATCTTCTTCGTTAAGTGCAAAATCAAACACATTGAAATTCTGCTCCATACGCTCGATATGCGTAGACTTCGGCAGAACAACGACACCTCTCTGGATATTCCAACGCAGCATAACCTGTGCAGATGTCTTTCCATACTTTTTGCCGATTACTGTCAGAACAGGATTTTCAAAGAGTTCACCTCTGCCCTCGCCGAATGGTGCCCATGCCTCGATCTGCACTTCATACTTATCCATCCACTTTTTCGCTTCCGTCTGCTGGTTGAGTACGTGTGTTTCCACTTGATTGACCATAGGTACAATATCTGCAAAATTTGCAATATCAACAAGTCTGTCAGGATAGAAGTTGGATACGCCGATTGCCTTTAAAACACCCTCATTATAAAGTTCCTCAAGTGCACGATAGGCGCCATAGTAATCGCTGAAAGGCTGGTGCAGCAACATAAGGTCAATATACTCTGTCTGCAATTTCCGCATGGATTCATAGACAGATTTTTTGGTTTCCTCATAGCCGTAATGCTCCACCCAGACTTTTGTTGTCAGAAAGATTTCTTCTCTCGGAATGCCTGACTTTACGATGGCATTGCCGACTTCTTCCTCGTTGAAATAGCTCTGGGCAGTGTCAATCAGACGATACCCTGTTTTCAGAGCGTCCAGAACGCATCTCTCGCATTCTTCCTTTGTGACCTGATACACGCCGTAACCAAGTATCGGCATTTTCAGTCCGTTATTCAGCTGTACATATTCCATAGTTGTAACCTCCCGATTGATTTTGTAATTCTATTATACCCCGTTTTGATGAACTTGTGAAGTTCCTTTTGGTTCATCAGTGATAAGCCGAAGGTTTACAGTCAGTAACCAATTTGAACTTCTCTTTTTATATAGAACGTGTTATACTTTTAATATAGTTCAGAATACATACTGAGCAATAAATTAGTAAGGTTGGTAAAATAAAATGAAAGTATTAATGATAAACGGAAGTCCAAGGTCTCACGGAAACACTTACATTGCTCTGCACGAAATGGAAAAAGTATTCACTGATTCCGAAATTGAAACAGAAATTCTCCATGTTGGCAATAAAAATATCCGTGGCTGTATTGCGTGTATGTCATGTGTAAAAACAGGGAAATGCGTATTTGACGATATTGTAAATGAAACAGCCCGAAAATTCGAGGAATGCGATGGACTTGTTATCGGAAGTCCTGTATACTATGCTTCGGCAAATGCTACGCTCATTGCCTTTTTGACAAGATTATTCTATAGCACACATTTTGACAAAACTATGAAAGTCGGTGCAGCCGTTGTTGCTGCAAGACGAGGCGGACTATCCTCAACTTTTGACGAACTCAATAAGTTCTTCACAATTTCGGGAATGCCTGTTGCGTCAGGTCAATACTGGAACAGCATTCACGGCAGAGAAGCAGGCGAAGCTGCACAGGATGCAGAGGGACTGCAAGGCATGAGAACGCTGGCAAACAATATGACATTCCTGATGAAAAGTATTGCACTTGGCAAAGAAGCTTTCGGACTTCCTAAAAAAGAACCGTTTCAGCGTACCAATTTTATTCGCTAAGGCAAAGCCGTCAGGCGTGTTTTGTGCGGTATAACCTAAAATTTACAGGAGGGATTTCAATGAAAAAATTTCTGATGTTATTGCTTGCAGGACTCACCATAACAACAACTGCCTGCGGAGATTTTCCCGAAACACAAGCCAATACCAATCATTCTGATACAGTTTCCATCGCATCGGATTCTATCGTAGGAGAACAGAGCGTGAATACCAATACCACAGTCGGAGAAGTGATTGCCAACCCTGCATTTGAGGATTTTGGCAGGCTTTTATTCCCCGTTGACCGTACTGTCACAGACGATATGACGCTTGCGGAGGTCAGCACAAGCCGTGTCTACACATGGTACAACAACATTCAGCCTGAAAAGACCGTAGAAATCATCAACACCCTTGCGGAAAATGCTAAAAGCGGACAGCAGATTTTCTATCCGATCTACAGCGAAGCGGAAATGACTGCCGATCCCTCCAAACGGGATACAGGATTGTTTTTCTTCAAAGGCGAACCGGGAGCGAAATTTGCCATTATGAACGCAGGCGGAGGATTTGCCTATGTCGGTGCTATGCACGACAGTTTTCCTCATGCATTGGAAGTTTCTAAAATGGGATATAACGCATTTGCACTGATTTACCGTCCTGACGATCCATACAATGATCTTACCAAAGCCATTGAATTCATCTATGACCATGCTGAAGAACTGGAAGTCGACACCGACTATTATTCTCTTTGGGGAGGCTCTGCCGGTGCAAGAATGGCTGCAACATTGGGGAACTCAGACAATATGAACGCTCTAACACAACGCAGCGATATTCAACAGGCAGGAGCAGTCGTTATGCAGTATACCGGCTACAATGCGGCATCTCAGACGGATGCACCGACCTACGCCTGTGTCGGCACAAATGACGGTATTGCAAATTACAGAACAATGCAAAACCGTCTTGACATTCTGGACAGCTACGGTATACCGACCGAATTTCACGCTTATGAGGGATTGCCCCACGGTTTCGGTATCGGAACTGGAACAGTCGCAGAAGGATGGATCTATGACGCTGTTCGTTTCTGGGAAGAATAGATGCCGGATGCAAATATTCCCGAGCATCGTCAGCTTGCAAACTTTCAGGATTTTCTGCTTGTACGTACCACAAACGCACATGGAAATGACTATGATCTGAATTCTGACGGCAGATGGGACGTTTTTGATTTATGTTTAATGAAGCGGCGCTATCTCACGCAAACCAGTAATATTCCGGGCGAAATCAAGGAAATTCCGCAGGATTATTATTCCTCTGCGGACAAGCAGGGTTCTTTGGAAGAGCTTTATTATGATACCTATGAATCTATGACTTACGACAAGAAAAGTCAGATATTGAATAAACGTGCTATTGTGTATCTTCCCTATGGATATTCTGATGACGAAGAATATGACGTTTTCTATCTGATGCACGGCGGCTGGAGCAATGAGACCAGTGCATTTGGAACGCCAAACGCTCCTTCCAGCTTTAAAAACGTCATGGATAACGCTATTCAGAACGGCGAAATCAAACCGATGATTATTGTATGTCCAACGTATAATAACACCAGCAGCAATGACAGCGACAATTTCAGCCTTGCGCTGCAGCTGAACAGAAATTACCACAACGAACTCCTGAATGACCTGATTCCGGCTGTCGAGTCAAAATACAGTACTTATGCGAAAGATACAACGCCCGAAGAACTGAAAAAATCCCGTGCGCATCGTGGATTCGGCGGATTTTCTATGGGTTCGGTAGCAACTTGGAGAACGTTTCAGAACTGTCTGGATTACTTCCAATATTTTATGCCTATGAGCTGCGGAACATCCCTTGATGACAACAATATTTGGACAGCTGCGGATAATTATGACCAAAATGATTATTTTGTATTTATCATGACCGGTACAGATGATTTTGCCTACAGCTATGTCAACCAGAGAGTTCAAAAAATGCGTGATTCTGAGTATTTTACGGAATTGACAGATGACACAAACGGAAACTTTGTATATCGTATCATGGATGGGTATTCTCATAATGGATTTGCTGCGAATACCTATACTTATAATGGGTTATGCTGGTTCTGGCAATAAACACAAAACAGGATGCTGAAATTTTTCTCAGCATCCTGTTTTTCATATTGCAATGGATTTACGTCAATTCATACCGCAGCCACAGTGCATTCCCATCCATTGGTTTTGCTTCTTTCAGACGGAATGACACAGGCTCATGGAACGGCATGAAATCCGCTTTTTCAAAGCAGGAAACAGCAGATGTACTTCCGTCTGCCGCGGGAGCAAGCACAAGGCTCAACTCATCAATCAATCCTTCCTGCAAAAAAGACCAGTTCATCACGCCACCGCCTGCCACCATTAGACGTTCAATACCAAACAGGGCATAAAGCTTTTCTGACAGCAGCGAACAATTCAGCGTTTTCGCCCCTGCAAAGAGATAGGAGATACCCAGATCTTGCAGATATGCCAGATATTCGGGAGCTGCCTCCTCGGTCAGTACCTCTATGACGTGGGCGGCAGGACGTCCTTTATTCGCAAGGCTGTGAGAGGAAAAGGCAAGTTCTCCTTTTGGATCTACAGAAACAATAAAATTCCCCATGTCTTTTCCTGCTGGATTGACCCAGTCTTTTTGCTTTTGCGGATTCTCGACTGCGGTCAATTTAGAAACCTTTCCGTCCGCATAACCGCCAAGCATGGTTGTCGTACCGTAAAGCGTAGCCTGACATCCATAAAAGTTTCTCAAATCGCTATAAGCCTTTAAGGCGGGAGCAGTTTCCGGCATTCCGAAAAAAGCACCGTCAATTTTTCCGTCTAAGGAAGTGAGCATATGACAAACAACAAAAGGTCGTTGCATCTTTTTCCCTCCAACTTATTTCAGCTTTGCACCATCGCTGAACGCATTGCCCACACGCTGTCCCATCACATGGTAACCTCTGTTGGCAGGTTCAAAGGCAATAGGTCGGAACTTCTCCATATCTAAGTTTCCGGAATCGTTAAGTATTCCCTCATCCGCACTGATATTGACGATTTGACCGATGATGTTTCCGTCTTCGGTGATCTTCAAAAGTTTGCATTCCAATGCAAGCGGAAATTCATCAATAATCGGTGCGTCCACAAATTCGCTTTTTGTAATGTGCAAGCCGGACTTTTCCAATTTATCCGGCACTTGATTGGCGGATACCATTCCAACATAGTCAGCCTCCGTTACATGAGCAGCATCGGCAAAGCTGACGGTAAAGGCTTCTTTCGCTTTGATGTTAGCAGTCGTCTTATGACCTGCACTTAGGCAAAGAACCACCTTGTCCGCATCATACAAACCGCCCCATGCCGCATTCATGACATCGGGCAGACCATTTTCATCGTAGGTGCCGACAATCAATACCGGCAGAGGGTAAAACCATGATTTTGTTCCAAAATTTTTACGCATCATAAATCTTCCTTTCTGAAATTACTTTTTAATAATAGAAGCACCGCCATAGACCTGGGACATAGGAATTTTATCCAGCACCTCATCCAATGCAGCCACTTCCTGTGGAGACAGCTTCACATCGGCAGCCCCCAGATTTTCCGTCAGACGTTCCGGCTTGCGTGTACCAGGAATCGGTACAATATACGACTTTTTGCACAGCATCCATGCCATAGAAATTTGTGCCGGCGTAGCATTCTTTTCCTTTGCCGTATTTTGCAGCAGTTCCAAAAGTTCAAGGTTCTGCTCCATATTTTCCGGCTGGAACTGCGGCATCACACTGCGGTAATCCTCTTTTCCGCCGAACACAGAATTCTTTCCGTATTTACCGCTGAGCAGACCGTTTGCCATCGGAGAGAACGCCACAAACCCGATGCCAAGTTCCTCCAGCACCGGAAACAGTGATTCATACCATCTTGCCATCATGGAATACCGATTTTGAATGGCAGTCACCGGGCAAACGGCATGGGCACGGCAAATGGTCTCCTCCTTTGCCTCGGACAATCCCCAGTGGGTAATTTTCCCCTCACGAATCAAGTCGGACATGACTCCGGCGACCTCCTCAATAGGAACATTCGGGTCAAGCCTGTGCTGATAATAGAGGTCGATATGGTCGGTTTGCAGACGTTTCAGAGACCCTTCCACCGAAGCACGTATCGTCTCCGGACGGGAATCCGTAATCAATGGCAGATTGACTGCATCGCTGCTCCGATCAAATCGAATTCCAAATTTGGTTGCAATCACTACCTTGTTTCTGAATGGTTTCAATGCCTCTCCTACAAGTTCTTCATTATGGTGGGGATTCTCTCTTGTTCCGTAGGTCTCTGCGGTATCAAAGAACGTACACCCCTCCTCCACCGCCTGTGCGATCAGCTCCGTCATTTCATGCGTATCCGCCGCCGCTCCATAGGCGTGGCTCATGCCCATACAGCCTAATCCTACGGCTGATACCTCTAAATCTTTTCCGAGTGTTCTTGTATGCATAGATTTCATCTCCCTTTAATTTTCATCAAAGACCTGTTCTAAAAACTGATCAAATTCATCCATCCAACCTCCTTGATCTCCAAACCCATGCGGCATTCCATCCAACTGAAGCCGTTCTACCTGTGCACCGGCTTCTTCTACAGCATCAGCATTGGCAAGAAACTGTTCATAGAACGGATCACGTGTGCCATAGCAATAAAAAGTTGGCGGCAGATCGGCTTCCCGTAAAGATTTCACATCAGTCGTTCCCACGCTTAACCTACCATAGAAGGAATAAATCATACCATCTGCCGCTGCATCAGCAGATACATCGTCCAGCTCATCCGGCACATAATCCGAATCCAGAATGGTCGGACTAACCGTGCCGTCAAAATTACGCAGCATCTCACCGGCTAAAATTCCACCGGCTGAAAATCCCATAACTGCAATGTCTTGTTCGTCAATCCCATATTCCTGTGCATGATATCGAACAAAGCGGACTGCACGAGCCAGATCAAGCGCACCCTCTTCCTGTGTATAAGGCAGCAAACGATAATCTACCACAAAACTCTGATAGCCTAATTTGCTTAGTTCCTCCGCTACAGGAGAGCCTTCATTCCAATCGCTGCGATACTGAAATGCACCGCCTGCACAAATCAGAACAGCTCCTTTGATCTCAACATTCTCCGGTACCGGAAAATAAGTCAGGTACGGATGGAAATCCGGGTCATCGGAATGTCTGCCATTGTTGACGGTATACTTCGTTTTCGCAGGAACGTTTCCTTCTTCCCATAGGTAGAGAACTTGTTTTTCTCCCGGCGTGGGAATGGCAGCAGCGACTGTATTTCCTGTCAGTTTATCGTCAGATATGCTGTCTGTCACATCATCAATGGATTCCTCCGGTACAGTTGTTATAACAGGCGCAGGCGTTTGGTCGGAGGCAGGTATGTCTGATTCAGAAGAAGTATTCTGTATTCCACAGGCTGCGAAACTCATAGATAAAGCCGCAGCCGCACAAAATAAAAGTATTCGTTTCATACTTGCGCCCCCTTTTTAATGTGAAAACAGCCAGCCCATGATTTCCTCATCGTATGCAAACAAATCACCGCCGCCATGCTCATTGGACATACCACGTTCGGTGAAATAGTCATGTTCCTTGATGTCCAGCACCAACAATTCATTGATTTCCGCATCACTGAGTCCCTGATTTTTGTACAGAGAATAAAGCGTATCATATGCTTTCTGACTGGGTTCACAGCCGTAATATTCATCATTTCGTCCAATGGCAAAGTATATCGGCAGGCGCTGTTCTGCGACAGTTTCATATTCACCGTCCCATTGGGAGCTTACCTGCAAATATGCGGTAAACAGATCCGGACGCTTTCCAACGACCTGAGACATGGTTTCACCACCGCCGGAAAAGCCGTTTGCGTACACCTTTGAACGGTCAATGTTATATGCTTCCAGAAAGTATTCCACTAAAGCAATGGTCTGATTTGCAGAAGTTTCTCCCCAGTCGCTGAGCTGAGGTGCAACAATTATCATTTTGCTGTTATACTTCTGCGCCTCAAAGCCGAATTCTTCAGATTTCAAATTAGACGCAACACCTTGAAAATAAAGTCCCTCATAACCGGGCAGAGTAAAATACAAAGCATACGGCTCGCTTCCGTTATAGCTTTCCGGAATATAGACATTATAGTGAATATCACCCTCATTTGCGGAGTGAAACACATTGTCAATAACAAAACCACGGTACTCCTCTGTACCCTCTGTCACATAGCCAAAAGAGCTTTCTTTTGGCGATATATCTGTAATTTCCGGCTCGTACTCTTCCGTATCATATGAACTTTCCGTTTCTTCCAGCATACCGATCCGCTCCAGCCACGCAGATACATCTTCCAAACTTGAATTATGTACACGATAGCCTTCTAACACTTCTGCATTTCCAGAAACATCACGGATATAGTCCATACTGACATCAATTCCATTATCCGTACTGGTGCAGAATGGAACAACAGTCTTTCCGGTCAGATCATAGCTTTCTAAGAAACTGCCGATTGCCATAGGCGCATTGAACCACCATATCGGATAGCCTACATAAATCACATCGTAATTGTCCAGATTTTCCGGCTGAGCAGCTAAGTCAGGACGCATATCCAATTTTTCCTCAATCCACGCTGTTGCGACAGTTCCCCAAAAAGCATTTCTGTAAGAACGCTCTGTGCGAATCTGATATAAATCTGCTCCGGTAAGCTGCTGAATCATTTTTGCCGCAGCTTCCGTGTCGCTGCCGTCCATAGTCTGATT
The DNA here is from genome assembly GCA_017462565.1 of Ruminococcus sp. Taxonomy (GTDB): domain Bacteria; phylum Bacillota; class Clostridia; order Oscillospirales; family Ruminococcaceae; genus Ruminococcus. The sequence goes on from JAFTQW010000029.1 coordinate 108,140, forward strand.
GGAGTTTGGCGTTGCAGAGGCTGTGGCGTCTGCCGTGTCAGAAAGTTCTCCTGCCCTCGAAAAATATACAACCAAGGAACGTGTTCCGTTTTCACCTGATATCACTTCTGAACTCACATCCGATATCTTACTGCCCATGAACAGATACCAGAAAGCAAACATCAAAAGCAACAGCAGCACAGCCACTATGACTTGCCACTTTTTTATTTTTTTCATACGAATTACCACTTTTCAATCAGCAAAGGCAATCACTAATAATTTCCATCACTTCATCAGCGGAAAGCGATGTTGCAATGTCAATCTCTTTGATTGCTTCTGCCGACACTTCACCGTCAAAGTACATATTCACTCCAAGAGATTCAAAAAGTTTTATCATAGCATCGGCAGACTCCTCGATATTTCCCTCATAGCCAAACGCATCCTTGAAGTAACGGCGAATATCTACATCATGATATTTTGCCATAGCTTTCAAAAATCGTGGAAACAGCGTTGTCAGACTTTTACGATAGGTCGCACCGTACAAAACCTCCGGAATAAATTCCAGTTCATAAATGTCATAGGCATAATTTTCTTCTTTGCCAAGTCCCAGCCGTCCGGAAGTCGAAATAGATGCGCCGTAAAGAATCACACCACGGGCATCTGCATCATTGGGGTTTTCTTGCAGCGTTTTCGCTGCGGAAAGGACATTCCGAATCACAGAAATGCCAATATCATAGGATACCGGGTTCTTGTCGCCAATGGTCGAGGCGGACAGCTGCACCAGTGCCACCAATGCGGTATAGGCGGTCATTTCAGCGTCCAGGGACATGGAATATTTCGGCACAAGAATTGCCGTATCTGCCGCAATACCGTATGCCGTACCAAACTCTCCGGTTCTGGAATCCGCCGACACAGCGCCCAAACCATACTCCGAACCGCTGGAGGGATAGGTCGGCATCAGAATCAGCGGCAGTTTTTCCTGTCCATAGGGATTCTTTTCACCTTTTACATAGTCCCAGAGGTCGTCCGTGTGGAACGCACCGAATGCGATCAGCTTGGCGCAGTCCATAATGCTTGCACCGCCTGCACCAATGACCAGATCAATTCCATGTTCCTTGACCAGCTGAATGCCTTGCTCGATTTGTGCCAGTTCCCTTGATGCATTGCCATGCTCAAAGAGAACGCCGCCGCTTTCCACAGCTTTTTTCACATCATCATAGCAGCCATTCTTCTTGACGGAACCGCCGCCATACACAAACAGCACCTTTTTCCCTGCGGTTAGCTCCGCCAAATCTGCTGTAGGATCACCTCGAAATAACAATTTCGTATCTTTTCTCAGTGTAAAATCTTTCATAATATCCTCCTTTTAATTTGTCATTCCTAAATCTTCCATCCATACTTTGACTTCATCTTCCGAAGCACTTGAGCGGAACCGCATACCTGTCTGCCACTCCCCTGTTCCAGCCATTTTGGCAAGCAGTTCACCGCTTTCTCCTAAATCAGAGCTTGCAGAGGTGCAGAACGGAATCACGGTTTTTCCCGTAAAATCGTTAGTTTCGATAAATGCATCGACCGGCCATGCAGCGATTCCCCACCAGATAGGATAGCCTACGAAAACCGTGTCATATTCGTCCCAATTGTCCAAAGTTGCAGATACAAGCTCCACATCTCTTTCGGATTCGTTTTCATGCTCCACAGACACACGGCTGTTCTCGTTCGTCCAGTCCAAGTCCTCGCTGGTGTACGGATTTACAGGCTCTAACTCGAATAAGTCTGCTCCGACAGCATCTGCAATATAGCCGGCAACCATTTCGGTGCTTCCCGTTGCGGAGTAATAGACAACCAGCGTTTTCCCTTCTGCGTTTTCCGGTTCTTCATCTGCCGAGGTGTCGGCAGATGTTTCAGCTTCTGTGGCAGCGGATGCTACTGACGATATTTCCGGATTTGCTGTTGTTTCACTTGCGGATTCGGAGGATTCCGATTGGGTCTGTGTGCTGTTGCCGCAAGCTGTCAGACTGAACGCCAGCATCAAGCTGCAACATAGAACAGATATTTTTTTCATTTGTAAACACATTCCTTTCGTATACAATGATCTTTTAGAAGCATTCCTTGAAAATTTACAGAGTTTCTTCTTGTGCCATTTTTATAGCTACTGGAACCAATGAAACAAGAATGCTCGCTCACTAACTATATTATAAACCAAACGAGACCTCTTGAGAAGTCTCGTTTGGTTTTTCAGTTTATACCTAAAGGTTATATCTCTGCTTTATATTTACTGAAATATCTACATACGAAGTTGTGTTGGGATATGAGAGAACTGCTGGCGATTTACATGGAAATCCTTTTCTCTGCACACTGTTTGGTTTGAAGTGTACCGGTTTTCAATCATAAAACGATAACCTCTAAAATAAAACGTTAGCTTTGAAAAATAAAACGATTGCTTGCTAACGTTTTATTTTACCCTGCAAAAAAGAAACAGCCACAGTGATTTTGACCTCACTGTGGCTGCTATCATTTTATGATAAGCTTAAAACGCCTTATTTCTCGGCTTTTTTGTAATAAAAATGCACCTAACGATTGTATCATTCGTTAGGTGCGATTATGGCAAGTAACCAAACAAATGATACAATGCACCCTAAAATTTCAGAGGTACAAAAGGGTGCAAACTGCACCCTTTTCATAAACTGCAAGACTTATGAATTTTTACAAGCATCCATTTGTCAGAATTCATAAATTTTGCGGTCACTATCTCACCTTACATTTTAAATTTTCAAATGAAATTTCAGTTGCTTTTTTAACGCAGATATGGTATACTAAAATAAAGGAATGTGAGGTGAGCATATGGAACGCTCTTTTAATATTACAGGAGCTTGCAATCCGCAGGAACACTACATGGTCAATCTGGACAGCAGACTTGCAGAGATCAAAAAGATGGTGGATGCCGGAAAATATTTTGTCATTAATCGTGGCAGACAGTATGGAAAAACAACTACCATTATGGCATTGGAACATTATCTTGAACATAATTATATTGTAATCAGTATGGATTTTCAATTTCTTGATGCAAGCGATTTTGAAGATGTGAAAACTTTTGTAAAAGCTTTTGCAAGAGAACTATATTTTGATAAAAAATATCGCAAGCAATTTAATAATGAACTTTTGTCAGAAATGAATGAATTAAGAAAAAATGGAGCTTCATTATCAGAGTTATTTATTTGCCTTAGTGAATGGTGTGAAGAAGCTGCAAAGCCAATTGTTCTGATCATTGATGAAGTCGATAGTGCTTCCAATAATCAAGTATTTCTGGATTTTCTTGCACAACTCAGAGGATATTATCTGAACCGTAATAGAAAGCCAACATTCCAGTCCGTCATTCTCGCCGGCGTACATGACATACGGAATCTTCGTCATAAAATTCGTCCTGATGCAGAGCATAAACATAACAGCCCATGGAATATCGCTTCTCCTTTTGATGTGGATATGAGCTTTTCACCCGATGACATTGCAGGGATGCTGATTGATTATGAGAACGATCATCACACAGGAATGAACGTCCATGAAATTTCTCAGCTGATTTATGATTATACATCGGGCTATCCGGTGTTGGTTGCTGAATTCTGTAAGAGCATGGATGAATTATCAGATTGGAGCAGTCACGGAATCATTGAAGCGAACAAACAGCTTCTTATCAAAAAAACGCCGCTGTTTGAATCGCTGATTGGGAAATTAGAAGATAATGCATCCCTTCGCAAATTGATGTACGGAATTCTGTTTAAGGGACAAAAAATTCTATATAATCCGGACGATGCAACGATTGATGATGCTTTCATGTATGGATTTGTAAAAAATGAACACGGCTTAATCGCTGTGGCAAATCGAATTTTTGAAGTGAGAATTTATAACTGGTTCATCTCCCTTGAAACAACGGACAGCCCGATCTTTGCGGAAGGTGTCAATGATAAATCTCAGTTCATTTCCGGCAACAGGCTGAATATGGAACGCATTCTCGAAAAGTTCATTCAGCACTTCAATGACATCTACGGTTCACAGCCTGACAAATTCAAAGAGGATGACGGCAGAAAGCTGTTTCTTTTGTACCTCAGACCAATTATCAATGGCACAGGAAACTACTACATTGAGGCACAAACCCGTGACCAGAGACGCACGGATGTAATTGTTGATTATCTCGGAAAGCAGTACATCATCGAATTGAAAATCTGGCACGGAGATGAGTATAACACGCAGGGCGAAAAACAACTGTCTGAGTATCTGGACTACTATCACATCGACAAGGGATATCTGCTCAGTTTCAATTTCAACAAAAATAAGCAGAGTGGTATGCGTACCATCGAACTGAACGGCAGAACGATTGTGGAAGCTGTCGTCTGATTTTAATTCTATATCAAACAATGCCGCCGCAGTAATTATATCGACTACTGTGACGGCTATCTTTTTTTAACAGCCATTCTTCATATCGTTTCTTTTGTGAAACCATCTCTGAAATCAACAAAAAGCATTGTTTGTGTTGTTCACTTTTGATAAATTCCGTTGTAAAATAAAATTACAGAAAACAAGAGAAACACTCTTGTAAGTTTAAATTTTACGGAGGTATTTACTATGAACACAGACAAGATTTTTGCA
>JAFTQW010000030.1 GCA_017462565.1 Ruminococcus sp.
AAAATTGGCTCTCTCGCTTCTAAATCAAGCAAAATACGGTCGCCTGAGTAAAAGTAAAATGAGGTTCAAAGCTGCTCTTAATCCCGATGTCCTTTTACGTATTCTTCTTTCTCGTAAAAAGTAAATGCTGTTGCCGTGATATTTTTCTCCAACTCTATTGAAAAATTGCTCGAATAATGATATAATATGAATATTAAGTATGTTTTATAGGAGTTTTATATGAAAAAATGGAATATCAGTGTTCCTGATAAAAATGCGGTTTCCAAGCTTATGATCGGCTGTGGAATCACTTCACTTACTGCTGCCGCTTTGGTTCAGAAAGGCTATTCTTCACCGGATTCCGTTATGCAGAAACTTAATGTTGATGAACTTTCAGATCCGTTTCTCATTAAAGATATGCAGGAAGCTGCTGATACAATAAATGACGCTATTGATAATAATCAGCGCATTTGTGTTTACGGAGACTACGACTGCGATGGAGTTATGTCAACAGTTATCCTCTATTCCTATCTTCTTGAAGCCGGAGCAGATGTTATTTATTACATTCCCGAACGCTCGGAAGGATTTGGTCTTAATAAAAAAGCGATCGATAAAATATCCGCAGACGGTGCAGAGCTTATTGTTACTGTAGATAACGGTATATCTGCGATTGAAGAAGCCGAATACATATATTCATCCGGTATGAAGCTTGTTGTTACCGATCATCATCAACAGGGCGAGATTCTCCCCCGTGCTGAAGCTATCGTTGATCCTCACCGTAATGACTGCTTTTCAACATTTAAATTTATGTGCGGAGCTGGGATAGCTCTCAAGCTTGTTGCAGCTCTCGACGGCGGAGATTACATTACGGCTCTCGAACAGTTCGGAGACCTTGCTGCAATCGCCACTATCGCCGACATTGTCAGTCTTACCGGAGAAAACCGTTTTCTCGTTTCTTATGGTATGGAGCTTATACAGAATACTGATCGTCCGGCTCTTATAGCTCTGAAAAAAGTTGCCGGGCTTGATGAAAAGCCGTTAAATTCCGATTCGATAAGCTTTGGTCTTGCTCCGAGGATAAATGCTGCCGGAAGATTTGGTTCGCCTAAAACTGCCGCCGAACTATTTCTCTGCGATGATTATGACGAGGCTCTTGCTATTGCACAAAGTCTTGATAAACTGAATAATGAACGAAAAAAAGCAGAGGCTGATATTATAAATGAGATTTTCACAATGATTGCAGACGATCCTTCTCTCATTCGTGGAAGAGTTATATTTATCTGCGGAAAAAACTGGCATCATGGCGTTATAGGTATTGTTGCTTCACGAATTATGGAACATTTCGGAAAACCGGTTTTTATCGCCTCGGAATCTAACGGCGAGATTCGTGGTTCTGCCCGCTCTTTTGGTGATTTTTCGATTTTTTCCGCTCTGAACAGTGCTGCAGAAGTTCTTGAAAAATTCGGCGGTCATCCATCGGCGGGCGGCTTTACCATAAAAATGGGCAAGGTTGAAAAATTCGCCATACTCCTTGAAAGATATGCTTTTGAAAACCACAGAACAATGCCTGTTATGACTGCTTCCGCCGATTATCCGCTGAATCCGACAGAGCTTACTTTGCAGAATATCGAGGGACTAAGTGTTCTTGAACCCTTTGGCGCCGGTAATGAGAAACCAATGTTTTTCATTGGAAATGCAGAAGTAACCGATATCGTTCCACTTTCGGCCGGGACTCACTCCAAGCTGAAAATAAAGCTTGGATTCGCTCAGTTTGACGTTCTTGCTTTCCGCAGCTCACCGGATTCTCTTTGCGTAAAAAAGGGAGATCTCTGCGATCTTATCGTAACTCTTGGCACAAATAATTTCAGAGGAAATATTTCAATGAGCATTATCGCTCAGGAACTCCGCCCTGCCAATTTCGAACAAAGCAAATATTTTGCAGCATTTGCAGCCTTTGAAGCTTTTCTGCGGAACGAAGAGCTTCCTCATGCATATTACGCAAGTATGCTGCCTGTAAGAGACGACGTTGTAAAAATATATCAGATGATACCAAACAACGGAATAAATTCCGATACGCTTTATCTGAGGCTGAATGATCCTAAAATAAATTTCTGCAAGTTCAGCGTTGCCGCCGAGGCGCTTCGTCAGCTCGGTCTTATCAGAATCTCTTATGATGATTCAAAAATATACAAAGTTAAAGTTACACATAAAGCTGATCTTAATTCGGCTCCGATTCTCGTTTCCCTCAGAAATAAGATCGGCAAATAATGATTTATTTTGCATAAAAGGAGATTTTACTTATGCCTGATGATATGAATTTTTCAAAACTTTCAACGGAGGAGACTGCTCCGAAAGGACCGGAGGAATATCTTAAAAGCATTCCTGATTTTAAAGACGATTTCACAATTGAAATGATTATTCAGAAAATTCTTACCGATGATAAGCAATATGACCTCAGCAAAATTATTTCCGCATACGAATTTGCGGCTAAAGCTCACGAGGGACAAAAACGCTCTTCCGGTCAGGCATATATCATTCATCCGCTTGCCGTTGCTTATACGCTTTTAGAACTTGGAATGGATACTGATACCATCTGCGCCGCACTGCTTCATGATGTTGTTGAGGATACTCCGGCTACTCTCGATGACTTAAAAAAACGATTTGGTCAGGATGTGGCAATGCTCGTTGACGGCGTTACCAAACTAAGTAAGATTCCGGTTTTTACCAAAGAAGAACAACAGGCTGAAAATATCAGAAAAATTCTTCTTGCCATGTCGCAGGATATCCGTGTTATGATAATCAAACTCTGTGACAGACTCCATAATATGAGAACACTGAAATATCGTCCGTATGATAAACAGCGCAATACTGCTCTTGAAACAATGAATATCTATGCTCCTATCGCTCATCGTCTGGGAATAAGAGCGGTTAAGGAAGAGCTTGAAGACCTTGCTTTTCATTATCTTGATCCATATGCCTACACTGAGATTGAAAATATTCTCGAAAACAAAAAAGAAGAACGTGAAGCCTTTATCGAGATAATCAAAAGCCGTATCGCTCAGCGTTTTAAATCAGAGGAATTTACTGAACCTCCTCAAATAGAAGGCAGAGTTAAAAGCATTTATGGAATTTATAAAAAAATCTTCCTGCATCATAAAAATATTGATGAGATCTATGATAAATACGCTGTAAGAATTATTGTTACAACTATTGCCGAATGCTATAACGTTCTCGGTCTGATACACGATATGTTCCGTCCGCTCCCGAATCGCTTCAAGGACTATATTTCAACTCCGAAATCAAATATGTATCAATCGCTTCATACTACGGTTCTCGGAACTGAAGGTATTCCGTTTGAGGTTCAGATAAGAACATGGGATATGCACGAAACTGCTGAATACGGCATCGCTGCTCACTGGAAATACAAAGAAGGCATTAAGGGCAAGGATAAAATGGAGCAGCGTCTTGCATGGGTCAGACAGGTCATTGAGGCTCAGCAGACTTCCGATGACGTTGAAGAGATCGTCCGCATTATCAAAACGGATCTTGCTCCGGAAGATATTGTTGTTATGACTCCGAGGGGAAAATCCGTCGATCTTCCTGTAAATTCAACCGTAATTGATTTTGCATACCGCATTCATACGGAAATAGGTCACAGAACGGTTGGTGCAAAGGTTGACGGCAGAATAGTTCCGCTTGATTATAAGCTGCAGACCGGTCAGATATGCGAGATAATCACAAGCAAGGATCCGAATAAAGGTCCCAACAGGGCATGGCTCAATATCGTTAAAACAAACGAAGCCAGATCAAAAATACGCTCATGGTTCAAAAAGGAACGCAGAGAAGAAAATATTATCGAGGGCAAGGCTGCTCTTGAACGTGAATTCAAGCGTCACAGAATAAATCTTTCCGAATCGGATTACGAGGAATTTTTGGCCGATGATTTCAAGCGTCACAACTGTGAAACTCTTAATGATTTCTATGCCTCTATCGGCTATGGAGGCGTTTTGCTTTCAAAAATTCTTCCACGTCTTAAAGATAAATACGAAAAGCTTTATGCAGACAGCGAACCGTCCGTCGTTCCGCTTATTCAGCCTAAACCCAATAATAAAAGCAGCATCATTTTAGATCAGGTAGACGATCTTCTTGTTAAATTTGCGCAATGCTGCAATCCCCTTCCCGGAGATGATATCGTTGGATTTATTACAAGGGGTCATGGAATTTCTGTTCATACTACTAAATGTATCAACTATAAATCTGCTCTGAACCGTAATAATCCTGAAGAAATGAGCCGGTGGTGCGATATTCAGTGGTCGGAACACAGCACTTCTCAGCTTCAGACAAGTTTTGAAGTAACCGCTACCGACAGAGTCGGTCTTGTTTACGATATTACGGCAGTTCTTCTTGAAGCAAGAGTTCCCATTGTACATTCCGCTTCAAGAGCTTTGAAAAACGGAAACGCTATTTTTGAAAGTACTATCGTTATTTCAAGTACGGAACAGCTCAAAAATCTCTTTGAAAAATTAAGAAAGATCAAGGGCGTTATTTCTGTTGAAAGAGCTTCGTTATAGGAGGTTAATATGAAAATCCATACACTTAATCTCGGCGAACTGCGTTCAAACAATTATGTTGTTGAAACAGCTCCCGGAAGATGTATCATTGTCGATCTGGGCGGCGACGCCGATTATCTGATGAATTTCCTTAAAATAAACAAATTAAAGCTTACGAAGATTCTTCTTACTCACGGTCATTTTGACCACATCGGAGGAGTTGAAGAGGTTCGCCGTCTTACCGGAGCAGAGGTTTTCATCCATGTTAACGATTCTGAAATGCTCACCAGCGAGAAGAGCTCTCTTGCCTCCGCAATGTCCTATAATCCGTTTATTCCTGTAGCCTTGTGGACGGCAGTTGAAGAGGACTCTATTATTCAGGACGGAGAGCTTTCATTTAAGGTCATTCATACTCCCGGTCATTCCGGTGGGAGCGTCTGCTATATCTGTGAAGACGTTATTTTTTCAGGCGATACGCTGTTTAACCGTTCTATCGGAAGAACTGACTTTTCAGGCGGTAATCCTATTGATATGAAAAAATCGCTTAAAAAGCTTTCTCTTCTTGATGGCGATTACAAGGTGCTGCCGGGACATAATACGCCCACTACGCTTGATTTTGAACGTAAAATGAATCCATACATGAAAAATATATAAAGGTCTGTAAATCTGCGTTCATAAATTTCTTATGAATGCAGATTCTGAATGAGGAAAAATGGTAAATAAAAATTTTAAAATGCCGGTTATTTTAATCGGCAATTCTTTTAAATATGAGATAGAAGCAACATTGAAGCTCTTTTTTCATGCAGAAAGATTTTCTTTCTCGGATAATATTTCTGATGCAGTCGGCGACTCCTATATTATTGCAGAGGTTAAAAACAACTGTGAGATTTTTGCTGAGATCATGCTGCACGGCAAAAAAAACTCGCTTTCAAAAAAATTGTGTACAAATGCTGAATCTGATAAGGGTCTTGTTGAACATGAACTTTGCAGGCTTGTATACAGAATTTTAAGCAGTGAAACCGGAATCGTTCCTCCATGGGGACTTATGACAGGAATACGTCCCGTAAAAAAAGTGATTGAGCTTATGCGCAGCGGAAAATCTTATTATGAAATAAATTCTATTCTGAAAAATAAATACGAGATTTCTCCGGAAAAGCTGAAAATAGCGTATGCAACAGCAGCAAATCAGCTTCATATCCTTGATAAAATCGACAAAAATGCAGTCAGTCTTTATGTGTCTATTCCGTTTTGTCCGACACGATGCAGCTATTGTTCATTTGTCTCGCATTCGATGGATTCGGCTATGAAGCTTATACCGGAATATGTTGCTGCCCTTTGCAGAGAACTGGAAATAATCGGAAAAATTGTCAGAGAAACCAACACAAAAATTGATAATATTTATTTTGGCGGAGGAACTCCGACTTCTGTTTCGGAAAATGATCTGCGACTGATAATGGAATGCGTTGAGAATAATTTCGACCTTGATAACGTTCGTGAATACAGTATAGAAGCAGGCAGACCTGATACGATAACCGAGGGTAAGCTGCGTGTTATCAAGGAATTCGGGGCAAAAAGAATTTCCGTTAATCCACAAACTCTTAATGATGAAGTGCTTCGCATTATCGGCAGAAAACACTCGGGCGAAGATTTTATAAAGGCTTTTGAGCTTGCAAGAAAAATCGGATTTAATAACATTAATACCGATCTTATTGCGGGGCTTCCGGAAGAATCTGCTGAAAGCTTCTGTAATACTCTCGACAAAATAATCGAGCTTGATCCCGAAAGTATAACTGTTCATACTCTTACATTAAAAAGAGCCGCTAATCTCTTTGAACAGAATCATGACAATATTATCAAAAATCCTGCCTCTGAAATGGTTAACTACAGTATAAAACAGCTTATTGCAAACGAGTATCTCCCCTATTATATGTACCGTCAGAAAAATACCATTGATAATCTGGAAAATATAGGATATGCCAAGAAAGGTTTTGAAAGCTATTACAATATCTTTATTATGGATGAAACTCAGACTATTCTCGGCGCCGGTTGTGCTGCTTCAACAAAGCTTGTCTACCCGAATGGAAAGATTTCAAGAATTCATAATTATAAATTTCCGTATGAATATATCAACCGATTTGAACAGCTTATGGAAAAGAAAAAGGAGGTTATTGAATGCCTGAAAAAAATCAGCAATTCAGAGCAGTAATCACAGATATCACTTCGGAAGGAAACGGAGTTTGCAGAGTGGATAATATGGCAATTTTTGTACCGGAAACCGCCAAAGGTGACGAAATTGTCGGAAAAATCGTAAAGGTTCTTAAAAATTATGCATTCGGAATCGTCCTTGAATATGTAAAAAAATCCGAGGACAGAGTTGATCCTGACTGTGATTATTATTCAAAATGCGGAGGATGCGCATTCAGACATATTTCATATACTGCCGAATGCGAAGTCAAACGTCTTATTATTGAAAATGCATTTAAGCGAATAGGAGGTCTTGAGCCGGATTTTGATGAATTTATCTATGCTGATGAAATATATCATTATCGTAATAAAGCTCAGTACCCGCTTGCTTCTGTTAACGGAAAGGCTGTATGCGGTTTTTATGCTCCAAGAAGTCATAGACTTGTTCAGGTTGATGATTGTGTTCTCCAACCGGAAATTTTTTCGGAAATTGTTGAAACTGCTCTTGATCTTATAAATGAAAAGCATATTTCAGTCTATTCAGAAGAAACAAATACTGGAATTATGAGACATATTTATCTGCGCAGAGGTTCACACTCGGGCGAAATAATGCTTTGCTTCGTTGTCCGCAAGGATATTTCAAGGCAGCTTTCATCAATTTGTAAGATTTTAACCGAAAAATTCCATGATATAAAAAGTATCGTGATGAACGTTAATCCGGATAAAACAAATGTTATCCTCAGTGAAAAATGTGTTACTCTTTCAGGAGAAGATTCTATTTTTGATACTATGTCTGGAAATAAGATCCAGCTCTCTCCCCTTTCATTTTATCAGGTAAATACGGTTCAGGCAGAAAAACTTTATGCAAAGGCTCTGGAATATGCCGATTTGAATGGAAATGAAATCGTGGCTGATCTGTATTGCGGAGCTGGAACTATCGGTCTTTCTATGGCTCACGATGCAAAAAAAATTATCGGCATTGAAATAGTTCCGCAGGCTGTTGAAAATGCTAGAGAAAATGCACTGATTAATAATATCGCCAATACCGAATTCCATTGCGGCGATGCAGGAGCGGTTTTTGAAAAACTTCGCATTAATGGCTGCTCACCGGATGTTATAGTTATCGATCCGCCAAGAAAAGGATGTTCGATAGATACTCTGTCCGAAATCATTAAGGCTGCTCCAGATAAAATAGTCATGATCTCCTGTAACCCTGCAACTGCTGCTCGTGATGTGAAATGGCTTTTTAAAAACAATTATTCTGTCAAAAAAGTATGTGGCGCTGATCTGTTTCCAAGAACGAAACACGTTGAGTGCGTAGTTTTGATGTCAAGGGTTGAAGACTAATATGCGAAAAAGTGCCGATTTTACGGCACTTTTGCTTTTTATAGGATTATATGACATTCAAATATCAAAGTCTCTTTGTGTGCGTGGGAACAAGTCGGAGCTGTTCTCCGGATACACAGATTTATGATTTCCACAAAGTAGTCGA
>JAFTQW010000031.1 GCA_017462565.1 Ruminococcus sp.
ACTATTATTTCACTAAAAATCGCTGCCCTTAAATTAAAGGACAGCGGTTTTCACTTGCAATGGCAACATTATCATAATGTAACCTTTTGCGTATAATGTTTGATTTGGTGGAGGCGAGGGGAATTGAACCCCTGTCCGAGAGCTCATTCATGCAACTTTCTACGAGCGTATTTTACCTATAGAAATTCCCAACTCAGACCGCCGGTAAACGGGCGAAAAGAGGAGGTAGTCCGAATACAATTCAGCGGTACGGACACACCGGAGAATCGTTCACCGCTAATCGACGCCCAAACGACAGCCGCGGTAATCTGTCGGAGGACGGAAGCAGACTTAAGCTGCTACCAGTTCACTATTTCTAGTAACCGTAATATTATTTCTAGCGTTTATATTTAAAACGTGGTGCAGTTTAAGGAGATTACACCGCAGCTCCGCTCGCTTATCACACTTCAGCGTCCCCGTCGAAACCTTTACGCCCCCAAATGGAGATTGGTGGAGATAATGAAGTTTAATAAAATTATTATACACTAAAATAAGAAAAATGTCAACAGAGAAAAAATGAAAAAATTATTACAAATTGACTAAACAAATCAGAACTTGTCTGCATAAATAGAAAACATTTTTTGCAGACAAGTTCTGAGAATAAATATCAGTTATTTAAAATAAGTTTTCTCATAGAAATCATATCAAAAGAATCAGTAGTTCCATCGAAATTCAAATCGGAGAAAATATAATTATCTGAATCAAGCTGATCTTTTCCGAGAATATATCTGTTGAGAATAACCAAATCGGCAACGTTTGTTTTTCCATCAGTATTTATATCGCCCATAGAATATTTACATTCCGGCAAGAATAGATTATCATCAGAATTATGGAGCGGAGAGAGCATGGCAACTGACCATTTGCTGTGTGAAGAAGTTTCAGAACTTATTTCCGAGTCGGATTTAAGAAACCATTCATAAGAAATATTATCCCCGTCATCCCATGTTGTATCAACATGAAAATATTGATTTCCAAGTTTTATTATGTTCCAGGCATGACTGCTGCTATGCACATAATGAGATTCTATTCCGGCAGCCTTTAAAAGCAGATCATATCCCTTTGCATATCCTTCACAAATTGTCGAATTATTCATAAAAACTGATCCATCGTTTTGTGTTTTAGGACTATCCGGATCTTCATGCTCGAAATAAACCTTATTGCATATCCAATCGTGAAGGGCTTTTGCTTTCTGAATATCGCTCATATTGTCATTTGTGTATTCTGAAACGATTTTATCCGCCTGCGACTGTATATAAAGATTAATAAATCCGACATTTTCCGCTCCGTTAAAATTATTTAAAATGAAACTTTCAAGTTCAGGAGCAAGAGCGCTGTTTTGGCTGTTAAAAGCAGTAATGGAATTTATGCTCATAAGATTTGAACAGCCGTTAAATGCGCTGCCATCAAGAGTGTTATTCGTATTAACAAAAATATTGGTTAACGCTTTATTATCGAGGAAAGCATTTGTAGACAGCTGTGCATTTCCGCTTATACTAATTGTTTCAAGATTGTCACAATCTCTGAACGCATTTGCCATAATAGCAGCATTTCCGTTAATTGTAAAGTTTTTAAGTGATATGCAGTTTCTGAAAGCCATGGTATTAATCACGACATCAGAATTATCAGGAAAGATTATCTCCTCAAGAGCGGTACAGTTCAAAAAAGCTTGGTTGGCAATTTTAATATTTTCCGAATCGCTGGTTATTGTAATTTTTTTAAGATTCTCACATTCTGAAAATGATTTTTCTTCTATATTGCATGAACCGTGTAAAGAAATTTCCTCGATTCCCGTATTCTCAAACATATTCCGTTCTATTGTAATATTTTTTGCGTCTATAGTCACCGACTTTAGCTCTGAGGGACTATCCAATGTGAAAGCTCTTATCTCTTGAATTTCAGAGGGGAAAATTATTGAATTGAGAATAATTCCGGAGCTGTTGCAGTCATCCCAGAAATAATCTCCTGTTTTTATAACAGGAAGTCCAAATACTTGTCCAGGAATTTCAACATCAATTTTTTTATTTGAATCAGAAAGATCAGGAACATATTTATCAACTGTAACGCTGTAATTTTTACTATCCTTATTATAAGAAATTGTATATTTAAAATTATTTTTATCGACAGTGACACGGTCAAATGAATTAGAACAAAATCCTGCTTTATAAGACAAAGCGCTTTCCGGCAGAATGACAGGAGCGTCCTTAAAAGCATTCTGAGCAATAATTACATTTATATTACCATTTAATTCAACATCACTTAATGAGGAACAGCCATTGAATGTGTTGGAAGGGATTATTTTAAGAGATTTTGGAATATTAATTTTTTCAATTGCCGAATTCATAAAAGCATTCATGCCGAAATAATTAATAGTATCGGGCAGTTTAACTGATTTGATAGTTTTATTGTCAGAAAAAACATAATTCCACAAAGCTGTTACAGTGTATCCTGCTAAAGAGGATGGAACTTCAATATCAACGTCAGATTCATTTTCATTTGCTTCGTAACTGACCAGTGTCAGTTTCTTTTCGTTTTCTATACAGAATTTAAGATTATTAAAAGTTAAAAAAACTATATTGGAATCATCCAGAAAGCCATCTTCAAAACGTTTTATTGACGAAGGAATATTTATATCATAAGTTTTGCTATTTCCGCTGAATGTTTTTCCGGCAACGCTGATGACCGGATATCCTTTGATTTCTGCCGGAATATCTACTATAGATTCCTCACCGCAGTATTTTGTGATTTCAATGCACGGAGAAGAGCTTATACCGTCTATTTTATCATATATCGTATATTCCCAGCCGTCAGACTGTGTATTCTCCGCAGATACTGTATTACAGATATTTTTACTGTTAACTGAAAAAAATGCCGAGCCTGAAACGCTTAATGTAAGAGCAAGAGAATATGCGATTATTTTCTTGAAAGACTTCAATCAAATGCCTCCTTGAATGTAATTAAAAGTCGCCTGTTATTTATAATTATACCATTTAATTCAGTTTTGTCAACATTTTTTTGCTCAAAGGATTGATTTTTTTGGTGAATTATGATATAATGATGTAAATTACTTTATAAGGGGATTAAAAATGGCGATATTTAAGTGCAAAATGTGCGGCGGTACATTAAATGTTGACGAAGATATGACTGTTTGCGAGTGCGAATATTGCGGAACGGCTCAGACCTTGCCGAAACTGGATAACGAAAAACGCAACCAGCTCTTTGATCGGGCCAACCACTATCGAATGAACAAAGAATTTGACAAAGCTTCTGTTGTTTACGAGAACATTCTCGCAGAAACTCCGAATGAAGCGGAAGCTCATTGGGGAATGTGTCTCTGCCGTTACGGTATTGAGTATGTTGTCGATCCGAAAACAAATAAGCGCATTCCTACCTGTCACCGAACGCAGTTCAAGTCGATTTTAGAGGATGATGATTATTTGTCCGCTGTAAAAAACTGTGACGGAATTGCCCGTGCAATTTATAATTCGGAGGCAATGTACATAGACAATGTGCAGAAGCAGATTCTCGAAATTTCCTCAAAGGAAGAGCCTTTCGATATTTTTATCTGCTACAAGGAAAGTGATAATGCCGGAAACCGTACTACAGACAGCGTAGTTGCTCAGGATATTTATAATGAACTGACAAATCAGGGATATAAGGTCTTTTTCGCCAGAATCACGCTTGAAGATAAGCTCGGTTCTGCTTACGAACCATACATATTTGCAGCTTTGAACAGCTCAAAAATTATGCTTGTTGTAGGTACAAAGCCGGAGTATTTCAATGCGGTCTGGGTTAAAAACGAGTGGAGCAGATACCTTTCTCTGATCGAACAGGGACAAAAGAAAACTCTGATTCCTTGTTACCGTGATATGACTCCTTACGATTTGCCCGATGAATTTGTTGCGCTCCAATCACAGGACGTTTCAAAAGTCGGGTATATGCAGGATTTAATGCGTGGTATTGAGAAAATTCTCGGCAAGGGAGCAAAAAAAGCAGTCGTTAAGGAAACCGTTGCTTCTTCCGGAAATACAAATATCGCTCCTCTTCTGAAACGAGTTTTTATGTTTCTGGAGGACGGCGATTGGTTAAATGCGAATGCATACTGCGAAAAAGTTCTCGATATCGAGCCGGAATGCGCTCAGGCTTATTTCGCTAAACTCCTTGCAGAACTCCATATTAATAAAGAAGAAAATCTGACTGATGTTAAAAAAGATATTTCCGGAATGGACAATTATCGAAAGGCATATCGTTTTGGCGATAATTCATTTAAAAAGAAACTTGAAAATTATAATAAACAGGCAATTTATAATAGTGCATACGAAATCATGAGTAATGCTAAAAATTATGTGGACTTTCACAGTGCAAGAGATATTTTTGAACAGATAATAGACTTTGCCGATTCAGAACAGAAAGCAATAGAATGTCAAAATAAAGCTAAGGAATATCTTGAAAAAAATGAACTTATAAAAAAAGAGGAAAAATATAAATTAGCGTTAAGACATCAGCGTAATGACACAATAAAAGAATTGAAAATAGCTATCAATGTGTATGATAGTTTGAAAAATTTCAAAGATGCATTGGAACAGATTGAAAAATGCAATGCAAGAATTGAAGAGTTAAAGTCTGAGGGTGAAAGACAAAAGAAAGAACAGGAACGTCAGGCTGAAATTGCAAGAAAAGAAGCAGCAAAACAGGCAAAAAAGAAGAAAATAATCGGTATAGCTTCTGGTACAACAGCAGCGGCTGTAATTGCGTTTTTTATTGTTTTAAATAAAGTAATTATTCCGAATAATAATTACAATAAGGCAATGGATTTATACAACAACGGCAATTATGAAGAAGCAGTTTCTGCTTTTGAAGATATGAAAGGATATAAAGATTCGAAGAATATGGCTGAAAAGTGTACAGATTTAATACTTTCATATGATAATGCAAAGCAATTATTTGAACGTGGTAAATATGAGGAGGCAATTGTATTATTTGAGACATTAAATGGATATAAGGATTCAAAAGCATTATTAGATCAGTGTGAAGAACAGATATCAGAGTTAGAGGCTCTTTATAATAATGCTATGGAGCTTTTTAATAATGAGAAATATAACGAAGCAATCCAAAGCTTTTCAAATATTAAAAGATACAAAGATTCGTCTGAAATGATAGGAAAATGTAATAAAAATATTAATAATGAGTCTTTATATAATGAAGCGGTTGAATTATTAAACGATAAATATTATTGTGATGCTATTGAAAAATTTAAATCATTGGGAGAATATAAGGACTCCGAAGAAAAAGCGATTCAAGCAACAGAACGGTTTCGTAATATGGTTATAGGCGATACATTTATGATGGGAAAGGCTGTAAGTCATGATATTGAGTGGCAGATTATTGATAAGCAAGAAAATAAAATGTTAGCGATAACCAAAGATATAATCAACACTCAAAACTGTTATAGTTTTGATTCTCATAAAGCAATTAATTGGGAACAAAATTATATCAACACTTGGTTAAACACGGAATTTTATGAAACACTTAGTAATGTACAGAAGAGTAAAATACTGTTATCAAAAGTTGATAATATTTCAAATTGTTATTTTTTCTTGTTGAGTCTTGATGAGTTAAATAAGTATTTCCCTGATACAAGCAGTCGTATTGTACAATTTAAAGATAAGGATTGCGAATGGTGGCTTCGTTCATCTGGCAGTGAAGATGGATGTAATATGATTGTAACCGAAAATGGTTTGATAGATGACCGTTCTTATGATTGGAGTGATATTGGTGTTCGACCAGCAGTATGGTTAAGCTTGGATGAGCAATAAATACATAATTCAGCAAAAAAGATGATTAAGGAGTGAATATAATGTCCAAATTCGTAATAGAATGCCCGTCATGCGGAAAATACAGGCAGGCATCTAACAGCTTCTTTGCAAGGAAGAAAATCGACTGCACCTGCGGCTACACAATAAACGTAAGAACCGATAAGATGACATCAAGAATGTGTCCGCACTGCGGAAATAATGTCATTTTCGACCAGTCAAAGGGAGAAAAGGCTTTATGTCCGGTATGCAAGGAGAAAATCAACACGAGTGAAAGCGTTTTCAACAAGGTGGAGTTCACCTGTCCGAGCTGTTCGTGTAATCTCTCTGCGGACAAAAATGCCGCTGAGTATACCTGTCCGCTTTGCGATACCGTAATTGACGTTCAGTCGCAGGCAGAAAAGGAAAAACTTAAAAATCAGGGACTTGCAAGTCTTATCAAGTACGAGGGAGATAATCAGACACTTGTCTGGAAGCATCCGATAGAGGACTTTAATCTCGGTTCACAGCTCATAGTTCACGAGTCGCAGGAAGCAATTTTCTTCCGTGACGGTCAGGCTCTCGACCTTTTCGGCGCAGGAAGATACACTCTCGCTACCCAGAATCTGCCCTTGCTGGAGAAGCTTTATAAGCTCCCGACAAATGCCGATACTATTTTTCATTCAGAAGTTTATTTTATTAATAAGACTGTCCAGATGGGCATCAAATGGGGTACTGATTCAAAAGTAAGATTTTTTGATCCTGCAACCGGACTGCCCATTGAAATAGGTGCATCAGGACAATTCAGCCTGAAAGTCTGCGATTCAAGAAAGCTTCTTATCAAATTAGTCGGAACGGCGTCTGAGTTCACTCATGAAGATGTGATCGACGGAAATTACGGTATGAAGCCGACTATCGCTAAATTCAGAGCAATGATAATGACTAAAGTCAAGAGCAATCTTGCACGAATCATAAAGGAATGTCAGATAAATATCCTTGAGGTTGACGAGAAACTTGACATGATCTCTGAAAGTCTCCGTGACTGCATCAACGAAATGCTCGTTGATTACGGACTTTTAATGCCGGAATTTTATGTTACTACGATTGTGACTCCTGATGACGATCCGAATTTCAATCGCCTTAAACAGCAGCACGCCGATATGTTTCTGAAAATCCGTGAGGAGCAGATTCGCAAAGCCGAAGCTGAGGCAAGCGCAGAACGTCAGACAGTCGAAGCTCAGACAGCTGCAAGAATGAAAATCATCGGCGCTCAGGGAGACGCAGAAGCATTGAAGCTCAGAGCCGAAGCGGAAGCAGCGGAGATGCGCATGAAAGGTTATACATACCAGCAGGAAACTGCTCGTCAGGTAGGTCTTGGAGCTGTTGAAAATATGGGAGGAACAGGCGGCGGAAGCCTTGGGGATATAGCCGGACTCGGAATCTCGCTTGGTGCAATGGGCGGAGTTATGAATATGACAAAAGAAGCAATGACTCCGTTTACCGGAACAGCCTCGGTCATTGGCGGAAGTATGAGCAATGCAATTACTGATACTTGGAACTGCTCATGCGGCAACAATGGAATTACGGGAAACTTCTGTAACAATTGCGGCGCAAGAAAACCGCAGCCGTCCGAAACATGGGACTGCGAATGCGGAAACAAAGGCATAGTCGGAAATTTCTGCAATAACTGCGGAGCAAAGAAACCTGAACCGCCTGAAACATGGGATTGTGAATGCGGAAACAAAGGCATAATCGGAAATTTCTGCAATAACTGCGGGAAAAAGAAACCTGAACCGCCTGAAACATGGGATTGTGAATGCGGAAACAAGGGAATAACGGGAAATTTCTGCAATAATTGCGGAAAGAAGAGGGGAGAATAAATATGAAAAAAAATAATTCACGAATTTGGATAATTCTTGGAATAATAGCGATAGTTTTCTCCGTTATAGCATTTGCAGTGCCGTTTCCAAAAGAAGGAATTTTCTGGATAGCCTATGCTGCTGAGCTTATTGCGATAGCTTTGCAAGTTCCGATTTTCAAAACTGCATACGATAATGCTTCAGACCTTAAAAGCCGTGTTCTTGGATTCCCGGTTTTCAGAGTAGGATATATTTATCTTGGGATTCAGACCGTTCTTAGCCTTGCTCTGTTCGGACTCGGATTTATTGATGAATTTCCCATTTGGATAGCTTTTATTCTATGTGTAATTGTACTTGCTGCTGCGCTTGTATGCAGTATATCTGTCGATATGGCGAGAAATAAAATCGTTCAGATTGAATCGGTTCAGTCTGCTGATACAACGACAATAAAGCAGCTCCGCACAAGATCGGAGAATCTTATAAATAAAACAAACAATACTGAACTTCGTTCACGGCTTGAAAAGCTTGCAGAATCATTACGCTACAGTGATCCTGTCAGCAGTCCAAAGCTTTATACAATGGAACAGAATCTTATGGGATGCTTTGCACAGCTTGAAGCGGCAGTAATGAACGGTAATTCATCAGATGCAATTACGCTTTGTCAGCAGGTTGAAAATACTCTTAATGATAGAAACAATGCCTGCAAAAATTTCAAATAATGAAAAAACTCCGCATATAGCGGAGTTTTATATTAATCAAAGCTGTTTGACAAATTCTTGTCTAAGCAGAACAAGATCAAATGAATCGATTTCGCCGTCATTATTCAGGTCGGCAGCCGAAGAATTTTTAAGCTCTCCGGATCTTATTATCCATGTGTTAAGGTTCACAAGATCGGCTATGCTGAATTTTCCGTCATTATTTATATCATATTTGACCGATTCGCTTTTTTCAGGTATAGCCATCAGAAGTTCTTTTAACTCTTTATCGTTAAGTTCGCAGGTATCACGATTATACTGAATGCCTGTGATATCCCACATTATCGGACAAAGCTGTCTTTCATAGGCTTCTTTGCAGACTGAACTGAGGAAAAGACGTACTGAATCAGGCTCTTTGTTTTTTATAGGACAGCCGTATTCTCCAATAATTACAGGGATTCCCTTATCTATAAATGTTGTTTTCATCATGTCCATTTGCTGATATAATTCAGCAAAATCTGCTTCTGTTCCCCACGTTGAAATTGCTTTTCCCCAGTCGGCATCCTCTTCAAGAATAGCAAATGAAGCCGGAGTATAATAGTGAACGGAAACTGCACAGCGGTTCATAGGATCATCAGGCATTTTGAAAAGTGGATCGCAGGTTCGCTCAATAGAGGTATTATAACCGGAAATGAGAAGATGACGCTCTTCGTTGTTTCCGCCTGAATTTCTTACGATATCAACGAATTTCTGATTTATCTCATTAACAAGAGCATATGATTCAGCCTTTCCATCTGTTCCACCCCAAGGATTCCAAAGGCTTTCCCAGCCAAGTTCTTCATTCTGGGATTCAAAAATAAGATGATCGCCGTAGTTTTCAAAGCCATCGCATATCTGCTCCCACATTCTTGTATAGCGCTTCATAGATTCGTCTTTATTATCGGGAAATGAATTGACCCAGCCGTTATCGTAGTGAATATTGATAATTGCGTACATATTGGCTTCAAGAGTCCAATCGACAAGTTCCTGGATTCTCGACATATACTGGCTGTTTATAGTGTAATTATCGCCCATCATGTTAGACCAGGCAACGGGAATTCTTAAAACTCCGAAACCTTCTTCAGCATAACCCTGAATCATGTTCTGGGTGATAACAGGACTTCCCCATGCTGTTTCATATGAAGAAACCGTTCCGTCTCCCCACTGACCGATCCAATCGCCGCATGATTCCATAGTGTTTCCGAGATTAATGCCAATTCCCATGTCACGGACAAGCTCCATGGTTGAAATATCTCTCATAATGCCGCTGCTGTCAGCATTTATTGTAAAAGAAGATGCGCTTAAAGCTGAAAATGCCATAACTGTCGATGCAATCAGACTTGCAATTTTTGTTTTGTTCATTTTAATCCTCCTATTGTATTTTTATAATATTTCTTATATTATATCATTTTTTTACATATTGTGTTAGAAGAAAAACGTCATCAATTTAGCACAATTCTGACAAAAGCTATTGAATTCTTTTATAAAATATGCTACAATATAAATGAAAATATCAAAGGAGACTTATCATGATATCTTTTCCATTCAAGCTTTTTTCAGAAACCGAAGATTTTCCTATACATATACAGTACGGCTTTCACGACGCCGATCTTTATGAGCATTATCATGAAGATTTCTCCGAACTGGTAATAGTGCTGAGCGGCTCTTCCGGTCATGTCGTAAATGGGGAACGCTATAAAATCTCTGAGGGAGATATTTTCGTTATAAACCAATCGGTTTCACATGGATTTATAGAGCCGGATAAAATGGTTTTGTGCAATATAATGTTCAAGCCTGAGAAAGTTTTCAGCAGCGTTTATGATATTAAAAGTCTTGCCGGATTTCAGGCGTTGTTTGTAATCGAACCTCAATATTATGAAAGTCACGGCTTTTGCAGTCAGCTCAATTTAAATCCGGAGGAATTTTCATCAATTAAAAATCTTATCAATATGCTGTATGACGAATACACGAAAAAGCGGGAAGGCTGGAAAGACGCTGTTTTTTCGGGTTTTTGCAGCCTTTGCATATCTTGCTCACGATTATATAAAACCGAAAGAGCAAAGGATAAAAACGATTTTTTCAAGCTTGCCGATGTTGCAGCATACATTGAAAATAATTTTTCCTCGCAAATAACGACAGAACAGTTATCGGCAATTTCCGGCTATTCTCAAAGACAATTTCTGCGTGTTTTTAAATCGGCATTTTCTGAAACTCCAAATAATTATATTACAAAATTAAGGATAAAAAAAGCAAAAATACTTCTTGAATCGGCAAATATTTCAATCGGAGAAATTGCGTGTGACTGCGGATATTATGATCAGAATTATTTCAGTCGTATTTTCAGAAAACATACCGGAATGTCTCCGTCCGTTTATCAATCAATGATCAGAAAAAAACAGTAATTCTTCTATTGACTTTTTAAATGATTTGGTGTATACTATATTATAAAATTTGGACAGGAGTTGAATATATGCGGTCGAAAGGAACTAAATCCATTGCGGAAAACCGTAAAGCACGACATGATTATTTTGTTCTCGAATCTTTTGAAGCCGGAATAGAACTTGTCGGAACTGAGGTTAAATCTATTCGTCAGGGCGGAGTGAATCTGAAAGATTCATGGTGTTCTATTGATAAAGGCGAGCTTTTTGTAAAAGGAATGCATATTTCCCCATATGAAAAGGGCAACATTTTTAATCGTGATCCATTAAGAGTCCGCCGACTGCTTATGCATCGCCGTGAAATAAACAAGCTTTACGGAACGCTCAAACAGGATGGATTGTCGCTGATTCCGCTGAGTCTTTATTTTAAGGATTCAAAGGTGAAAATGCAGCTTGGTCTATGTAAAGGTAAAAAGCTCTATGATAAGCGTGATGACGCTGCAAAACGTGACGCCAAGCGTGAGATCGACCGCAGTTTAAAAACGCATAACAGATAAAAAAGGACGGCTTTTAGTGCAGCTTTATTATTGACATATTGTTGTGGTCTTGCTATAATTTTTAGTAAGATAAATCGAAATTTGAGGGATAAAATCATGGCAAATCGTTATCAGGTAATTGATGAAACTAAGTGGAAACGTGCTATGCACTGTATGGTTTTCAGAAATAGCGTTGAACCTGCCTTTTGTGTTACTTTTGAAGCAGACATAACTAATTTCAAGAGAAAAGTTAAAGAGCGAGGATTTTCTTTTACTATAGCAATGGTTTATGCTGTTTGTAAATGTGCCAATGAAATAGAGGCATTCAGATATAGATTTCTTGATGGCAAAGTCGTTTTGTTTGACAATATTGATACTGCATTTACTTATCTTAATGATGAAACGGAATTATTTAAGGTAGTCAATGTTCCTATGACCGATAACATTAAAGATTATGTGGAATTAGCGACTAAAACCGCAAAAGAACAGAAAGAATATTTTACTGGTCCGTTAGAAAACGATGTATTTCAATGTTCTCCTATGCCCTGGGTGACCTATACACATATATCCCACACTAATTCAGGCAAAAAGGACAATGCTACACCTTTGTTTGATTGGGGGAAATATTATGAGAAAGACGGCAAGTTTTATATTCCGATTTCAGTACAGGCACATCATTCATTTGTTGACGGATTACATATTGGTGTATTTGTTGAAAAGCTGCAAAGATTTTTTGATGAATACTAAATTCTGATTTATACGATTAATACAATATCAAGAACAAGCCCGAAAACGGTTCATCCAAACCGTTTTCGGGCTAAAAACTTCTATATGAGTATTCCGCTTTATACTGTCCTTATTTTTATGAAAAAATCAAAGCTGATCTGCAATATCAAGCACAAGTCTCTCGGATTTTTCCCAGCCGAGACATGGATCAGTAATGGATTTGCCATAGATATTTTCGCCGATCTTCTGCGCTCCGTCCTCAATATAGCTCTCGATCATGAGTCCCTTAACGAGATTTTTGATTTCGCTGCTGTGACGCATACTATGAAGAATTTCCTTAGAAATACGAATCTGCTCAAAATACTGCTTGCCTGAGTTAGAATGGTTTGTATCAACAATCAGCGCAGGATTTTTAAGTTCTTTCTGAGCGTAAGTTTCAGCAAGGCGAGCAAGATCTTCGTAGTGATAATTCGGGAAAGACTGCCCCTTATCGTTAACATATCCACGAAGAATCGCATGAGCATAGGGATTTCCATCGCTTCTGACTTCGCATCCTCTGTAGATGAAAGCATGGCTGTGCTGAGCGGCAGTGATAGAGTTCATCATAACTGAGATATCGCCGCCTGTAGGATTTTTCATACCAACAGGAATAGAAACTCCGCTTGAAACAAGACGATGCTGCTGATTTTCAACGGAACGTGCGCCAATTGCGATATAAGCGAGAAGATCGTCAAGATAACTGAAATTCTCGGGATAAAGCATTTCGTCCGCAGCGCTGAAGCCGGTCTCTTCAAGAGCTTTCATATGAAGAGTTCTTACGGCAATGATGCCGCTTTTAAGATCAGGCATTGCAGTTGGATTAGGCTGGTGGAGCATACCCTTGTAGCCGTCGCCGGTAGTTCTTGGCTTTCCTGTATAAATTCTTGGGATGATGAGTATTTTATCCTGAACCTTATCCTGAAGCTTTCTCAGACGAGTAATATAATCAAGAACGCTGTCCTCGTTATCAGCTGAACATGGTCCGATAATAAGAAGGAATTTATCGGATTCGCCTGTGAAAACCTTTTTGATCTCTTCGTCACGTTCAGCCTTGATGTCGATGAGGTTCTGTGTCAGCGGATGAGCAGCCTTAATATCATTAGGATGCGGCAGCTCTCTTACAATATTCATAGCCATAAAATTACTTCCTTTTCATTAATTTTTTTCTATTAACCAATCTGTTCCGAATCTGAGCGCAAGCTGATCGCATAGAGCAAGCGCTACAGCGCTGTCGAGAACTACTCTGGCTCTATGGATAATTGCCGGATCATGACGCCCCTTTATCTGAAGCGTAGTGTTTTCAAGAGTGTTCAGATCGACAGTTTTCTGCTCGGTATAAATCGATGGGGTGGGTTTGACAGCAGTTCTTATAATGATCGGCATACCATTGGAAATACCGCCGAGAATACCTCCGCAGCGATTTGTTTCGGTATAAACCTTTCCATCGCTGCATCTGAAAGAATCGTTAGCCTCGCTTCCTTTCATATCGGAAAGAGCGAATCCATCGCCGAATTCTACTCCCTTAACAGCAGGAATACTGAAAATAATATGTGAAAGAACACTTTCAAGAGTGTCAAACCACGGTTCGCCGACTCCCACCGGAAATCCGTAAACAAGCGTTTCAAGCCGTCCGCCGACGCTGTTTCCTTCTCTTCTTGCCGCTTCAACAGCAGATATCATCTTATCCTTGACAGAATCATCAAGAACAGCGAATTCTGATTTATTCAGTTTTTCAATATCAGCCTTGATATCGGAGGAAAATCCACAGTCGGAGATTCCGGCGCATGAAAGGATATGGGTTCCGATAAAAATATTTTTAGATTTAAGAGCATTGATAGCAATAGCTCCGGCAGCAACAAGTCCGGCAGTTATTCTTCCGGAAAAATGACCGCCGCCCCTGAAATCCTGAAATCCGTGATATTTCATAAATGCCGTAAAATCAGCGTGTCCGGGACGTGCTTTGTAAGCGAGTTCACCATAATCACGGCTTCTTGTATCCTGATTTTCAATTATCATAGTAATCGGTGTTCCGGTAGTTTTCCCGTTAAAAACTCCGCTGACTATTCTTACCGAATCTTCTTCACGTCTTGCCGTGGAAATAGAACCGACTGCCTTGCGGAGAGCCATCTGCTTAGCGATAAATTCTTCATCAACCTCAACTCCGGGAGCAAAACCGTCGAGAACAGCTCCTATCATCGAACCATGACTTTCGCCGAAAATGGTTATGCTGACGCTTGAACCAAAGGTGTTTTTCAAATTTTACATCTCCTTTAAAAGTTCACAGTAATACATATTAAAGTATATCACAGAAAGCCAATAATGTCAATAGTATAATTTAATGCTTTAAAATTTAAAATTGATAAAGCAAATAAACCCCATATCTGATATGAAAATAATTATTGAAACTGGACATTGACGAAAATCACATATTAATGTATAATGTAATGTGAAAACTAATTAAAAAATTACGAAAGCGAGTGTAATAAAAATGAAAAAAATTGTAACAATTCAGGATATATCATGTTTTGGCAAATGTTCACTGACCGTTGCCCTTCCTATTATTTCAGCAATGGGTATTGAAACTGCCGTAATTCCGACTGCGGTTCTTTCAACCCATACAGGCGGATTTCAGGGGTATACGTTCCGTGATCTGACCGGTGATATCTCGTCTATTGCCGATCACTGGAAAAAACTTGGGCTGAAATTTGACGCTCTTTATACAGGGTATCTCGGTTCAAAGGAGCAAATCAAAATCGTTTCCGATTTCTTTGACGATTTCGGCAGAAAGGATAATTTCATAATCGTTGATCCCGTTATGGGAGACAGCGGAAAATTCTATGCCGGATTCAATGATGATTTTGTCAAGGAAATGGCTGTGCTTTGCGGAAAAGCCGATTTTATCATTCCAAATATGACCGAAGCCTCGCTTCTTCTCGGAATACCTTACGCTGAAAAGTACGACCGCATTCATGCAGAAAATGTCCTCAAAAAACTTGCCGGACTCGGATGCCGTGTTCCCGTTCTGACGGGAGTAAACTTTAATGACGGCAAAGAGGGCGCAGCCGCTTATGATTCGGTAAATGATAAATTTTATTATTCGTTCCGCAATCATATCGACCGCAGCGTTCACGGTACTGGAGATATCTTCGCAAGCGTCTTTACAGGAGCAGTATCGCTTGGTATGAATCTACAGCAAGCGCTTGATATTTCCGTCAACTATACTGTAGACTGCATTGAAGCAACACTTCCGAATTTTGATGAAATGTGGTACGGAAGCGCCTTTGAGCTTTGTCTCGGCAAGCTTATTGATTATGTAAAAGAAAATATGAAGTGATTCTGAGCTCCACCGCCATCATTTTCCAGTGATTATGCCGGAAATAATTGCCCATAATAATATCATTAACACTCGTTTTGAGGAGATATTATTATGGCGTATAACAAGGTTGTAATTGCAGGAATAAACACTTCCGAGCTTACCGTTTTAAAAGAAAGTGAGAAAATTGCTCTTCTTAAAGAAATAAAAGCAACAGGAAGCAAGGCGGCGAGAGATAAGCTTATAAAGGGAAATCTCCGACTTGTTTTAAGCGTAATACAGCGTTTTACAGGCAGGGGAGAAGATGTTGACGATCTTTTTCAGATAGGTGTTGTCGGACTAATAAAAGCAATAAATAATTTCGATTTAACAAAGGAAGTTCGTTTTTCAACTTACTGCGTGCCTATGATAAGCGGAGAACTTCGGCGGCATCTTCGTGATTACAGTCATGTAAAGGTGAGCCGTTCTTTGCGTGATCTGGCATATAAAGCGATCCAGGCTAAAGAAAAACTGACCTGCGAGCTTCAGCGTGAGCCGAATATGGAGGAAATTGCCAAGGAAATAGGCGAAAAGCGTTCGTCTGTTGTTATCGCTCTTGAAAGTATAAGCGATCCGGTTTCCCTTTACGAACCGGTTTATTCCGATTCTGAGGACACCGTTTATATTATGGACCAGATCGGCGACCGTAACGACGTTGAAAGTAAAATGGATGAAATATCTATTCGTGATGCAATAAAAAATCTTGGAGACCGTGAAAGAAATATCCTTTACCTCAGATTTCTTAAAGGAAAAACTCAGGTTGAAGTAGCGAATGAGATCGGAATTTCTCAGGCGCAGGTATCACGTCTTGAAAAAGGTGCAATAAATCGAATCAAAGACAGCGTTTGAATTGTTTGATATTTTAAAAAATGCTTATAATGCTTGACTTTTCTGAAAATATGCTGTATAATGAAAAATGATTATAAATATATTTTCAGGAGAGTGTTATAAAATGAACAGGGTTAAGGAATTTTTTGGCAATCTGAAAAAATCCACAAAAATTACGCTTGTATCATGTTTTTGCTTTGTAATGATGACGCTGCTTATACTTTGCTTTTTTATTATGTTTCCGATTACGCCTTCCGAAAAGGTTATAGCAAGTTTCGGACGTGAGAGCGTTTCAAAAAGTGACAGTTCTGATACACAGTCTGTTGTTACAACTACTGCATCGGATGATTCAATTCTTGTCTCAACGGGTGAATCTAAATCCGTTACAACAACTCGTGCACGAACAACTATTCGTAAGGATTTTGAAATAAACGTTACAACCGGCTCGGGATTTTATTCCGGCGGACATATCATAACCGGAGATTATTCATATGAGGGAAATGAAACGACGCCTACAACTGCCTGGGGTTCCGAGTATCCGGAAGAACCTGATTATCCGGCTGAGCCTGATTATCCCAATTACCCTGATCCAACAACTGATCCGAATCCGGTAGTAGATAATCCCACTGAGCCTCCGGTTGAACCGACAACAGTTCCCCCTGATATTCCGACAGATCCCATTGTTCCTCCGGAGCCTGATACAGGAGATGGAGGCGGAAGTTCTTCAGGAGGCGCTGATACCGGAACGTGGTAAAATTCAATTAAAACTGCTCAGAGCTGACGTGCTGAAAAGTGTGTCAGTTCTTTTTTATTGACAAATTTTATTTATAAAGTTATAATAGAAACAAATCAGTTCCGGTTTAGGCATCCGGTTCTGAAAAGGAGTGATTAAATGGATAAAGAAAAAGATTTCAGAGAAATGGCAGAGAAAATGACGGCACAGCTTTCTCTTGATGAAAAAATTATGCTTCTTTCAACTCATCAGCATAGCGTTGAACGGCTTGGAATAGGCGAATTTTTCATAGGTCACGAGGTTGCCAGAGGTTTTGTCGGACGTGATAAAGAGCATTTTTCTACCGTTTTTCCACAACCGATCGGACTTGCAGGAACCTTCGATCGCAGACTTATGAACGAGCTTGGAGAAATTGCCGGAAATGAATGCCGTGCGTACTATAATGCGCAGAAAAACGGAATTCTCTGCGTCTGGGGACCAACTGTTGATATGGAACGTGATCCTCGCTGGGGAAGAACAGAAGAAGCTTATGGTGAAGATGTTTTCCTTGCCGGAGAAATGACCGCATCATATACCCTTACAATGGCAGGCGAAAAAAACGGTTATCTGAAAACTATCCCTACACTAAAGCATTTTTGTGCAAATAATAACGAAAAAAATCGTGGCAGCAGCAATTCTTATCTTCCTTTGCGGCTTAAATACGAGTATTATTATGCCGCTTTTATGAATGCTGTTAAATTCGGCGGAGCAAAAAGCGTTATGACTGCTTATAACGAAATAAACGGAGTTCCGGCTCTCTGCAATCCGGAGCTGCAATCCATTCTTAAAGATAAATGGGGATTATGGTTTGTTGTAACTGACGGAGGAGATTTTTCACAGAATGTAACTTCTCACGGCTGGTGTGAAAAGCATTCGGAAACTCTCGCAGAAGCTCTTGAAGCGGGATGCGATATAATGACCGATACCGACACAATCGTCCGAAACGCAGCAGAAAAAGCTCTTGAAGCAGGATTTATAACAGAAGCCGATATTGATAGATCAGTCTGCAATACTCTTTATGCCCGGATTAGGCTTGGACAGTTTTCAAATGATTGTCCGCATGATAAAATTTCAAAGGACATAGTAGACAATGAGGAATCACGCCGTATTAATCTTCGTGCGTCGCTTGAACAAGTAGTACTTCTGAAAAATAACGGCATTCTGCCGCTTGAGAACAAATCAGGTAAAATAGCTGTTTTAGGCGCTGTGGCTGATGAAAGTCTCAGAGACTGGTATACAGGATACTACCGTGACGCCATTTCCGTCGTTGACGGAATCAAAGCTGAATTTCCCGAATGTGAGATAGTTCATGACAGTCTCTGGGACATTGTTTGCATAAAAGCTTCAAACGGAAAATATCTTTCAGTCAAAGAGGACGGAAACGTTTTGGCGGACGCGGATGCTGTTACAGATTCAGAATTGTTTGAACTTCAGGACTGGGGCGAAAACTGGAAGAATCTTTTTTCGGTAAAATATCAGCGTTACATAAGAAATACTGACGGACAGCTTCGTCTGCATAATAGAACTATTTATGATTGGTTCACCCATGAAACATTTAATTTTTATAAAGCTGACAACGGTTTTGTTATTGA
Source organism: Ruminococcus sp. (assembly GCA_017462565.1). Taxonomy (GTDB): domain Bacteria; phylum Bacillota; class Clostridia; order Oscillospirales; family Ruminococcaceae; genus Ruminococcus. The sequence continues at coordinate 18,645 of JAFTQW010000031.1, forward strand.
AGAATTTCTCGGTCATCAGCGTATGAAATGCGGCGAATCAGGAACGCTCTCGTTTATCAATCACAGAACAGTAATACCGGATACAGTTTTCAGCATTGAAATGGTCAGTGCGGGCAGGGAAAGAGCAAGAACAATTGCTGAAAGCTGTGATAAGGTTATTTACTGCACGGGAAATTATCCTGTTCAGGTCGCCAAGGAATGCTATGACCGACAGACTCTTGCGCTTAATATTCAGCCGGATATGGCTTCTTATATTCATAAAATAAATCCGAATACTGTGATGATTCTCGTTTCAAGCTATTCTTATTCAATAAATCGGGAAAATGAGGTGATACCGGCTATAATTTACACTACGCACGCCGGAGCATTTCTTGGAAAAGCTGTTGCCATGACTTTAAGCGGAAGAAATAATCCTGCCGGACGTCTTGCAATGACGTGGTACAAAAGCGAGCTTGATCTTCCGGATATTATGGATTACGATATTGAAACTGCCGGAACAACATATATGTATTTTTCAGGAACTCCCCTTTATCCTTTCGGATACGGACTTTCCTATTCTACGTTTGAATATGAAAATCTTGAAGTTATTCAGAATAATGACGGCAGAATATCGGCTTCGATAATAGTTAAAAACGCTTCTGATATTGAGGGAGACGAAGTGGTTCAGCTTTATTTTACTGTAAAGGATTCGTCCGTGAAGCGTCCCATAAAGAAACTCTGCGGATTTGAAAGAGTTCACATTGAAGCTGGCGCATCCGAAACGATTGTTATGGAGATTCCGGAGCATATTCTTCAGATATACGATCTTCACAGCGGCAAAATGCTTCTTGAGAGTGGTTCGTATATTTTTATGGCAGGCTCTTCGTCAGGCAATATAAAATTAACGGCAGAGCTTCAGATATCCGGTGAAAAAACAGCTTTAAGAGGTGATATCATTGAAGCTCAAAGCTGTGATTTCAGCTCATGCATACGAATTTTATATTCAAGAAAACTACGCCGTCATTATATAAAAACTCACGGCTGGAGTTCGCATACGGTTTACAAGGATGTTTGCTTTAATGGAAAAAATAAACTCTTGTTTTATGTATCGTCTGTTCTCGGAGATAATGTTTTACAGCTTAAAATTTCCGGCATAAAGCTTGAAACAAAAATAATTGCTTCTGAAAGCTATGATGATTTTTCGGAATATATAGTCGATCTTCCTAAGAATCTTCCCGTGATAGGAGATATAGAAATTGAATTGCCTGAATCAGCTGCTTTACTTGAAATAAAATTAATTTGATTCTTGTATTTTTACTTTGTTTAAATCTTGACAAAGTGAAAAAAATAGTGTAAAATATATATGTATTTTTATATGTATTGAAAGGAATGATTTCAATGGGTTTAACTTTAACAGAAAAAATCCTCAAGGCTCACCTTGTCGACGGCGAATATGTGAAGGGTCAGGAGATCGGAATCCGCATAGATCAGACTCTTACTCAGGACGCTACGGGTACTATGGCTTATCTTGAATTCGAGGCTATCGGAGTACCTCGTGTTAAAACGGAGCGCTCTGTTGCTTACATAGACCATAATACTCTCCAGAGCGGTTTTGAGAATGCTGATGACCATCGTTTTATCGGAAGTGTTGCTAAGAAGCACGGAATTTATTTTTCACGTCCCGGAAACGGCATCTGTCATCAGGTTCATCTTGAGAGATTCGGAATCCCCGGAAAAACTCTCATCGGCTCAGACAGCCACACTCCTACCGGCGGCGGTATCGGTATGATAGCTATCGGCGCAGGCGGACTTGATGTTGCTGTTGCTATGGGCGGCGGTGCATATTACATTACCTGCCCGAAGGTCGTTAAGGTTGAACTCACAGGAAAGCTTCAGCCATGGGTTGCCGCTAAAGACGTTATTCTTGAAGTTCTGAAAAGACTTTCTGTTAAAGGCGGCGTAGGAAAGGTTATCGAATACTGCGGCGAAGGCGTTAAAACTCTCTCCGTTCCGGAGCGTGCAACTATCACAAACATGGGTGCGGAGCTTGGTGCAACAACTTCGATCTTCCCATCCGATGAGATAACAAAGCAGTTTCTCAAGGCTCAGTGCCGTGAAGAAGTATGGACTCCTCTTGCAGCCGATGAAGACGCTGTATACGATGAAGAGCTTACAATTAACCTCAGCGAACTTGTTCCGCTTGCAGCCTGTCCTCATTCTCCTGATAACGTTAAGAGCGTGGAAGAGATCGGCAGACTTAAAATTGATCAGGTATGTATCGGTTCATGCACAAACTCTTCTCTCCTTGATATGCTCAAGGTAGCTTATATCCTCAAAGGAAAAACAGTTAACCCTGATGTTTCTCTTTCAATTGCTCCCGGTTCAAAGCAGGTTCTCAATATGCTTGCTCAGAACGGCGCATTATCCGACCTTATCGAAGCCGGTGCAAGAATCCTTGAAAGCGCTTGCGGTCCATGTATAGGAATGGGACAGTCACCGAATTCAAAGGGAATCTCGCTTCGTACATTCAACAGAAATTTTGAGGGACGTTCCGGAACAAAGGACGGACAGATCTACCTTGTTTCACCTGAAATGGCTGCCGCTTCCGCTATCACAGGCTATCTTACAGATCCTCGTGAACTTGGCGATATGCCGGAATTCAAGCTTCCCGAAATCTTCTCTATCAACGATAATATGGTCGTTCCTCCTGCTTCTGTTGAGGAAATGGACAGCGTTGAGATCCTTCGTGGACCAAACATAAAGCCATATCCGGAAACTGCTCCTCTTATGGATACTATTGACGCTCCTGTTTCTCTTAAAGTCGGCGACAATATCACAACTGACCATATCATGCCTGCCGGGGCAAAGATCCTTCCACTTCGTTCAAACATTCCGAAGATCTCCCAGCACTGCTTTGCTGTATGCGATGAAAGCTTCCCTGAGAGAGCAAAATCACTTGGTAAGAGCATTATCGTAGGCGGTTCAAACTACGGACAGGGTTCATCCCGTGAACACGCTGCACTTGCTCCTCTTTATCTCGGAGTTAAGGCTGTTGTAGTTAAATCATTTGCTCGTATCCATCGTGCAAACCTCATAAACGCAGGTATTCTTCCGCTTACATTTGTAAACGAAGCAGATTACGACCTCATCAATCAGGGGGACGAGCTTGTGCTTGCAGACGTACGCAAGGCTGTTGAAGAGGGAAAATCAGAGCTTACTCTTCTTGATAAAACAAACGGAAAGGAAATTCCGGTTCTCTGCGAGCTTTCCGGACGTACAAAGGATATCATGCTTGCGGGCGGACTTCTTGACTATACAAGAGAATCCATGAAATAATTATAACAAGAGAGGTTTCTATGGGAATATTCAGTAAAATATTTAAAATGCGCAAATCATATTCTCCGGAAAACTTTTCTTACATTATTGAAATAGCTGAATTAATTTCAGAAAACGATTGTAATGTTGTAAAAAATCTTACTAAATGTATTGATGATCCTTTTATTTATAGTGAGGGAATGAAAAACAGATTTCTTGAAAGAGGAATATGTGTTTCGCCAAAAGAAACAATCGATGTTGATGAAATTTGCTGGATAGCGTTGATCGAAGAACTTTCTGATAATGGATTTTTATCTGAAATCGATTACAAATGTGATTTGGATGAATTTTTGTTTGCGATTAAAAAGCTAAAAAAATATCCTGTTATCGCCGATTCGGTTCAGATGATCAATATGCATCAAAGCGATGATGCTGAAACATGGATTGAAGCAATCAATATGGATTTAAACGGTAAGGCATTCATTGGTATGATTGATATTGACAGCGATAGTTATGATATTATTATAGTTACTTCCGACGTGTATGAAAAAATCTCGGATATTGCACGGATGAATGGACATAAAATTTTACCATAACAAGAATTTTCTGAAAATGGATTAAGGGATTTCAATGATTGATCTTCAAACAATAAAAGATATCTTCAAAGATATTTTAAAAGATAAAGAAATATACCGCAGAAGAGAGGAAGATTTCAGCGATTTTCAGGAGAAAAAAGATTTTCTGAAGCAGTATCATCCGCTTGGATATAAAAAGGGGAGAAATACCGGAATTTTCCCGCTGATTCTTCCTCAGATCTTAGGTATAATTTTAGGACTTGCCTTGGCAAGACTTTTTAGATGCGGTTTTTCAGGCTATGTGATATTGGGTATATTATGCAGTCTGGTCTTGGGAACATGGAAAAATTATGAATATGACATAATGATGCTGAAATACGCCATACTCAGGAATATTATCATTGCTGTTCCGGTTGATGTATTTTTAGCTGTTTGTCTGGTGTTTCCCATATATGTGATCTCAAAGTAAATATTTTCAGGAGGTAAAAACCGATGGCAAAAATTATTATGAAAACTCCGCTCGTCGAAATGGACGGCGACGAAATGACAAGAATTCTCTGGAAATGGATCAAGGAAACTCTTCTCGAACCATATGTGGAGCTTAATACGGAATACTACGATCTCGGACTCGATTACCGTGAAAAGACAAAAGATCAGGTTACTATTGATTCCGCAGAAGCTACAAAGAAGTACGGCGTTGCTGTAAAATGCGCAACTATTACTCCTAACGCAGCAAGAATGCCTGAATATAACCTTACTCAGATGTGGAAGTCACCTAACGGAACAATCCGTGCAGCTCTTGACGGAACGGTATTCCGCACTCCTATCATTGTCAAGGGAATCGAGCCGTATATCCCTACATGGACAAAGCCTATAACTATCGCTCGTCACGCTTACGGCGATGTATATAAAAATACAGAAATGAAAGTTGCTCAGGGAAGCAAGGCGGAACTTGTTGTAACAGATAAAGACGGCAATGAAACTCGTGAGCTTATTCATGATTTTTCAAAGTGCGACGGTATTATTCAGGGACTTCATAATCTGGACGCAAGTATTGCCGGTTTTGCAAGAGCCTGCCTTAATTACGGTCTTGATCTGAAACAGGACGTATGGTTTGCAACAAAGGATACTATATCCAAGAAGTACGACCACAGATTCAAGGATATTTTCCAGGAAATTTACGATAACGAATATAAAGAAAAATACGAAGCTGCCGGTATCGAGTATTTCTATACTCTTATTGATGATGCTGTTGCCCGTGTTATCCGTTCAAACGGAGGCTATATCTGGGCCTGCAAGAATTATGACGGCGACGTTATGTCAGATATGGTTTCAACGGCTTACGGAAGTCTTGCTATGATGACGTCTGTTCTTGTTTCTCCTGACGGAATTTATGAATATGAAGCTGCTCACGGCACCGTACAGCGTCATTATTACAAGTATCTCAAGGGCGAGGAAACATCGACAAACTCTGTTGCAACAATATTCGCATGGAGCGGCGCTCTTAGAAAAAGAGGAGAGCTTGACGGAAATAAGGAGCTTTGCGATTTTGCAGATAAACTCGAAAAGGCTACGATACAGACAATTGAAGAGGGCGTTATGACAGGTGATCTCTACCTTATTTCAAAGCTTGAGAATAAGAAAAAGGTTGATTCAAAATCGTTCCTTGACGAGATTAAGGTAAGACTCGATAAATTAATGTAATGATACAGAGAGAAGGCATATAATGTCAAAAAACTCGATATCAAACTCAGTGATCAGAAGGCTGCCAAGATATTACAGATTTCTCGGTGAACTGAAAGACGAGGGATATGTTCGCATATCATCGAGGGAGTTATCTGAAAAAATGGGACTTACTGCTTCGCAGATTCGTCAGGATTTCAATTGTTTCGGCGAATTCGGACAGCAAGGCTATGGCTATAATGTAAGCGCATTGCGTGAGGAGATATGCAAGATACTCGGACTGGATAAGCTTACGCCGATGATTCTTCTTGGAGCAGGAAATCTCGGAAAAGCAATTGCTGCACATCTTGATTTCAGCAGCAAGGGTTTTGAGCTTATCGGAGCATTCGACGTTAATCCGGATTTGATCGGTAAAGAAATTGGCGATATAACGATAAAAAGTTCGGATGAGATAGAAAGCTTCTGTGCTGAGGTATCTCCGGTTGCAGCAATTTTGTGTATACCTACGTCTGAGGCGGAGCAGATGACGGAAAGGCTTATAAAATGTGGAATAAAGGCTTTCTGGAACTTTACTCATTATGATTTGAGAGCTTCTCATAAAGAGGCAGCAGTTGAAAACGTTCATCTCGGAGATAGTCTTACAACTTTGTCGTATAGACTGAATTCGATGAATGTTAATGATCAATGATAATTTTTGTATCAAACTGCGGATGAATTTTTAAAGCACATCCGCAGTTTCACATGAAATGAATGTGAATTTTTTATCAATCGCAAGACTGAGTTATTCCATATTGTATATTTTTATATTCTATATCTATATATCATTATGTAAATTAATTATCATGAACTGATAAAAATCAATAAAGCGGTGAAAAAAGTCCTTTTCGGAAAAATACTCCGCTTTGCATAAATTCTGAAAACTAACGATAAATACAGATTTCTGCTTATTGATATTAATTACATTGCTGATAAAGGATCAAAGGAAAATATCAAATATCAGCACAGCTTGGAATATTAAAACTAATATGGTATAATTTAACATAATATTTTCAGATTTAGCGAATACAATTATAGTTAATTATATATTATTATATGAATAGCAATATTCTTAAACTGAATTTGAAATTATTCGGTCTTGCTGATATACTTATATTATGTAGTAAAATGCTGAAAATCAATAAAGCGATTTTTACAGAATAAACAATTTTGGGAGTGGATATTACAATGGAATACCGTATCGAACACGATTCTATGGGCGAAGTTAAAGTTCCTGCTGATAAGTACTGGGCTGCTCAGACAGAGCGCAGTCATGAGAATTTCCTTATTGGCGTTGGAATCGAAACAATGCCGAGAGAAATTACCCATGCGTTCGGAATTCTTAAAAAAGCGGCAGCTGTCGCTAATCACAGCGTTAAACCTGAAAAAATGACTGATGAAAAGCTTTCTGCTATTTCAAAGGCGTGTGACGAGGTTATAAGCGGCTCTCTTAACGAGCATTTTCCTCTTGTCGTATGGCAGACCGGAAGCGGTACACAGTCTAATATGAACGCTAATGAGGTTATTGCAAACCGTGGAAATGAAATTGCCGGCTCAAAGCTGCTTCATCCTAATGACGATATAAATATGAGTCAGTCCTCTAACGACACGTTCCCAACTGCTATGCATATTGCGGCAGTTATTGCGCTTGAGGATAAGGTTATTCCTGCTGTTGATACTCTTATTGATACGTTTAAGAGACTTGAGGACGAAAATGAAGGTATTGTTAAAAGCGGACGTACTCATCTTCAGGATGCTACTCCTATTAAATTTTCCCAGGAAATAAGCGGCTGGAGAGCTTCTCTCGAAAAAGACAGAAAAATGATACTTTCATCATGCGAAGAGCTTAAAGAACTTGCTCTCGGCGGAACAGCCGTTGGAACAGGACTTAACGCTCCGAAGGGATTTGCTGAAAAGGCAGCGGAGGCTATAAGCGAGCTTACGGGAAAGAATTTCGTTACTGCTCCTAATAAGTTCCACTCTCTTACTTCAAAGGACGAGATCGTATTTGCACATGGCGCTCTCAAAGCGCTTGCGGCTGATATGATGAAGATAGCGAACGATGTAAGATGGCTTGCATCCGGTCCTCGTGACGGCCTTGGAGAGATCTTTATTCCCGAAAACGAACCCGGTTCTTCAATAATGCCCGGAAAGGTAAATCCTACTCAGTGCGAACAGGTTACTATGGTTGCCGTACAGGTAATGGGTAATGATGTTGCAGTTGGTATGGCTGCCTCACAGGGAAACTTCGAGCTTAACGTGTTTATGCCTGTATGCGCATATAATTTCCTCCAGTCTGCAAGACTTCTTTCTGAGTCCATTCTTTCTTTCAATAAGAACTGCGCTGTGGGAATCAAGGCTAATAAAGAAAAAATGCACCATAATCTTCATAACTCTCTTATGCTTGTTACAGCTCTTAATCCATATATCGGATACGAGAATGCTGCGAAGACAGCAAAAAAAGCATTTAAGGATAATATTTCTCTTAAAGAAGCCTGCGTTGAGCTTGGATTCCTCAGCGAGGAGAAGTTTGACGAGGTTTTCCATCCCGAAGAAATGGTTTAAAAATCTTTAGCAACAGATGATGTATGTATTGTGTTATTGGTATAGATTTTAAGATATTCACACGAAAGGAAGCGTACTTATGAATACTTTCACATATTATCCCGGCTGTACGCTCAGAACTAAGGCTAAAGATCTTGACGCATATGCAAGGTCTTCTGCCGAGGCTCTTGGAATCATTCTTGAAGAGCCGTCTGACTGGCAGTGCTGCGGAGGTGCTTACACGACCGCAACTAACGAAAACGCAACAAAGCTTTCCGCTGTAAGAACTCTTAATGCGGCAAAGGAACTCGGCAGACCACTTGTAACGGTCTGTTCAGCTTGTCACAATGTAATAAAACAGACAAATTACGATATTTCCCGTGATGAGCAGATGGCTTTTAAGATAAACAATTATCTTAAGCTTGACGAGCCTTATAACGGCGAAACTACCGTTTATCACTATCTTGAAATGCTCCGTGATGTTGTTGGATTTAATAATCTTGCACAAAAGGTTGTAAATCCGTTCAAGGGCAAAAAGATAGCTGCATATTACGGCTGTCTGCTTCTTCGTCCATCTAAGGCTCTGGCTATGGACGATCCTGAAAATCCTACTATAATGGAAGATTTCATAAAGGCTATCGGCGGAACTCCTGTTATTTACGCTCAGAGAAACGAATGCTGCGGCGGATACATAACAATGGAGGATAAGGCTCAGGCTGCAAAAAGAAGCGGCGCAGTTATGAACAGCGCCGAGGATCAGGGAGCTGATATGGTAATAACAGCTTGTCCGCTCTGTCTTTACAATTTAAAGAAGAATTCCGGTTCTTCACTTCCTGTTTACTACTTTACAGAACTTCTTGCCGAGGCTCTTGGCTTAAAGGAGGCAAATAATGAATAAGAATCTTCAGGAACAGGTTATCAGAACAAGCGGCGTTAACGTTCTTAAATGTATGCGCTGCGGAAAATGCTCCGGAACCTGCCCTTCGTATGACGAAATGGAATATCATCCGCATCAGTTTGTATATATGGTTGAAAAGGGCGATATTGAAAAGCTTATGAATTCAAAGTCGCTTTACAAGTGCCTGACCTGCTTTGCCTGCGTTGAAAGATGTCCGAGAAATGTCGAGCCGGCAAAGGTTGTTGAAGCTGTTCGTCTTGCAGCAGTTCGTCAGCAGGGGAATAATCACCTTATACCGGATCAGATCCCGGATATGCTTGATGATGATCTGCCGCAGCAGGCTATTGTTACAGCGTTCAGAAAATACACTAAGTAAGGAGGAGATAATACTATGCAGAGAATAGGTGTTTTTGTCTGTCACTGCGGTACGAATATCGCAGCTACAGTAGACGTTAAGGCTGTTGCAGAAGCTCTTGGACACGAACCGGGCGTTGTTATCTCCCGGGAGTATCAGTATATGTGTTCAGAATCCGGACAGAATCTCGTTAAGGACGCTATAAAAGAACACAATCTTTCAGGCGTTGTTATCTGTTCATGTTCGCCGAGAATGCACGAAAATACGTTCAGAAAGGCTGCCGCTGCTGCCGGACTGAATCCGTATCTTGTTGAAATAGCAAACATCCGTGAGCAGTGTTCATGGATTCACAAGGATATAGCTACAGCAACTGAAAAGGCTGTAATACTTGGAAGAGCTGCAATCGCAAAGGTTCATCTCAACGCTCCTCTTACAGCAGGAGAGAGTCCCGTTGTTAAAAGAGCGCTCGTTATCGGCGGAGGAATCGCCGGAATCCAGACTGCGCTTGATATTGCCGAGGCAGGCTTCGAGGTCGATATTGTAGAAAAAGAACCGACTATCGGCGGTAAAATGGCTCAGATCGATAAAACTTTCCCGACTCTTGACTGTGCCGCTTGTATTCTCACACCTAAAATGGTTGAATGCTCACAGAACGAAAAGATACATATTCACTCTTTCAGTGAAGTTACAGATGTCAAGGGATTTGTCGGAAACTTCAGCGTTACGATAAAGAAGAAGGCTCGCTACGTTGACGAGACTAAATGTACCGGATGCGGACTTTGTACAGAAAAGTGTCCGATGAAGAACGTTCCCAATGAATTTAATATGGGACTTGATAACAGAAGAGCAGTTTATATTCCTTTCGCACAGGCAGTTCCGAAGGTTGCTACAATTGACCCGAATTACTGTATGATGCTTAAAACAGGCAAATGCGGAGTCTGCTCAAAGGTTTGCTCAGTTGGAGCTATTGATTATAAGCAGCAGGATAAGTTTATAGAAGAAAAATACGGCGCAATCGTAGTTGCAACCGGATTCAATCCTATAAAGCTTGATAAATACGAGGAATTTGCATATTCTCAGAGTCCTGACGTAGTTACTTCTCTCGAGCTTGAAAGACTTATGAATGCCGCAGGTCCTAACGGCGGAACGCTTCTTCGTCCTTCTGATAAAACTCATCCGCATACTATCGTTTTCGTACAGTGTGTCGGTTCAAGATGCGACGACAGCAAGGGTAAGCCTTACTGCTCTAAGATCTGCTGTATGTATACCGCAAAGCACGCAATGCTTATCCGTGAGAAATATCCGGATACAGAAGTTTATGTTTTCTATATTGATGTTCGTACTCCCGGAAAGAACTTTGATGAATTCTACAGAAGAGCCGTTGAGCAGTACAATGTTCACTATGTTAAGGGAATGGTCGGCAAGGTAACTCCTAAATCGGACGGTAAGCTTGACGTTCAGGCATCCGATCTGCTTGCCAACGAACAGCTTCATATCGACGCTGATATGGTCGTTCTCGCAGCAGCTATCGAACCGGACAAAACAGCTCGTCCGCTTGCAACAATGCTCACAACACAGATGGATACGAACGATTTCTTCACAGAAGCTCATCCAAAGCTTCGTCCTGTTGAAAGCGCAACAGCAGGTATTTTCCTTTCCGGAGCTTGTCAGGGACCAAAGGATATTCCTGAAACTGTTGCTCAGGCAAGCGCCGCTGCTGCAAAGGCTATCGGACTTCTCTGTAAAAACAGCATCACCTGCAATCCATGTGTTGCTCATTCCAACGAGCTTATGTGTAATGGATGTTCTTCATGTGAAAAGGTTTGTCCGTACGGAGCTATCACATATCAGGATAAGGAATTCAGAATGCCCGACCGTACAACTGCAATACGCAGAGTTGCAAGCGTTAATCCTGCCGTTTGTCAGGGATGCGGAGCTTGTACGGTAGCTTGTCCATCAGGAGCTATGGATCTTAACGGCTTCTCTAACAGTCAGATTATGGCGGAGGTAGACGCAATATGCAAGTAAATGATAATAAAGAATTTCAGCCGCTGATCGTTGCATTCTGCTGTAACTGGTGTTCCTACGCAGGAGCCGATCTTTCAGGCACAAACAGACTTAATTACCCGACAAATGTTAAAATCATAAGAGTCCCATGCTCATGCCGTGTAAATCCTATGTTTATTCTTCGTGCTTTCCAGAGAGGCGCTGACGGAGTTATTCTCTGCGGCTGTCATCCCGGCGACTGCCACTATACTTCAGGAAATTACTTTACACGCCGCAGGATGACTCTTCTTTTCAGTATGCTTGACTTCCTCGGAATCGAGCGTGACCGTACAAGAGTTGAATGGGTTTCCGCTGCTGAAGGCGCAAAATTCGCAGCAACTATGAACGAGTTTACCGAAGCTGTTAAAAAGCTCGGACCTAACCGCAGATTGGAGGATTTACGATGCAAGAAGCAATGATCAATAAAGCAAAGCAGCTTCTGGCTGATGGAACAGTGAATCGTGTGATCGGCTGGAAAAAGGGCGAATTCGTATACGATATTACTCCGGCAATTTTTGAAACAGCAGAGGAGCTTGACGCTGATTTCGTTTACAATGAATTTACTGCTGCAAACGTTTCAAAATACCTTGTGAAGGAAAGCAAAAAAGAGGGTAAGATCCTTGCCTTCCTCAAACCCTGCGATACATACAGCCTTAATCAGCTCACAAAAGAGCACAGAGTTAACCGTGATAACATTTATGTTGTGGGAATTCCCGGCGGCCCTAAGCTTGACGCTGAAAAGATAAAGGCAAAGGGAATCACAGGCATCACAGGAATCAAGAATGAGAACTATACTTTGAAAATCGAAACAGTTTACGGCGAGCAGACAATGCCTTTCTATGAAGCTATAAGCGATAAGTGTGCATCCTGCAAGAGCAAAAAGCACGTTACTTATGATGAACTTATCGGCGAGGACGGCGATGTTCTTGAATCCAACCGCTTCGATATGGTTGAAAAACTCGAGAATATGACAGCTCAGGAGCGCTATGATTTCTGGAGAGCCGAACTTTCTAAATGTATACGCTGCAATGCCTGCCGCAACGTCTGTCCGGCTTGCACCTGTGAAAAGTGCGTATTTGATAATCCGGAGTCAGGAGTTGAGAATAAAGCTGCTTCAAACAGCTTTGAAGAGAATATGTTCCACATTATCCGTGCGTTTCATGTTGCCGGAAGATGTACAGACTGCGGTGAATGCTCAAGAGTTTGCCCTCAGAATATTCCTCTTCATCTCCTTAACAGAAAGTTTATCAAAGATATCAATTCGCTTTACGGCGAATATCAGGCAGGCGAGGATACTACAACAAAAGCTCCTCTCAATGCTTATACTACAGATGACTGCGAAGCAAGTATCGTTCACGAAAGGGGTGTTGAATAATGCTCAGAATTGCGATTGATAAAATTGACAGTCTTTTTGATGCAATTGCAGAAAAACAGACTCTTTATATTCCTGTTGACCGTGAAGACGGAGCTGCTGAATATAAAAAATATGAGAGCGGAATGAAAATGAGCAATTCTCTTAACACACTCAGAAGTGCAAAGGATTTCTTCTTCCCTCAGACAGAGAATCTTGTTGAATTTAAAATGGAAGGCAAGCAGATCGAAGTAAAGGATATTCGTGAAGAATCTGAAGATTTCGTGATTTTCGGCGTTCGTGCCTGTGATGCAAGAAGTTTCTCCATTCTCGATAAAGTTTATCTTGTTGATCCGGTGGACAGCTTCTATAAAAACAGACGTGATCACGGTGTTGTAGTTTCAATGGCTTGCACACGTCCGGCTGAGACCTGCTTCTGTTCAGCTTTCGGAATTGATCCGACTGCTCCGGAGGGAGACGTTTCCTGCTGGAATGATGGAAGTTATATATACTTTGAGGCAAATACGGAAAAAGGAAAAGCATTTGTCGATTCTATCTCTTCTCTCCTTGAAGACGGAGACGCTTCAAGCCTTGAAAATGTTAAGGCTGAAACAAAGAGAATTCTCTCGCTTCTTCCGCTTTCAAATCTTTCAACAGATTCGTTCGGCGGCGACAAGCTTAATGAGTATTTTAATTCTGAAAAGTGGGCTGAGCTTTCAGAAAGCTGCATTGGATGCGGAACCTGTACGTTCGTCTGCCCGACCTGTCAGTGCTATGATATAAAGGATTTCAATACGGGAAACGGCATAAAACGTTTCCGCTGCTGGGATTCATGTATGTATTCTGATTTTACAAAAATGGCTCACGGAAATCCGAGAATTTCTCAGCTTGAGCGTTTCCGTCAGAGATTTATGCATAAGCTTGTATATTTCCCGGCAAACAACAACGGCGAATTCGGATGCGTAGGATGCGGAAGATGCCTTTCAAAGTGTCCTATTTCAATGAATATCGTTAAGGTAATGAAAGCATTGGAGGTTAAGTAATGAACGCTAATGATACATTAATCCCGCATATCGGAGTCGTTACTGATATCAGAATTGATACTCCCGATGTAAAGACTTTCAGAGTCAACGCAATAAACGCAGACGGAACGGTCGGCGGAAAGGTTTTCGAGCATATGCCCGGTCAGTGCGCAATGCTTTCTATTCCCGGAGTAGGCGAGGCTATGTTTTCCATAACTTCCTCTCCTACAAATAAGGAATTTATGGAATTCAGCATCAAGAAATGCGGCTGCCTTACAAACTGGCTTCACGCTATGGATGTTGGACAGCAGATCACTATAAGAGGACCTTACGGCAATGCTTTCCCTGTGGAAACAGAGCTGAAAGGCAAGGATCTTCTGTTTATCGCCGGAGGAATCGGTCTTGCTCCGCTCCGTTCGGTAATAAATTATGTTCGTGATAACAGAGCAAACTACGGTGACGTTCAGATCGTTTACGGTTCCCGTTCTATGGATGATCTGGTTGATTACAAAGAGATCATTGATGAATGGATGACTGATGACGGAATCGAAGTCAATCTCACTATAGACAGAGAACAGGAAGGATGGGACGGTCACGTTGGATTCGTTCCAAATTATGTAAAGGAACTTAATCCGTCCTTAAACAAAACTGTCCTTATTTGCGGACCTCCGATCATGATCAAGTTCACGCTTAACGGTCTTAAGGAGCTTGGTTTCACTGAAACTCAGGTTTATACAACTATGGAGCTTCGCATGAAATGCGGAGTCGGCAAGTGCGGACGCTGCAACATCGGAAATAAGTATGTCTGCAAGGACGGTCCTGTTTTCCGTTTTGACGAACTGGGCGAACTGCCTGACGAATATTAAAAAGGAGCATCTAAGCATGGAAAATATGGTAAATGTTTATCTGTTCGGCAAAAAGTATGAAGTGCCGGCAGGTCTTACAATAATGACAGCTATGGAATATGCAGGCTATGAGCTTGTAAGAGGCTGCGGCTGCCGCAACGGTTTCTGCGGAGCTTGTGCAACAATTTACAGAATCAAGGATAAGCAGGAGCTTCATGCCTGTCTCGCTTGTCAGACAGAAGTTCAGGAGGGAATGTATGTCGCTACGCTTCCTTTCTTCCCGCTTGTAAAGCAGGTTTACAACATAAATGAAATCAAGCCCACAGAGCAGATAATGATGCAGCTCTATCCTGAGATTTACTGCTGTATCGGCTGTAATGCCTGCACAAAGGCTTGTACTCAGGAGTTGAACGTTATGCAGTATATTGCATATGCTCAGAGAGGCGAGTACGATAAGTGCGCCGAGGAGTCTTTCGACTGCGTAATGTGCGGAGTATGTTCTTCACGCTGTCCAGCCGGAATTTCTCATCCGCAGGTAGCTATGCTTGCAAGAAGACTTAATGGTAAATATATCGCTCCTGAATGCGAGCACCTTGCTGATCGTGTAAAAGAAATCAACGAAGGTATCTTTGATGAAAAGATCGCAGAGCTTATGGCTAAGTCGGTTGACAATATACAGGAAGTTAAAGACCTGTATAATTCCCGTGAGATCGAAAAGTAAGGAGGAGTATTGATATGTATAAAATCGAAAAGCTGAACGAGCTTGCAAAGGTTGTTGCTGAAAAAAGAGCTGAAAATGCAAGTCTTGAGCCAAGAAGAATGACAGCAGAAGAAAAGGATACCCTTCTTGCAACATTTCACCCTGATTATAAGCAGGATGAGTTCACAGTGCTTTCAGCAGGCGTAAACAAGGGCGATAAGGTTCCTACTCAGCTTGCAGAACTTCTTCAGGGCAAAAGCAGAATCAGTGCATCAGACGTTGATTTAAGCAATCCTGATTACGACACTGATGTTCTTATTATCGGCGGCGGCGGCGCAGGCGCATCTGCTGCTATCGAAGCTGACGAAGCCGGAGCAAAGGCAATGATCGTTACAAAGCTTCGTATCGGTGACGCAAACACAATGATGGCAGAGGGCGGTATTCAGGCTGCTGACAAGCCGAACGATTCTCCGGCTATTCATTACCTCGATGCGTTCGGCGGCGGACATTTTGCCGCTAAGCCTGAGCTTGTCAAGAAGCTTGTTACTAAGGCTCCGGAAGCAATTCAGTGGCTCAATAAGCTTGGTGTTGAATTTGATAAAGAAGCAGACGGAACTATGGTTACTACTCATGGCGGCGGCACATCCAGAAAGAGAATGCACGCTGCTAAGGATTATTCCGGTGCAGAGATCATGAGAACTCTTCGTGACGAGGTTCTCAACAGAGGAATTCCTGTAGTTGATTTTACAGCCGCAATCGAGATCATTCTTGATGAAAACGGAAAGGCTGCCGGCGCTGTTCTTATGAACATGGAAACAAAGGAGCTTCTTGTTGCAAGAGCTAAAACAGTTATCATCGCAACAGGCGGTGCAGGACGTCTTCACTACCAGGGCTTCCCGACTTCAAACCACTACGGTGCAACAGCTGACGGTCTTATTCTTGGCTACAGAGTCGGCGCAAAGCTTCTTTATGCTGATACTCTTCAGTATCATCCTACAGGAACAGGCTATCCGGAGCAGATCTTCGGTGCTCTTGTAACTGAAAAGGTTCGTTCGCTCGGCGCAAAGCTTGTTAATATCGACGGCGAAGTATTCATGCATCCGCTTGAAACTCGTGATGTAACAGCAGCTTCTATCATTCGTGAGTGTACAGCAAGAAATAAGGGAGTTGAAACATCTCTTGGCAAGGCAGTATGGCTCGATACTCCTATGATCGAATACAAGAACGGCGAGGGAACTATCGAAAAGAGAATCCCTGCAATGATGAGAATGTTCGGTAAATACGGAATTGATATCCGTAAGGAACCGATTCTTGTATATCCGACTCTTCATTATCAGAACGGCGGACTTGATATTTCTGATGACTGTGCTACAGGCGTTGAGAATCTTTATGCAGCCGGAGAGGTTGCCGGAGGTATACACGGCAGAAACAGACTTATGGGAAATTCACTCCTTGATGTAATTGTATTTGGCAGAAATGCCGGAATTTACGCAGCTGCAAAGGCAAAGGAAACGGCTGTTCCTGAAAAACTCACACTTGCTCATATTGATAAATTTAACAAGGAACTTGCTGAGGCAGGAATTCAGAATGAAACTGCATCACCAATGCTCCTTCCCCATTATGCAAGAAAGTCAAAATAAAAAATTAAATGAATTAATGGGACGCTCTGAAAAAGCGTCCCACAAATTTGTATAAAGAAAGCAGAGTGATAAAAAATGGAATTTTTTAACGGAATCCTTTCGATTCACGGTGTTTCCTTCCTTATGGTTTCGGTTATCGCAATTGCGGCTTTGGGATATATATTGGGAAGAATCACTATTAAAGGAGTATCTCTTGGTACAGCCGGAGTTTTTATAGTTGCTCTTATTTACGGCTGTGTTTTCTATAAAAATCTTTCCAGTGAGATCAATACAGATTTTGTGGCAAATGCGTTGAAAATCGTTGATAACCTTGGACTTATTCTTTTTGTTACCGCAGTAGGCTTTATCGCCGGACCCAACTTCTTTGGTAATTTTAAGAAAAATTTCAAGTCGTATGTTGTGCTTGCCGTAATAATCATTTTAAGCGGCGGACTTGCCTGCGTAGGCTGTATATTAGTCGGAAGAAATTTTACTACCCTTTCAAACGACGAATTTACGGCTATGCTTACAGGAATCTTGTCCGGAGCTCTTACAAGCACCCCAGGTTTTTCTGCTACAAAAGACGCTGTAGCAACAGAACATCTTCAGAGTCTGGTTTCAGTAGGCTACGGTATTGCTTACATTTTCGGAGTTATAGGCGTTGTTCTTTTTGTACAGATAATTCCTAAAGTTCTCAAAGCAGATATTAAAGCAGAGCGTGAAAAGCTGGTAGTTTCTGATTCAAAATCCGGAAAAAAAGCATATAACGGAAAGCTTATTGAAATGGACGATTTCGGAATCATGCCATTTGCACTTGCAGCTGTTATAGGTATTATAATAGGTTCATTCAAGTTCAAGAATTTTTCACTTTCAACAACTGGCGGTTGCCTGCTGACTTCATTGATATTCGGTCATTTTGGAAGATGCGGAAAAATATCTATCATGCCTAAGGATTCAACCCTTAAGGTTTTCCGCGAGCTTGGACTGATGTTTTTCCTTATAGGCGCAGGTGTTTCAGGCGGAGCGAAATTTGTTCAGTATTTCAAAGCTATCTATTTTGTTTACGGAATCATAATGACAATTGTACCAATGGTTATAGGTTTTATTTTTGCAAAATACGTTCTCAAACTCAGTCTGTTCAACAATCTTGGTTCGCTCACAGGAGGTATGACATCAACTCCGGCACTTGGTACTCTCATCAGTACATCCGGAACCGAAAACGTTGCTTCAGCTTACGCAGCAACATATCCTGTTGCACTTATTTCAGTTGTACTCGTTTCACAATTTTTGATAATGCTTTTCTAAGAGCGTATTGATTAAATCCAATAAATTAAAATACAGTACCTCCGATCTTTAGGTCGGTACTAATATAGAAGTTTTTCAACAACTATTATGTAAAGACCTATACAGCGGGCTATATCAAAAAGGCAGATACTTCAACGAGAGATATCTGCCTTTTTATTTTTTCGATTCTTATTTTGAGTTGTGATATATTTATTCTCAGACTGATGTATCTTCAAGTGAAACCGTATGATTTTGTGCTTCGTTATTAGTGTAGTAGATTGCAATAGGCGTTATTATATATAGATTATCATCCGATAGTGGCAAAATCGATCTTAGACTTTCATTTATGCCATGTTGTAAAGAAGCAAATGCGTTACTATTATCTTCTATATGAGTATCTTTGCCAATGATATTGGTGACATATCCTAAACAAGTCATTGATCCACCGTATTTAAAACCAAAGGATTCAGGATAGTCCCTTAAATACCTATCATCAATTGGTATAATATACCCTTTGTTGGAAATATACATTCTATCACATGGTAGTATATTGTGAAGAAGTTTTATTATATCATCAATTTCTTTATACTTATTATCTATAGCATCTTTAGCAACTCTTTTCCTTCTGCTGATCTCTTGCTGATTGTTTCTGCGTGCTTTTCTATTTAGTGATTCAAATTCGGTATCAATTTGTATTTTAATCTTTTTCAACTCTTCTTTTTTTATAAAATCAATTAATCCATTTTCATTAAAGTAGGAAACCAATGATTTGAAATCAATATATTGGAAATCACCGGATATCTCAACGTATTCTTCTAAATCTTTGACTTGTGCTTTGTTTAAGTGTTCAGAAATATAATCATAAGCAATATTGTAAGCAGCATCATGAAGAGTTTTTTGAACTATATCCTTTGACACATGATTATCGTGTGTACCGTTTGTTTTTGTATGTTCATAGTCAAATTCTGCTTCTGCACCGAAAAAGCGATAAAATGTACTACTTAATTTTGCAAGTGCTTCAACCTTTGTTTCTTTATCAAATGATTTTCCGCTACTGTTTTCGTTTTCATTCATGAATTCTGTAATCAAGCCTTGCTAAACTTGCGATATGATAGAATTAAGGAAGCACTGATTAAATCCAGTGCGCAGATTGCGCCGTCAGATTTTAATCTGTCGGTCAGCCCCTCTGTCAGCTTCGCTGACACCTCCCCTGCAAGGGGAGACCACGTCAGATTGTATAGAAATGACGCAGGCAGGCTGACGCCTGTCAAGGAATTTCTGTGCAAGATGACGGGAAATATGCAAGCAAGATGCGTGCTGAGCCATCAGGCGTGATTTAATCAGTGATTCCTTAACTATATCATTATTCAGATATAAGAAATACTTCAAAACAATTCGTCTCCTATTTAGTTAAAGCATTCTTCCAATATTTTATTAAGCTGAATCCTCAGTATATCAAATGATACATTTAAATCCAGCGTCCTCGCCCCAATCCTGTTCCCGCCAATCACAAACGGCTCGCCCTCCGGAAACACCTCGTCCTCGGTCTTGGCATAGAGCAGAAGCCCCGACACATTGCCCGTATTTGCAGTATCCATATTCTTAACATAGGCAAATATCTGATACAGATGTGCAGAGCGCAAGGTTTCTTTCGTGTAGTTCTGTGACAGTGACTTGCCGCAATACTTGGCATCAATGATAAGCGTTTTATCGCCTTTCTGCAAGGTGATATCTGTCTGCATTGTTGGAAGAAACTGTATCATCGTTTCATCTGGCTGTTCGGTAAGATTCCATTTCACCTGTGCAGACTTCGGATTCAGTTCGGGGTGATGCTGTTTGTAATACTCCAGAATGAACTTCTCATAAATCCGCTCCATATGCTCATCAGAAAAGGCAAGAAGTTTATAGCTGCCGTCCTCTGTGGTCTGGAGCATTCCGTTCAGCACCAGATAGCAGATATTCAGTAGTAGCTCATAGTTGCGGTTATTTCGCTGATAGATCAGCCTGTTCCGCGCAATATGATCGGGCTGGATCAGCTTAACATTACCAAAGAATACTATCAGCTTTTTGAGTGCCTGTTTTCTTTCAGGTGCAACGTCTTCGGCACGAATAAGCCTATGTATCGTGACTTTCAGTATTTGATTATACAGGTTGTCCTCGGAGAACTCGTCAAACTCGCAGGATAGTTTCTGCTTTTGCTGAACCTTTAACTTAATCGTATTGCTCATATTCAGCTACTAACATCCCATTTGCATACTATAAAAAAACCGGAAAAACGTTCTAATATACTATTTAAGACTCCGTTTGATGTTTCGATTGAGCCTCCGTGTGGAATTTCAGAACTACATGAAATAAGTACTAAGCAGTCACATTTTATGCCGTTCAGTAAATCACTCATATCAATTGATTTATTAATTCCTTCAATTCTATAGGCTCCAGAGATAGAATGACTAGACTGAGCAGAATCTCCATGACCGTACATGATTACAACATTTAACGCTTTATTTTGTAATTGCGCCACCTTAATATTCTCAATATTCTCAGTATTGTCACAATTATTTTCAAGCAGAACAATATCTGAACTATTCTTGGATTCAATGTAACTGGAAATAGTATTTATGATTAGTCTTAAATTACTATCTTTATTATTTCCAATGCACCTATTTATTATCCCATGTGCTTTAATTCTTTGATTATTCAGCAGTGAGGATAAATCCAGCAATCTAATTAAAGCATTAACATGTTCTGTGGTGTATTTTTCTTTAACCTTTACATTTGATAATGAAAACATTCCATAATTAGAATCTAAAATGAAGAATAGCGTCGAAACTTTATCTTGCTTCTCTATAAAACTCCTAAGAAATAGAAAACCGCTTTTAGTTATTCTTTCTGTTATGGAATGTAGTGCATCAGTAGCTGTACTAATTCCTTGCATTATTTCACAAAATTTATATATTAGCGATTTGAGTTCATTTGTATCACAGTAATTGTATTCATTACTAACGCTCTCATTGGTTATAATGTATTCAAGTACTCCGAAAGTAGTAATATAGTTCATGTAAACAACATCGTTGTCCTTCAAGTGTTATTGAATAACATCTATCGATATTGCTTCATAGTATTTTAGTCCCATATAATGTGGATGGCACTGTATTAATTTGTTCTTAATCGCATTGATCTCACGTGCCAGGTCATTTAGAGAATCAAAAGACCCGCCAGATTATTGTGTACTTTTGTATTCTTGAAGCAGGATATCATATTTTTCTCTTAAAGGTTTATATTCTTGCTCATCGCAAATAACACTATAGAGATTCTTTTGTTCGATAATAGAACGAGGAGATAGCTTGAATAATAGTTCGTTTTTCATCTTTGAAACATAATCCATCAAGTAATGCAAATCTGGTGAGCTTTCCACCATCAGCAAAATATCAAGATATAATTTCATTATTTTAATTGAATAGATGCTTAATTCAGAGTGCTCCTCGATTTGGGAAACATTACGTTGTTCTTTGATATCCTGATATGATAGTTCAATAAATTTAAGTGCCAAGCAAATATCTTCTATCGTAAAATTACCAGTTACCAGAATATTAAATGCCCAAGAATATGCCACCTTATGCCTTATATCTTGGCGGAAATCAAGCTGTTTTAAGACTTCGTTTCCGTATCGCTTTATTAAACATATTGCCTGATCAGATTCTTTTTTTCGGAAATGAATCATGGAGGCATTTACTAAATCGCCTTCTCAATTGGGACCTTTTTGTTCAATGTTATCGTAGAACCTATGTAGCTATGTTGCTGTATCCTGATTTATAATCGCTAAAGTATCAGACAAGTTGGAATTCATTTTATTGATTTTAGCGGAAAAAACAATCCAAAATTCTTCATCTTGAACGATTAATTCTCTGATGCTATTTTCTGATAAATATAGACTGATAATATTAACGCTTTCTTCAAGAAATGGTTTAATTTCATCAACTTTTCGGCAGTAGTATGATGCAGAGATTACGAACATTATACCTTCATGTTTACGACCTATTTTGTATTGAATATAGCCCCATGACAATAATCCGAAATATAGTGATAACAGTTTTATTCATCGTTGCTATTATCGTCGCTAAACTCAACTATACTTAAAGAAAAGTCATTTGCTTTTTGATATCTACCCTTATTTGCAAAGATAATTGATATATAGTACCTGCATATAGTTCAGCAAAAGCTACTGTGCTGCTGCTTTTTCTAATTATTTCAAACTGCTGTTTCACAATTTCGTTTAACGTATCATTTGAACGCTCATTATACATTGACACAATACTCATGTTTTTTGAATGTATCAAGGTATTAGTAATTGCAGCATATATTTCGGAATCAACGTACATTATTGACACTATTCCTGAGATACAGCGTTGATATTTAGACTCTTCTATATATTTAAGACTTTTTTCTATTTTTTCAGGAAAAACCAGATTATCTTTTTCTTTCTTGTATTGATAAAAATTGAAAGACTGCTTCTGAAATCAATTATGTGTATTCTTGCATTGCCGTGTTTTTGCTCTAATATATCCGAAATTAAAATCTCAGATGAAAGCACAGATGATGACGAAGCATCTAAACACAAACAAAAGTAATCTTCAAACTTTTTTCCTTGAATATCCATTTCTTCACCTTTTTTCTATATATACATACCTCATTTCTGATTGATAGTATGGCTATCTAATTGTAATTCCTCTTCATCGGAATCGATTTCTGGAAAACCGTAAAGGTATATGAGTTTTTGTGTTGCCCTAAGAGTATATCCGTAATACTGAATAATATCAGCTGGTATAGTCGCAGCCATTGCCCAACCGCCGGGAGCGCCTAAAGCGGCTGAGATGCAAGATAGTCCTTTTTATCTTTCACGCGATAATCCTCATCTTCTTTTAGATTTTTACTCATCTATCACTATTATACTTCATATATCCCGAAAAAGCAACCCATTTTCCGTATATACGCAAAAATCCCCTCCATCAGAAAATGACTTCCAGCAGAGGGGATAATACATATATTCAGTTTTTAACATCAACCGTAACACCAGACTTAAACTCAAACACCAGCTTGTCTTCGTAAACCGTGACCCTTTTAAGCAGATGCTTCACCAGTGTTTCATCAAACTCAGTAATACTGCTGGGTTGTGATATAATAAAATCCTGCAATTCCTTGATGCGTTCAAAATAATCACTTCGGGGTACATCGTCCATCATTGCCTTTTCCTTCTGTTCTCGAAGCCGGAATATCTATTGTGATATGTCATCATAGTCCTCTCGTTGGCTTTCCTTATCAATCAACTGTTGCTGAAGTTCATCAAGCTGTGCCTGAATATTTTCTGCTGAATCTGGATTACTCATGTGAAAAACTTCTGTGATGTTTTTCTGTAGACTCCCTGCTGCCGCCAATAAGCTGATTTAAGGCTGTGACAAAGGTTTGCTTCAATACATCTTCATAAATTGTTCGTGCATGACACTCACCCTTTTTATCCAATCTTGAAGTGCAGCGCCAAACAATAGACTTGCAGCCACGATTATTCCAATGCACTGGTAAAAAATTTGAACAGAATATTGATAAAGGCATTGCCTTGCTGACTGAATGTGCAGACGGCGGTGATGCTTTTTCCTGTTACAAACTTGGAAATCTTTATCTCAAGGGTGAAATTGTAAATCAGGATTTAGATAAGGCAAAAAAGTATTTGTTGTCCGCTGAGGATAACGAGTACACACAATACGCTCTCGGAAAGTTATACTTACAGACAGAGAAGTATGATATACAAAAAACAGTTGAGTATTTTGAAAAGTCCAGCGATAAGAATATATGGTCAAGCTATCAATTGGTCAGGCTTTACCTTTTGGGTTCTGATGGACTTGAAAAAGATAAAGAAAAAGCTATGCATTATCTGAATTTATCCGCAGAGCATGGAAATGAGTATGTTCAGAATATTTTGGACGATCAGGAAAAGTTTGAAAATGAAATGCTTGCAAATACCATATTCAGCTTGTTTGTAAATCTCAGCAGATGCATAGAGGAAGACTATCATCACAAGTTCCAATCAGGCAGAAAAATGATAGACAGCAAGCTGCGGAGAATGATTCAGGAGAAGAATCAGGCTCTTGGTATTAAAGAAAATTTCTCACATCAACAGTATTAATTTATAAAATATACAAATTTTATTGAAAATAATGTTTGTGTGTGATATAATTATAGCAGTTTAATTGAATGGAGATCCAAAATGGGAGAAATTTATTTTACAAGGAAATTAACTCAATATAATCCATTTTCGGAAAACGGAAAATATGGTGACAATTGGGTTGGTATTTCATTGAATCGCAGCAGATATATAATGCCGTAAACCAATTTTCTTTATGGATGTGCAATCGGAAGAAAGGTCGATTTCTGGGAATACAGGGTCATGGATTACATTAATTATAATCTGATGTACGACAGGAATATTATTTTTGTTGGCAGCAAACGGTTATACAAAAAAGCTTTGAAGAAATATGGCGATCATTCAATATATGACAGGAAATTAAGACCTTATGAGAATAGGTTTGTGGTTCATAGTACAACGGCAGAAAATTACCAAAATATAAAAAAGCAGGGATGCATAAAATCGTGGAATATTCTAAAAAAGGAACTCCTCGATTTTGAAACTCAGCCGATAGGCGCTATGCTTGGCGATCCAGAAGATTTCAGAGATTATATAATGCTTGGCAGCGGAGTTCAATGCGAGGTAGTTGTATTATCCAAGCAGAAGAATCAGCTTTGCCACGATGCTGATGAGGAATATGCTTCGGGAGCGAGAATTTATTTTGACAACATAATTCTTGCGGAAAAAGGTTTGCTTGTTCGTGACGGTCTGCATTACAAAGTGAAAAACGAACTTCCGCTGGATTTAGCGTTATTTACCGCTACTATCGATAATATAAAGATAAACGGAAAAATTACTCCGAATACTTTTGCGGAGGCGGCGGATATTAAATTTTCGGAATACATCAATATAACATAAAATTGAATATATAAATATAAAGGCATATCAGGTTTATTTGTAAATCTGATATGCCTTTTTTTCGTCAATTTCGTCCATTAGCGAGATGGTTTTGATGGCGAATTTGCGATAATTCTAATTATATTATAACATAAATTTTGTAAAAGTAAAGAGGTTTTTGAAAAAATTTGTACTGAAAACGAGATTTTAACATGGATTTAAGGCTGTTAAACCGTCAGATTTCAGTCAAAATGGGAGGCTTTTTATGGCTAAAAGAGGAAGTAATATTTACAAACGTAAGGACGGACGATTTGAAGGTCGTGTGCCTGTCGGTTATCAGGAGAACGGAAAAATTAAGTACAAATCCGTATATGCAAAAACGCTTTCGGAAGTTAAGGAAAAAATGTTGGATGTGTATTCAATCAAGCAGAATCGGCCTGTTTCGGCAATAGAATTGACAGTCTGTGAAGCTGCCGAACAATGGCTTTCCTCCGCAAGACTCAGGGTTAAGGAATCAAGCTATGCCAATTATGCAAATATTGTAAGCAAGCATATTTTGCCTATTTTTGGCAGTGAAATAATGATAAATATGACCACGGGCAAGCTGAATGATTTTATTAACTTTAAGCTGACCAGCGGCAGACTTAATGGCAAAGGCGGACTTTCTGCAAAATCAGTACGTGATATTATGACGGTATACCGCAGTATTGAGAATTATGCTGCGAAGGAGTATGGAATTCGTGAAACGCATTTTACTATGCCTAAAATTGAGAAAAAGCGGACGGATATTTTGACTTCTGCTGAAAGAAAAAGACTTGAAAATTATTTGATTCACAATCAAAATAAAACAAATGTTGCAGTTATGCTTTGCCTTTTTACGGGACTCCGAGTAGGCGAACTTTGCGGCTTAAAATGGGAAGATATTGACTTTGATAATGCGGTTCTTTATGTAAAGAGAACTGTTCAGCGTGTAAGCAAAAACGGAAAGTCACAGGTAATCATCGGAACTCCCAAAAGTAAGACTTCTATTCGCACTGTTCCGATTCCCTCCTTTGTTTTGGATATTCTCAGAAATTATAAAAGCAGCGGTGATTTCTATATAATCACAGGAAAAAATAAGCCTACCGAGCCGAGAACTATGCAGAATAGATTTAAGGCGATTCTGAAATTATGCGGTATCAGAAATGTCAATTTTCATCTTCTTCGTCACACTTATGCAACTATCTGCATTGAAAAAGGTTTCGATCCCAAAACTCTCAGCGAACTGCTTGGTCATGCCGACGCTGCTATAACTTTGAACAGGTACTGTCACCCTTCAATACAGATCAAGAAAGATTATGTTAGCCGTCTTTCGCTCACAGCTTAATTTTTCAGCCGTCAGTTTTTGTAAACGCTGTATGCAAATAATACGAATTTTCGACAATATATTGCAGTATTTTGATATATGGACGAAATTGACGAAAGCATTCTTTCAAACTACATTTATATTATACCATAAGTTTTGTAGTTATTACATTGTAATTTTTTTTTATAATATGGTATAATTTGAATGAGGTGAAAAGAGATGTTAAGAATAGGAATAGCAGACGATGAAAAAGAAGCGATAGAGGAGTTAAGTGGATATGTAAAGGAATTTATGGATAAAAAAGGTATCGACGTGATAATAGACAAATATGAAGACGGAACAAAGCTTG
The DNA here is from genome assembly GCA_017462565.1 of Ruminococcus sp. GTDB lineage: Bacteria > Bacillota > Clostridia > Oscillospirales > Ruminococcaceae > Ruminococcus. The sequence goes on from JAFTQW010000031.1 coordinate 45,606, forward strand.
AAGGCAGATCAGTGTTGTACGATCTTGTGTTTCTTGATATAAGTATGCCTGAGATGAGCGGAATAGAGCTTGCGCAAAAAATCAGATTGACTAACAGAAAACTCAAAATAGTATATGTAACAAATTATAAAAACTATCACAGAGCAGCATTCACGGTACACGCATACGGATATTTGGAAAAGCCAATAAGCTTGGAGAAAGTTAGTGAGATACTTACTGATTTTTTCCAAGAAAAAAGAGATGAGAAGCATTTAGCAATATTGAAACTGACGGATGGTACGAACTATTTTGCAGATATTTCGTATATATGCTGCTTTGAATATGATGGAAACAGAAAAGTCAAGGTGCATATGTACAACAAAAAATGCATAAATATTTCAACGACTTTGAAGGCATTAGAAAAGGAATACGGTAAATATGGCTTTGTTTCACCGTATCAGTCGTATCTTATAAATCTTGCAAGGGTGGAGCATTTTGATATAAGAAATAAGCTGTTGGTTTTTGATAATGGAACGAATGTAGAAGTTGCTGAAAAGAAAACAAGAGAAATTCAGGCAATACTGGCTGAATATTTTCATAAAAGACTGGAGGATAAATGAAATGGTATCAATTATAATGAACACAGTGTCGATAATAATACTATTCGTTTTTGCAGATAAAATATATTTACATTATTATCCACAGAAAAAAGAGAAATTCAAATATGAAAAATATTTGGTTATGGCAGCCTCGTCGATAATACTTGCAGTGTTTCATGAATATGAGCCGGATATAATAAATTATGTTTTAGTTGTAGCAGCGATAAATGTATATAATAAGCGGTTTTATAAAACAGAAGGGTATATGTATATTTTATTTAATGTTTCCGCATTATTGTTTATGCTGCTGGCAGAATTCGTATCAGTAATAATGATACCGCTTTTTACGCATAAAACAATAAATGAATATCCTGAAGAAGGAAATTTGATGATCAGTTATCTGATAAACTGGTTTATAATGTTTGCATTTTATGAACCCGGATATATGTTTCTGAAAAGAAAGAATGAGAAGATGCCGATCATAACTTTACCGGGAATAGCAGCATATATATTACTATTCGTATTTGAGATGATAATGATCGGGTACACGACAAAACTTGCATCGGATGAAAAAACAACAACAGTATTGATATTGACATTATGTGGATATACATTCATAAATCTGCTTACAGCTTATCTTATATTTAAAACAGCAAAAAACGGTGAAATAAAATATGAAAACGAACTTTTGCAGCAGCAGTCGATGACGCAGATGACGCTGTATAGAGATTTGCTTGAAAAATATGAAGAATCGCAAAGGACGGCGCACGATTTCAAAAGGCATCTTGAAATCTTATCGGGACTTATCGGCGACGAGGACAGGGCAAGGAAATATCTTGAAGAATTTATAGAAAAAACGGAAAAAATGAAGCCGCAGTTCAAGAGCAAAAACGCAATTTTGGACGTAATAATAAATCATAAAATACTTCAGGCTGAACGAAAAGAAATAGAATTTACAGTAGATTATACTGATGTAGATATGAGCTTTATATCTGATATGGATGTGACAATAATGCTTGCAAATGTTCTTGACAATGCATACGAAGCAGTGGAAACGCTTGAAAAGAACCGAAGACAAGTCAGACTTATAATTACAAAAATGTCGGATTTTTTGCTTATCAACATTTCAAACAGCTATGATAATGTAGAGCAGAAACCGGATGGAAAATTTGTGACCACAAAGAAGAATCATTCGGGTCTTGGATTGAAAAACGTTCAAAAAGCCGTTGAAAAATATGACGGGATATACAAGGCGGAGGTAGTCGAAGATAAATTTAAAGTTAAAATTACAATACCAATGGTGATTTCGAAAGAGCGTTCTGTGTAAAAACAGGACGCTTTTTGGCAAATAGTGCGCGATATCGGCGATTAGTGCGTAAGTGTTGACATTGCAATTATTATATAGTACAATAACGAATAATAAAAAGAAACGGAGTTGTCGAAAATGATAAATATAATTTTAGATACATATCTCAGAAAACAAAAGGAAGTAAAAAAATGTTCAAGATTCTTTGTTCTTTTGGTGGTTATATTATTTAGTATTACAATCGCCTCATTATTTGTTCTTAGTATAAAAGAAGATGCGATTTTGTTCTATGTGCTTGATTTTGCTGCAATAATAATATTTTTCATTTGGTGCATATTTGTTCAAAAAAGAGAGATACAAAGATCCGGTGAACGTTTTACAGAGTACAATAAATCATTGGATTTATTAAATGATATTTTGGAAAAAGAATTAAAGGATGAAAAAGGAAAAGCAGTTTACTGGAATTCTGGAAAGCAAATAGAATATCTCATACAGGAAGATGAAAGTTGGATTGCTTCATTAGGAAACAGTAATCAGAATATTATAAATTACGCAAAAACAATAGTTTTTCCAATTATTGGATTCCTTGTAGGACTAATTGCTAAAAACGAAAATGCAGATGTACTAATAATCTTAACAACTGTAATTTTAATTTTGGCTGTGTATATTTATGGGTTTGGTAAGATGATTAAGGATTTTATTGATTCTATATTTAAGAGCGGTTCACCACGTGAAATGCGGAAATTAGTAAATATGCTTAAGGATCTTCAGGCACGGACTTATAAGGAAAAAAATAGATCATGTATTGATAAAAAATGAGTTGATGATTGTATGTGTGAAGACTTTAAAATCAATATTTATCGATTTTTAATCTGAATTCATGGAAAATAAGCACTATCCACAACTTAAGGAAATCTCAAAAATAGATGATTTTGCATAGCTGTGATATATCTGACATTAAGTTATTTGATATATTTTAGCGTTTATGTTAATACCCTTATAATAACGTAAGTGGCTTAAAATCAACTTATATCTATTAATGGCTTAAGTTGTGGATACTTGGGAAATAAGTAAAAAATAATTATTACGAGGTGCAAAAATGGAAAACAATAGACTCAAAAAGATATTTTTTGTAGGTGTGACTGATAAAGAGGGTACAAATAACAGAAAATATTCTAATTTAGTATATTCTGTTTGCAAAACAATTATGATTAATAATACTGATATAACTTCTTTATTTGATATATCAAGTTTTCTTAGACATGATATGATACCTGCATCTAATTTGTATGAAAGCATCTATCATTGCTTTGTTACCTATGATGCGTTTGTTGTTCTAATTGATGATAATTTGGGAAAATATAATCCTAATGTTTGGTTTGAGTTAGGAATTATTTCTACATTAGATAAACCAGTTTTACTTATAGGTAAAAAGAATACAGTAATTCCTTTTCATGCAAACGAACTAAATGTGATTGGATTTCCAGATGAAGTTTTAGGCTTACTTAAAGATAAAGATATTAGTAATTATTGTGGAAGAAATGAGAGTATTCCAAATTTAATCGAACACTTAAAAAAGAATCCGCTTTTGTTTAAAGAGTTATCCACTACTTTTTTAGATAGAATGAAATATCTATTAAAACATGGTAGTCCATTTAACTATATTATAAATGGTGCACAAATACGAGACTTTGGATATTCAAATCTTACAAGATTGTTTAAAGAGTCTGGAATAATACGACTTATTCAGAATCCTGATGTTCATGCAGAATATATTGCAGGGGAGAAAAATGCTTTTGATGAATTAACGATTGAAGTGAACAATGCTGTTGAATCTATAAGAACTACACGTTTTGGCGATCAATCGATTGTTATCCGAAGACCAGACGAGTATAAAGAAATTACAACAGCTCACGATAATTTTATGAATGCTTTGTATAAAGCAGAAAGTAGGGTTAGTAAGTTTGATAGGATTATATGCAATAATAATCCTTATAAATGGTATGATATAACTGAAGTTTTAAAACAGCCTTCCAAAAATGTCAATGTTTATATACGAAAATATAATTACAATATTAATTTTGAACTTGTTGTTATCGATGAATATGCAAGAACACTTTCCGAGGTCAAGGAAAAGATGGCGGAGGTATACTCTATCAAGCAGAACAGTAATGTTTCCGCAATCAAACTTACCGTACAAATAGCTGCGCAGCAGTGGCTTTCCTCGGCAAAACTGCGTGTTAAAGAATCAAGCTACGCCAATTATGAGAACATCATTTCAAAACATATTCTACCGATTTTGGGTGGAGAGTTTATGTTAAATCTGACTACAAGCAAGCTTAACGATTTCATCCATCACAAGTTAAATAACGGCAGGCTTAACGGAAAAGGCGGTCTGTCTGCAAAGTCTGTGCGTGATATTATGACTGTTTACCGCAGCATTGAATCTTATGCGGTGAGAGAATATGGTATTAAAGAAACACATTTCACTATGCCTAAAACCGAGAAAAAACAGACCGACGTTCTGAATGCTTTTGAAAGAAAAAGACTTGAATCTTATCTTATGCATAATCAAAATAATACAAACATTTCCGTGCTGCTTTGCCTTTTCACCGGAATTCGTGTAGGTGAATTATGCGGTTTAAAGTGGAGCAATATTGATTTTGAGAATGGAACTGTCCAGAGAATTAACAAGCATGGAAAATCTGAGATTGCTATAGGTTCTCCGAAAAGCAAAAGCTCTGTTCGCATTGTACCTGTTCCCGACTTTTTGCTTGCAATTTTAAAAACAAAAAGAAAAGGCGACGATTTTTTCATTATCACCGGAACAAGCAAGCCGACTGAGCCAAGAACCATGCAGAATCGTTTTAAGTCAATTCTTAAAGTCTGCGGTATTCGGAATGTTAATTTTCATCTGCTCAGGCACACTTATGCAACTATTTGCATTGAAAATGGATTTGATCCGAAAACATTAAGCGAGCTGCTCGGTCATGCAGATGCAAGCATTACCCTAAATCGTTACGTACATTCTTCAATGCAGATGAAGAAGAAATATGTAAGCCGTTTAAGACTTACCGCTTAATCTTTCAGCCGTCAGAAAATTGTAGCTAAGCTTGTTTAAATCACCGATTCTTCGATATTTATAGCTTATTTTTTACTAATTGGCGGAATTGACGAAAGTATTCTTTTAAAAATATTATATGCATTTAACAAGATTTTATTTTTCATCTTGAATGGTTTTTATATAACCTTGAAAGGACAGTCGTTGTATTGAAATTCTTATTAAAATGTGTTACAATTATGATATCAAAATTAAGTGGGAGTGACAATATGCTTTTAAATATTGCGGTATGTGATGATGAAATATCAGAGATAAAAAAAATAGAGGATTATTTAGTTACATTCTCAGTTCAAAGCGGAATTGAATTTAATATTGATAAATTTTCAGATGGAAACAAACTACTAAATGCATATAATGGAAATTCATCTAAATATGATGCAATTTTCTTAGATGTGGAAATGCCAAAAATCAGTGGTATGAAATTAGCAGAAAAAATACGTCAGATACCGGATCGAAATGTTTTGATAATTTTTATCACAAGCTATCCGGAATATATGCAGGACAGTTTTGATGTGCAGGCATATCAGTATTTAACTAAGCCGTTAACGTATACGCTGTTTGAAGAGAAAATGAAAAGACTTATAGGATACCTCTCGGAACTTCAGACAAATATCACTGTGATAAGTTTAAAAAAAGGCGAAATTGTTTTGCATTTGGAGGATATTATTTGTTTTGAAACTATTAAAAGTCTCACTACAAAATCTGACTTGTTAGTAACTACAATAAACGAAGAATTTATGATAAAGGGAAAAATTGCTGAAATGGAACAACAATTGAAAGAACAATATTTTATAAGCGTACACAGATCAGTATTGGTCAATATGAAATATATAAAAAGATTCAACTCAAATATGGTAGAACTCACAAACGGAAAAGTAGTAGAAGCAAGCCGCCGAAAATTGTCTGAAATTAAAGAAGCTTTTTCAAAATATATGATTGTGAGGTATAAAAAATAATGAGTGAGTCTACACAATTAATTTTTACTATAGCAGCTTCTGTTTTTGATATGATTATTACTATGATATACTTAGAAATAGTTTTCAAAAACAGAAAAAATTGGGTATCAATACCAGTATATTACTTATTTTATATAGGCATAAGCACGGTAATCTGGTTTGCAAGGATTCCAAATTCGACTTGGCTTGGCAATATATTAATATCGCTTTTGCAAATTTTGATATTTACTATTTTATACGAATCTAAATTAATAGCAAAGTTGTTTGCAAGTATATCGTTAATGGTATTTTCAATGATTTCTGAAGTGGCTGCAAACAGTATATTAATGGGAATAAAATCAATTTCTAAATCAGAAACATTTGAAGGCGATATGTATTTATATACAGTTATGTTATCAAAACTTATCAAATTTATAATGGTTTTAGTTGTATTGTTAATTTTAAAAAGAAATGCAGTACGAGCTGATTTTAAAAATTATCTATGCATGATAATTGTGCCTCTGTTAAGCATATTTATCATAATAGCAATTACAATTGAATCAAAAGGAACAATTGTTAATGCCGGATTTACAACTAATACTGCAATATTAGGAATACTTGTGATAAATTTCATTGTGTACTATCTATTGAATAATATAATACAAGCTAATGAAATTAAGCAGATTCAAGCAAGAATGGAAACGCAGTTTATGTTTCAAGAGAAGAAATACGAACAAACATCTATGTCGTTTAAAAGCATCAGTGGAATTTTACATGATACCAACAAACATCTTGTTTATCTCAGAGAGTGTGTTATACAGAAAGACTATAATGAAGCTATAGAATATATAGATAAGGCTATCAATAATCTTGGTGATTCTTATAAGCGAATTAATACGGGATATCTTGTTATTGATGCTCTTGTAAGTAATGCGTATAATAACGCAGAAATAAAAAATATAAAATTCAAAACCGATATAAAAATTGATAAAAGTAAAATAAATATAGAGCGTTATGATTTAAGCGTTGTCTTAGGAAATTTGCTTGATAATGCTATTGAAGCCTGCATAAAAATAAGTAATATAGATGATAGATTTATAAGGGTCAATATTTTTACAAACGAAACTGCTCTTATAATAAATATTTTGAATTCCGCTGTTGGAAACAACTTATTCACGAAACTTAAAAGTGATAAATCAAATAAAATTATGCATGGATATGGATTGAGCAATGTCAATCTTATAGCTGAAAAGTATGGCGGCAGTTTTATTACCGAGAGAAAAGAATCCAAATTTGAAGCAACAATAGTGCTTCCTTTTGTTAATGAATAACCATTCAAGGTTTTAAATCAACCTCTTGGAAATATTTCAATAAAAAAACATAAAATGAATGATACCATTGTTTTATACAAAATTATGAAACGGTGGTATTTTTATGTTCAGTTATATAAGCAATAATTTGATTGACGTTTTAATAAAGAATAATAAGATAGATGATTGTGAAAGAGATATATATTTTTACTGCATAAAAGCTACAATTGAAATGTTATTCAATATCATAATTACTTTAATAATAGGCATAATATGGTGCAAGCCGATTGAAACAGTAATTTTCTTATGTTTGATTATTCCACTAAGAAGTATATCCGGGGGATATCATGCTGAAAAAAGTATTACTTGCTTTTTTCTTTCCATTGGAATATATCTATTAACGTTAGAAATTAGTTCTATTTTGACATTATCGTCATCTAAAGCTTCTATAATGTACATTATTTTAACAACATTAGTCGGATTATTAACTCCAGTAGACAGCATTCATAAAAGATTAGAAAAGCAAGAAAAAGATAAACAGCGCAAAAATTTTAGAGTACTAATTTTTATTGTTTCACTTATTTTTATTATACTTATATTGTTAAAATGCACAAAATATAGCAATATAGTATTGTCAGTTCTGTTTGTTATCTTTATACTGCAAATTACTGGAATAATTAAAGACAAATTAATCTACCGTTTAGGGACAAAAAGCGACCATTCATAACAACAAATCACATAAGTTCTGATATTATGATATAATTAATTCTGTTATAATATAAAAACAAAATTCAGGAGGAATTAATTATGAAGAAGATTAGAGAATTTGCCCTCAAGTTTGGCAGTATGTTTGCAGCCTTTACGGTAGTATGTTCATTCTGGTTTTCAAATAAAACATGTTTTTTCATTTGCCATCAACCAGAAGAACCCAAAAATTTACGTAATTTTTTAAAAGAAAAGAGGAATACATAATGAACATAACAGAAAATTGTAAACTTGAAATGGAGAATGTTATTTCATTTCGAGGAAAGGTAACACAGCAGCAAATGTCACAGATAGTAAAAGAAATGGAACAGATCATAAGCGAAAATTCGGCTGAGAAAAAAGGTTTTTCAGCAACTGCAACCTTTGCTGTTGAAAGTAATGGTTCACAGCCAATGATGGATATTGAGATCCTTATTCCGCTGAATAAGGAAATTCGGGTGCCCTCTGATTATAAGTTTAAGCCGATATTTAGGCTGAATAACGCTGTTAAGGTAAGACATCAGGGTAATCCTGCGATGCTTCAGAATAGTGCAAATGAACTTATGAAGTACATATCTGATCACCATCTCACACCAATAACAACCGGTTATAATGTTACTGTTCAGGAGCCTATTAATCAAAATGATGTTGACAGTTTAATTGTTGATATGTATGTAGGTGTCAGTGATAACATTTTATAAACATCTAAATTATGAAGTGAAACACGAGTAAATAATTTTGAAACTTTGTTTAAAAGTTGGATATCTTAGCGCATCAAATGAAATCTTACCATTTATAGAAAGGTATAAGTAAAATGAAGAAAAAACGAATAACAGCAGCGATAACTGCCGCAATGATGTCACTTTCTTTTGTTTCATGCAGTGACAAGAGTGATGAATCATCATCAAAAGAATCAACTTTAGAAACAAATATATCAGAATCAACAGAGAAATCTGCTGAAACTACAAAAGTCAATGAGGAAAACGATTCTGAAGATTTGGAAAACCCATATGGTACAACAGCTGATATCAATGAATTTATTGATTCAGCAGACATTGATCCGCCTCTTTGGAAGGTCATAGACCCTGACAGCGGTAACTCAATTTATCTTTTAGGAACGATTCATATGCTTCCAAAAGACGTTTCGGATTATCCGTCAGATCTAATGGATATTTATGATAACTGCGATTCGATTGCTGTCGAGTATGATATTATTGCTCTGTCCACCGATGCCAATGCTCAAATGGAATATCTAAACGGTATGATCTATAGTGACGGTTCAACTATTAAAGATCATATATCTTCGGAAACATACAATAAAGCTAAGGAATATTTTGATAGTATAGGAGCTTATTCTGAAATGCTGGATCAGTATACCGCAGGTTATTGGATAAATCAGCTTCAAACAGTGATGCTTCTTCGCCTAGAAAATATGGACCTTTCAGGCACAGATACATATTTCATTTCAAAAGCGCAGGAAGATGGCAAGGAAATAATTAATATCGAGGATCTCTCAATGCAGACAGAAGCCCTTAACGCTTATTCAGACGAATATGCTGACTTCAATATCAGCGGAATGGTAGATAATATTGACAATATAAACGAGTTTGCTGAATCATACAGCGAGCTTTATAATATGTGGGCAAAAGGAAGCGGAGATATTCCCATAGATATGGACACAGATCTTGAGGAGCTCCCTGATGATCTTAAAGATGATTATGAAGCATATGTTAATATTGTTCTTGACGATCGCAATCAGTATATGGCTGAAAAAGCATCTTCATATATCAAAGAAGATAAGAATTGTTTGTTTATGGTTGGAGCTGCTCACTATTCTGGTACTACCGGCGTAGATGATCTTCTCGAAAAAATGGGCTATACTGTTGAGAAACTCTCTTAAATAAGACATTATGGTATAATAATAAGCTATCTTAGCTGTGAAATTATAGTGCGCAATATAATGAAATAGCTTTGATATAAATATATTAAAATCAAGGAGGTACATAACAATGGAAAATGTTATGAAAAATGGTTTTGCAGAACTTTCTGTGGTTGAAATAGAAGAAATTGATGGCGGCAAATCTGCTGTTTATTGGGTTTCTTATTATGTAGGCAAGGGTGCTAAGAAAGTGGCTAACGCATATAAGACATATGTCTATGAACCTATGTACGACTTGGGTGCAAGTTTAGCTTAAAATGGAGGGATTTTTTATGGAAAAGTACAATTTAAACGCATTTAATGAGATTTCTGAGAAAGAACTCGTAGAAACTGATGGTGGAAATCCTGTAACAATCCTTAAATGGGGTTACAAGATCATCAAGACTGTATATAAATATAAAAATGATATTGCATCTGGTCTTGTTGATGGATGGAATGCGGGTTAATCCTACAACAATTCTCCCAGTTTATATATTTAAACTGGGAGAAAATTTCTATATTTAACAGAGGTAAACATGAAATTATTAACAAAGGAACTGAAATTGGCGATTCTGTTTATTATTCCAACTATAATAATTACTTTTAGTGTGGCACTTACTAATGCACAAGACTCAAGTATATCAGCAGTTTCCAACTATTCGATGTTAATTGGAACTATATTAGCATTACAATATTTGAAAAAGGAAAATGTTTTAGAATCAAATAAAAAAATTTTTTCAAAGCCTAATCTTATTATTTTTATTCTTTTCTTAATTATTGGGCTATGTTGGACAGTATTTAGTTCTCAATTATTTTTTGCCATATTCCCATATTCTGAAGAAGAAATGTCTTCTATGACCATTCATGATATTTTGGGCACTATAATCATTGCCCCATTATCTGAGGAATTAGTATTTAGATTTGGGTTTGTTGAATTAGGAAAAAAATATGGAAAAGTATTACCTGTTGCCATATTAAGTATAGTTGTATTTACAATTATACATTTTCCTGACATTCCATCTGCTTTTTCAATTTTAGGAGCTGCTTTTATATATGTTTATATTTATATTAAAACAAATAATATCTGGTATTCAATGATTGCTCATTTTATAAATAATCTCTTATCTGTTATTGCTTTCTATTATTCTGTAATTGAAAATACAATATTAGGAGCGAATAGTCTTAGCGATCTAAATAACGTCTATTTTATAGCATCATCTATTTTAATGTTAATTTGTTTTTTATTATTAAACAGAAAATTAAGCAATAGGAAGTAAAAAATAAATATAACCATGTAATACAACACTCCATAACTGTTTATGGAGTATTATGTAGTTTAATGGTGGTTGTTTAAAACATAAAGAATAGAAGATAAATTGAATTTAATATTATTATAATTACCATTTAAGGACATAAAACGACCACTTACGAAAAATTCAACACAAAATAAAAAATAGAGTATATAATTATACAGTAATGAAAATTAAATAAGCTATCTCAGCTGAAATTCATATAGTGCACGATATGATGATTGGCTTTGATATAAATTTATTAAAATCAAGGAGGTACATAACAATGGAAAATGTTATGAAAAACGGTTTTGCAGAGCTTTCTGCAAATGAAATGGAAGCGATTGATGGAGGTGTATTTCCCGTTCTTTTTGTGATTTGGGGAGTAGAAGTAACTGTAGGTCATGCACTTGCTGCAGGAGCAGCAATCGGTCTTTGTGCTGGTGGAGCACTTGTTCTTAAGTAATGGAGGTAATTAAAAATGAATAATAATTTTGTTGAATTAAGCAATAATGAAATAATGGAGATTGACGGTGGAATGCCATTTGTCTTAGGTGTTCTTGCAGCGGGTGGAATTGTTGTAGGAACTGCTTTTGTTACTGCTGGAACTGTATATCTTGTAGGTAAGGGCGTACAGTGGGTTGGAGATAAGATTTTCGGTTAATTTTTATGGAGAGCTAAAATGAAAGAATTTTCTTTTTTTGGTTTAACATTTACTGAGTTATTTCCTTATTTGGTAAAGCTTGGTTTTGCAATGGGCTTGATTATAGGCGTGATATTACTAATAAAGCATTAAAGTAAAAATATGTGAAAACAGATTATATTGGTACAGACTTATATGATTTATAAATATGAGTCTGTACTAATGAATCGAATGCTTTATATTTATATAAAATTAAATAACTATTTATACATTTTATTGATATCATAAGGAAGGTCAGGGGAAGTGAGGATAAAATGTTTGAAAAAGCCTTAACCATCCTTTCTAATTATCCCATCACAAAATTGTTTTTAGGTACTTTTATTACTTTACTCTTATCTAATTTAGCATTTACAAACGGTGAATATATTGGAAGATTCATATATTCGATTCTTCACTAACATATGAACATTATAAACTAATAATATGTGCACTTTTGAAGTTTATATAAATCATTCAGGGGTGCACATTTATTAGTGAAAATATTAAGATTTATTTTAGGAAGTGAAAAAATGAAATACTACTGCGTAAAACAACACGACATAACCGACTGCGGAGCAGCCTGCCTTGCAACAATATCAAAGCAATACGGACTGAATCTTTCAATATCGAAAATCAGAGAAGTTGCCGGAACAGACAAGCAAGGCACAAATGCCTATGGAATGATAAAGGCTGCCGAGCAGCTTGGTTTTTCTGCTAAGGGAGTCAAAGGCAATCAAGATGCTTTTTTTACCGAATTTCCGCTTCCTGCGATAGCTCATGTAGTAGTAGACGGAAGTCTGCTTCACTATGTAGTGATACATAAAATAACAAAAAAACAAATAATAATTGCCGATCCGGGAAAAGGCATTGTAAAATATACTCCCGAAGAATTTTTCAAGATTTGGACAGGTGTTTTAATATTACTTGTTCCTACATCAAAATTTCAGAAAGGGAATGAAAATAAAGGAGTTCTTTCAAGATTTTTCAGTCTTATGTTTCCTCAAAAGAGACTTCTAATTAATATTTTTCTTTCCTCTCTTATTATAACGGTATTTGGAATATTAACTTCTTTTTATTTCCGATTTATCATGGACGATATCGTCCCTAATTCAACAAGAAAAACCCTGATAACTCTTTCGATAGGGGTTATCGTTCTATATATATTCAAAGCAATACTTGAAGCATTCAGAAATCACCTTATGCTCTATCTTAGTCAAAAACTTGATATACCATTGATTCTTGGATATTATCAGCACGTTCTCGGTTTACCGATGAACTTTTTCGGAACAAGAAAAGTCGGAGAAATTGTATCAAGATTTATGGACGCTTCAAAAATTCGTGATGCCATTTCCAGTGCAACACTTTCTATTATGATAGATACACTTATGGCTTTAGTAGGCGGTATAGTGCTGTTTACGCAAAATCATTTATTGTTCGGAATCGCAGTGGTCGTAGTTGCATTATATGGCGTGATTGTATTTGCATTTAACAAACCCGTTAAGAAGATAAATGAAAAGCAGATGGAGGATAATTCACAAGTTACATCATATCTTGTTGAAACTCTGAATGGAATTGAAACAGTAAAAGCTTTTCATGCAGAAGATAAAGCTCAGGCTAAAACAGATAAGCTTTTTGTTAAGCTTTTGAAAAGTGTTTTCAAAGGTGGAATGATCACAAACGCTCAGCAGACACTGACAGGAGCAATTTCCACAATCGGCGGTACAGTTATTCTTTGGGTAGGTGTGGTCAGCGTCCTTAACGGTAACATGACTTTGGGAAGTTTGCTGACATTTAATGCTCTTTTGGCATATTTCCTCGATCCTGTAAAGAATCTTATCAATCTTCAGCCTACTATGCAGACAGCAATTGTAGCAGCAGAACGTTTAAGTGAGATTCTCGACCTGGAACTTGAAAAAGTTGCAGATGAAAACAGAAAACTTTCACCTCAGTCACTGAATTATCCCATAAGAATAGAAAATCTTGATTTCAGATACGGAACAAGAAAGCTTGTACTCGAAAATATAAGTATGACAATTGGAGCAGGAGAAAAAATTGCTCTTGTTGGAGAAAGCGGTTCAGGTAAAACAACTCTTTCCAAACTGCTGATGAATTTCTATCCTTGGGAAAAGGGAGAAATTTTCATTGGTGATTATAATCTCAAGGATATTAATCTTGAATCATTACGTAACAGAATAGCATATATTTCGCAAGACATTTTTCTTTTTAGCGGAACTATAAGAGAAAATCTGGAACTTGGAAATGAAGATGCAACACTTGAGGATATAATCGAGGCTTGCAAGCTTAGCAAGGCAGATGAGTTTATTAATAAACTTCCATTAAGATATGAAACTATGCTCGAAGAAAATGGTGCAAATCTTTCAGGTGGTCAAAAACAAAGACTCGCAATCGCAAGAGCATTATTGAAAAAACCGGATATATTAATCATGGACGAAGCTACGAGTAACCTCGATTCCATAACTGAAAAGGCTATTGAAAAAACGATTAATAATCTTTCAAAGGATATTACTACAATTATTATTGCTCACAGACTTAGTACAATAATGCGTTGTGACAAAATTTTTGTAATGGAACAGGGAAAATTTATCGAACAAGGAACTCATAATCAGCTCATACAGAAAAAAGGCAGATATTATAATCTTTGGAAAGATCAGCTTCCTGATAATATTGAAGCAATTCCTGATGATAAGATTCAACGGGAGGAACCTACGCAGACTATATGTCCAGGTTATCCTATTTTTATGAATCCAATGATGTAAGGAGTGATTGATTTGAAAGGAATCGTGCTTGATATAAAAGATATCACAGACAGTCGTGAGGTTATGGAAAGTAAAGAACCACCTAAAATAAGATGGTTTATTTACATACTTCTTATTGTTATTGCTGTTGCAATCGTATTTTCATGTTTTTTTGAAATTGATGAGTACACCAAAGTAAGCGGAGAAATTAAAACACTTGATGCATCAAGTTCAGTAATCTCTTCATCAAATTGTAAGCTCAAGGAAATATGTGTTAGCGAAGGACAAACTGTCAAAGAAGGTGATGTGCTTTTTATTCTTGATGCAGATTATGCCAAAGAGCAAAAAGAAATTTTAGAAAGCAAACTAAGCGCATATCAATCTGATCTTGCCAATACAGAACTTCTAAAGGAATGTATTGAAAAAAATGAAAATCTTTTTAAAAATAATGAAGCTGATTCAAAGTATTTCTATAGATACGAACAATATAAAAATGAAGTTTTATTATCGGCACAGGAAATAGGTAAATCTCAACTTAGCAGCAATTTAACGAATGAAGAAAAGAATAATAATCTTGATTCTGCAAAAAGCAGTATTGCTGATAAGAAAAATGAACTTACAG
The DNA here is from genome assembly GCA_017462565.1 of Ruminococcus sp. Classification (GTDB taxonomy): domain Bacteria; phylum Bacillota; class Clostridia; order Oscillospirales; family Ruminococcaceae; genus Ruminococcus. The sequence continues at coordinate 60,867 of JAFTQW010000031.1, forward strand.
AATATCAGCTGCTGTTGGAATGTGTGGAAAATGATTATGAATATACCGGAAATAACGACGTTGTTAGCGCAAGTTATGCAGAATATGATACAAGCTATAGAAAATCAGCCTTGCTTAGAGATCAATATCAATCAACATACGAAACTATAGAAGCCCAGTATAACGAACAAGCTGCACAAGACAAAATAACATCACCTCAAGTAGAAACTGCGAAACAAGAATCAGATTCAGCATATTCTGCATTAATGTCGTATCAGTCATCATACCTAGCTGATATACGATCACAAATCATTTTAATTGAAAATCAGCTGATTTCCGATAGTGATAATTCCGAATTTCAAACTGCATTAAATGATTATAATGAATTAAAAATGGCAGTTGAACAAGGATATGATTTTAATACAAATGATATTAATCTCCAAACCAGCTATAATCAATATATTAATGGGTATATCGCACTAAACGAAGAATACAACAATAAGCTTACAGAGTATAGAACACTGTATAATCGCTATATACAGCAAAGTGGCGAAACTGCGATCACCGGATCAAATGTTGATGAAGCAAAAAGTGCATACGAAAGTGCACAGCTTGATGTTGAAAAATTAAAAAATACATTTATATCACAATTGCAAAGTAAAATAGAGGGTTTGACAGATGAAATAAATACTCTTGAAAATAATCAGAAAAGCTTGGAGTTATCACTCAAAGGTATTGATGATCTTGATGAATATAAAAAACTTACGACTGAAAAAATGAAAAACGAAGCTGTTATTGCATTGAATTCTGAAATTGATTCATTAAATGAGAATATAACATCAGCAGAATCTCAATTAATTGAAATAAGAGAAACAATAAAAAATTCTGAAATCAGGGCTTCATTTGACGGGACAGTAACACTTGTTAACGAATTAAATCCAGGTGATATAATTCAAGCAGGAAATCAGCTTTGCAGTGTAATTCCTTTTGGATCAGATCTTAAAGTTATGCTTTATATTCCTGAAAATGAAATTTCAAAGATTGAAGTTGGACAAAATACAGAATATATTTTTGATGCCATTCCATACAATGAATATGGAAAGATAACCGGTAAAATAACATCCATTTCAGCAGATTCTATAGTTAACGAATCCGCCGGAACTAAATTCTATATTGCTCAAGCAGATTTATCAGCACTTTCATTAAAAAATAGTGATGGAAATATTCGAGAAATAAAAAATGGTATGATGGTTGAGGCTAAAACAATTAGTGGCTCCAAAAAAGCTATTGTCTGG
>JAFTQW010000032.1 GCA_017462565.1 Ruminococcus sp.
ATATCTTCAAGCTTATGTCGGATATTTCCGTATCTCGTCCTCCTCGGATCTGTTAGTTCGGAAAGCCGTTCTGTTAATCTTTCTATCTTCATTCTTCTATTTTACCACTTTTCTGATAAAATGTAAATGCTGTTGCCGTGAAGATTTTTCAGTGCAACAGCATTTACTTTTTATTATTGTTTATCAAGCGGACTTGGTTTCTTTAATTTCCTTGCTAAATGGTGTATTTCCGTCTGGGCATTCTGCCCTAATTATTTTCAAAGGAACTGTACTCCCCTTTGGCAAGAGTTTAAGGGGACAGCATCCCTTTTATAAATAACAGAAAAAGTAACTACTGTTGCCGTGAAAATTCATAATTTTTCTATTGACAAATACGAAAAAAGGTAGTACAATATCTTTATTAATGTGAAAGGAGTTATTGTGAACTGATATGGTTTATGATAATGATTTCTGGATAGCCCTATCCGCTGTTATTGCAGTTCTTATAACAAATAACTGCATTACAAGATCAATGAATCTTAAAAAGAAAGGAAAATTTAAGAAACATGATAAAAACTACGCTTAAAATAGAGGGAATGATGTGCGGAATGTGCGAATCTCATGTAAACGACGCTATCCGCAGTGCATTTGATGTAAAAAAAGTAACTTCATCTCATTCTTCCGGTGAAACAGAGGTTATTTCAGAAGCCGCTGTTGATGAATCAAAGCTTAAAGAAGTTATCGAAAAAGACGGATATAAGGTTCTTTCCGTTTCCAGCGAACCCTATGAGAAAAAGGGATTTTCTCTTTTCGGCAAAAAATGATCCCGAATAAAATCAGCCTCCATGATGAATTTCATGGAGGCTTTTCTATATTCACATCTTCCCTATGAACACAGTTTCTTATTTTTTCACCTTGAAAAAAATTCTCTGAATAGCTTTCATTCCAAGAGTGAGATAACGCATACATGGTTCCGCAATTATCGAGAAATTAATGCAGAGAAGGATGCATTTCGGTGACATTGCTGTTATATCGAAGAAATCGCTGACAAAAACCATACTGAAAACAAGTCCGACGGCACATATTATCCACAGCCACATTTTGTAAACGTCAGTCGGTTTGCTTATTTCAAATACTATCATAAGTCCGACGATACTGAGCAGAATCGTTGAAGCCGTAGCAATATCAGTCTGACTAACTCCGAAAATGTTTCCGAAATATACCATTGCCGCAACAATAATAGTATCTGTAATTCCAGCCGGCAGAGCCTTAAAAAGAATATTGCTGATGAATTTTCCACGAATAAGATCTTTATTAGGAACCTGCGAAAGCACAAGCGCCGGAAGTCCTATAGTGAAAAGACTTATAAGTGAGATCTGCGACGGTTTAAGGGGATATGCGATGCCGAAACAAATCGTCAGAATAGACAATACGAGAGAAAAAATATTTTTTACGAGGAACAAGCTTCCCGATCTTTCAAGGTTATTTACAACCTTTCGTCCCTCAAGCACAACATCCGGCATTTTTGAGAAATCTGATTCAAGAAGTACAAGCTGCGAAGCCTGACAAGCCGCATCGCTTCCCGAAGCCATAGCAACCGAACAATCTGCGTCTTTAAGAGCAAGAACGTCATTTACTCCATCACCTGTCATAGCTACAGTTTTTCCGTTTTTTTTCAATGCACGAACGAACTTGCGTTTCTGATCCGGAGTAACTCTTCCAAATACAGTATACCGCATAACAGCGTCGTTGATTGACTCATCTGTAGTAAGCGTTGAAGCGTCTACATAATCGGCTGCGTGTTTTATGCCTGCCTGCTTTGCCACTTCGGAAACGGTTACTGGATTATCGCCGGAAATTACCTTTATAGCAACCCCCTGCTCCGCAAAATACCGGAATGTATCGGGGGCATCCTTTCTTATTGGATTTGCCAGAACAACAAAGCATATGGGAACAACATCTGCCGTAAGAGCCTTTCCGTCCGGTCTGCCGTTATATTTTCCGAAAACAAGAACTCTGTATCCTCGGCGGCTGTTTGAATCAATTATCTGAGCAAATTCGCCATAATTATTTTTAAGAATAAATTCCGGCGCTCCAAGCACAAACGCCCCGGAATCAAAAGTAACGCTGCTGTATTTGAATTCGGAAGAAAATCCCGTGTGAGAAATTGCGATCAACCCTGCCGGCCGCTTGAAATGATTTTTAACAGCCCGCATTGTCTCGTTATCCGCCTCCTGCGCCGCCGCAAAATCGCTGAGATACCCGTTTATCATGCTCTCTGAAAACTTATTTGAAGCCGGGATCACCGACGTAACCGCCATTTTATTTTCCGTTATAGTACCCGTTTTGTCAACGCAGAGCACATCGACTCTCGCAAGAGTTTCAATGCATTTCATATCGTGAACAAGAACTTTTTCAAAAGCAAGCCGCATTGCGCTTACGGCAAGAGTTGCGCTTGCAATAAGAAAAAGTCCCTCCGGTATCATACCAATAACCGATGCGACCATCGACTGAACGCTGCTTTTAATTACGCCGCTGATACGGTATTGCTGCCAGAACATGAATATTCCGATAGGAATGATAATGATTCCGGCAAATTTGACTATTTTGTTCAGCGAGCGTATCATTTCCGACTGCTCGCCTTTTTTCGACTTTTTAGCCTGTAGAGTAAGCTGAGAAATGTACGATTCCTTGCCGACCTTTTCAAGTCTTGCCCTGCACGAACCTGAAACAATATAGCTTCCCGACATAAGCTTGTCTCCGCACTTTTTGACTATCTCGTCCGACTCTCCTGTAAGAAGCGATTCGTTTACCGAAACGTTTCCGCCGACCACAACAGCGTCTGCGCTTATCTGATTTCCGGCTCGAAAAACAGCTATGTCATCAAGAACAAGCTCCTTTGAGGGGACGTTTATCTCCTCGCCGTCACGGATAACCGACGTTATAGGCGCATTCAGCATAGTAAGCTTATCCAGAACCGATTTTGATCTCAACTCCTGGACGATGCCGACAAGCATATTCGCAATAATTACCGGAAGGAACGTGAGATCTCTGTAAGAGCCGACTGCGATAATAAGAGCTGCCAGAATTGCAAACAAAAGATTGAAATACGTCAGAATATTGTCCGCAAGAATTTCCTTGACTGTTTTGGAAGGCGATTCAACAGGTTTGTTATCGAGTCCTTCTTCTTTTCTCTGTGCAACCTGTTCGCTGGTAAGTCCAATGTCAATATCGGCACGGATACGCTTAGTACACCTCACCGGAAGAGTTTCAGATTTATTTTCTTTCCTCATTTTTATACCTCTTTATTTTTATATGAAATTATTATATCACGTTTAACCATATTTTTCAATCGTTGAATCCAAAAAAGCTGTGATAGATTTATGAAAATATTCTGGTATGTAAAAAAAACTAAAAACTGACTATTTCAAAAACATAATTATCCTGATATAATAAACCTGTCAAATAATCTTATGGGAGGATATTTATCATGAATGAACAGTATAAACTTAATAAGGAACTTGCACAGATGCTCAAAGGCGGAGTTATTATGGATGTAACAACTCCTGAACAGGCAAAAATAGCTCAGGAAGCCGGAGCCTGCGCCGTTATGGCTCTTGAACGGATTCCTGCCGATATAAGAGCCGCAGGCGGAGTTTCCAGAATGAGCGATCCCCAGATGATACGCTCAATTCAGGATGCAGTGACTATTCCAGTAATGGCAAAATGCAGGATCGGTCATTTCGCAGAGGCTCAGATACTTGAGGCGATCGAGATAGACTACATAGACGAAAGCGAAGTTTTATCCCCTGCCGACGACGTTTATCATGTTGACAAGACAAAATTCAAAGTGCCTTTCGTATGCGGAGCAAAAGACCTCGGCGAAGCTCTTCGCCGTATCAACGAGGGAGCTTCAATGATAAGAACCAAGGGCGAACCCGGAACTGGAGATATCGTTCAGGCTGTACGTCATATGCGTATGATGAATTCTCAGATTCGCCATATCGTTTCTCTCAGAGAGGACGAATTGTTTGAGGAAGCTAAAAAGCTCATGGTTCCCTACGAACTTGTAAAGCAGGTTCACGACAGCGGCAAGCTTCCGGTTGTCAATTTTGCAGCAGGAGGAGTTGCAACTCCGGCAGACGCTGCTCTTATGATGCAGCTTGGCGCAGAGGGAGTCTTTGTCGGTTCGGGAATTTTCAAATCAGGTAATCCCGCAAAGCGTGCCGCTGCTATAGTTCAAGCAACTGCAAATTATAACGACGCTAAGCTTATTGCAGAGCTTTCATGCGGTCTCGGAGAAGCAATGGTCGGAATAAACGAACAGGAGATCGCTCTCCTTATGGCTGAAAGAGGCAAATAATGCGAGTGGGAGTTCTTGCGCTTCAAGGCGCTTTTGCGGAGCATATCGCCGTCCTTGAAAAGCTCGGCATAGAAGCCTTTGAAATTCGTCAGCCAAAGGATATTTCAAAACCCTTCGACGGTCTTGTTCTTCCCGGCGGAGAAAGTACGGTTATGAAAAAACTGCTTAGAAAATTGAATCTACTTGAACCGCTGAAAAAAAACATCGAAAACGGGATGCCCGTACTTGCCACCTGCGCCGGAATGATTCTTCTTGCAGGAGACATAGAGGGCGGCGAACCGCCTTGTTTCGGAACACTGGACATCACAGTCAAACGCAATGCATACGGCAGACAGCTCGGAAGCTTCGTCTGCACTGAAAATTTCAATGGCGCTCTGATCGAAATGCGGTTTATTCGTGCACCGTATGCTGTAAGAGTGGGGGAAAATATCGAAGTTCTCGCAGTTCATGACGACAAAATAGTCGCAGTAAAGCAGAAAAATCAAATTGCAGTAGCCTTCCACCCCGAACTTACAAACGATACTACTGTTTACAATTTGTTTATTGATATGATTTAAGTGGAATCTGTTCACCTTTATCCCTTTGGAAACCCAATATTAATCGCAGTCTTGAAATATCTTCAAAAATATGATATAATTGACCTGTTCAATGAACAGGTCTTTTGTCGGAAAGGAGTTTTACATCATGCAGCTTCATATCGATCACAGCAGCAGAAATCCTGCTTATATCCAGATATATCAGACTCTGCGCAGCAAAATCGTAAGCGGAGCGTTCCCGTGCGGCTCTAAACTTCCCTCAAAGCGTTCCCTTGCGGCGGATTGCGGAGTGAGCGTTGCCACTGTTGAACACGCTTACGCTGTTTTGTGCGAAGAGGACTACTGCAAGACTCGTGAAAGAAGCGGATGTTACGTCATTTACAGTCCCGAAACAAGCTTCCCGACCTCCGAAATATTACCTTCGGAGCATACTGACTCCGCCGAAACCGTATCGGAATCAGAGACTATCCCCTTTTCATCGTTCGCCGCAGGAATAAGAAGAGTCCTTTCCGACTGCGGAGAAAAAATTCTGAAAAAATCGCCCAACAACGGCTGTATCGAACTTCGGGAGGCTATCTGCCGATACCTTGCGAGAAGCCGTAATATTGAGGTTTCACCCAAGCAAATAATAATCGGTTCGGGTGCGGAATATCTATACGGACTCTGCATTCAGCTCCTCGGAAACGATAAAACGATCGCTCTTGAAAATCCGTCCTACGAGAAAATAAGGTCGGTTTACACAGCTAACGGAGCAGTCTGCGAAATGCTCGGAATGGACGCTGAGGGAATCCGCATTGACGAGCTTGAACGAACCTCTGCAGCCGTTCTTCATGTCACTCCTTTCAACAGCTTTCCAAGCGGAATAACCGCTTCTGCCCAACGGCGCAAAGAGTACATAAAGTGGGCCGCTTCCAGAAACGCAGTTATCATCGAGGACGATTACGACTCGGAATTTACCTTGACAGGAATCGCTCCGGAGACGCTTTTTTCTATGAGTGAGAGCGGCAACGTTATCTATATCAACACTTTTTCAAAGACGATAGCTCCGTCTATCCGAGCCGGATATATGCTTCTTCCAAACTGTCTTGCCGACCTTTATGAGCATAAAATAGGCTTTTATTCGTGTACTGTCCCGATGCTTGAACAGTATTTTCTCGCCGACCTGATAGACAGCGGCGATTTTGAACGGAATATAAATCGCATTCGGCATAGGAGAAGAGAACAAAATTAATATTTAAGTAAGACCTAATTTTCTGAAAATACATTAGAAAATTAGGCCTTTGTAGTCATTGTGACACCTATATGGTGTCAAGTTGACGGTATACAAGTATATTTATATGTGTTATAATAAAAAAGGTGGTAATTAAAGACGGACGCTCATAAAGAAGTTTTAATGATTTGAATGAAAGGCTGCGTAGAATATCCTACGCAGCCTTTCTCTTTTTGTCATATTTTCTGCTGTCAGCAACGGCAGTTGAAACAGCGACATCGAAACGGTAGTAAATGTCGATTTGCTGAGTTCTGTGACCGCTGGACTTGTCGGGAGCGTGAACCACAATCTTTTCAATTATTTCGTGCATTATCTCAGGTGTAAGCTCAGTGATATGCTCATATTTCTGAACCACGTTTATGAAAGCAGTCACGTCAGCCGATTTCTGTTCAGCAGAGTCGATAAAGACGTTTAGCTCGGAAACTGTAGCTTTAAGCTTCTGTTGTTCGTTCTCATACCCTGCGGACATCATCGCAAAGCGTTCGTCAGAAATTTTGCCAGATACATTATCATCATAGAGCCTTGTGAAAAGTCTGTCAAGTTCAGCGATACGCTTTTCAGCCTGTTTGAGCGTTTTCTTAGCTTTAGAAAGCTCCGATGACTGCTTCTGAATGGAATTGCCCATAGCTGCCCGCACGAATTCTTCCTCGTTCTCCCTAACATTCACAAGCAGTTTGTTCAGCTCACTCAGTACGATTTATTTCAGCACAATCATCCTTATGAAGTGAGCCGTACAGCCGTCCTGTCCTTTGCGTAAGTGGCACACTTCATATGCTCCTCGGCAATTGCACCGTTTTCTATCATTATTATCCTGTCGCAGAATCGTGTGGAGGCAATGGTTATCATGTTATTGTACTCCTTTTAATATACTATGGTTATAGGAATATTAGTTCCCGTTCCAGAAAGCTCTCCTGCTCAACTGTTATTTTTTCATCTGCAATGGCGGCAATAACATCATTAAACATCATATAATCCGGATTTTCAGCTAATACTTTAAGCTTTGTTATGTAATCATCGTTTTTCTTTAATCCGCTGATTTTATAGCGGTTATAAGAATGGATATCCATATTAAGAGGTTGCAGCGAATGTATGATGTTATTTTTCAGACGCGCAAACATTTTGAAAGCACCGTAATCAATGTCGCCCCAGAAGTAAACTGGTATATCAGTTTCTGCACACAGCCTGCGGAAAAAATCTCCACGCTGTGGACTGTAAAAACCACCGTGATATACGACCAGTTCCCGTTCAGTTTTATTATTCAGACAGTATTCGGTATAGTTGGTTTTGTTCTCGATAAATATAATTCTGTCGGTTTCAGATATGTCTATTGAAAGAATGTCTGAGATACTTTCACTTGATATGCAGGCTCCTTTTGAAATGGGAGAGAAGTCAGCTGTGCCGTTTGTAAAATGAACTTTTACATTTCCGCAGAATTCAAAAACCTCCGGCATCATAATTATCCCGACCTGAGCCAATACGGCGCGGTCACTTATTTCTTCAGCATCAAGCAGATCCGGCTCGAATTTTTTTATGACGGGAACAATATGCTGTTTGATTTCTCTTTCAAACTTTTTTGAATCCCCATATGTTTTAACGCTGAACGCCCTCATGGAAATTGCATTCCCATTAAGCTTGTCCAGATTTGTTAATCTGCTGAACAAAATCTTTATATGTGCCGTAATCGATCAGAAACTGCTGTATCTTACGGCGAGAACGCAGTTTCTCAATTTCCGAATACAGATTGCAAATGTCCTCAAGCTTTGTCAATCTGTTCTCAAAGCTTTGTGCCATAACTTCCTGCTGCTTGTAATAAAGGATATTCTCCTGCATAGAGGTGATATCAATGTCATCTTCGATATCGCAAACATTTTCTGTTATGAACTTTTCAATATCATTTATGGGCTCAAAGGATATTGCTTTTTTCAGCATTGTAAAAAATTTACGTTCGTGTATATTAAGCTTTGTAAGAATTATATTTTTGTAACCCTCGGCAGTATCCTTTGTTTCATATTTCTTAGGATATTTTTCTTTGAAATACTGTGACATTCTGCGGCTGTCCATGGTTTTGCCGTTTTCAATAAATTTACATTCAGGTATGCGGCTGTGCAGATAGAAAAATCTTTTATTGATGTCACCGCCATCTGAAAAAGTGTCAAAAACTGCGCCAAGACAAAAATAATATGATTTATTATCATCATAAAATTCAGCAACAATGTATGTGCTGAAATCCTTGCCTTCTCGTATACTTTTGTTACCATTTTCAACATTTTCACCCATTGAACCTATCAGGTAACTTTTCAGCGTTCTTTCGGACTTCTTGCTTGCTGCACGGTTAAAAGCGGTACTTCTTGTTTCTCCCATAAAAACAATCTGCAAAGCGTCAATTATCGTTGATTTTCCAGCAGAATTCTTTCCTGTAAGAAAATTAATTGTACCAAAATCAATAATGGTATTCTGAAAATAGTGCCAGTTAATCAGCAGTAATCGTGTTATCTTCTTCATTGATAATTTCCTCCGGTTCAGTTTTCAGAACATCGCATATCGTTTTGCATCTTTCGTTCGGAACGGCAATAAGCACAGACGGCAGAATAACAAATCTGCACTCAATATCATCATAACTGTCGTCAAGCTTTCTGATAAGATTGTGCGACTCCAGAATCCTGAACGATTCCTTGATTTCTTTCTGAGGCGGTTTTTTAGGATACACAGAAAATTCATTTACTATTTTTCCGAATAACGCGCCGACTGTTGTGCATACATCATTTGTACTGCTCGCCTGAGCACGGCTTTCTTCGTAAACCACTCTCATTGTGACAAGCATAACAGTGGTCAGCTTGTTTAATGACAGTTTATTAAACCCGTCGGTATTTCTGACATAAATAATTCCATACTGAATATCCTTGTATATTTTCCAGCCGCTTATTTCAAGATAATCATAAAATAGGTCAAAATTACTGTCGATAAACCTGTATTCTTTGGATAAGCGTCCGTCAAAGCCGTCACGAAGAATATATGTTACAGATAAAAGCATATTGCATATACGTGAGAATTCGTCCTTTTCTTTTTGAGTCATTTCTTCAAATCTGTTTAAATTCATCTGTCAGTTCTCCTTTTGTATACCATAAGCGGTATTTCGTACTTTTCAGATTTAATGATTTCGTTTGATATATCTATTTCATATTTTGAATTTTTATCATTTGCCTGAACAACAGACAGCAATGTCATGATATAGGTATCATCATCGTCGATTTTAAAATCCTTTGTTGATACATGGGATTTATCTCCCAGTATTCTGTCTACAAATGCTGCAACATTTTTCTTGCTGTACTTGTTGTTCATGATCTGCAAAGCCATTGCCTTTGCCCTGATCTCAAAATCAACAGTATCTTCTGTCATAATAAGTTCTGAATTTTTATTTCGTTTTGCAGCCCGTTTTCTTTCATACAGGCTTTCATTATTAATATACGAAAGTTCATACAGCTCAAATAAATCTGTCAGCAAATCACAGGCTTTTTCCGAATAATTTTTATCTGAAAGATATTTCAGCAGTGAAATCAGATTACCTTTGACAGTCTGGTCTGAATTTATCAGATAATCTATTTTCTGCGTAGTAGCTTTAGTGTACTGACGATTCTTACGGTCTATAACGCTGATGAAATCCTTATCCAGATTTTCATAAGTGTCAATTATACTATCCACTATTGCAAATTAAGCAAAAAAGTGCTAAAATGTAATAGGGTGATAAAATGCCAAAAACAAGAATCAAAATAGAATTGAGCAAAAAAGAAGATGCAATTTTGTATGCAGAAAAAACACTTGGACGGAA
>JAFTQW010000033.1 GCA_017462565.1 Ruminococcus sp.
ATATCTTCAAGCTTATGTCGGATATTTCCGTATCTCGTCCTCCTCGAATCTGTGAGTTCGGAAAGCCGTTCTGTTAATCTTTCTATCTTCATTCTTCTATTTTACCACTTTTCTGATAAAATGTAAATGCTGTTGCCGTGACCTTTTTGAAAATTTTTCTTGACTTTTCGGAGCAGAAATGCTATAATAACATTGCGATGAAGCCTGCTTCGAGTAGGTTTTGCCCTTTGTGTATTCCAGTATGCAAGGGGCATTATATTTTTACAATGATTCTTGCGCCGTAGTTCTCATGTCCTGAGTAACCGCCGACAATACTAAAAGTGTCGGACATTATATGCAAGCCCTTGTCCATGAGAGCAGCTACAACGCTTGCTACGGCTTTAGGAAGATAGCCTATTACTGCACTGACCTTACCTTTTACGGCTGCTGTAACGGCTACAGCGTTACTGTCAAAGGTATTGGAACGGTCACGCACAAGCTTAACCGATACGTCAGCAGGGTTATACTTTGCGAGCAGTGCAAGCACGTTCTGGCGGTTGTCAAATGAAGTTCCGGCAACCTTTGTGCTTACTGCATGAGCCTTGATAAGTTTCCATGCTGTTTTCATTGCACAAGCTCTGATATATCCCTGACCAACAAGGCGATTAGCGATCTGCATTACCTTTCTTCTGAAATCCTTTAACATAACTCTGTACCTCCCTTTTATTCAGCTCCGGAAGCGTTTCCGCTTCCCTTACTGTAATTATATTATACACCGTTTTTCGGTGTAAATCAATAGGCAATATAGACAAACTTTGCACCGATTTTATGTGTAATTTTCGCATTGATTTTCGGTGTAATATATGGTATAATTATAATGGAAGATAGGGAGTATTTTAAAATTCAGCTTCCACAAGAAAGGACTTGATATAATGCCTATTAAATATAAGCTTGATGTTTTGACAGCACTTAAAGCAGCAGGTTATAATACTAACCGACTACGCAAAGAAGCATTGTTAAGCGAAGGAACAATTCAGAATATCCGAGAAGGCAAAATTGTAAATGCCGCCAATCTCGCCAAGCTCTGCAAACTCCTGAACTGTCAGCCGGGAGACATTATAGAGTATGAGGAGGAGCAGGGGTGAAACCTTGCTCTTTTTTATGTAAATTTGATAATACGTATTGACAAGGCACGTATTGTATGCTATAATATAAATGCAGGAGGAAAAAGCCATGACTTTTAAAGAAATGGAGAAGCTGCTTAAAGCTGACGGTTGGACTTTAAAAGGTACTGTAGGTTCGCACTTTCAGTACATACACCCAACTAAAAGCGGAAAAGTAACAGTACCGAATCATAAGGGAGACATTCCCAAAGGTACGGCAAATTCAATCCTGAAACAGGCGGGGCTGAAATAATGCCCTGCTCCTGCATATAATATAAATGTAATACCAAAAGGAGTTGATTATATGTTATCTGTTTATCCGGCTTGTTTTTACAAAGAAAAAGAGGGCGGTTACTCAGTGATTTTTCCTGACCTCAACCACCTTTCGACCTATGGCGAGACGCTTGAAAACGCTCTTGAAATGGCTGTGGACTGTCTTGCCGGTTATCTGTACTCAGCTAAGCAGGAGGGCGAGAACGTGCCTGCTCCGTCCGAAATGAGCCGCATTGATGTTGACAAGGAGTATGACGAATACGAGAGCGCATTTGTCAATATGGTGGCTGTCGATGTTGATGAATATGCTAAAAAACATTTTGAAAAATCAGTCAAAAAAACCTTGACTATTCCCTCGTGGCTCAACGAAGCTGCTGTCGCTAATAACGTGAATTTCTCTCAGGTTCTTCAATCGGCTCTTAAAGAACAGCTTCACCTTAACTGAATATTTATTAAGTATGGAGCAGGCAATTCACCTGCTCCTCTTTCATATCATAATATATACCCTCCGAGAACGTCCAGAATCGCCGTTAAGGCACATCCAATTCATTGATAGTATAATTACATTACTTTGTTCGCAAGCAATTACAGAGCATTTTAAAAGCTATTCAACTATCCCCTTTTTTAGGGTGGGGAATTATTCATAATTTCATGCATAATCCAAGAGTTTATTCATTCTTCCGCAAAGGCTTAGTAAGCTCATGGTAATTGTGATAGTAGTAATAGAAGATATTCAGCAGTAAAGCCGCTGTCCACTCGTTCCCACGCATATAATGGACGTTCAAGCCGTATCTGTTGGCACTACTCCATGATTGCAGCGTGTTGTATATGTACCGCCCGATATCTTCTACTTTACGATTTTGAGCGATCATAACGTATTGATTTACCTTAAAATTTTGAAGAAAATCACGATCGGGACAATTTTCTATTATCAGATTAGCCGAACCTGTGAGCTTCTTCATTGCCGCTATCTCTTTTTCAAAGCGTTCACGTTCTCGGGAGATATTCCCCCAAAGCTCATTGACGTTAGCTTTACGTTCAACTGCACATTGCAGACAGAAGTCAAGCTCATTCACCTTAAACGAATAATCGCCCACCGGAAGCTTACAGACCTCATATTTTACGCCCGACTGTCCGAATGCATCCAGTATATGACGGTTCTGCTGTTCCCTCGAATCGCAGAGAATAACGGCTTCTTTCAAAAACTTCTGTTTGTCGTTCATATTTCAAGAACCTCCGAAATGTATTTGATCAATTTTTCATAAGTATGAGGGCTTACGGAAAGATCAGTCAAAATCTTTTTAAACGCTTCATAAAGTTTGTATTTATACATTTTACCCTCCAAATTTTAGTTTTGTCACATTTGTCACGTTGTATCAGAATTAAAAATAAGCTTGCCTGATGTATCCGTTGTAGTAGAGTTGTAGTAGAGCTTGTCTACTACAAGTTTTTCGGCTATATATAGGGACTTATAGGCGTTTTGTAGTCGTGTAGTCGAAGAATTTTCTATTCTTTTCCTTTTTTGTATTCTACTATGTATTACTGCATCTATTTTATACTTTATATATAGATTTCTCGACTACATCGACTACAAACAGCATTTAAAGGCTATATTACGTTGTTTTTCTGTAGTCGAGGAATCGTTTTTTTATCGACTACACCTCGACTACATCGACTACAAACATTAATGAACATAATTTTGATTATAGGATATGTAAATTTTCTTAGGTAATAACCTAACCTTTAACGGATAGTTTCTGCCCTCGATTCTTTTTTGTATCGTTTTATAACCAAATTTATCAAGAATCTTTGATATTTGTTGTGCAGTATATTTTTTCAACGCTGGATTCTGTTCAATAAACTGGCTGACCGTCATATACTCTTCCTCAACCTTATATCCCTGATTCGTTTCATCCAGTTCCGCCAAAACATCCGAGACCTCCTGTTCGCCTTTCAAAGGCTTAAGATGTTCGGAATTACGGCTGTTCAGTTCATCTAATTCCTCACGGGTAAGACGAAAGCACGATGCATAACTGCTGTTATTGACAGCGATCAAAGCTTCAACCATTTCGGAGATCTGCGCCCAGAGCTGCAAACTATCGAACGTTTTCACCTGATCATCGTAATTAATAACAGTACCGTCAGGAATATCAATTGTTGCAAATCTGCGGTTTCCGGTTTCATCAATCAGAAATTGCCTGTCATTTGTAGTGCCGCAGAATGAAGTCATTCTGGCATACCTGAGAGCCGTTTTTCCATAAGGAAGCCGGTATTCATCAGTAGAACTTGTCAAAAAAGCTTTAAGGCTGTCAATATCCTTTTTCATTGTTGAGCCGATCTCACCAAGCTCACAAATCCATTTTGACGTACACTCAATTTGAGAATCCTTATTTCTCGGATCATAGGTTCTGCCCTCGCCGAAGTACATCGGATAGAGTGAAAGTTTCTCTAAAAAGCGTGTTTTTCCGATTCCCTGCGCTCCGTGAAATATTAGTACAATATCGAGACTGAACGGATTTTCCATGCTGTTATGAAGTCCGCATATACATTGCATCAACCACTTTTTTATAATAGTACGGCTTAACCTGTCACTCTCGTCAATGCAGAAAATATTGTAAATCTCGTCAAGACGATCTGTTCCGTCCCAATGAGTACTATTAATTTTTTCAAGTATAGGATTGTACTTGTTTCGGGTTGCAATAACATTTATGAACTGTCCGATTTTCTCCATTGTACATTTTTTCAGACTGAAATGAAGTTCATCATAAATAAGCGCTGGTGCAGTTTCCTTAATGTGATCGGAACTTTCTCCGGAAAAGCCGCTGATCTCTATATTATGAGTGATTATATCATATCTTACTAATATTCTCTTAGCTTTAAGGTATTCGGTAAGATTGGTGATTGTAAGCTCACCTGTGCTGTCGTTGTTCCAGTCGGATAAAGTTTCATGCTCTTTAACGACTGTTCCTGTTTTAACATATATTTCGGCTGATTCAGCAGATTCAATCAGCATTCTCTTAGCCTCGTCAAGCCCTACGACTTCAACAATATCAGATATATCTCCCTTTTGTTTCAGTTCTGGATAAATGCGTTCTGACGGTATCAGGCGAACACTTTCGGCAACTTTACACAAGCTATCGGCTGTGACCTTGCCGTGTTCTCTGCCAGGTTCATCATTATCTGTGAGGATTATAACGGCTTTTCCTCTGAAATACTCGTTATGCCCCTTATTCCAGCTTGTCCGCCCTCCGGCTCCGTTTGGAGAACAGCTCGCCCGGAATCCCATTCTTTCGAGAGTTTCAACATCCTTTTCGCCCTCAGCGATTATAACAGTCTTACCCTCTTTCAGATTATGAACATGATACGGCGGTACTTTCAAGCCATTGAGACCTTTAATATATTTACCGTCCTCATATCGTTCCCATAGTGCGGTTTTACTTCCTCCGCCTTTATCAAATATGGTCTTTCGAGCAACAGGCTTTCCCTCTGTATCAGTGTAAATATGCTCCCTGAGCTTAATCCATGCCGTTTTCTGAAACTTAGGCGGAAAGAAATCCGCCTTTTTCAGTCCCGATGCCTGCACGATCTCATTAAACGTACAACCCTTTTTGCAATCCAGAAGAGTCTTTCCCTCGGACTCTGATATGTACAAATGTCCTTTACTATCTCCGCAGGACGGACAATTTGCTGAATATTGATTTTCCCCGACTTGCTTTACATTTTGAAAATGAGCGATAATTTCTTGCAATATCAAATTATCACCGCCCTATTCACTAAAATTATTGATAAAGTCCTCAACAGGTTTTAAAGCTGCTTCTGCACTTGCAATGCGGCTGCGCTGCATTCTCCGATACGGCATTGCCTCTTCAACTGAAAGCGGTATGTAATAGCTTGCTGTTTCATCTCCCTCACAGGTAGAGCAGATATTTGCGCCCTTAACTCTTGCGTGATGCACAAATTTTCTTGCCGTTCGCTTATCAGTATTTAAACGAATTGCAAGTTCTTCATTTGAGATCGCATTCTTTTTTCCATACGGTATAAAATCAATCACATTAAATGAAATATTATCTTTCATACTGCACCTCTTTTCATAATTTAACTGGAATCGGCTTTATATCGCCTGTTTGAGCAGGATTTTCAACTTTGATATAGCTGTTGTTGAAGAAATCAGCCATACTCTGAGCGTTGATAAGTATCTTACTTCTGCCGCCTATACGCACAGCCTTTACAGCTCCGGTCAAGGCAAGCTGTCGTGCATAATTCTGAGATATACCAAAACGCTCGGCTGTTTCTTTTATTCCTAACATTTCAGGAATATTTGTTGACATTGTAAAATTTTCTTTCACAAAATCCTCGCTTTCTTGTTGCGCCAGCTCCGAAAATATGTTATAATGGAGCTGGCAAGTATTTTATTATGGGTTATTGATATTTGCTGTTCAATGTCTACTGGTTGCCGCCGGTAGGCATTATTTTTTTATAATCTTAGCCGAACACTCAGCACAATAAACAGCCGTTCCAAATAAGTCACTGTTGCCGTCTCCGAGAATCTCAACAAGGTCAACTGGAAATTCTGTACCGCATTTCGGACAATGTGTAAATATGTTCTCGTCTGTAAGCTCAGTCGTAATTGTTGTTTCATCATTAATTTTTGTTTTTACATAAAACATAAAATATACCTCCGTAAAATTAGTTGTTTGCAGCTTCGTTCTGCTTTGAAAGCTCGTTGATGATGCGTTTGAATGTCTGCTTGTCCTGCTCTGGGAGTTCATACCTCAAACGGCGAAAAACCGTATTTTCATGCACTCCCATTACATCAGCAACAGCATAAACAGGAATTTTCTTGTTTTTCAACTCTGCTCTGATATCTAAGTTTGCTTTTGTCATGGTGAATACCTCCTAAAAAATTTTTGTTGTGGTGGTTGACATTTTGTAAATGTTGCGGTATAATATTATAAGCAACAATCACCACTAATCATAGTATATCACAATCTTTTCGTCACGTCAAGCTTCTGTTGCACAATTTAATAAAATGCAACAAAATATAACAAAAATAATAAAATTTAAATGTGGAGGAAACAAAA
The DNA here is from genome assembly GCA_017462565.1 of Ruminococcus sp. GTDB lineage: Bacteria > Bacillota > Clostridia > Oscillospirales > Ruminococcaceae > Ruminococcus. The sequence continues at coordinate 6,497 of JAFTQW010000033.1, forward strand.
AATGAATTATAAAGAGGAGTTTTCCAAACGTTTGATACAGCTTAGAGAACAAAAAAGACTTACCCAGCAACAGCTTGCCGATAAACTACAGATCACACGCCAAAGCTTGAGCTTATATGAAAAAGCAGAAAGAACAATTAACATTGATCTCCTTGCAAAGATTGCTGACTTTTTCAATGTATCTACCGATTACTTAATGGGGCGAACTGACGTTACAAGTATGAATGAAGATTTACAAATAGCCTGCAAAGTTACTGGATTAAGTGAGCCAGTAATAGAACACATAAAATATTTATCAAAGTTTCTTGATGATAATTATTTTTCTTCTGTTCTTGAGCAACTTATTTTAGGATTAGACCATTCAATTTTATACTCAGTAGAGGATTACCATATTGCAAACTATAAAGCCGAAAACTATAAGAATCTCTTAATAAAAAAATATTGCGAATGTTATAACCTGAATATTTCAGACAGTGAAATCGAAGAAAAAGGAATTTACGCTATTAAGAATTTATTACAACAAGCAGACTGTAAAAAAGAACTTGATTTAAAATTTGCCGAAATAGATGAAGATGTAGATTACAAAAAATATAAAATTGCTAAATACATTCAAGACATTTTTCTTTCAATTGATGATTACAGTTTTTCAGAGGAAATTGCAGAAAAAGCCAAAACAATTGATAATAGCAAAAAAACAAGATCTTTAGATATAATGGATATGCTTTTAAAGGAGGCTTCCGAAAATGCCCAACATAACCCCAAGAAAGAATAAAAACGGCGAGATAACGTCTTATACAATCAGAGTATATCACGGCTATGACAGTAACGGAAAGCGGCTTAAGCCATACACAATGAGCTATAAGCCTGCTCAGGGTATGACCTCTAAACAGATTGAAAAGGAAGTCCAGCGGCAAGCCTTACTATTTGAGGAACAATGTCGAAACGGTCAAATCGGTGCTAACCGAAATATCAAGCTTGCTGACTTTTGCCCAATGTACCTTGATATAAAAAAGGACGTTCTTGCACCTCGAATATGGCACGAATACAGCCGAATCATTGACAAACTGATAATTCCGCTTCTCGGTCACATAAAACTGTCTGAGCTAAAACCTGCACACATTCAGCAGTTTATTCAGTATCTACAAGGCGATGTAAGGCAGAAGAAAGACGGTACAATTGACGAAAACAATCCTAAGTTATCACAGGCTACTATACGGCGCAAGCTCACGGTCTTACAATCTATACTCAAACAGGCGGTAAAGCTGGATATAATACCGACAAATCCGGCAAATGCTGAAAAACTAACTTTACAAAAGATCGTTGCACCTAAGATTGAGATATTCAGTAAGCAGGAAGCCGCACAAATGCTTGAATGTCTTGAACAGGAAGATTTACAGTTTCAGGTGCTTGTACAACTTGCTATAATGACAGGCTGCCGATGCGGCGAGCTTGTAGGACTGAAATTTTCTGATTTTGACTATAACAAAAACAAAGTCACAATAGAACGCTCTGCTTATAAACTACCCGGAGAACCTATTAAAACAAAAGCACCAAAAGATTATGAAATACGGACTATTACAATAAATCATCATTGTATAGAGCTTGTCCAGCTCCTCAAAGATACAAAATCAAAGCAAGCTATAGAACTGGGTACAACTTGGAGTGACAATGATTGGCTCTTTACACAATGGAACGGCGAAATTATGAATCCCCAAACTCCTACAAAACAATTCAGCAAATTTCTTGCCAAAAACGGCTTAAAACACCGCAAATTCCATAGTCTTAGACATACATCTGCAACTCTGCTTCTTTATGGCGGTGTAAATCTAAAACAAGTGCAAGAACGTCTTGGACATGGCGACATATCCACAACCAACAAATATCTGCACTGCATTGCAGAAGCCGATGAAGCAGCCGCTAACGTTTTGCAGGATATGCTTATAACTCACAATAAATGTGCTGAGGAGCCGGCAGAACAGCAAGCCATATCGAAAATTGTATAATAAAAAGGACTGTCCATATTTGGATAGTCCTTTTAACTTTGTATATCTTATCATATCTTTCAATATCTTTTTATTTCAATAGCGCACAAACAGCGCACAATTTATATTGAACAAAATAAATAAGCACTTCCTCCCAACCGAGAAAGTGCCTATTTACCGTTATTTAACGTGGAGCTGATGATCGGACTTGAACCGACGACCTACGCCTTACCAAGGCGTTGCGCTACCGACTGTGCCACATCAGCAATCAACAATAATAATTATACATCGTATACCGGTAAATGTCAATAGGTATGATAATATTTTTTTATATTAACTATTAATTCCCCCTTGACATTTTTTTCGATATGTGTTATCATAAAAAAAATGTTGAACGAATCAAAGCTGAGAATAACCTGTTCCAGAGAGTTTCCGGTCGGTGCGAGGAAAAACAGGCTCTCAGATACCTACATTCCGGAGTTTCTGTGCTGAAATCAAGTAGGTGCAGACGGGTTTGCCCGTTACAGCTTTCAAGGTCGGAGAGAGCATTATTGGTTTTCTCACGATAAAACGAGGTGGTACCACGAGTAATTTCGTCCTCGTACAGTCTTTTCGGCTGTACGGGGATTTTTTTGAGGAGCGGAATTTATGAATATTGACAAGCAGTTTAATCTCATTGCTAAAGAATACGATTCAAAACGCCAAATTTTTATACCATGTTTTGAAGATTTTTATGTCAATACAACTGATTTTCTTGCAGGATTTTACAATAATCCAAATCGAATTCTCGACCTTGGGGCCGGTACAGGATTGCTCTCAATGTATTGGTACAGAAATTTTCCGAATGCAGAATTCGTTCTGGACGATATTGCTATAGAAATGCTTGAAGTCGCTAAACATCGTTTTGATAGTCTTTCAAATATTAAATATATAACTGACGATTACTGCAAGACTTTTCCAGACGGGGAATTTAATCTTATAATTTCTGCCTTATCAATCCACCATCTAAACGATGAAGATAAAGAGCAATTATTTAAGCGGATTTATAAAAATCTTCCCCAAGGCGGTATGTTTGTAAATTATGATCAATTTTGTTTTGATAATAAAAATTTCAGCGAATATGCCGATTCCCGTTGGATAGATACTCTTGGCAAATCATCACTTTCAAAACATGACATCGAACTTTGGAAAGAAAGAAGAAAACTTGATAAGGAATGTTCTGTAACAAAAGAAATAAATATGCTTCAAGAAAGCGGATTTGATTCCCCTGAATGCGTTTATTCCTTTCAGAAGTTTTCGGTTATTGCTGCGATAAAATAGTATGGGGACAACACAATGCTGACAATTCCATGTAAAACTATCTTACAGAAAAATAAAACCTCTGAATGGTTCGGAAACGACTACAATATGAATCTCTACCGTGGATGCTGTCACGGATGCATTTACTGCGACAGCCGTTCAGAATGCTATCATGTCGATAACTTTGATACGGTGAAGGCAAAGGAAAACGCCCTCGCTATTCTCCGTGACGAGCTTCGGCGCAAAATTCGCAAAGGAATAATCGGGACAGGAGCTATGAGCGACCCCTATAACCCTTTCGAACAGACCGAGCTTCTTACACGTCATGCTCTCGAACTTATCAGCGCATACGAATTCGGAATTACTGTTATAACCAAAAGTCCGCTTATAACCCGTGATATCGACGTTTACAATGAAATTTCCGAGCATTCCCCCATTCTTTGCAAAATGACAGTGACCACCGCCGATGATGAGCTTTGCAGGCTTATTGAACCAAATGCCGCACCTTCATCGGAAAGATTCAACGCTCTTGCAAAAATGTCCGAAAGCGGACTGTTTACCGGTATTACGCTTATGCCGGTTCTCCCTTTTCTTGAGGACAGCGAGAATAATATCGTCAAAATCGTCAGAACAGCTCACCAATGCGGTGTACGATGCATTTATCCTTTTTTCGGAGTAACTCTCAGAGCCAATCAGCGTGAGCATTTTCTTGACGAGCTTGATAAAAGATTTCCTGATTCAAAGCTCAGAGAACGATATATCCGATATTTTGGGAACAGATACGAGTGCATAAGTCCGAACGCAAAAAGGCTCTGGAGCGTTTTCACCTCGGAATGCGACCGCTTTGGTATACTATATAATATGAAGAGCATCATTTCCGCCTACCAGAGAGGTTACGGAGATATGCAGCTTTCATTCTTTTAGTAATTTCATACGAAAGAGAGAATCAATGAACGAAGCTGAATTAACGTCACAGTTCTGTAATTTAAGTTTAGATTTTATAACTTCCTTACGTTGTGAGAACTTTTTTGATAAAAACTTGTTCAACGATCTCAAAGCAGTACTTTTAAAACTAATAAGTATCTGGGAGACTGAAAAGAAAATTCCGATCAAGGCTGTTCCCTGTTTATGTGATTTAGTATCTCAACTTTCAGGAGGAAGCAGATTCCTTTCTGAAAGCGATGCTGTACTAACCGAAGATGCAGGTCTTGAAATACTTGATATGATGCATTCTTTAGAATAGATTTCAGGCATCCCTAAATAAATCAATTAATACAAAGGAGAAAAAATTATGACTACTTTTGAAGAACTTAAACGCAGAGGTCTGCTCGCTCAGCTGACAGACGAAAAAGAAATCGAGGAGCTTATCAATGCAGGAAAAGCTACATTCTACATCGGTTTCGACCCGACTGCCGACAGCCTTCATGTCGGACACTTTATGGCGCTCTGTCTTATGAAGAGACTCCAGATGGCCGGCAACAAGCCGATCGTCCTCATCGGCGGAGGTACGGCTATGATCGGCGACCCCTCCGGCAAAACCGATATGCGCAAAATGATGACCCCCGAAACCATTCAGCATAACGTTGACTGCTTTAAAAAGCAGATGAGCCGTTTTATCGATTTTTCTGAGGATAAGGCTATCGTCGTGAATAATGCCGACTGGCTCATGAACCTTAACTATATCGAGCTTCTGCGTGACGTAGGTGCTCATTTCAGCGTAAATCGTATGCTCTCTCACGAGTGCTATAAGCAGAGAATGGAAAGAGGTCTTACGTTCCTTGAATTCAACTACATGATAATGCAGAGCTACGATTTTATGGAGCTTTTCCAGAAATACGGCTGTAATATGCAGTTTGGCGGCGACGATCAGTGGGCAAATATGCTCGGCGGAACAGAGCTTATCCGCCGCAAGCTCGGTAAAGACGCTTACGCTATGACTATTACTCTTCTTCTCAACTCTGAGGGCAAGAAAATGGGCAAGACCGAAAAGGGCGCAGTCTGGCTCGATCCGGAAAAAACTTCCCCATACGAATTCTTCCAGTATTGGAGAAACGTTGCCGACGCTGATGTTATCAAGTGTCTGAAAATGCTCACGTTCGTTCCCGTTGAGGAAATCGAGGAAATGGAAAAAACTATGGAGGGAGCGCAGTTCAACAAGGCAAAAGAACTTCTCGCATACGAGCTTACCAAACTGGTTCACGGTGAAGAAGAGGCTGAAAAGGCAAAGGAAGCTTCAAAGGCTCTCTTCGGCGGAAATGGTTCCAACGAGAATATGCCTGTTGCCGAAATTGATTCTGCTGACCTTACTGACGGTTGTATCGGACTTCTCAATCTACTTGTAAAATCAGGACTTGCACCGTCTGTTTCCGAAGCACGCCGACTTGTTCAGCAAGGCGGAATCATCGTTAACGATAAAAAAATGACAGACGCAAAAGCACAAATAAAACTCGAAGGAGAAACAATAGTCCGCAAAGGCAAAAAGTCCTTCAAAAAAATAATAGTTAAATAAAATCGGGATTCCAAAGGGGATGTATTCCCCTTTGGAATCCCATTATTAGAGTAAACCACGAACGGCGTGTTTTTCTATCTTTTATCGTAAGTAACTCCGTGTTCGGATGCAGCATCATGCTGCAATCCCGATTTTATACCCTCAACTATTATTCCCCTCGCCCTTAACGCTTCCTCTTTAGTCAGCGGCGGCGTGTCTCCGAGCGGATACTCAATCCCCAGATTCTCATACTTCGGCTTCGCCATGTCGTGGTACGGAAGAACGTCCAGCGCTTTCATATTATCAAGCGTCGAAATAAATTCCCCCAGACGAAAAAGCTCGTCCCTGTTGTCGGTAATTCCCGGAACTACGACGTGCCGTATCCAAAGAGGTATTTTCCTGTCACGAAGATGCTCTGCAAACGCAAGAATATTGCTGTTTCCTGCACCTGTAAGCACACGATGCTGTTCGTTGTCTATATGCTTTATATCAAGCATAACAAGGTCGGTGTAGTCGAGCACCTTGTCGATTTTCTGCTGAGTTGCGGCGCTGAACGTTCCTGCGGACGTATCAAGACAGGTATGGATACCCTTTTCTTTTGCAAGGCGGAAAAATTCGGCGAGAAATTCCGGCTGAGCAAGCGGTTCGCCTCCTGTTGCCGTGATTCCTCCTGATTTCAGAAATTCTTTGTATGAATCGTATTCTTTAAGAAGTTCTTCGGCTGTAACCTCTTTTCCTCCCGAAAAATCCCATGTATCGGGATTATGACAGTATTTACAGCGAAGCGGACAGCCCTGAAAAAACACTACAAATCTGACTCCGGGTCCGTCAACTGTTCCGAAGCTTTCTGTTGAATGAATTCTTCCTTTTATCATTTTATATTATCCTCTCTATCAATACGTTCTGCGATTTTCAAAGCTTCGTCAAGCTCGTCATTTTCCGTTAAAACGAAGTCTCGCTTTGCCGAATTATCGGCTTTTTTCAGCTCTATAAGCATAGCGAAACGCTCTTTTCCAATTTCGGAAATAAGACGCTTTATCTGACATTCATTTTCGATTTTATCGCTGTGATGCGAGATGAGAACCCTTGTAAGACTGATCTCATCCTTATCATAACCCAGCCGAGCCATGATTTTTTCAGCCATCTCTGCGCTTACCGGAGCGTGTCCCTTGAAATGTCCAACGCCGTTTTCATCCATTGTAAACATATCGGGCTTGCCGATATCGTGGAAAAGCATTGCACGTCTGAGCAAAACCGATTCTATCGGCGCATATTCAACTGAGTATGCGATATGCTCGTAAACATTATATTTATGATATTTTGAATGCTGTTCAAAATCGAAACAGCGTCTTATTTCAGGAACTATCTCCGCTACTCTTTCCCTGCTTTTAAGCAGCGTTTCCGCCGTATTTTCAGTGCAAAGAAGCCTGTCAAGTTCTTCACGAATCAATTTGCTGTTTTCATTTACGCTCATACTCTCTCACCTGCTATGCAATTTCAAACTGCATTTTATTATATCACACTTCCGGTACATTAGTCAATAATAAAAGGAGCCTGTACAGCTCCTTTTATGTAGAAATTTAAAAAACGCAATTAACCAAAATATCTCTTGAGAAGACCTTCAAATGCCTTACCGTGTCTTGCTTCGTCCTTTGCCATTTCATGAACGGTATCATGGATAGCGTCAAGATTAAGCTCTTTAGCTCTTTTAGCAAGAGCAAGCTTGCCCTCTGTTGCACCGTGTTCAGCAGCAACTCTCTTTTCAAGATTTTCCTTTGTTGAAGATGAAACTACTTCTCCGAGAAGCTCTGCAAACTTTGCAGCGTGTTCAGCTTCTTCGTAAGCAGCCTTTTCCCAGTAAAGTCCGATTTCAGGATAGCCCTCTCTGTGAGCAACTCTTGCCATTGCAAGATACATACCAACCTCTGTGCATTCGCCGCTGAAATTAGCACGAAGACCGTCAATGATCTCCTGATCTGTAACAGCCTTAGCTGAACCAAGTTCATGCTCGCAGGCAAAAACAAGCTTTTCGTCTGATTCCTTAACGATGAACTTTGATCCGTCTACTCCGCACTGAGGACATTTTTCAGGAGCCTCGTCGCCTTCGTGAACATATCCGCATACAGGACATACATATTTTTTCATAATTTAAAAACCTCCATAGTAATTATATTTGAAATCCTTTTTTTGAAGGGATTTCAGATAATGCCATAAAAGGCAATTATACGCTGTGCTTTACTCTGTCACGCTCTTCCGCACGTTTTCCGTTATTAAAACGGTCGAGAGTTCCTACCAGATAACCGGTAATTCTTCTGATGCGCTCAAAAGGAACATCGGCAAAATCAAATTGAAGATCAACAAATTCGCCGTCTGTTTTAACAGTCATTCCTGAAATTATTCTATCGCTGTATTTCTTTTTGCCGTAATCTATATATGCGTCAATTTCCTCCTGCGAAACAGCTTCGCCTATTACATTAACTTTCATAATAATTCTTCCCTTCGCATAAAAAATATTGAAATAAAAAGACAAAACAGCTTGACTTTTTCTTTTTTTTATTGTATCATAAAAGCAATAAAAAGTCTGTTGCAATTGCAACAATGGAGGTGTTTTATGTTACCGGAAAATAACATTTTATTCAAGGGAATAAATAATGAAGACTGCCTGCGCATGATAAACTGTTTCAATGTCGATATTCATAAATACAAATCCGGAAGTATCATTAAGCTTTCTGATAATAATGATAAAATAGGTATTATTCTGAGCGGACAAGCTATTATAGTTCGCTATGATATCAACGGCATAAGGACGATCATAGAAACTCTCGGTGAAAACAGCATTTTCGGAAGCCTTTTCACATTTACTTTTTCTCAGCGCAACAGTATAGAAATTATAAGCGAAACAGACTGCGAGGTCATGTTTTTTCATCAATCGGATATAACGAAACGATGTGCAAACGCCTGCCGCTGTCATTCCATGCTGGTTGAAAATCTTCTCGAGGTCATATCCGAAAGAACGGTTATGCTGAATGAACGCATCGAGGTCTTAAGTCAACGTACTATCAGCGATAAGCTTATCAGCTATCTTCAGATAATAGAAGATAAAACTCCGCAGGGAAAATCTCCGCAGATACCATTTTCGACAACTGCTCTTTCAGATTATCTTTGCGTAAACAGAAGCGCTCTTCAGCGTGAAATAGCCAAAATGAAAAAATCAGGCATACTATCTATTTCAAAAAGAAAATTCAGGCTTGTTCTTAATCAGGAATAGATAGGCAGCAGTATTATGAACAGGCTCTTATACATCCTTTCTGCACACTATAGTAACATTCATATTCCCATCTGATATTTCCGCAAAAATATCTCCGCCCATAGCGCTCATAAGCTGACGGCAGATATAAAGTCCCAATCCGCATCCTTGTTTGCTTCCTGCATTTGACCCTCTCCAGAAACTGTCAAAAATATGCGTAAGTTCAGTATCGGGAAGAGTACATCCACTGTTTGATACAGTAATAAGACGGCAGTCCTCCTCATCGGAAAAGTTAATGGATATACAATGTCCGTCGCCGTATTTTACAGCATTTTCAATGATATTCTGTAAAACCTCTTCAATTTTATCCGGATCGCCTGAAATCAGACAATTTCCGTATCTGCTGATATTAAAATCAATTCCGAGGGAAGCAAGCTTGTCTGCATAGTAAGCTGTAATTTTATCAATTACCTGCGACAGGTAAAATTCAGTCATATCTACCTCAAACGTCATAAAGTCGCTGTTCAGCTTTTTAATTATTTCATTTATAAATTCTTCTATCTCATCAGCCTTATGATCAATTTTTTCCGCTGCTTCCGTCTGTTTTTGTCTGTCGGAGTACAGTCCTTTTGAAATAGCCTTAGAGTAAAGTTTTATAGCTGAAAGCGGTGTTTTTATATCGTGAGAAAGTGACATAAGAAAAGTTTTTTCTTTTTTAGCTCTTTCCAGCTCACGCAGTTCAGATTGCTCCAGTTCATCTCTGAGCATATCGAGTCCCCATATAAACTTTCCGAAATAACGTTTTTTTGTTTCTTTTAACGGAACGGAGAGTTTGCCTTTAGCAAGCTGATACGGCAGCTCACTGATTTCTGTGAACGGTTTTACAATATTATGCCTGGTATACAAAAGTACGACAAGCGTAATCAATAATATAATACCCGATACAATATTAACGGCTATCGGAAGCTTGAAATCATCACTGCCAAGCCTGTCATCGTACTCTATACGATATAATTCTCCGTTTATTTCACGGATAACATATTCGTTTTTTGAAGCGTAAAAATCATCTGTTTTGTCGTATTTATAAATGGCGAGAATAGTATCATAGTTTTCCAGATTCACTTTATTCCCGTCAGAAAGCTCCTGTTCAATGCGGTTTAGCTCTATCTTATAAAGTTTGTTACCATTTTCTGCCATGCCAAAAACAATAAAATTTAAGGAAAACACTGCTAAAAGCATTATGAACATTACAGTAACGATAAATCTGTCAAAAACCTTCATTTCAGCTCTCCCAGCGATAGCCTTTGCTCCATACGGTAAGAAGCTTTACGGGATTTTTCGGATCGTCCTCGATTTTCTGCCTCAGCCATTTTATGTGTACTGTAAGAGTCTGGATTTCGGATTCGCTTTCACTGCCCCATACTCTGCTGAATATGAAGTCCTTGCTCAGCATTTGCCCCTTGTTTTCGATAAGCAAACGTAAAAGTTCAAATTCCTTTGAAGTAACAGGAACAGAGCATCCACGCTTCATTACTGTTTCATCCGCAATGTTCAGCGTAATATCGCCGTCTGAAATAACATCAAGCGAAAGTCTGCGCTTGAATATGCCTTTAATTTTGGCAAGCAGAATATCAATATCGTACGGTTTTTCGATATAATCGTCTGCACCTGAAAGAATTCCGTTCAGCTTATCTTCTTTGTCGGTTCTTGCCGTAAGCATGATGATAGGCGTATTGTCGTTTTTTCTGATTTTTCTGCATACGGCAAATCCATCAAGCTTCGGAAGATTTATATCAAGCAGGACAAGCCTTGCCCCGTATTTTTCATACAGTGACAAGGCTTTTTCTCCTGTTTCGGCAACGCTGACAGTGTAATTTTCCAAACGCAGAAAATCGCAAAGAAGTCCGCAAAGCTCCTTATTATCCTCAACGATAAGTATATCAACCATTTTACCAACCCATTTCCAACAGCCAGTTATTCAGATCACGCTCACGGTCTAGAAGCGTACGCTCTCTGTTAATATTATACTCCCCTTTTATATTTCCGTCAACTAAAAAAAGCACTCTTGTACATTTTGCCGCAACCTTTGCATCATGAGTTACAAGCATAATAGTTGTTCCGTCGTCGTTGAGCTTTGTAAGCTCGTTCATTACCTCCTCCGAAGATTTACGGTTCAGAGCGCCTGTAGGCTCGTCGGCAAACATCATACGAGGATTATTTATCATGCTCCGGCAGATACAGGCTCTCTGAAGCTGTCCGCCTGAAACTTCGTTTATGTCATTATCCATAATTTCAATTATGCCCAGCTTCCGCATCAGATCCTGACCACGCTGAACGGTTGACTTTCTTGATTCCTGTATCTTATCCGACTTTACCGCAGGCAGTATGATATTATCGAGTACGGATAAATTTTTCATCATATACATCTGCTGAAAGATGAATCCCATATCGTCAAGACGCATTTCGGCAAGCTCATTCTCGCTCAGCTCCGACATATTTCTGCCGCAGAAGAATACATCGCCCGCCGTCATTTTGTCCATACCGGAAACAGTATAGAGCAGAGTGGATTTTCCCGACCCCGATGGTCCCATTACCGCTATCATTTCTCCCTCACTCACGGTGAAGCTTATATTGCGAAGCACGTTATTCTGCCTTTTGTTGACGATATAGGTCTTGCATAAGTCTTTTACTTCAAGTATTGTATTCATAACCGTTCTCCTTTTTATTCAATATCGGAAGTATCCGAAGCTTTGATTGTTTTTGTGTAAAGTGCGGTCAGAAAAGCTCCTGCAAGCGTTGCCGCCAGAATTACAAGAGGATAAACCGCAAAAATTTCGATCTTATTAATTTCATAGCTGATTCCGCTTACTGCACCCATTATGCCGAAAATCGGGTCTGCTATCAATTTGGTCAGCGGTTTGCAAAGTATAATAGAAATTATTGAAGCTGCAATGCTTACTATAAAGAATCTCGCTGTGTGATGTGCAACAATTGAACTGTTTTTAAAGCCTATCGCTTTCATAAGAGCAATTTCCGACTTTTCTTTTGAAATAAACGAGCGTTCCATAAGTACGGTTATCATAATGATAATAATTATCGAAATTAACAGAATAAGATTTTTTACCTGCTTTATAATATCAGACGCTCTGGTAGTATCATTAACATATTCTTTGCCGTTGAAAATCTGAGAATTGACAAAAATGCTTTTGAGCTTATCTATACGACTGTCAATTTCTTTTTTATCAGGTTCATCATCGAAATCTATCTGAAACGCCATTGAACCTGCAATTTTATTATCGGGGATATAAACGCTTTCATGAAGCCGTCCCGCTTCGCCAAGCTGACAGAAGCTCTGGAATAACGCAGTTATAATGTATTCGCTTTCTTTTCCGTCTATAGTCAGCTTTACAGTGTCGCCGATATCTGCGCCGAGCTTTTCGGCAATGGGTTCTGTTAAGGCGATTTCATTTTCATACTGCGGAGCCGTACCCTTGCTGTAGGTATAGTCGCTTGCTTTTGTATCTCTGCATTGCTGGAACATAACTGTTGTTTTAGTATCTTCAAAAGAAACCGGAATTTGAATCATCAGTTCTATGTGAACCTTTCCGGGCATACCGTTATCGGAAAGAATTTTTTCTATCTCTTCATCAGCCTCTTCAAGAGTTTTGCTGCCGCCCATAACCTCTGTAATACGTTTTGAATCGTTTAAATAAACGTCGCTTTCCGTTGTGCCCAAAAGGAAAAGAAGCCGTTCACTGTTAAGAGTATTTGCTATGTTTGCAAGAATCATTACAAGCATTATGCAGATTGAAAAAACGATCGTTATGATACCATACTGCTTAGGACTGCTCAGAACATCGTTTAATGAAAGAAATCCTGTTGCTCCAAGCTTACTCTTCGCAAGATGTATGAAACCTTTTTTACGGAAACGTTCGCCTGTCTGACCGCTTCTTACTGCGTCGATCGGGGACAGTTTCTTGATTTTCCTTGTACAGCCCCAACAGAAGAGCAAAATGATCACGACAACTGCAATGCTGCTAAGAATACCGATCAAAACTGAATTATCATTGCCAAGAACCATGTTTTCGCTCACACTTGAAAGCATCATGTTTCCGAATGGAACGCTGAGCGTATATCCGATAACAGCGCCTATCACAGCTATTCCAAAATATTTCACCAGATAAATCCCTCGAATAGATTGATTCTTGATGCCGACAGCTTTCATAACCCCTATCTCTCTGAATTTCTCAGCGATAGTAAAGCCTATGGTAAATCTCAGAATCACAAATGATACAAGAATCAGGCATATACTAACTACAAGAAGCATTCCTGCGGTGAGTATATTCATAATATAAGTCGTTTTAAGAGTAGAAACAGAACCGTCAAACATAATATTTGTACCGTCAGTTGCTGCCGACTCAAGAGCTTTGATATCATCAGTATTGACATAGTAAATTGCACCGATATTGCCATTTAAGGCATAACTATCAGAGCGTATTTTTTCATAATCGCTGCGGCTCAGAATAATTCTCGGATTTGCCATCATTTCTGAGCCTAAGAATGCGTCTTTTACTATGCCGGCAAATTCAAGAGTAAGTTCATTTTCGCCAAATACTAACTGAAAAGTATCTCCGATTTCAAGTCCTGAATCTTTTGATAAAAAAGTGGAGAGATAAACTTTTCCGGGAGATACCTCTTTTATGATATCATTATCGCTGTTGAAGTAGTTCAGTTTTGCTTCGTCTATAGACATAATTATAGCCATATTTGAAAAATCAGAAAGTTTCTTTCCGTTCCTTATGAAATGTTCTGCTGTAGAGAAAATTACCTCTTCTTTTCTATATTCTTTTACAGAGCTTTCTTTCTCAAGAATTTCTGAAATTGAAGTACCGGAATCATCTTCTTTTTCAATAAAAGCATAATCGCTTATTCCTGCTTTTTCAAAATAATAATCAAGTCCGTTAACTACTGTTACAATATTATTGACGCTGCTTGAAGCGAACATTGCTGACAGTATAACGAACAGCAGAAGAATGCAGTTCATTGTCTTTTTACGTTTTAAGTCCTTTTTAAGTATTCTTAAGTACATATTACTCCCTCGCTTTCTGTATTTAATTATAGCATGAAAATATTAAATAATCCTTAAATCGAAAATAAAGCTCAGAATAATGAATTTCAAGATCTTCTATTTGATTTTTACTTATTGTTTTATATTTGCAAACTAAGGATACTTTGACGATTATTTCTCGGCAAGTTGTACAATTGGAAATATTTTTACATTGACATAATTGTTCAAAAATGTTATCTTGGATAATAGAGATGTAATCTCTAAAAAATATTATGGAGGTTTTAAAATGAAAAAACTTATTTCGACGATCATGGCTTGCATTCTTGTATCAGGAACAGCATTCAGCGCTCATGCTATTGATTTCAGAAGTTACCCGCAGGAAGTCACATCCGTTTCTTATGACAGCAGCCAAATTGCAGAATATGCCGAACAAGTAGCCGTGTTGGTAAATAAGGAACGCAGCGCATACGGATTGCAGCCGGTCAAGGTTTCTCCGAAGCTCAGCGAAGCCGCAAACATCAGAGCCGGCGAATTGAAAGAGAATTTTTCACACACACGTCCAAATGGCACAAGCTGCTTCACTGCAATGTCAGAACTTGAGATTCAATACAGGGCTGCGGCTGAGAACATTGCCTATGGTCAGAAAAATCCTGAGAGCGTCATGAATGCGTGGATGAATTCGTCCGGACATCGTGCAAATATTCTCAATGAGAAAATGGAATACATCGGAGTGGGCGTGGTATATCGGGATGGAGTATACTATTGGTCACAGTTTTTTGCCGCTTCCAATAATTTATCCAATGGTGCATACCTGCCAGGTGAAAACGACGAAACTGTAACAACTTCATTAACCGCCGCAACACAGCCATTAACAACAACACATACAACTACAACTGCTAAGCCGATAACTACAAATCCAACTACAACCACTTCTAAATCGGTAACAACAGCTCAATCTACAACTTCTGCTAAACCGATAGAAATAACAACTACTAAACCGATTACAGCAGACGTCGGCACCACCACAACGACACAAGTTACAACAACTGCAAAAGCAATAACCACAACATCCACTCAAACATCATCTGCCGCACAAACTACTACAACTGCCAAATGTTCGGAAACAGATCAATGTATAATAAGAAACAATCCTTTAAGCTATCTGCTGTCATCAAAAGGATTATATTTTATAAGAAAAGCTGCTCAGATTATTTTTCATCTCAGTTGATAATTTTTCTTTGTCCATAAGCCCGACCCTTTTCTTTTAAAGCATCTTCCGAGCGCCATAGATTTAAACGTCAGTACAATTGCGGAGGCTGTTGTCTGATGCTTGTTCATCGGTCAAAAAAAGCTTTGACGAATTATTTGTTCGCCAAAGCTTTTTTAGATTGTGCTGACACTATCAGAAATGTTCGGATTTCAGGTATTTTTTTCGTATTTCAAGGCAAAAATCCGCAGGCATACTTATCGCCTGGCAAGTATTTTCAACGCAGAAGTCGTATAAATTTGCCGAAAATACGTGAGTTATATTTTTATGTGAACACGCTACAAATATTTTAGTCAAGTATTTGCGTTAGATTTTCAAGGAAAGCTCTCCCCTGCTCCACCGCATCCGATTTGCCGAAAAGCACCTCATTGCAGGCATCCATAAAAGCATCTATCATCGCATCATTCTCAAAATAAGGGCTTATGACTTCCAGTTTATCCTTCGACTCCGACATCTTGGTGAAAGCCTCATACTGAATTCCGTTGAGCATATCGTTTTCCTCCAGATATTGTCTTGCGGATGCACTCAAAGGCGTACCTTTTTCTATCTGCTGATAGCTTGCCATTTCGGGACTGTTCAAGAGATAATCCAGCAGAACCGCAGCTTCCTGGGGATTTTCCGCATCCTTGCGTATGGCATACATAGTTGCCGGCTTTGCGTACCAGGAGTTCAAATCTCCATTTACGGTAGTGTAATCTGCAACAGTTACATCATAACCATTCTCAATCGCCTCGCCGCAGTAGTTCTCGGCATCGCTGAGCCATGCCACAACACCGGCATAGTTTCCATTGGCAATTTCCAGCTTATCAAAATATTCTACCTGCGGCATAACCTTTTTATTTACAAGATCGCAGTATGTTCCGATCATCAGGGCGGCTTCCTCCTCGCCAAAAGTAATATTACCCTCGTCATCCATAAGATTTTTGCCGGTCATCTGACCAACATAAGCTACAAGAAAGAACCATGCCGACTTTTTCGACATAGATATCGGATAATGTTCACCGTCCATAATCTCCGCCGCAGCAAAAAAATCATCCCATGTTTCGGGAATATCAAGCCCGTATTCGTCATAAATCGTCTTGTTGATGTAGACAGTCATAGTATTTAGCGCTATCGGGATGGCATTCAGCTTGCCATTCTGCATTCCATAAGCAAGATCCTCTTCGGTAAAATTCGATAAATCAACATAATCGCTTAATTGATTTATATCATAATATCCCTCGCCGTCACTGGAATACCGATTCAGCCAGGCATAGTTTATCTGCATTACATCAGATTCCGTATGTGAGACCATACGCACGTCATTCCGTGTCTGATAGCCTGACCACTCAGAATAGTGACATTTTACCTTAATGTCCGGGTAAAGCGACTCAAATGTCTCAACAGCCGCCAGCGTATAGTCGTGCCTCGTATCGTTTCCCCACCAGGAAAAGGAGATCTCTTTCTGCACCGCCTGATCCATTACCACAGTATCTCCGGAGCAGCCTGTGCAGCAGCCGAAAAAAAGCACTGACAGAACGACGGCGGCAATCCTCTTCATCATTTTGTTTCCTCCTTACCCGGCATATTTTCCTCATATATAGTATATGTATCCTTGCCTTTATGCTTTGAAGCATAAAGCGCCTTATCCGCACATTTATACAGCTCGCCGAAACTATCTCCGTTATCCGGAAAAATTGCCACGCCTATACTTGCCGAGATCTTGTAATTTCCGCTTTCTCCGGTATAATTATTAGCGAAAGCCCGGCACAGCTCTGCGCATTTCTCCTCGATATGTTTTCGGTAATTTCCCTGGCAGAAATCAGAAATATTCAGATATACGCAAAACTCATCGCCTCCCAGTCTGCCAAGGTAATCGTCGGCATGGAAAACACGTTTAAGAATATCGCCCACACCTGCAAGAACCTTGTCGCCATAGGCATGACCAAGAGTATCGTTGACTCCCTTGAAATTGTCCAGATCCAGAAGGATAACCGCCTTTTTCTTCAAACTGCGATTTTGTTTCAGAATCTCCTCCACTTTCTTCTCAAAGGTTTTTTTATTGAAAATACCGGTCAGCAGATCGTTGTGCGCCTCGTCCGACAGGGAATCCACTATCTCGTGTACTGGATTAATGATCTTCGAAATGAGTACAACGCTTAGTGCAGATGCGGCGGCAGCGGCTATAATCGTAACAATAATAACGAAAAAAGTCACATCGTTCTTCTCTTTCAGGATTTTTCGTGTTGGTGCACTGCAAACGACGCTCCAGTTGTCCCCGCATTCTTTCAGCGTTATGAGATACTTATCGTCCATTATAGTCACAGCACTGCGGCCTTTTACCCTCTCTGCAACCTCAGGATCAAGAACCTGACCCTCCTGTCCGTCATCGGAAGAATATATAACAATTCCGTTTGCCTCCACCAACTGAACCGCAATATCGTCTATTCCGCCGGGATGCTCGAACACGTCATCCAGTTCATTGGTATAAAAAGATATAACAAGAACCGCATCGCTGTTGACTCTTTTAACGTAATATATGCGTTTATAATTTTCCTTATATCCCGTAGACCATCCGTCGGCTGTTTTCTGCCGGTTTATCATAGCTTCAAGGTCGCTGTAAAGACTGTCTCCGAAAAGCTTGACTGTGCCGTTGGACATTTTTCCTACCGGATGATTATTGCTGTATACAATGGCAAAATCCACAAAATTCTCCATAATACACAAATCATAAAGCTTATCGGCAATAAGCTGTTCTGTTTTTATTGCCTCATATTCGTCGTTGCTGCTGTCAACAGCGCTGTATTGATAAACCTCTTCCTCGGCGAAAACCAACGTTCCAATCGTTTCCATCCGCTGCAAATAGCTGTCCAGGTTCATCTGCATCTGTACATTCAGGGCGGATGTCATGGAAGTTACCTTGGTTTTTAATGCAGCATCGGTCTTTTTTATGGTCAAAACAGATATAATGGCCGCTAAAAGAAATATAATAAGTACTACGGAAAGCAGCATCATCTGCTTCAGCCGCTTGATACGTAAATCTGTACTAACATTTTTTATGTTCACTTTTTTGTCCTTTCAGCCGTTTGTTCATGCAGTTGTCTGTTGAACTCTTCCACCGGAATCGGTTTTGAGTAATAGAACCCCTGAGCAACATCGCAGCCGCAGTTTTGCAGGAACTGTGCCTGAGCGCCGGTTTCCACTCCCTCGGCAATAATATCAAGTCCTATATCCCGTGACATAGAAATCGTATGGGCAATTATCTTTCTGCCGCGCTCCGATTCCATAAACTCCGAAAGGAAACCACGGTCGATCTTCAGAACGTCAAAGGGCGTCGTTTTCAGCATATTCAGGGATGAAAATCCCGAACCGAAATCATCCATAAGCATTGTAAAACCGCAGTTCTTCATTTTACGAACCACATCGGAAGTATTATCAGCGTCGTAGGATTCAGTTATTTCCGCTTCTAAGAAACGAATCGGGATATTATACCTTTCCACAAGCTCATTGAATTTTCCAACAACGTCAAAAGTATTCAGATATTCCCGGGAAATATTTACAGAAATCGGCACAGGCTCTACACCGTTATCTATCCAGAATCTGATTGTTTTGCAAGCTTTTTCCCATATAAGCTGATCCAGATTCAGGATAAAACCGTTCTTTTCAAAAATCGGTATAAACTGAGCCGGAGGAATAAGCCCCTTATAGGGATGTATCCACCTTGTCAGAGCTTCCGCACCGATTATTTTGCCGGTAGAAATATTATATTTTGGTTGGAGAAACATGACAAATTCATTGTTCAGCATGGCGCTTTTCATATCATCCTCAATGTAATGCTGATGATAAAGATCGTTTTTCAGCTTTCCATTATAGAAACCAATATTGTTCAGAGCATTTCCCTTTACAGACTGCCTTGCCAGAGTCGCATTATCTCCGTGAGTCCTGGTCTGAGCCGTCCTGTCCTCCACGATGCAGACGCCGAAAACAAGCCGGAACTCTATTCCCTCATAGATTCTGCCAATATTTTGCTCAAGTTTATGAATGAAATCAATTATTTCTATTTCCTCATCAAAGGGAATAACGATCATAAAAACATCGGCTGTCAGACGTGCAAAGGGTTGTTCATCACTGCATATAACAGTCAGACTGTCCTTCAGATATTTAAGAAGCCTGTCACCGGACTTTTCGCCATAAGCGTCGTTAATAAGCTTGAAACGTTCAACATCGAACTGAATGAAAGCGATTTCACGTTCGGGATTGCTGTCCATCATCCTTTTTATATGATTTGCGAAAATCTCAGGAGATTTATCCGATGTGAAATTATCCAGAATACGTCTTTCAGCGATCTGTTTCTCCCTGAAAAAACGCATGGTAACGTAAAACGAAACAGCTTTGTTATCAGAATCCTTCAGAATAACAACAGTTATGTGACACATACGATAGTTTTCATCTTCAGAAAAACGCATTGAAAAATCCGCCGAAACAAGGCTTTCTTCCGTTCCGTTTTCAATAAAGTTATTTATTCTTGTGCAAAACATCCTGAAAGCTGCCAGAGAAGTTTCCTTTACAAATTTACTGCTGCTGAGATACGCAAAAGGATCACTGATATCTTCAGGGAACAAATTCCCGCAAAGCTGAAATACCCTGCCATTGCGGCAATTCCAGAAAAAATTGACACTGTCCTTTTCAGCGGCAATGGTATCTACCAGGAGCTTGCGGTCATCTTCTGACCAGGAATTAATACGCACGAATATCACCTACTTTAAAATTTATCTACTAAATTATACCACATTTATTTATTTTTTTCAAGAGATATTATACATCATATATAAAATTTACGCTTTGTTAATATTTAAAACTGTGCATTTTATATGCAGGCAGATGACGTTTAAAGCCTTCAGGCGTGCTTTATGCAGTGTTGACTTAATCAAACAGGTTTTTAGAGGCTGCCTATATAAAATAATATTTTTAAATACATGATAAGAAGATTATTTTACTCATTCAAATTATGATAATGATAAATAATCTCAAAACCGGAGATAATCTTTAATTGACGAAACTGATTAAAAATTGTATAATCTTATTAATTCAAAATTTGTTCTCATTGGATTTGTGCAATACTCTATGGGAACAACTCTTATAAGAAAGGATTGATTTTTTTGACAAAAAGATTTACAAAAAGACTGCTGTCAGCTATAACAGCTTTTGCAATTATGGTAACAGCTTTAATTACAGCTGATCCCGGCAGTATAGGGAATCCTATCGAAACAAATGCCGCAGTTTCAAAGGATTACGCTCCGCAGCTTATGAATATCGCTCTCTACGATGATTCAAAAAATCTTACCGTTTCATCAACATCAGATAAAACCTCTGCTTCTCTTGCGGCTGAAAACGGCACGCTCAATGAACAGTGGCGTATTGATTACTGCGGTGCAAACTCAAACGGAAATTACTATAAAATAGTCAATGCTGCTTCGGGACGGCTTCTTACGCCGTATGCTTATTCTGTTTCAAACGGTACAGAAACTGTTATCTATGGCAACGAAAACGATAAATCACAGTATTGGTATATTCTTCCGGTTTCTCAGGATAAGCACGGCAATGATCTGCACTATAAAATCGTGAACTATTCCAATTCCTCTCTGGCTCTTACAGCCGGTGCTTCCGGAACATCTATATCGGATTATAATGGTTCCAACAATCAGAAATGGCTTCTCAACTGTGCAGGCTTACAGGGTTTTGCAGGATATTGCTTCGATGACAATACCGGAAGCATAAAGGCTTCTGATATAGGCGGTGTGTTGGGTGAAACAGTTGAAGTTTCAACGTTTGACGAACTAAAAAAATATGCAACCTCCGATACTCCGTATACGATCGTAGTTACAACCGATATCAAGGTTACAAATCTGAAACAGGACTCATCGGGACGCTACTACTGTCCGGACGGAAGAATCTACGTCCACAACAATAAAACTATTATCGGCAGTTACTCCGCTCATACCCTCTATAATGTGCAGTTCTGTACGTCTACCCAAAGCGGTATAGGCAACAATCTGGTAATCAAAAATTTCGAGCTTCAGCACGATTCTGAATCAAACGGAAACGATTCTATCGTCGTTTATTTCGGATCAGGCAAGAATCTTTGGGTAGACCATTGTACTTTCACAGGCCATTCCGATTATAATACCGCTTCAACAGGACTTGAGGATTGGGATAAATTTCTTGCTTGCTGCTATGATGCAGATTATTGTACCGTATCGGACTCTTCATTTGGTTTGCATGAATACGGTCTGATACTTGGTTATCCGGCAGACGACGATAACTCTTATAAAAACTACAACAATTTCCCAAGAATGTCTCTGATAAGCAATCGCTTTCAGAAAACGCTTACCCGTGGACCCGGTCTTATGCGTTATGGATATTTCCATTCGCTTAACAACTACGTAAATACTTTCAGCATGGCATATACCGTTCATACGGCATCTAAGATTTTTGCGGAAAGCTGCTGCTATGAAAACGGCGGCAACGTCATCTGTGACTGGAATACAGTAACTTATCCCGGTTCTTATGCAGAATCAGGCTCGCAGTTCTCAAATTGCAAAAGAACTACTATTGAAGGCAATGCGCAGAACTGTTCATGGCGTCCGAACAAAAATTACAGTTATACTGCGCTTTCTGCTTCTGAGGCAAAAAGTCACTGCACAACATACAGCGGTGCACAATCCTCTAATAACACCGAAAAATACAGCTCCTATAAAAATGCCGGAGTTCCGTCAGCAGCATTTATGAAAGCTCCCGAAGACAGCTGGGGTATTACGGCAGCCGAGATGACTATTGATACCTATTTCATGATAAAAAATGCAAACAGCGGTCTTTATCTCGATGTTGACGGCGGAAAAGGCGCAAACGGCACGAACATCCAGCAATGGGGAGCGTCCGAAGCTGGAATCCAGAATACATGGAGATTTGTTCCGGCTGGCGACGGTTACTATTATATCCAGTCAATGGCTGGCGATAAAACTTATGTTATGGACGTTAGCGGCGGTAAAAGCGCTAATGGCACAAACATTGCTCTCTACAGCTACAAGGGAAATGATAATCAGAAATTTATGATTGCTGAAAACTCTGACGGCACTTTCAAAATCATTCCTAAGATTGGCGGCGGAAACGTTTTTGTAGAAATCGAAAACGCTTCAACTGCTTCCGGTGCAAACTGTCAGCTTTGGGAGAAAACAGATTCATCCTGCCAGAACTGGACTTTTGAAGAAGTTGGATTCTCGGGCGAAACAATGGATACAACCGTTCATTATATGTTCAAAAATGCCTCATCAGGTCTCTACATGGAAGTTGCAGGCGGCAAAGATGAAGACGGTGCAAACGTTCAGCAATGGGGAGCAAATGGTTCGGGTGAAAATAATTCAGGCGATTGGAATTCATGGACTCTTAAACCGGCTACCGGAGATCTTTATTATATCGTTTCTGATCTTGCAGGCAGCAGATATGTGAATATTAATAATGAGAATGCTGAAATTTCAGCAAAAAATTCATCTTCAAATACACAGATGATGAGATTTGTCAAAAATCCCGACGGTTCTTACTGCATTGTTACAAGAGCTGCTTATAATAAATCATCCGGACGCTACACAAAAGGAATTGAAGTTGCCGATGCAAGTTCGTCTTCCGGAGCGAATGTAAGACAGTGGGATCTTAACGGAGCATCCTGTCAAAACTGGATCGCAGAAACTTACACAACAACCACCACTACCACGACAACCTCAACAACTACTGTTACGACAACAACTGCTACTGAACCTACTCCTGTCAATCCGTCCGGAGATCTTTCACTGGATGGAAAAATCAACGTTGCAGACATAGTTCTTCTGCAAAAATATCTGCTTGGAACCGAAAAGCTTACCCACAAGCAATTTGAAATCGGTGATATGAATAAAGACGAAGCGGTTGACGCCTTTGACATGGTTCTTCTAAGAAAAGAAGTTATAAAAATTGTTTATAGTAAATAAATAAAAAATAAACAACTCCCGGCTTTGCCGGGGGTTGTTCCGTAAACGCCCATAGGGGCTCAGAATACAAGCCACGCCTTGAAAGGCGTACCAACACGGACGCATTCGGCTGCGTTCTCCTGCGTAACTGTTACAGCTTACCCGTTAAACGGGTCTGAATCATCCAATGTAAGTTGAC
>JAFTQW010000034.1 GCA_017462565.1 Ruminococcus sp.
GGGTTATTCCTCCCAACGGTCGCCCGTCCCCTTTGTCACTTCGTGACATTTCCCCACACTGTGGGGAATCACCCTTTGGAAACCCAGTATTAATTATTTCAAATACCGTTGGTATTTGAAATAATTATGGCTATCGCCAAAAATTGAATACTTTTTGACAAAAGTTCAAGGTGCAAAATCTCTTAAGTTGTTGACATTGATTAGAAGTCTCCGCTTAATTTATTGACATTTTATCATCTGATTTTAAATATAAATGAAGATAAAGCGGCATTGTAAAGGCAACACCGCACAAAGATTGTGCGTCAGATGTGCCGTCAGATTTTTTGTCAGATTGCATAAGAATTTCGTAGGCATACTGACGTATGTCAAGGAATTTTTGTGTAAGATGACGGAAAATATGTACCCCAAGGGCACTTCCTTCGGGCGCAGCAGATGACGTACAAAACCGCCAGGTGTGCTTTGTGCGGTGTTGCTTAAATAATCAGGGTAAATTATCCATAGCATGAATGCTCTTTTGACAAAAGGATAATGCCTTAAATTTACTTCATTGCCTGAATTGTCAAAGGATAACCATAGGGAGATATAAAATGAACGACAAATATCTTGTTTACCTGCGTAAATCACGCTCGGACGGCGAACACGAAACCGTTGAAGACGTTCTTGCTAAACACGAAACTATTATTCAGGAATTTGCTGTAAAAGCTTTCGGCAGTCCGATTCCTGAAAAATGCATATATCGTGAAGTTGTTTCCGGTGAAACCATACAGGATCGCCCTGCAATTAAAATGCTGCTGGATATTATACAGAATGAACCGATCAAAGGCGTTCTCACTATTGAACCGCAGCGCCTGAGTCGAGGCGATCTGAGCGACTGCGGTACTATTATAAGAGCCTTCCGCTATACTGATACGCTTATCATAACTCCAACTAAAACTTATGACCTTTCAGATAAATTCGACCGCAAGTTCTTTGAAATGGAGCTGATGAGAGGAAACGATTATCTCGAATACATAAAAGAAATTATGATGCGGGGACGCATCGCTTCTGTAAAGGAAGGAAATTTTATAGGTTCTGTACCTCCCTATGGATATGATAAGGTCAAAATCGGCAAATCGTACACACTTGTTCCTAACGACGAAGCCGATACTCTTCGTATGATATTTGAATTGTACGCCAACGAAAAACTTGGTACAACTGCAATAGCTGACCGTCTGAATGATCTCGGCATCAAACCACGCAAAGCCGGCTGCTGGACTAACGCTTCCATACGTGATATGCTCCGAAATCCCGTATACATCGGTAAAATTCGCTGGAACCGGCGCAAAACTGTAAAAAAATACGAAAACGGAGACATCGTTACATCACGTCCCGAATCAGAACCCGATTCATTGATGATCGTCGACGGAAAACATGAACCTATTATCTCCGAGGAGCTGTTTCAGGCTGTGCAGAAACGTTTCGGAAACACTCCACGTTCCAAAGCAAGTCAGGAGCTTGTCAATCCGTTTGCCGGACTTATTCGCTGTCAATGCGGAAAATCTATGGTACAGCAGGCGCAGCGTAAGGGAATTCAGACAAGAATCCATTGTCCTCATCAGAAATACTGCGGAAACAAATCCGCTTCTTTTATCGACCTTGAACAAGTTATCATTGAAGCTTTGAATAATATTATCATGGATTTTAAATCAAAGCTTAACAATGATAAATCTCAATACAATGTAAATTCAGAAATAGTCAATAAGCTCTCTAAGGAGCTTAACGCTCTTGACGCTCAGCAAAATAAACTGTACGATCTGCTTGAACTGGGAGTTTATACCGGCTCTGTATTTATAATGCGCAGCGAAGCTCTCGCAGAAAAAAGAAAAAAGATCGAAGATGCTCTTACTAAAGCTAAAGAGTTATCCCGATCCGTTATTGATTATCAAGAAACGATCGTTTCTCTGTCCGAGGCTGTAGACGTTATACAAGCTCATGATATTTCTCCTAAAAGAAAAAACCTCTTTCTCCGCTCAGTCATAAAAGAAATTGAGTACAGCAGAAGAAAAAACGATTTCCTCAATAACTATGATCCGCCGATCTCTGTTTCTATACTATTAAATTTTTGACATATGGCAACAACTTAAGCAGGGGGACGCTGTCCCCCGTACCAATGCCAACAACTTAAGAGATTTTGCACCTTGAACTTTTGTCAAAAAGTATTCAATCTTTGGCGATAGCCATAATTATTTCAAATACCAACGGTATTTGAAATAATTAATACTGGGTTTCCAAAGGGTGATTCCCCACAGTGTGGGGAAA
>JAFTQW010000035.1 GCA_017462565.1 Ruminococcus sp.
ATATCTTCAAGCTTATGTCGGATATTTCCGTATCTCGTCCTCCTCGAATCTGTGAGTTCGGAAAGCCGTTCTGTTAATCTTTCTATCTTCATTCTTCTATTTTACCACTTTTCTGATAAAATGTAAATGCTGTTGCCGTGAACGACATAGCTTTTCCCATTGCTTTTCGCAACGTTCTATGCTATAATATAGTATATACCTTTGTGCAATACAAATGTCAATAGGAGAAACTAAAAAATGAAAAAATATTTTTCAGTCGGAGAAACCGCAAAGGCCGTTCACACAACCAGTGAAACGCTGCGGCATTATGACCGCATTGGATTGGTGAAACCAAGCCAAAAAGATGAATGGACAAATTACCGCTATTACACCGAACAGGATATTGTCCGTCTGAATACGGTTCGTGCCTTACAGCTTATGGACTTATCTTTACATGAGATAAAAATGGTTTTAGAATATGACGACCTTGAAAAAATTATCGACTTTTTAGTACAGGCGGAGAAAAAGGCAGATGAAAAAATTGCAGCACTGCAATACAGCAAATCGAAAATACAGTTGGCAAAGGCGGACTATGAAATAAAATTGCAGGGACAGCAAAAACTGAATGGTACTTTTCTCAGGGATTGTCCGGAACGTGTGATTCTGCTGTCAGATAGCTTAGAAATGCCAACGCTCGATAATCTTTGGAATTATCTGAATCATTTTTATAATAAAGTTACGCCCGCATTGAAAGAGCAATTCTTATTTGAGGATTTAGCCGGTATCTATACCGAAAATGGATTGTCCAGACTTTTTGCCGTCTGTATTCGCTATGCCGATATGAACGAGCTAAAGATATTGCCAGAAGGAAAATACCTATGTGCCAACTGCACTGAAGAAAACCGGAAACAAGTATTAAATGAAGTAATACACATAGCCAGAACGAAATATGGTGCAGAGTCGGCGTTTGCGGTACAGTTGATCGTCGTATCGGGCATTTTGCACTGGGATTATGAAGTGCAGGTTTATATTGATAAATAGGATATTTTTATTCTGCAAAGTAACCTTCTTTGCTTTTCCTAAAGAAAAGAAGATTAAAGAGACGGTTATATCGAGAATAACACATCCTTTATATCGCTTTGAATACAAACAGCTTTTTTACTTATCTCCGACGGTGCAAACGCTTCTCCGTAATTTATGCTGACATAGTAAGCGTCTGGATTATCATAAGTCATTCGCCAGAACGGAAATTTAATAATGCTTGGTGTGTTCATACCAACGCCAAGCTCCAGAAACAATACTTTAACTCCTTCATACCTGCGGAGAAAATCAGAATATCTTTCACTTGCATGATACCAACCGTCATTCTGAACAAAGGTATTATCTGCTCTTAAATTCATCGTCATCGGTTTTCCGCATACAGGACAATGGGGAATTAACTCGGTGGGTATTTTCATATCCCTCTGCCGTGCAATCATATCACGGATAGCCTTTTCATTATCATAGGTGGCATTGTGACAAGGCTCGCTGCATTGAAATAATCCGTAATCGCCCTGCGTGTAAAATAATCTGTGTTTATCAAATCCGGCTTTTTGAAACTGATGATCGACATTTGTTGTCAGCACAAAATAATCCTTGCCTTTTACAAGCTCAAACAATCTTTTGTATGTTCCGTTATCACAATCCATATAGCGATTTATAAAGACATATCTTGACCAATACGCCCAATGTTCTTCAAGGCTTTCAAAGGGATAAAAACCTCCGGAATACATATCCCTGAAACCATATTTTCTAATAAAGTCCGAGAAGTTATCTTCAAATCTTTGCCCTGTATATGTGAAGCCTGCCGAAGCAGATAAGCCAGCTCCTGCTCCTATGATGACCGCATCCGCTTTCTGCAAAAGCTCTCTTAAACGCTTCACTTTATCCGAGCAGTCTTTTGTAGATGTCGTAATCTTCCTGTTTGAAAACATTGAATACCACCTTTTCTATCTGCGTGTCTGTCTGCAAAAAATCTGTAACTGTCTGTACGGCAATTTCCGCAGCTTTTTTCTGTGGGAAATGAAACTCGCCTGTGGAGATACAGCAAAATGCAATACTCTTTAAGCCTTTATCAGATGCCAATTCCAAACAGGATTTATAGCAATCTGCAAGCTGTTCACAATGCTTTTTGGTTAATATGCCTGATACAATCGGTCCGACGGTATGAAGCACATATCTGCATGGGAGATTAAAAGCAGGCGTAATTTTCGCTTTTCCTGTCGGCTCGTCATATCCCTGCTCTGTCATCAGCTCATCGCAAGCCAAACGCAGCTGGATACCGCTGACGCTGTGAATGATGTTGTCCACGCAGGAATGGCAAGGTACGAAACATCCCCTTAAAGCACTGTTAGCGGCATTTACAATCGCATCTATCTTTAATGTGGTAATATCTCCACACCAAAGGGCAAGACGGCTATTTATGGGGGATACGGGTAAAGCATCGCTATCTGTAATACCTTTTTCCCTGACCTCCTCATTGAGATATTCGTCCTGCACCTTGAGAAATTCAGTCCCAATCGGACGAGGAAAACGGATATTCATAAGACTTCTGAGAAGCCGTTTCTGTTCCTCCGCATTGCCCGGAACGTTCATATTCCTATATTGCGGCAATTCTGATAATAGCTCTTTAATCAGATATAGCCTTTTTTCGCTATGCGTCATTGCTCAATCCTCCTTTTTCCGGAAGCCTTTTGAAATGCTTCTGACAATAAATTTATTGGAGTCGTCAAAAAGTAAATTTTTTTCAATCCGGAGCACCTCGGCTATCTTGATTGCATTATTATTCTTGACCGCATACAACTCTGTGTGATTGAAAATGATATCGCATTGTCAATGCAGCCATGACACAGCTGAAAACAGACAAGCGTCTGCAAATTTGCTGCATTGACATTTTTTCATTTTGATTCATCCAGAACTTTAGAACTTGTTCTTATCAAAAGAGACTGCCGAATCAATCGACAGTCTCAATTTTTTTATAACAAATCTTTATTCGAAGAAAAATCCTGCTGTCATATCCAGATAATTTCCGCCGCTGTAATCAGGATACTGTTTCTGTACTTCTGACTTAAACTCATCCGAATTTGCACACTTTTCAGCAATTGCTTTCAGATTTTCCAGATAGTCGATCTTTGTCTGAGCGTCCTTTAAATCCTCCGGTGTATAGTGAGAAGTCAGAATCAGGTCGTAACCCTTTGCAATATAGTCATTAAGCTGTGCAATTATAGCATCCGCATGGCCTGCACCTGCTACGATAGAATGACAATCGTGACCGAGCATATGGGTATAAACTGCATTGATCTCAGGAATCTCCACATCAAATGCATCAGAGGTCTGCTTAATAATGAAATCAATGCCGCCAATTGTAATTTCCCCCTCACCTATGATATTTGTTATCTGGTGAACGGAGTTGTCGAAAATCTCGCCGAATGCACCTGTAAAGTTGTCAATCAGAGCCTTACCGCCGCCGTTTGCAGAGTAATCTGCTGCATTCTGCGTTGCGTACTTTGGAACATCGGGCAGGAACGTTGCACCTGCACCATGATAGGCAACAAGAATTCCCTCAACTTCAATGTTTTTCAAATACTCTGCAAGTTCTGTATTATTATCGAAGAAGCAAGGCGACTCGATTACAACTGCCTTGCCGTTTTTCTCCACAATGAAAACTTCATCGTCAATGAAATCGTTGGTCTTGTATGCGTAAAGCTTCACTGCTCCGAAGTCGTAAATGTTCATCTCGCCCTTTGCAAGCTTAACGGCTGTAAATGTGTTCTTGTTCATAATAAATTCCTCCTGAAAATGATTGATTTTTTGCTTTTTTCGGGAGATTTCAGCGCTGTATCTCTTTCCTTGATTCTATGATACCACAGCTTCCGGCATTTGTAAAGTAGGCACTTTTTTGTGGTATAGTTACCTCTTAGTAACCTTTGCGGTGTTTCGGACAAAATCGGCTGAAAATTTTTCTTGATTTTTTCTTGCAGATATGCTAAAATGTATCCAAAGAAATATTACAGTCCATTTGATACTATTGAAAGGAGCAAAATTATGCCAAATAAAACAGAACTGCCGGCTTGTCCGGTGGAAACAACATTGATGCTGATCGGAGATAAATGGAAAGTCCTGATACTCCGTGATTTAAGAAGCGGTACAAAACGTTTCGGAGAACTGAAAAAATCCGTGACAGGCATTTCACAAAAAGTGCTTACTTCTAACCTGCGGGATATGGAGGTAAACGGTATTCTGACACGAGAAGTTTTTCCCGAGGTTCCGCCAAGAGTGGAATATACTCTGACCGATCTGGGGCAAAGCATGATGCCGATTCTGGATGCCATGGAACAATGGGGTTCGGCGTATAAGTGTAATTTTGAAAAAAATTAAAAATTGGGAAGATTTCATATTATCTTAGTTGACCATTCCTCGATATTCCATACTGCATCAACAATATCCATATAAAATTCGGGTTCGTGACTGACAATGAGCACAGTTCCCTTATAGTCGTTTATAGCTTTTTTCAAAGCCTCTTTTGCATCTGCGTCAAGGTGATTGGTAGGCTCATCGAGAACAAGCAGATTTATTTCTTTAAGCATGATTCTGCAAAGTCTTACTTTAGCGTTTTCCCCGCCTGAAAGAACTCTCATCTGCGATGTGATATGCTCGGTAGTAAGACCGCACTGCGCTAATGCCGCACGAACTTCCGCATTTGTCATGGACGGATATTCGTTCCAGATAACTTCAATAGCCGTCTGCGAAGTGCTTTCCTCCTCCTGCTCAAAGTAACCGAATTCAACGAATTGATCATGTTCTACAGTTCCGGATACAGGAGGAATAAGCTTCAGAAACGTTTTCAGCAGAGTAGATTTGCCTATACCGTTAACGCCTCGTATCGCTATTTTCTGACCATTTTCCACTTGAATGGAAACAGGCTTTGTAAGCGGTTCGTCATATCCGAGAACAATATCCTTACAGTCTATAACAACTCTTCCCGGAGTACGTGCTTTTCTGAATGAAAATACAGGCTTCGGCTTTTCACGCATAAGCGTTATCCTATCCATTTTATCAAGCTTTTTCTGCCTTGATTTAGCCATATTCGTTGTTGCGACTCTCGCTTTGTTTCGTGCAATGAAGTCCTCAAGATGAGCTATTTCCTTCTGTTGTTTTTCATAAGCCTGCTCGATCTGTTTCTTTTTCAGATCGTACATTCTCACGAAATTATCATAATCTCCGGTATAGCGGGTCATGACTGCATTTTCAACATGATAAACAACATTTATTACGTTATTCATAAACGGAATATCATGTGACACAAGAATAAATGCGTTATCGTAGTTTTTAAGAAAGTTCGTAAGCCATGCTATGTGGTTTTCGTCAAGAAAGTTCGTAGGCTCATCAAGAATAAGTATCATCGGATTTTCAAGCAGCACCTTCGCAAGAAGCACCTTAGCCCGCTGACCGCCGGACAGCTCGGTAACGTCCCTGTCAAGTCCTATCTCATTCAAGCCAAGACCGTTTGCATATTCTGAAATTTTTGCATCAATAGTATAATAACCGCTGTAGTCAAGAATGCTTTGTATCTCCCCTACTTCCTCCATGAGTTCATTCATCTCTTCTTCTGTGCAATCGGACATTTTATCGTAAAGCTTGATCATTTCAGCTTCAAGCTCCGAAAGATGAATAAATGCTTCACGAAGTACCTCCCGGATAGTTTTTCCCTTTTCAAGAGTGCTGTACTGATCGAGATATCCCGTAGTAATATGTCTGCACCACTCCACCTTGCCCTCATCCGGCATAAGTTTTCCGGTGATTATATTAAGAAACGTGGATTTTCCTTCGCCGTTTGCTCCCACAAGACCGACGTGTTCGCCTTTCAAAAGACGGAACGAAGCGTCATTCAGTATTTGTCTTGCACCGAATCCATGTGTTACGTGTTCAACATTAAGTATACTCATATTTTTCTCTCCATGCTTTTAATATCCGTCATTAAATCGCTGTTTGCGTGCTATATTTCTTTTTAAAGCTCCTTCCCACTCTGCCTTTTCCGATAAGGTTTCTACTTCCAGACCATATTTTACAGGAATAGGTTTACCGTTATCATCAACATGAACGCATATCAGATATGCATGATTTATAGCTCTTCTTATACCGGTTTTAATATTTTCAACGTAAGTATCAACACGAACTTCCATAGATGTATTTCCCACGTATGTTACTTTCCCTATAAGCACTATGACTTCATTTATATATGCTCCATATTTGAAACGCAGATTATCTACAGCGCAGGTTGTAACAAGTCCGCCGCAATGCCGCATAGCTGTAAGAGCTGCAATCTCGTCTATCCACTCCATAAGTCTGCCGCCGAAAAGCCTGTTTTGACCGTTGATCTCTTTATATTGCAGCAGTTTAGTAGTTTCGGTAAGTGATTCCTCAACTTTTTTATTTCGTTTTTTTTCGTTCATTAGGTTACCTCCGTAAGTTTTAGAACTTGTTCTTAAATTTAAGGCAACACCTCATAAAGATTCTGCGTTAGATGTTAAAAACCTGTCTTCTCAAGGTATAGCGCACGTATTCTCGGCAAATTTTGCTGTTTGCTGCGTTAAAAATCCTTGTAAGACGTTAGCCTGCCTGCAAAATTTCTATAGGCAGCACCGCACAATTATTGTCATGCATATGCGCCGTCATATTTTTCGTCAGATTGCATAAAAACGACTCAGGCATACTGCCGTATGGCAAGAAGTTTTTGTGTAAGATGATGGAAAATCTGCAAGCAGATGTGCAACAAAGACGTTAGCCGCTAATTGTGCGGTGTTGCCTATACTATCTGACAAAAAATCCGACGGCATAATCTAAGCACCAAATTTAATCAGTGTTTCCATAAAAATATAACATAAAATGTACAGTTTGTCAAATTCCAATCAGATTTTTCCGAATAATCTTTTAGAGCTTGTTCACATAAAAATGCAACACACGGATCTTCGGGCATAAAAATCTGTCTTCACAAGATGTAATGCACGTATTTTCGGCAAACCTTGCTGCTTACTACGTTAAAAATCCTTGTAAGGCGTTATAGCCCGCCTGCGAATTTTTTCCTTGTAATCAACAAATTCATGCTTGAAAATCAGTACACCGATCTTATGAAGACAGGTTCTAATTTATATGGGGAACAGGTTCTAATATTCTTCGGAGCCTTTTCAAAGAATAAAGTTACTTCAACTCCCCATTAGCAGGATTATCAAGAACATTTCCTTCGTCAGAAAAACGTGAACCATGACAAGCGCAATCCCACGAATGCTCGGTACTATTCCATTTAAGTGCACAGCCCATATGAGGGCATCTTTTGGGCGTTGGAGTAAGCATATTCTTAATTGCCTTTCCGCCATTTATGAAAAGCTGCGGTTTGATGATATTTCTTGACGGACTAAAAATATCCGCATAGTCATTTCTTCTGTCCATTACCATATCGCTGAGTATCATTGCAGATACCATAGCTCCTGTCATTCCCCACTTATTGAATCCGCTTGCTGCATACATACCCGGAGTATTTCGAGAATATTTCCCTATATACGGTATTCCGTCAAGACTCATGCAATCCTGTGCCGCCCAATGGAATTTCTCATGAGCGTCAGGATAATAAAGCTTTGCAAAGTTACGCAGTTCATTCCAGTTTCCACCCGTTTCACCTGTTCTGTGCCCTCCGCCTCCGATAAACAAAAAGCTGCCGAAATTCCTGAACGACATTCCCTTATGATCCTCATCAACGTACATACCGTTCAAATCAGGAGCATTATCCAGAGCGATAACGTATGAACGGTGCTGATAAAGCTTCAGAAAATAGCTTCCATGTTTATTTATAAAAGGAAAATGAGTTGTGACAATGATTTTATCAGCTTTAATTCTATACTTGTCTGTAACTGCCGTATTGCCGGTCATTTCACGTACAAAGGTATTCTCATATATATTAAGCCCGTCTGCAATAGCTGAAATAAATTTAAGCGGATCAAACTGCGCCTGTTTCGCAAATTTCACTGCTCCGACCGTCTTTACAGGTATAGACAGACGCTCGCAAAGCTCTGCCTTATAGCCGATTCTAATAAGTGCATTCATTTCACTTTCAAGCAGTTTTCTGTCATTTACTGAGTAAACGTAATTGTCCTTTGTCTCATAATCACATTCGATATTCCGGCACATCTCCGCATACTTTTTCAATGCCGCTTTATTCGCATTAAGATATTTCTGAGCGGCTTCCGCACCACTGAACTTGAGTATTTTCTGATAAATAATTCCATGCTGAAAAGTGATTTTTGCTGTTGTATTCTGCGTTGTTCCGGAACATATTCTGTCTTTTTCCGCCAGAATGTATTTTACTCCATTCTGATGCAGAAAATATGCTGTTAGTATTCCTGCAATTCCTCCGCCAATAATAAGGACGTCTGTTTTGATATCGCTGTCCAGTTTTGGAAATTCCGGCAATTTCGTATTAGCCTGCCATAATGATTTCATAGTCTCCTCCATTGAAACAACGCCGTTTGAACCTACTCCAAACGGCGCCTGCCTTTACTGATCCTGCAAATCTGCCGCAGAAATATCGTTCTCTAAATTATCTCTTGCAAGATCGTTGTCAATCACCGGATATGCAGAAGATATCGGAACCTCGTGTGAGTAAGATTTATTATGCCATACCTTCTGCGAGCTGCTTGAAGTTCCTGCAATTATCGGATTTGCATGAACCTTTCCCGACTTAGCTTTTCCCTGAATCTCAGGCACGGGAGACACATCGTTTCTCGGCTGAGTATGTGTATAATCAGGCCTTTTCATTCCCTTTTTCGCCATATTCATCACCTCGTGATTAGTGTATGACAAAATGCAGGATTCTATTCAAAAGCCCTGTTGGAAATATGAACTTGTTCTCATACTTTTGCCCATAAAAATGAGGCATCATGATACCATGATGCCCCAAACTTGGCTGTTTCTGTAATTACTTACGCTGAAAAGCAAGCGATACCGGATATTCATATGACGAATGCTGAACAGGGAAATACTGCAACTTTTTGTAAATATCATAGATAGTTACTTATAAAATGATTATTAATTATATCAAAATCTGTGTTAATAAGATAAGTTATTTGTCTTTTTAGTAAATTTTGCTGATAGCTTCGCCTCAAAAGTTCATCGTATGACAGTTTGATTTCAACTTTTCAGCTTTAACAAATTATGATTTTTTACATAACCTGTTATAAGCATAAGACATTCTGTAAACAATCCAAGTGCAATTATTTCGGCGACCAATTTTTGATTTAAAACTAAAGAGAATATAAAGACAATGATTTCAATTCCTGATATGATTATACTACGTTTTTTATACACACGTTTTTCATCCTCATCTAATAGATTATTTTCTGTTTCTACTGGTGCTAAAATTAATATTGTAACGCTTGAGACAAATAAAATTGCAATAATTATTAAAGTAGGGATGGCAACCCATTTAATTATTGAAAGCAAAACGGCAATAATAATTGCAGAGTTGATATAACATTTAAAGGGACTGCTCGCATGATGTCCGCCGGCATTAGTTCTGATCGGTATGTATGAAAGATTGAGTAAAATACAGGGAACCAAAAGCTTAAACAGAATGCCCAGCAACAGTGTTGTTATAACGTTAAGCAGCATCATAATAGTTTGAAAAAATCCATATATATACACATCTGCATCCGCTTCGGATATAACTCCGGCTTTAATCAGTTTCCCGGTAAATTTTTCTGATAATCGTTCAAGCATTAAACCTTATTCTGCTTTTTTACAGCTTTTGGAGTCTTAGGCTGATAATCCCACCAGCCGCAATTAAGGCTGCCAAATATAAAAGCACTCTTTTTTGTGATAGCTGCTGCTCCGGACAGAGCCTTCTTTTTTGTTTCAGTATTCTTCATTTTTTACCTCCCTATTACATATTCAAGATCTTGTAAAACTAATATACCACATATTTTCCAAAAAAGCAATATGTTTGCACCGAATCGTTGTTTTTTGACACTGAATTGTAAAAAAGAACCAGTTAACGAGCTTTGGCTAAGTCTGATTAACAAAAGTAATCGAAACGCAAAACAAGTTTTCTCTTTGCTTCACGCTCATTATTCCTTCATATTTTTCCACAGCCTTTCTGACGTTAGATAGTCCTATTCCTGAATGATTTTCTTTGGTAGTTTTACCAAAATACATCTGTGTCAGATTTGCTTCTTTGCACGAATTTGTTATTTTTATCACGATTAATCCCATTTGCGCACGAATGATAACCCTTATTTTTCTTTGAGACTTGGAGATCTCCATACAAGCATCAATGGCATTATCAAGTAAATTTGAAAAAATAGTAGTCATATCCATGTCGGAAATAAACTTCATTGGAAAATCCTCAATATTGAGCTTTAATTCTATATTATTCTTATTGCATTTCGCAAAGGTTGTATTAAGAATAATTTCCAGCATAGAATTTTGATTTTTAATTACGGGGTGCAAACGATTTGATTCTTCTGTAAGCTCGGATAAATATTTCTCAGCCTGTTTGTTTGAAGAATTATCAATCAGTGTTTTCAATGACACAATATGACGATTTATATCATGTGAAATTTCACGGGTTTCATTATATTTTTTCTGCAATTCCTGATACATCTGAAGCTGGAGAGTCTCTTGCTGCTGCATAAGGCTTACTTTCTGTTCTGATTCTCTTGCTATTGAAATTCTATGCAGTAAAACCATTACACAAATATCCAGAATCATGAATCCAAACATCACCCATATAAGAAAATTACCGCTCATGTAATCCTGAACCGCTGAAGAAACAGAGGCAAAAAATATAACCTCAAAAAGCAGCAAAAATATATAAAAGATAAATTCATACCATCTGGCATTAATATTATCTTTTTTTCGTATTGCCAATGCAGTAATTCTTGATAAAAAAAGCTGCATTATCCAATTCCAGATATGATGATGCCATACAAGATCACTTGCTCCGAGTGTTTCTGTGATTGTGTTATTATAAAAGGTTGAAACAAATAAAACGCCGAATGCATCTGTTACAAGAACAATCATAATATAAACAAAAGAATAAATTAAAGCCGTACGCAATCGACAATTATAAAAGAAAAAAGTGATTGCAAGGCACATGATCCAGCTTGTAAACAGATTTAATGGCCCGATATGTAATAATATACATCCCATTTTGGCTGCAATAATGCTTCCTATTCCAAGAATCTTTAACCATAGTTTATCATGTTTTATTTCATATTTATTAAAAAGCATCAAAAAACATAATAGTGCAATAAGAATTGTTGTAATACAATCCAGAGTAAACTGCATATTTAATCCTCCTCATCTGCTATATAGAAACTTAATGCGTCTATAACTTCGTTATATTTATCACGTGCAATTAATATTAAATGATCATTTTTCATTACAATTTTTTTATTTTTTCCATCGATCTCTTTTATATGATAAAGGTTTACAATAAAACTCCTATGAGGAGTTATAAAATAATCATGATTTAATTCATCATAAATATTTAATAAGCTATTTTTCACTTTATATATATCGTTAGCCATGATAACTTCAACAATACGATTTCCTTGATAGTAAAAATACAAAATATCATTCATATTAACTTTCAAATGGCGGCCATCCATTGAATGTATCATGTAAGAATCTTTAGGTCTCTTTTTCTTAACGGAAACATTATATTTCAAATAATCCTTCAAATTATTTATAACATCCTGATCTGAAAAAGGTTTTTTAATAAATGCAAACGGGTGCACTGTCATGCACTTCTGAATGTAATCCTGAAAAGATGTAATATAAAATAAAGCTGAATTTTTATGATTAACCCGAAACCGCTGCGCCGTTTCAATCCCATCGATTCCATCCATCATAATATCCATAAAAATAATATCATACGAAAAATCTTTTTTCAGTAATTCTTCTCCGCTACTAAAAGTATCAATGGTAATTTTTATGTCTTTTTCATTAAAAAATTGTGATACAATCCTTTCAATTTTCTGAATTTGATTTTTTTCATCATCTACAATTGCAATTCGAAACATATAAGCCACCTCGTACTCTATATGATACCATAATTCAGCAATTAAATCAATATGTATTGTAAAAAAATGCAGCACAATCAAAATAAAGGTCGAAATATAAGAAAACACTAATTAAATACAGTGATTTCTTAATGTCCTTCTTTAATCCCTTTACTGCACTTCATGCCGTTGTCCTTGATTCTGTCATGCTAATTGCATACCACGCAGTGTTGCCCTAAAAACAAAATAAGCCGCTTTTATCAGTTTCTCACCTTTGTGAGATACCAACAAAAACGGCTTTTAAACTTTGTATACTATTTTTGCCTTGTTTTCATATTTTTTCTGCAAATAAACTTTTCATAATCTACTCTGAAATCCCCTGGACAGAAGTTCATATCCGGTTCAATGGCAAAATTGTTTCGATCAAATGCAAAAATCCCCGATTTTTCGGGGATTTTTATTGCAATAATTGGAGGCGCCACCCAGATTTGAACTGGGGATCAGGGTGTTGCAGACCCACGCCTTACCACTTGGCTATAGCGCCCTCCATGGAGCGGATTACGAGGCTCGAACTCGCTACCTCCACCTTGGCAAGGTGGCGCTCTACCAGATGAGCTAAATCCGCACTAATGGCGACCCGGATGAGGCTCGAACTCACGACCTCTAGCGTGACAGGCTAGCGTTCTAACCAACTGAACTACCGGGCCAATGGTGGGGACTACAGGGCTCGAACCTGTGACCCTCTGCTTGTAAGGCAGATGCTCTCCCA
>JAFTQW010000036.1 GCA_017462565.1 Ruminococcus sp.
AAGAAGATATACAAAAAGCAGACCGTCTCCGATCTGCTGATATGTAATATTAAATTTCATTGCAACCTAATTACAGATTCAAAAACTTTGTGCGTTCCTCAAAGCTGAGGTTCGGATGAGTTTTAAAACTGTCAATGACCTGTAATGCCGGGAATCGTTTCCCCTCTTTTTCGTAGCTTTCAGTAAGATATTTTAAATCATCAAGTATGGACTCTATAATCTCATATCTTTCTTGCTTAGTCATTTTCACACACCTCCAAATCCGCTGAATGTATTGCTGTTAATTCGTGTGAAATCTCCCATAATTTTTTATTCATAATTTTCCTCCAAACTATTGACTTTTCGAAGCAGGAATGCTATAATAACATTGCGGTGAAGTCTGCTCCGAGTAGGTTGTGCCCTTTGTGTATTCCAGTATGCAAGGGGCATTATATTTTTACTATAATTCTTGCGCAGTAGTTCTCACGATCTGCATAGCCTCCGATAATGCTAAAGGTATCGAAGAACACTTGCAAGCCATTGTCCATGAGAGCAGCCACAACACTTGCTACGGCTTTTGGGAGATAGCCTATTATACTACTGCACACTGACCTTGCCTTTTACGGCTGCCGTAACAGCTACAGCGTTTCTGTCAAAGGCGTTAGAAAGGTCACGCACAAGCTTAACCGATACATCAGCAGGATTATACTTAATATGAGCAAACTAAGAACATTCTGACGGTTGTCAAATGATGTTCCAGCAACCTTTGTGCTTACTGCATGAGATTTTATAAGTTTCCACGATGTTTTCATTGCACAAGCTCCGATATATCCCTGACCAACAAGGCGGTTAGCTATCTGCATTACCTTTCTTCTGAAATCCTTTAACATAACTCTGTACCTCTCTTTTATTCAGCTCCAGAAGCGTTTCCGCTTCCCTTACTGTAATTATATTTATATTATATTGTACCCGATACATCACGTGGTAAATCGCACAAACTTGTACCCGATATATTGTTTAAAATGCATATTGTACCCGATACAAAAATATGATATAATATAAGAAGAAAGTTGGTGATATAATGGCAGTAAGCAAGGCACAGCAGAAAGCAGTAGCAAAATATATGAAATCTAACTATGATGAATTAAAAGTTAGAGTACCAAAAGGCAAAAAGGAGATTATCAAGTCCGCTGCAGAACAAGATGGAAAATCCCTTAACGGCTTCATCAATGAAGCTATTGACGAAAAAATAAATAAGTAAATCTAAAGGAGGCTTTTATGAGTACAAGAGAACTTGCTTATAACATTTTAGATGCGCTGACAGAAGAACAGTTACAAGCCTTTGTAACATTGTTTGGAAAATCGGTAAACCACATTCCAGAGGTTGAGCCTGATGAATGGGATAAAGAAATGATTACAGATAGCAAAGATGATAATGAAGAATCAATACCTCTTGACAAATTTGTAAAGGAATTGGGGTTTAATCCAGATGACTTACGAATATGACATAAGAAAAAAGGCTATGAAATTTATCCGCAAACAGGAAAAGAAGCAGCAGGAAAGACTTCTTAAGGCTATTTATGCACTTCCAATTCTCGGAGACATAAAGAAAATGTCTGGTGAAAATAATCTTTATCGGTTGCGAGTAGGCGATTTTAGATTGCTTTTTGAAATGTCACCAAAATCAAATAAAGTTAACTTGATTGATGTGACTAATGCCGATAATAGAGGTCAAATTTATAAATAACAAATAAAGGAGCAGGCAAGCGCATCTGCTCCTAATTTTATTGTCATCGCACCCTGACAGCCACCAGAATCGCCGTTAAGGCACATCCAATTCATTGATAGTATAATTACATTGCTTTGTTTGCAAGCGATTACAGAACGTTTTAAAAGCTATTCAACTATTCGCCTTTTTTATAGTGGGGAATTATTCATAATTTCATGCATAATCCGAGAGTTTATTCATTGTTTTTGTCTCCAAGCAAACTAATATCTAATACTCTTCTATTTCTTTGAATGGCTAACATAATCGCATTTAGCACTTCTGTTGCTTCTTTTCCATTATTGTATCTTTCAATAAGTATTTCCTCACCGCCGTTATCACCATACAGAATCCATTGAGCATTTGTCTTTTGATAAACGCCAATTTTAGCAACCTGATCTGTGTTAATAATTCTTTTGTTCCGAATATAAATATACATGATTTTACCTCCAAATTTTAGTTTTGTCACATTTGTCACGTTGTATCAGAATTAAAAATGAGCTTGCCTGATGTAGCCGTTGTAGTAGAGTTGTAATTGAGCTTGTCTACTACAAGTTTTTCGGCTATATGTAGGGACTTATAGGCGCTTTGTAGTGCCGCAGAATGAAGTCATTCTGGCATACCTGAGAGCCGTTTTCCCATAAGGCAGCCGGTATTCATTAGTAGAACTTGTCAAAAAAGCTTTAAGGCTGTCAATATCCTTTTTCATTGTTGAGCCGATCTCACCAAGCTCACAAATCCATTTTGACGTACACTCAATTTGAGAATCCTTATTTCTCGAGTCATAGGTTCTGCCCTCGCCGAAGTACATCGGATAGAGTGAAAGTTTCTCTAAAAAGCAAAAAAGAAAGATGGGGTCGTGAAATTGAACTTTTGCAGATTTAGGGGGCGTAACCGCAGAAAACTGCGTAGGTACGGTACATTTTTAGGAGTCGTAAGAGAAAAAGGAGTAAGTTTATGGCAAAACAAAAAATGGCTGTATATTTTCAGCCGGAAACAATTAAAAAGATTGAACAGGAGTACCATGAGGACAACTGTGCATCGAAAACGGAATTTATTGAGAAAGCCGTCAAGTTATATATCGGCTATCTTCGTCAGCAGGAGGAGGTAAATTACCTCTCCCCAATGATAACGGAAAAAGTGAAGGCTCAGATCAAAGGTACGGAACAGCGGCTTGCGAGATTGATTTTTAAGGTCGCTGTCGAACTTGGAAAGCTATCTCATATGACCGCCGCGCTCAACGATGTAGACGATGAAACCTTGAAAAGTCTGCACGCTATGTGCGTTACAGAAGTCAGAAAAATCAACGGCATCATCGATTACGAGGACGCCGTTGCATATCAGCAAGATTAAAAATTAGAAAGGAAGTTTTTAAATGCTCAATTTAATATTCACAAATAGAACGAATGTAAGGACATCAAGGAGGGTTATATATGCAAAATGTTTACAAGGAAGTACAGGAAGATATAGGCTCAAGTCAGTACCGCCGCCGTCATAAATATTTAAATAATGAGATTACGATTGACGGCGTAACATATAAAATCATATCTGTTACGGCATGGTCTGACTGCGATTACAAGCCTAAAAAGGTATCGGAACTGCTGGCTTATCTTGTTAACGGTAAGTAAAATATTCAAAAAATTTTCTGGACTTTCAAGCCGGATAGTGATATGATAATGGTGATCCTATTCAGTTTGAAAATTCACAGACTACGAAAGGACGGATAGATATGTCTAATTCAAACCAGAAAATTACAGCACTGTACTGCCGTTTATCGCAGGAGGATATGAAGGACGGCGAGTCAGTATCTATAGAAAATCAGAGGTTTATTCTTCAAAAGTATGCTGACGATCACGGCTTCTTAAACTGCAAATTCTATATTGACGACGGCTACTCGGGAGCAAATTTCAACCGTCCAGCGTTCAAGGAAATGATGGCAGAAGTGGAAAACAAAAACGTTTCAGCAGTTATCGTTAAGGATCAGTCAAGGCTTGGCAGGGACTATTTGCAGACGGGTATGCTCATGGAAGTGACCTTTCCGCAGTATGATGTGCGCTTTATCGCTATAAATGACGGTGTGGACAGCGCAAACGGCACGAGCGATTATGCTGGTATACGCAACTATTTTAACGATTTGTATGCAAGAGATACAAATCGGAAAATCAGGGCTGTCCAGCGGGCAAAGGGCGAGCGTGGGGAACGTGTAGGAACTAAGATACCATATGGGTACATGAAAAATCCCGACGATCCTAAACAACTGCTGCCTGATCCCGAAACCGCTCCGATAGTGAAACGAATCTTTGAAATGTATGCGAACGGCATTGGAATAAGAAAGATTTGCTCCAAATTTTGTGAAGAACAGATTCTTTCGCCAAGCGCTTATGCGCTTAGAAAAACTGGTCGCAAGACCAGAGGATTGGATATGGACAAACCGTATTATTGGGAGCATGGAACTGTTAGATTTATGC
The DNA here is from genome assembly GCA_017462565.1 of Ruminococcus sp. Classification (GTDB taxonomy): domain Bacteria; phylum Bacillota; class Clostridia; order Oscillospirales; family Ruminococcaceae; genus Ruminococcus. Next base: position 4,213 of record JAFTQW010000036.1, read on the forward strand.
TTTCTAACCGTATCTACTGCGGCGATACTGTAAATTTTCAGACATACAGCAAGTCCAACAAACTGAAAAAGCGCATAAAAAATGACGACAAAAATATTCTGATTTTTGAAAATACTCACGAATCTATAATCGACAGAAAAACGTTTGATCTGGTTCAAAAGCACTTTGAAAGCAGAAAACGTCCAGACAAACATGGTGAAATGGATAAGTATGCCGGATATCTTTACTGCGGCGACTGTGGAAAGCGTTTGTATCTTCACAGAAATAAAGCAGAAGAAAAGACTTGCTTTATGTGTTCGAACTATCAAAAAGGCAAATATGACTGCACCTGTCATTATATCAGGGTACAGATTCTGGAACAGATCGTTCTTGAAAATCTCAGGTCTGTAACGGCTTTCGCAAGGAACGATCCTGAAAAGTTTTATGCAATGGCTGCCAAAAATGGTGAAGCCGAGGCAAAAAAATTCATGAAGGAATCGAAGCACCAAAAAGAACAGTTCACCGGAAGAATAACTCAGCTTGACAGCATCATCCGCTGTCTGTACGAGGACAGGGTGACCGGCAGAATCACTCCCGAACGCTATGATTCCCTCGCAAACGGCTACGAACAGGAGCAATCGCAGCTTAAATCAAAGCTGTCGGAACTTGAATCACAGATCGACAGCGTTAACCTCAGAGAGGAATGCATTAGGAGGTTTATGGAAAGGGCGAAAGAGTACATTGAAATGCCAGCGCTTACTCCTGAGTTGCTCAGGACGTTTATTCGCAGAATCGAGGTTTATGAAAAGCCGGAGAAATATTCAAGAACTTGTGGCAACACCATTGTGATCCACTACACATTCGAGGTTAAAACACATCAAATTTAAACAAAAATCCCGTAAGCTTGCACTTACGGGTACTACATATAACTTATTTCTTCGTTAAGAATAGATGGCACCATGGTTTTGACCTTGAAATTTTCGCCCCTTAAATGCAAATAAAGCCTGTAGATACGGGCTTTAAGCGGTGTACAGCTATTTAGTATCACCAATATGGAGCTGATGATCGGACTTGAACCGACGACCTACGCCTTACCAAAGGGTATATGAACTTTTCACAACTTATCACAAGTTTTAATAAGTCGCTATAAATAGCCATTATACTATATCAACCTTTTATAACTTCTTATAATTTCTTGTGCGCTGTCATATCAATGGCGCACAAATGGCGCACAAAATCACTTCAAATTATTCTGTCTTTGTACCGTCCATAAAAGGGCATCGGAGAGAGACTTCACAAGCATCAGGGTTGCTTCGGACGGATTTCGGACGAAATAATTCCCACTTTCACGGCTTTCTCACGACTTCGCTCTCGGTTCGCTCACGCTTCGTTAGATTATCTTCTCGGACTGTCAAATAATCCATCTGTCGAACCCGATATTCAAAATGCTTGTAATATTACAGGCTTATCAAAAAAGTCAATAGATAAATTAAACACAGAGGGGAAACACTTCTACTGTCTTACAGGTGAGGAATTAAAGGCGTTTCGTGAAATTCACGAATTGCCAAAAAACCTCAATACTCTGTATCTTTGGACGGAAAAAGGCGCACTGCTTCATGCTAAAAGCCTTAATACTGACAAGGCATGGGAAGTTTATGATTTTCTATAAAACGCATTGTAAAGCGTTTAAGAACCATATCGAATATTAACAGTTGGTGCGTCCGTTTTTCGGACAAACCTTTTCAAATATCCGTTTTCGGACATTTGAATAACGCCGTCCGAATTTCGTACGGCGATATATCCATGATTTTGGTGACGACGAATTTCGTCGTTAGTTTATCAACCACTCCGAAATTTTCGGAGTTGCCGTATGTTTTAGCTGTTCATCAAATTGATGACAACCTCTTAAACTCTTTTTTATATCTGCCCAGTACTCAATAGTATAAGTACTTTCAATGAATAAATCGCTGAGTCCAATTTTGGTCTCTCCTAAATAATCACTGTGTAGGTATTTTCAATAAAGAAATCGGTAAGCGCAATTTTCAGCTCTCCTAAATATCTGAAAAATAACAAAAGAAGATATACAAAAAGCAGACCGTCTCCGATCTGCTGATATGTAATATTAAATTTCATTGCAACCTAATTACAGATTCAAAAACTTTGTGCGTTCCTCAAAGCTGAGGTTCGGATGAGTTTTAAAACTGTCAATGACCT
>JAFTQW010000037.1 GCA_017462565.1 Ruminococcus sp.
CTTTGCGGAGCGCCCGAAGGCTGTATGCAGGGCTTTGCCCCACACCCCACCAGAGGCGCTGCCTCTGGACTCTGCCAAAGGGACATTGTCCCTTTGGAATCCCATTATTAGTCAAAAATTACTTTTTCGACAGACTGAAACTTGCTGATTTTTTAGCAAGTTTTTTTATTTATTTAAGTTCATTCAGAATTTTTTGTCTGTATGCCGCAGCAGCCTGTTCCTGCTTATTATCGCCGAATTCATAGTAAATATGTCCGGCAAGAGCATCGGGAAGATATTGCTGCTTGACATAATGATTCGGATATTCATGGGGATAAAGATAATGCTGTCCAACTATTTTTGCGCCGTTTCCGTCAAAATGCTTATTCTGAAGATGACGTGGAAAATCGAGGGCATCGCAGTTTCTCAGATCATCTATTGCAGCGCTTATAGCGTTGTATGAACTATTAGATTTAGGAGCAGTCGCAAGCAGTATAGTTGCTTCTGCGATAGGAAGTTTTGCTTCAGGAAGTCCGAGCTGAAGTGCAGAATCGACACAGGCTTTGGTTATAACGACTGCCTGCGGATAAGCAAGTCCCACGTCCTCGGAAGCGATACAGAGCAATCGTCTGCAAAGCGAAACGATATCTCCGGCTTCGATCAGTCTTGCAGCGTAATGAAGAGCAGCATTTTCGTCCGAGCCACGAACAGATTTATGGAACGCTGAAAGAATATCGTAATGCTGGTCGCCGTCACGGTCGTAACGCATATTGCTCCTCTGAGCGAGTATATTCAGAGAATCAGGAGTAATTGTGACCCTGCCGTCTGAAATTTCACCGCAAACAGCAGCAAGTTCGGCTGTATTCATAGCCTTGCGGACATCTCCGCCGCAGTTGTATGCTATCTGGAGTATAACGTTTTCATCGGCGATAATTTCAGCTCCATTTTCTTCTGAAATTATTCTGAAAGCACGTTTTATAGCCGGAACGAGCTGTTCAGCGGTCACTGGCTTGAATTCAAAAACGGTACTGCGGCTGATAACTGCGTTGTATACTGAAAAGTATGGATTTTCGGTAGTTGAGGCGATAAGAATTATATCTCCGTTTTCGATGTATTCAAGAAGACTTTGCTGCTGTTTTTTATTAAGATACTGGATCTCGTCAAGATAGAGGAGTATCCCGTTTTCAGCAGCAAACGTGCCGATTTGCGCAACAACGTCCTTGATATCGGAAACAGAGGAATTTGTTCCGTTGAGCTTATGAAGAGTCATGTCGCAATTTTCGGCAATGATTCTTGCAACCGTGGTTTTTCCCACACCCGACGGTCCATAGAATATCATATTTGGTATACGTCCGCTTTCAATTATTCTGCGGAGCGGTTTTCCTTCGGCAAGAATATGCTCCTGTCCGACGACGTCGGCAAGAGTTTTCGGTCGGATTCTATCGGCTAACGGCGCTGGCATATTGATTCTCCTTTTTATTTGTTTTGTAATATAAATCAGAATTTAAATTTAGTATCAATGACCTTACAAGTGGTGCGTCCATGAGCTACTATCAATGCTTCTTTAATTATTTGTATGGTTTCGCAATTAATAGGTATGTATTCTCGGTTCTTGCCAAATAACGAATATAGATCCCATACAATATGAAATCCATCTAATGCGTTACCTGAACCGCCTTTATAAACACCCAATGTCATGGGTTTTTCATTCCAGACTATTCCAAAATACATCGGAAGTGATTCACGTTCAAATCCGGGTCCCATAATATAGAACATATAAAAGTTTCTATCTGTATCGCAGTAAATCAGATCAAAGCTACTCTTATCACCATAGGGGCATCTTATCTCAAATGATTCAAGATATTTTATCTCTTCTTCCGTTGGTTTTCTTTTTTCAAAAGCCATTTACCATTTTCTCCTTTATATTTTCAGAAAATATTCTTTAAATCACATTAGATTCCTACTGAATTTTCGTTATTTTTTGCTTACAACACCCATGATTATATTATCACAGTATCTGCATTTGTAATGCTCATCAACTGCATCGACAATAGGCGCTCCGCAGGACGGACATTGATCCTTGACCACTTTCTTGGCGAGAGCTAATTTCAGATTTCCGTCATGTTTTTCAAAAGTGCAGTTTATGAGATAACGGTGACGGAGTGCGCTGTTCACGGATTTTACTTTTCTTTTTTCAGACGATTTATTTTTTCTGATAGGAAGCTTTTCAATATCAACGAATGGAGTTTTGCATCTTGAAAAGTAACACGAACAATCATCAGCAGTATATACGCATATCATTTTTTTGATTGTGATGAAGATCAAAGGTATAAAAGCAATAATGAACACGGTGTCCCAAATGATCATATCCATAATTTCACGCTTTATAAGCTCGAAAGAAGAATAACTTTTACCCGATAACAAAACCTCTGTAAGGTAATCCTTGTCGTTATATTTAGAAATATAGTCCAGACACATCATTGTTAAAATACAAACTACAGATAATCCGAGGATCAGTAATATCGGGAATAGTACTTTTCGTACAGTAAGATTTTTTGAAGTATAGAATCCCGGTTTTTTTGTTTCATCTGAGGTATTATTCTGAATGCTGTAGAACTTATTATCGGTTAAAACTCTTGCAAACAGGTCTGAACTTCCGCAATAAGAGCAGATTCCGGTAAAATATATTCTTTTTTCAATCGGAGCGCCGCAGTTTTTGCATTCGCACAGGCATTTTTTACTATTCAGAATGACCTGTTCTGAATTGTCTGAAAATTTAAGCGTATAGCCTTTCATATAGATCATACGGAAAAAACAAAGCTGTAGCATTACGATATACTTATTTTTTCCTGTGACCTCCGCTAAATCGCTGTATTTTATGTAACCGTTCAAATCTCCCTCGAAATAACTCGAATAGAAATTCGCATCTCCGATCAGATGCCTCGATATAACTGCTACAATCAGAAGAATAATTCCGATTTTGATAGACAAGACAGAACTCGGAGCAGCTTTTGCTTCCATAACTATTTCCATATCTCTATAGGTAGAGTAAAGTGAAATCAGCGTATAAACCGATACTGCAACATTGAAAATTCCGGCAATTATAAAGATAACATTTTTTATTTTCAGGAATTTGATAAGCTTATTTCTTATGTACACTTTTCAGTTCACCTTTCTTTAGAGTGTTCACGTAAAAATTTAACACACGTATTTTATGTGAACAACCTCTTAATATTTACTTGTATTTTATATATTTTACAAGGTCTGTTTTACACATTTCATCAATAAGTTCATCATCATCTATGACGATACCGGTAATAGTTACCGTGTTATTCTCACCACGTTCCATTTCCAATTTCGGAGCTGAATATATCCAGTTTCCCTCTTTGTAAGCAATATATCCGCCGTAATTTTCATTACAAGAGACATTGCTGTTGTTATACACATAATAAAAAGCATTTCCGTTCGTATAATAATTATCGAGTGTAAATTTTTGCGGTTCTCCGGTTAACTGGGTTATTTTTTCAAGCATGGATAACTCATTGTCAGAAGATAAATATTTTGAATTATCTCCACGAAGAGAAGGATCGATTAATGCCTTTGTAATTGTTCCGGATGTAGGAACTTTACTGCCCTCTTTTATAAAACTTCCACTGTTATCACTCCCGACGATCTGAATAAATTCCGGAGGATCGGCGTTTCCAATAGAGTAAACATTTGCTCCGTTTTCGATATGTCCTATCAAGGTTCTGTCATCATCAGCACAATCAAAATATTCAGAATTATATGTGATTCCATTATAGTTAATAATTTCTGTGTTTTCATTGCCGTTTATGTCGATTTTCTTAGAAAATGAACACGATACAAAAGAAGTAATCAACATTATGTTTAATATGAGAAAAAATGCCTTTTTCATATAGCCTCCGTAAAAGTTTGAGTTATGCAGCGGAAATGTGATAAAAATATCGGGACGGACAGCCTGTCCGTCCCATAATATTCAAAGATTATTTATAAAGCGGGAATTTCTCGCAGATAGCGTTAACGCCTGCACGGATTTCGTCAGCCTTATTCTCGAAATCGGTAGCGCAGAGGTATATGTATTCAGCGATCTTCTCCATTTCTTCAACACCGAGACCTCTTGTTGTAACAGCAGGAGTACCGATTCTGATACCGCTTGTTACGAAAGGCTTTTCAGGATCATTGTGGATAGCGTTCTTGTTTACGGTGATATAAACCTCGTCGAGACGGTGTTCAAGCTCTTTACCTGTAATGTTGAACGGACGAAGGTCAACAAGCATAAGGTGATTGTCCGTACCTCCTGAAACGAGATTGAAGCCTCTCTTTATAAGACCGTCGGCAAGAGCTTTTGCGTTCTCAACGATGCGCTTCTGATATTCCTTGAATTCAGGCTTGAGAGCCTCGCCGAAGCATACAGCCTTAGCGGCGATAGTATGCATAAGAGGACCGCCCTGAGTTCCCGGGAAGATAGCGGAATTGATCTTCTTTGCGAGCGTTTCATCGTTTGTAAGAATAAGACCACCTCTTGGACCTCTGAGAGTCTTATGAGTTGTAGTTGTTGTGATATCAGCATATGGAACAGGTGATTCATGAACGCCTGCTGCAACAAGTCCGGCAATATGAGCCATATCGACCATGAGAAGTGCTCCCACAGATTTAGCTATTTCTGAAAGCTTTTTAAAGTCGATAGCTCTTGGATAAGCGCTTGCTCCGGCAACGATAAGCTTTGGCTTATGCTCTTCTGCAAGCTTCTGAACAGTATCGTAATTGATCGTTTCAGTTGTATCGTCAAGACCGTATGAAACAAAGTTGAAATATTTACCTGAAAGGTTAACAGGTGAACCGTGAGTAAGGTGACCGCCGTCTGCAAGGCTCATTCCGAGAACAGTATCGCCTGGCTGAAGAACGGCAAAATAAGCAGCAGTGTTAGCCTGAGCGCCCGAATGCGGCTGAACATTAGCAAATTTAGCTCCAAAAAGCTTTTTAGCTCTTTCAATAGCGATAGCTTCAACCTCGTCAACGCACTGGCATCCGCCATAGTAGCGCTTTCCGGGATATCCCTCTGCATATTTATTGGTGAGAACCGAACCCATAGCTGCCATAACAGCAGGCGAAACGATATTCTCGCTTGCGATAAGTTCAAGATTTCTCTGCTGACGAGCAAGTTCCTTGTCCATTGCTTCGCCGATTTCGGGATCATATCCCTTAACAAAACCGATTGAATCCATAAGATCGTTGTACATTGGTAATTGCACTCCTTTGTAATTTCAATATAAAATAATTATACACTAAAACGAATATAATTTCAATAGAAAAAACAATTTTTTTCATATAATAGTATTTTTCCTGAAATTATGGCATAACAGGCTTTATATCGTGCATTTCGAGAAATTCATCGAGGGTGATTCCGGAATCGGAGATCTTAAGAGTATAGTATCTTAGCAGCAGAGTTGCATCGATACCGTCGATTGTTCCGTCGAAATTTATGTCACCGAACTGCTTTATATTGTCCGGAACTACATAGTCAGAATCAGAAATAGCAAGGGTATAAGCACGAAGAACAGCCGTTGCATCGACAGCGTCTACAGTATTGTCTCTGTTGACATCGCCAAAATCCTCAAACCATTTAATGTTATAAGAAGCGATCATTTTATCCTGACCAGCCGGAAAAATTTCAATTGTTGAACTGTCGCCTTCTTTAAAAGCCTCCTCAAGAGTTGCGGGTACAGCTGTGCAGTTTGAAGAGATGTCAACAGTAAATGTTTCTTCTGTGAAGTCTCCGTTATTTCCGGTTGGGATCTGAGTTGTCATGGTGATTAAAACCTTTAGCCCGTCAAGAGAAACTTTTCCGTTTTTTGAGAAATATAAAGTTTTGTCCGGAAGCTGTTCCTGAGAAATAACCGCCGTTTTGGAAAGAGCCTTAATAGTTATATCCTTATCGGTCGTTTCAGGGGTCATATTCCATGACGAAAAAGCCTGTTCTGTGTAAATATCAAGATGTCTGTTAAGGCGTGGATCGGAATCTGTATCTATTAGTGAATAGTCGATATTTTCACCCGGTTTCACTTTAAGAGAAGATAATTCCTGTCCGTCATAATCTAAAAAAGTTACAGTGTAATAACTTTCAGTTGTATTATCCGCATCAGCGCTGATATTGACAGGAATTGATGATGAAAATAAGAATGAAGCCGTTAAAAGAGCTATAAATATATTTTTTTTCATTTTAATCCTCCTGATTTTTTTTATTTTTCAGAGAGTTGCTGCTCTGATGTATTTTTTCTAAAGAACCTGATTTGTTCCTTTTTATTTTATATGTCAGAAGTGCAGAAAAAACTGAAACAATGATGAAAATTAATATAAGAATAATCGAAGTTATCGTTTTGGAAACAGTACCGCCTGAATCTTCAGAATCCGCAGCAATTGCACAAAGACAATTGATAAGCGGTAAGATCAAAATAAGCGATGTAACGACTGAAACGAATATTCTTGTTTTTTTGTTCATTTTATCACGCTCCTTTTAAGAACCTGTGTATAGGTTAAGCTGCATACTTTACCTATGAACATAGTCTCTAATGAATGCTTGCGTTTATTATACCATAAAATCGAAGAAATGTCCAGCACATTATATGAAGTTTTTCATTTGATGTACTTTTTTCTTTGATTTGACGAGGCATTCTGAACTCTTTCAAAATCATATAATTGACTTCTACCGAAAATTTCTACCAGATTTTCTACCAAAATTGCTCTTTTTTCAAATTTTCTATCTCGTCCTCGGTCTTGTCACATTATATTATATAATTACACGGCTGCGGTCTGTGACGTGTCTGCAGATGTGTCGTTCTTCTTTTTTCTGCCACGCTTTTTAAGTGCAGACTTGTTCGTTGTCTTATTACTTGCAGATTTCGTGTCTGTCAATAAAAAATGAAAAATAAAAGCAGATTTGAGGAAAAATCTTAGAACCTGTCCACATAGAAATTATGTGCGGATTTTCGGGAAAATTTTGTCGAGGGCAAGGCGAAAAAGTGAAAGCATACTATCGTATGGTGAGCTTTTTCAACACAGCAATCGGCAAAATTTTCCGAAAAGACGTGC
>JAFTQW010000038.1 GCA_017462565.1 Ruminococcus sp.
AGGAAGTGGAACTGTCTGTTTTTGAGTATATTCATTTCTACAATTTCAATCGTCCTCATTCCGCTAATAACCTTTTGGCTCCTGTCCAATTTGAATCGCTTTTTTAATTTTTCTGTCTACTTTATTGACTATGGTCCATATGAAATTAGAAACATTACCATAGTTCAACTTGCCGTTCATGCTTTTGAGAGTATATTTAATTCCGGTTTTTCCGACCTTGATGCCCTGTTCATTCCACCATTCTGGATCTTTCAGTACGCTCAGATCAAATAGTTTTCCGTCCTTTGTTTTTACTGCTGTATCATAAATTTTTCCTGTCTTATCGTCAATTTCAAGTATAATCTCAATAATTCCGTCTGCGCTTCCAAAATCGCTCATTTTTTTACTCCTTTTTATTTGTTTATAATCATAATTGACTGTATTCTATTATCACGTAGAGAGAAGATAATCGTTCTGTTATCATCGATGCTATACGTGACAGAACATTTCCCATTGCTGTCTATTTTTGAAGAATCTGTTGGCTCACCTAAAGTTTGCTTTATCATATCATATGTATCATTCGTTGTTAATCCCGCTACGTACATTTCTGAATCATTAACCTCAGAAATATATGGATCAATGCTTAGTAAGTAGAATTTTTTAGTTTTTTATTCTTCCTTAGTAAGTTCCTTGTTTGAATCATATTCAATGAATCCAGCCTGTTTGTCTTTATAGTCAAAAGTATAGCAGGTTACATCATATTTTTCTTTTTGCATATAAAGTTTTCCGAGTGCATACTGCGTGAACTCGTTATCTTCAGCAGACAACAAATATTTCTCTGCATTATCCAAATTCTGATTTACAATTTCACCCTTGAGATAAAGATTTCCAAGTTTGTAACGGGAAAAAGCATCTCCGCTGTCCGAACATTCAGTCAGCAAGGCAATGTCTTTTTCAATATCCTGTTCAAAATTTTTACCGCTGATATATTCCAAAGCCAGCAGCCGTTTTGCATACTGATTTCCAAGTTCAGCGGACTTCCCAAAATATTCAACAGCTTTCTTATTATCAACCGATGTACCAAGCCCCCTGAAGAACATCATACAAATTTGATACTGCAAATACGGTTTCAATTTTTTTGCTGTTGGCTCAATCTGTAGGAATCCCTGCAATGCCTTTTCGTAAAATTCAAATGACTTCTCATCATCTTTTAAACCCGATTTTTCCATAGAATACAGCTTGCCCAAATCATAAAGCGCAAGTATGTTATTGGATTCCGACAGCAACAATTGTTCCGTTTTTTTATAATCATCAAGCGTTAATTCCTTGTTATAAATTAACTTATGAGCTTCTTTATATGAATCGCTCCACTTGATATAGAATTTATTTTGATCAGAATTTTTTATGCTATTATCAACTGCATCATTAATCCATTGTTCCTCAATTTGTATGGGGATGTTCAAATTAGGTTCGGGCATTTCAGCTTCTATCTCAGGCAATTGAAAATCCATTTGCATAACAGTCTGAACGATCATATTTTTAACAGACTTGAACTCCTTGTTATCAACCAATTTTGGAAACTGAACTTTTGCAGACGAATAAACATCATGCTTCTGCTGTTCCATTTCACACCAGAGATCATACATTTTCTTGATAGATTCGTTGCCTGCAAGCTTTTCAAATATTTCATCAACAGTTTTCTTAACGTCGGACTTCTGATATATTTCTGCCCCAGAGATTCGCCCCAGCCGTCGCTGAGCTGACCAGTGCAGTAACCTATAAATTGGGCTAACGCCTCATCGGACAGCTCACCCATCACTTTTGTCGTAATAACGCCCGTAAGCTCTCCGTTTATGATCTCAACAGAGCAATGTGCCGAATGCACCTTATTATCCAGCTCGTTATTATCATCATTCGGATGATACCAATGCATAAGACCACGCTCACGTTCTTCGGGCAGATCATTTTCCTTGATGCCCTGATTGATTTCATCAGCATATTTCGCCATCTCTTCATTGTCGAGAATACAGCACTCAGGCGGATAATCCTCAACATACTGATATATCTCCAACGGACAACATAAACGCATTTCATGAGAGTGTGTCTGCATATGATTTTCATACAAAAGTTTTGCATTCGGTACATACTGGGCATATCGAGCGTAAGGTGACCCCTCAGATTCTATCAGCAGACCATCGCCATTTTCCTTATCATAAATAAGCAGGCAATGATAAACGCCATCGTCGTCGCAGAACATCATTTCCGAATGCTCTGTAATCAGATCGTTGTCACGCAGCGGATGGCTTTTCAGATTATAAAATTCGTCATGAGAAACCGCTACCGCTTTCTCCACCACACAGGATTTTGTCCTGAACTCCGACTCCTTTCGGAGCAGTGCGGCGTTTATCATCAGTTTTTCATTCATTAAATTTACCTCCATTTCATCTTTAATAGTATAACTTTCACATCGAGATCTCCTCACTTCCCCTGAAACTAAAAAAGACCGTTTTGTTTAACGTCACTTAAAATTCGTGACATTAGACAAAACGGTCTTTCAAAGTTTGTGTAATATTTTGTGTATTAAAAAAGCAGATATGAGATAATTTTTCTCAAATCCGCTCTGATTTTTTACTGAAGTTTTCATATCGAGGGTTCGAATCCCGTATCATTGGAAAAAATGCCAAAAAGCATCTACGGTTTTACACCTTGATTTTTTTGCTTCCAAACGCAAAAAATCCGCTATATTTAGCGGATTTTTCGGTGGACATCTATTTTATTGTCCAAGTATGGGGTGGGAGATGGGATTCGAACCCACGGTCTTCGGGACCACAATCCGTGTCGGCTATGATTTCAGATGTATTCGATTGATCGTCAATGTTTTGGTTTGTCCCTATATTACGAGGAATATTTCCACTTTGCAAGAGTTAAAGTATTTCGTTTGATTTTGACCTTTATTAGAAATATATTAGAAAATTTTCCGGTGCAGACTTTCACCGATGCTCGCCTCATTTTATTCATTATATAGTTCAATAAGCCTGTTGATCCTGTACTGAATAAAACCGTTCAGGGCATTCAATCGTTCATCTGATACAGGGAAACGCTTATGATTTATAAAACTGAAATCTCTGATATCATTCAGCCTGTTGTACATATCCTCGCTCATAAGTTGTGGAACATGATCATCGAAACTATAATAAGCAAACGGAACATGATCGCTGCCATATTTGATGAAAGCTTCAGCAGTCTCAATTTTACAATGGCTGCATAGTCCCATACCGTTGTCAAACACAGGAGCAAGGTCGATTATTTCAAAAGTGTCTGAATCCACAAGAAACTGAATATTATTAAGGTGGCGATCATAATTGCAGGTCAATGCGTCAAGTATCAGCATATCGCGCAGTTTACTGCCGACTCCCAGTCTGTCCGCACAGGCAAGATATTCGGGCAGTTCCGAACAGTTTTTGAAATAATATACCGATGGAAACATACTCACATTTTTAGAAGTTATAAGTTTGCAGGAGCTTACAAGTATTCCATGATAGTCGCCAAGATCATAATCAATATGTTCAATATCAAGAGCAATTTCAAGCTGTGAAATAAAATATTCCGAGAATGGTTCATTTCCTGCGCCGCCGAATCCTTGAGTCCCTCCTTTGAGCAGGTAAATACCGTCAGAACGTCTTACCCAGCACTTCGGAAGCATACCGTCCGTACCATACTCAGGAGAAGTTGTTTTAAAGCTGAGATCTGATATACCGCCCATGAAAGCAGTCCGTGATACTATCTCGCTGAATTCATTGTCATAAAGATTTACATTCTGCCAATCCGCCTGTGAACGTTCTTCTTTGACCCACAGCGTATCGGTCAGGGTCAGTCCCATTGTAACGTCAATAAAGCTTTTTAAATCGGTCATGCCCAGACTTCTGAGCATTCGTGCGATTTCAGCACGGTGTTTTGCGCTTCGGCGTGTTTCAAGCCAGTTTTTTAGTTCCATACCGCTGAACAGTTCAGGCAGGCTTCCGGATACAAACTTTGGCACATCTATACCGAACTCATTTGGTACATACACGAATTCTGAAATTACTTTATTTTTATTCATTATATAGTACATTGTGAAGCCTCCGTTCATGTAATTTATATAATTATACCACACTTACTATGGAAAGTAAAGGCAACACCGCAAAAAGCCGTCAGGCGTAATTTATGCGATACTGCCTACATTGCATCAACAACAGCTCCCATTAAGCCCAGCAACTCCCGTCCCTCATCATCAAAGAACTCCGCACCTGTGAAGTCGCAGTTTTTGAAATGATTCATCTGAGAAAAAATCTCACGTTTCAGCTCATCGCTGATTTCTGTTTCGGGACTTGGAAATTTCTCCGTACATTCAAAAAATTCGTCGAGCACAGCATATCCCTTTTGATTTTTTGAGGAAAGCACAGCTCCCGTTGTCACTTCCAGATTCACAACAGAATTACATGATACAAGAGTTATAATATTTTCATCATCAGAGAAAATTGCGTACTCGAAATCTCTGCCGTCCTCCGTAAAACGTGACAGGTCATAGTTCCACAAAAGCCTGTTTTCTGCAAAATTCCACATTATGACATAACCGTTTTCAAAGGCAGCAAGCCGATATCTGCCGTCGCTTGTAACCGCAGTCGCAGTGATATCGGAAATCTCAATAAAGAAAATCCAGCTATAGCAAAAACGGCAGGGAAACTCTCCGTCCAAACTGAATCTTATGCCGTTGGGAATCTTCAAGTATAAGTCCTGATTGCTGAAATCGACGCCACAAATTATGTTCCCACGTACAAGACTCATGACTTTTATGACGCACTCCGCAGTATGCAGAGTTGAAATATATTTCGACATATCAAGAATAGAATCAAGGATAGTCCTCTGATAAAAGAAATACTCACAAGGAGCATTTTTGTAATCGCCGGAAATTTCTCCTATAAGACGGTAAATGTCGTCCTCATCATAGAACCACATCAGGTCAAGTTCGTTCTTTTTGAACAGCTCCGTTCGCTCGTCGGTATGCTTGTACTCATAGGACACGGACAAAGCCTCAGCAAGATTCAGAATATGCTTTGCCGCAAAATAATCTCTGAAATATTGGTGCGTGAAATGAAACTTGTGCGGCTCATTTTTCGAGGCGGTCAGAAAGCACACATTATCCGTCAGAAGTTCCACAATATCCACGTTTTCCCTGCTTTCGAGCAGGGCTTTTTTTCGGTATTTTTTCGGAGCAATATAGTTCTGATATACCCGTTCGTTCAGCAGATAAAGCTCCACAGCCTTGCCGATAGCTTCGGACAAATCGCCTCTGTCAATTTCGTAGCTGAATCCGTCTGTCATCATTTTTGCGGCATATGGCAGAGCGTACTGCACAGCAAATCTGACTGCGCTGTCCTGCGGCAGTCTGCTCTGAATGTTCATCACATACGAATCCAGAATCTCCCCACGAGTGTTCAGTTCAGTTCCGCCGCTTTCAAGATACATATTCAGAAACAGGGGCGTTTTCAGAAGTTCAAGAAGTCTTGTATTTGTTGATATATCGGAAAATTCCGACAACATCTTATCACGCTCGATATCAGGAACTCCGCAAACCTCTACCTTATGAAAATTCCCGAAAACAGCATATCTCGGTACAGTCCGTCCGGTGATTATGATACGGACATTTTTCCATTGACTGACAATATAATTCAACTCGTCAACAAGCTGCTCCTGCGATTCAGAGGGCAGCTCGTTTATTCCGTCTAACAAAAGCGTATATTTTGCGAATCCGTCTATCGGCGTCAGCTTTAACAGATTTTTCAACTCTGCAAGCTGCTGTAAAACTGCGTTTTCACCCTCGTTTGCAATCAGCATTTCGTAAGTCTGATATTCGTACTGATAGTGATATTTCAACAGGATTTGCAGCAAGATTTGGCAGCTTTCAGACTGCAAATTTTCGTGGATCTCCTGCTTGTATTTATAAAGCGGAAAATAGAAATCGACCGAACTATCGCCGTTTTCCTGATTCGTAAGGAGTGTTGTCTTGCCTGCGCCGCCCGTGCCGTAAAGAAAGATATTACCTTTTTCGGGAAGTTGAGAAATAATTGAACCACCGCAGCGCATTTCCAGCCGATATTTCATTTCTGACGATTCTTGACGCTTGGCATTTTCACGGATATTTTCAATCAGTTTTATCGGCATTTCCAGATCAAGTGACTTCTCGTTGCTGAATCTGACAACATGAAATTTCAACCTGTCGGGAGTATTCAGCAGCTCTATATTTCCCGATTCAGCGTGATTTTTATGAGTATGATACAACGCTCCAAGCAGCAGCGCATCAAAACAAATACGTTTAGGGTGCGCATAACTGCCGAAAAGTTCATTTTTTGAGACACATTGGGTTCCGTAAATCAAGGTTTCTATGCTGCTGTCCTGACGAAGAATCTCAAGCAAAGTGTACGTGAGCTGCCGTATTTTCTTTTCATCAAGCACCTCATCGCAAAGAGATCTCATCTCCGCAATATAGTTCAAATTTTTGCTGTAATCCATCTCAAATTTTTTAAACTTGAAAACTTGAAAAGGATAATTTTTCCCCGTTTTAATATAGCGATTCAGAAACTTGTCCATGCGTGTATATGCGGTGGGATCTGCGGTACAATTGCCGAATTTCCGCAGAATATCGGTCTCTGCCGAGATATCCTTATTTTCACGGTCGGCAATGATGCACATTAACTTTACGTAGATCCTGCCGTTCCCCAGCTTGCCAGCACCGGTTTTCTTGCATTGAAAAATCAGCGACAGCAGCATATTCAAATTCAGCATTTTATCCCTCCCAACTTGCGACAAATATGGCGTTTCTTGCGATAAAGTTTCCTGAAATCTATGGTAAAATCTAATTGATAAATTAATTTTATCACGGCTGCACTTCGATGTCAATAAAAAATGCCGCAAATCTCTGCAATTTGCGACATTAATTCATAGATATATAGTACCATATTTTGTAGCAAATTTCAATATGTTTTTGTAGATTTTGCAATAAAAAGCAGTAAATTTGTATATCTGCACAAGTTAAAATATTATAATTTGTCAAATTGCACTATATTTTTTAAGCATATCAGCCGTCAGGATTCTGGTCGTTTTGGGAGGGAGACTATGCCACGAAAAGGTGAAAATATTTACAAGCGCAAGGATGGCCGCTGGGAAGGGCGATATAAGGTGGAACCATCGAAATATCGCTCAATTTACGGAAAATCCTATCAAGAGGTCAGGACGAAATTAGTAACGTTCAAAGCGAGACCTGTCCGGGAAATTTCCTCCGGAGCGCTGACGGTAGAAATGCTTTTTGAAGAGTGGCTGTCGGCGGTCAGACTGCGAGTCAAGGAGTCCACCTATGCAAACTACAGAACGAAAGCGGACAAGCATATTCTGCCTGAATTTGGACGTATGCGCTACGAAAATCTGACCGTAAATGACGTTCACAGCTTTATTGAAAACAAGCTGAACAGCGGACTTTCTGCAAAATATGTATGCGATATCGTCATCGTTTTCAAGTCCATGGGTGGACCATAGTCAATAAAGTAGACAGAAAAATTAAAAAAGCGATTCAAATTGGACAGGAGCCAAAAGGTTATTAGCGGAATGAGGACGATTGAAATTGTAGAAATGAATATACTCAAAAACAGACAGTTCCACTTCCTCG
>JAFTQW010000039.1 GCA_017462565.1 Ruminococcus sp.
CTTTGCGGAGCGCCCGAAGGCTGTATGCAGGGCTTTGCCCCACACCCCACCAGAGGCGCTGCCTCTGGACTCTGCCAAAGGGACATTGTCCCTTTGGAATCCCATTATTAGTCAAAAATTACTTTTTCGACAGACTGAAACGCTGCACATTTGCGCAGCGTTTTTTCGGAACAATATATTCAGTCCTCTTCAAAAAGACCTTTGTACTCAGCAACTCTTGCTCTGTCGCCGTGGCAGTCTATCTCAATTATTTCTTTTTTTAAGAGATGCATGACAGCTGCAAAAAGAATTGTGAAGCTTACGGCATTTACAAGAATGCTGAAATAAATTCTTATTCCGATAAGATTTCCGAACATTCCGCCAAGAATGAGTCCTATGCAAATTATAACGATAACCTCAAACTTAGTTTTATATGGATCGAAGCTTATGAAGGAAAAGCATACGGCTGCCGAAATAACAGCGTGCGCAATAGCAAGAACAAGCGAATAAGGATGATAAAAGCTTCTTACAGCGTAGGAATTAAGTTCAAATATCATTAAAACGGCTTCCATGACTATGTATGCGGAAAATCCGATTTTAAGCCATTTTCTCATTCTGACTGTTATGCAGATCAGATAATCCGACAGGGCAAGGAGCAGAAATCCGCCTATTTTAAGAGCATATGCAAAAACTTCGAGAAATTTTACAAGCGCCGGAGAAGCCTGAAAATAAATTTTATAGAAAATGAATGTAACCAGCGCAAAAAGAATGAACAAAACATTTCCGAGCAGACCGAATAAAAGTCCTTTTGAAAGCTTGGCGTGCATGATTCAGACCTCTGTGGTAAGGGCTTTAAGCGCTCTTTGTCCGATATCTTCTCTGTAATGAGCGTGTTTGAAGCCGACCTTTTCAACTCCTCTGTAAGCGTTTGCAATAGCGGTTAAAAGAGTATTTCCGGTTGCGGTAACTCCGATAACTCTTCCGCCCGATGTTACGAGCCTGCCGTTTTCATCAAGCTTTGTTCCGGCATGATAAATGAAGCAGCCGTCGGTCTGTCCCATTTCGTCAAGGCCCTCAATTGGGTAGCCTGTAAAGTATTTCTGGGGATATCCCGGACTTGCCATTATAACGCAGGCACAGCTTCCCTTTTTCCATTTGATATCAACCTTATCAAGCTCGTGATTATAGATAGCTTCAAAAATTTCATATAGATCCGCTTCGAGCATCGGCAGAACGACCTGAGTTTCAGGATCGCCGAAACGGCAGTTGTATTCAATGACCTTTGGTCCCTTCGGAGTAAGCATAAGTCCGAAATAAAGGCAGCCTTCAAAAGTTCTTCCCTCGGCGTTCATAGCGTTGAGAGTAGGAATGAATATTTTGTCCATGCACTCCTTAGCGATATCATCGGTGTAATAGGGATTCGGAGAGATAGTTCCCATGCCTCCGGTGTTAAGTCCCATGTCGCCGTTGAGGGCACGTTTGTGATCCATAGAGGATATCATCGGAACTATCGTTTTTCCGTCTGTAAATGAAAGAACCGAAACTTCCGGGCCGGTAAGATATTCCTCGATAACTATTCTTGCCGAGCTTTTTCCAAATTTCTGCTCGTCTATCATTTCGTGAACAGCCTGTATAGCTTCTTCTTCATTTTCGGCAATGATAACTCCCTTGCCAAGAGCAAGTCCGTCCGCTTTGATAACGGCAGGGTAGCTGTTCTGCTCTTTAAGATAAGCCACAGCCTTTTCGCTTTCTGTAAAAACCTCATAGAAAGCGGTTGGAATATTATATTTCTTCATAAGCTCTTTTGAGAAAACCTTAGAGCCTTCGATAATTGCGGCATTTGCCTTCGGACCGAAAGTCATGAAGCCTTCTGCCTGAAGTGCGTCAACCATGCCGAGAACGAGCGGATCGTCCGGAGCAACTACGACCATATCGGGCTGGAGCTTCTTTGCAAGGGCGATAACTCCGTCGATATCTGTTGCGGAAACGCTGAAGCATTCTGCGTATTTCGATATACCGCCGTTTCCGGGGGCGCAGTAGATTTTGCCAACGTGTTTGCTTTCGGCGAGTTTCATTATAATGGCGTGCTCTCTGCCGCCTCCGCCGATTACTAATATATTTTTCATAAAAGTTTACTACTCCTTTTTATTATATTCCACTAATCTGATAATACTTTCAATATCCTCATCGCTTAATTGATGTTCATCATTTTTCATTTCGAGGAAGAAGATAAAATCATCCTCTCCGCCGCCCTGAACAATAATCACTTTTTCAGCCAAAGAATTATCTATATTTTTAATAATCGCAGCATTATTTTCAAATGAATTGATATAAGAAACAGCGTCTGCTTTATCATCCAGTCCAAGAGACTGAAGCTCGAATTCAACGAATTCATCAAGGGTATGATTTGTATCGGTAAAATGACTGATACCCATATCGGTTGAGATCACAGCATCTTCGTCTGTAGTATCAGTATAGGTGAAAACAAATTCCGCAGCCTTTGTATCGGGACTTTCATATTGCGTCAGACCGAGAGCTTTACTGATACGAAAGGTAAAAACCCCATCGTCTGTTTCATAAGTATCGTAGTTTTCGTCCAACCACTCGCTTGCCTCGGCAAACATAGAACTTAAACTGTCCGCAGCTTCTTCCTGCGACATTGTTGTTGTATGCTGAACTTCGGCTGAATATGATTCTGTCGGCTGAATATCGTTGACCGAGCTGTTTTTGTGTTCACATCCGCTGAATACTGTTGTTATAGAAACAGCAAGAAGAACTGCCAGTATTGAAATGATTTTCATGGTTAATAATCTCCCATAAATCAGTGATGGAAAAGACGGATTCCTGTAAACGCCATAGCAATATTATATTTGTTGCAGGTTTCGATAACGTTATCGTCACGGATAGAACCGCCCGGCTCTGCGATATACTCAACTCCTGATTTCTTTGCTCTTTCAATGTTGTCGCCGAATGGGAAGAATGCGTCCGAACCGAGACAAACTCCGGTATTCTTAGCGAGCCAAGCCTTTTTCTCCTCGGCAGTAAATACTTCCGGCTTAACCTTGAAAATTCTCTGCCATTCGCCCTCGCGGAGAACGTCCTCGTATTCGTCGCCCATGTAAACGTCGATAGCGTTGTCACGGTCTGCACGGCGGATGCCGTCTACAAACTGGAGTCCCATAACCTGCGGAGACTGTCTCAGCCACCAGTTATCAGCTTTCTGACCTGCAAGACGTGTGCAGTGGATTCTCGACTGCTGACCTGCGCCGATTCCTATAGCTTGCCCGTCCTTAACGTAGCATACTGAATTGGACTGCGTATATTTCAGTGTGATAAGAGAAATGAGAAGATCGTCCTTTTTATCCTCCGGAATGTCCTTGTTTTCTGTAACGATGTTTGAAAGAAGCTCACGGTTGATATCAAGCTCGTTTCTTCCCTGCTCGAAGGAAACTCCGTAAACCTGTTTTGTTTCGATCGGAGCAGGCTTGTAGTTTTCGTCAATCTTGAGGATGCAGTATGTACCCTTTCTCTTTGATTTGAGAATTTCAAGCGCTTCGTCATCGTAATCCGGAGCGATAATTCCGTCGGAAACTTCTCTCTGGATCATTTTTGCCGTGCATACGTCAACCTTATCGGAGAGAGCAATGAAATCGCCGTAGGATGACATTCTGTCTGCGCCTCTTGCTCTTGCGTAAGCGCTTGCAAGAGGAGAAAGCTCGCCGAGATCGTCTACCCAGTAGATTTTTTTGAGATCGTCTGAAAGAGGTCTGCCGATAGCTGCTCCGGCAGGGGAAACGTGCTTGAAAGAAGTTGCCGCACATACTCCTGTTGCTGCTTTAAGCTCCTTAACGAGCTGCCAGCCGTTGAGAGCGTCAAGAAGATTGATATAGCCGGGACGTCCGCAGAGAACTTCGATAGGAAGTTCGCTTCCGTCTGCCATATAAACTCTTGAGGGCTTCTGATTTGGATTGCATCCATACTTTAACTGCATTTCATTTGACATAATAATGTCCTCCTTAATTATAAAATTCATATTCATATTCTGTATATTCTAATTCCTCGCCGTCGC
This sequence comes from Ruminococcus sp., assembly GCA_017462565.1. GTDB lineage: Bacteria > Bacillota > Clostridia > Oscillospirales > Ruminococcaceae > Ruminococcus. The sequence continues at coordinate 4,049 of JAFTQW010000039.1, forward strand.
AGAAGCTTTGCTCCTTTATAAGGCGGTTTTCGGAATTATAGGTGTATTTGATTTCCTTATCGTTGTCAATATGAGTTTTTACATTTCCGTTTTCGTCATAAGTGAATTGTTCATTTCTCTTATAACCGTCGTTATTTTGGGTTACACTGCTGATAAATCTGCCATTGCCGTCATATTGATAGGTATAGGTTGTCTCTAAACAGATTGTTTCGTCCGGCTCTTCGTATATGCTTGTTATGGGATTGCCATACTCGTCATATGTATAAGAAATTGCATATTTATAATTGTCGTTTATGAAAGCGATTTCTTTTACCAAGATACCGTTTGAATACTCATAGTCAATGTGTTGCAGCCCATGCATTGTTTCACATTCTTCCGAGACTATTGTTCCGTCAGAGTTGTATTCATAGGTTTGCCGGAATATTGATGGAGTTGTCTGTCCGGACTTAACCTGACTAAGCGAAAGAATCGGGTTGTCATGTTCATCAAAGAATTCAATTTCTTGGTATGCATCAAAATCATAGGATTTGCTGTATATGAGCGCTGTCCTTTTATATGCCGCATTTTCGGGAACTTCAACGTCAAATTCCTCAATATGGGATTCAGTCGGAGCAGTTTGCTCTTCGGTTGTTTCCTCAGAGACAGTTGTTTCTGCCGCAGTATTTTCAGCAGTGGTGACCTCTGTAGGAGCTTCGGTCTGATCGGAAATTGATTTCGTTACGGAAGCTTTCTCCGTTGATGTTTCAGCAGTTTCTTTTACGCCGCAGGCTGTTAGAAAAGCTGTGCATACTGACGCAGATAATATTATTTTACGGATGATTTTCATTTTCACTGCTCCTTTCCGTTAATCTTAAAATCAATGATAACTTTTATCCAAGAGTATCCGCTTCTGCCGGAATTATTTTTCCGCCCTCTTCAAGTTCGATAACGCAGATTTTTCGTGTCTGAGTTTCACTTTCTCCGTTTGCTTTGGTAAATTCAAACTGGATTTTATATTCATAGCCGTTGTTTGCCTGAACGTTAGCAGCATTGAATTTAGAACTGAAATATTCCTCCGCTCCGTAAAGCTGAATGTCCGAAAGTTCTCCGAGCGCTCTTATATCTGAAACGGAAATGGAGGTTTCAGCAATCATATCGCTCCTGTTAGAGTTGAAATGTTCTGCTTTGCCGTTTAATTCTCCGCTTGCTTCAAGCTGTTTAAGAGCCTGTTCGGGAGTTATAAGAGCGTAATATTTTTCCCCTCCGTTCGGACTGTAAAGAATATCGGCAAATTCTTTTGCTGTATCGTCAGGAGAGATTTTTGATTCTGTTCTTACTCTTGGAGGCTTCTCGGCGGAGCTTAATGAAGAATCTCCGCTTTTATCATCCTTTTTACTGCACGAGCAGAATGCAGCCGTTAAAGCCATGCAGGCGATAAGAATCGCAAAAAGCTTTTTCATGAGTATAAATCTCTCCTTATCAGATATTATTCGCCGTAGTAATATTCAAGATCTTCGGCTGTCTCTTCAATTACCTTCCAGCCTTCTTTGAGCTTTACAACGCATACTTCACCCTCGTCGGTTTCAGTTTCGCCGCTTTCTAAGTCAGTTACCTCTATTTCAATATGATATTCATATCCCTTAGAGGCTGAAACTCCTTCAAGCTCTAATTCAAGGCTGAAATATTCTTCTACGCAGGCGAGCTGAGCGTCTGTAAGACTGCCGATCATTTCGACGCTTTTTATCTCAATGTCATATCCTTCAAGAGCTTCTTCAACATCCTGATTGTATTCGTCAATAACATCGTTCCATGTATCTTCTTCTTTAACAAAATCAATGTACTCGTCTGGAAGAATCAGCGAATAATACTCTTCCGCAGCATTTTTGCCGTAGAAGGAGTCAGCGTAATCTTTTGCTGTTTTGTCGGCATCGCTGTCGCTTTCGGAGCCGTTATCGTTATTGGAATTTGATTCTTCGTCATCTTCGGAAGAATCAGAATCGTTATCCTTTTTGGAACTTGATTTTTCATCGTCCTCATTTTCTTCGTCATCTGCAGAAGAATCGGAATCTTTATCTTTTTTGCTGTTTGACTTAGCATCGTCAGCGTCATCGCTCACTGAGCTTTTGGACTTTTTTTCGCTGCTTTTATCATCATCGTCACTATATCCGCATGAAACAAACGCTGTAGTCAATGTCATGCAGGCAGCTAAAATTGCTAATATTTTTTTCATAATAAACCTCCGTTAAATTTTAGGAAATCATTGATTAAATCACGCCTGAATTTCCAGTCATCCTGCACAGAAATTCCTTGACAGGCGTCATTTCTATACAATCTGACTGCGCAATGGATTTAATCAGTGCTTCTTTAGTTATATTTGTTGAGGGTTTCTGCACTCATTGGAATGATCTTCCATTCATCGTCAATTTTTAAAACGCAGACAGTTGTCTGCGGAGTTTCTTTACGATTCGTTTCACGCTCAATTTGTTCAACTGTTATTGTGTATTCGTATCCCTGTTTTGCTTCAATGCCTGAGATACCTCTTTTTTCAAAATAGTTGCCTGCATATTCAAGCTGAGCTTCTGTAAGTTCATTGCCTTTTTTTACTTCCTTTACAACAACTTGATAATCCTCAAGAATTGTTGAAAACTGATCGCTGCCATACTTCACCACATTATCCCATTCGTCTCTGTTTTTTAACTCTTCAATTTTTGATTCAGGAAGAATTAATTTCAGATGTGTTTCTGCATCGCTTTTACCGCATAAGTATTCTGCAAAATCGCTTGCGGCTTTATCAGCACCGCTTAGACTTTCTTTTTTACTGTCATTGTTATTCTTATCGCCGCACGAAATAAGTGATATTGCCATTGCTGTACAGGCGGCTAAAATTGCTATAAACTTTTTCAAGGCAAAAATCCTCTCTCTATAAAATCACTTATTCTTGTTGATGATACGAGTCTCCTCAGAACCGTCCTCAAGATTTACATAGCGAACGAAGAGAGAAACCTTGTTATCCTCGTTGAGGTTATTCCATAGCATATCTGTGAACTCATCTATTTCGCCTGAAATTTCCACCAGCTTAGGTTCGCCCTCAAAGCTCGGGAGCGGATTTCCGTCGCCCATGTAGGTGTGGATGAAGTGACCTTCGCCGTTTACGGGATTGTTGTAGGAGAAAGTATATCTCTGGCATGAATCAGGGTTGCCGTTTGCGCTTTTGAGTATAGACATTGCGTAGTTGAATCCGTTCTCTTCAAAACGGAGAATGCCTGAGATTCTGGGCGTGTAGTTCGGAGCGTCGTCCTCGAATTCTCTTGTTCTGAGTGCCTGCTCGAAAGTGAACTGCTTATCCATAAGATCGTAGATAGTGTCAGTCTGATCGCCGTTTGTGACGATAAGCTTGTTTCCGAGAACTCTTACGGGAGCGTAGATAATGAGATGCGGATCAGTGAGTTTGCTCGGATCGAAAGCTTCTGTACGGATGCCCTTTCCTTCTTCAATAAAAACACGGTTGCGGCTGTTTTCGCTTCTTCCCATAATGAAGTAAGCTGTAACAGCGTATTTTCCGTTTTCAGATTTGCCGATAACGATTCCTCTTCCGGGATAAGCGTTTGAATTAAGTTCCTTTGCGATATCAAGTTTGATCATGATTAAATTACTCCTTTTCAGAAAATTAAAAATGTGCAAATGCAGTCCGCAAATACGATAACTGCGGTAACTGCTGCGATAACATTGAGTGTTTTCCTGTTCGGCTTAGAGAGTATCCAGTTGAAAAGCGGCTGGACAAGATACATGAAAATTGTTCCACCAAGACCGAATCTTAGCGAGGTCGATAAGGCTATCCTCGCCTGAAAATTATATTTATAGCGTTCATATGTCTGCCACGGCCACGCTCCGGTCGCCGCCTCGAGTATGTAGCTGGCGATAAGTTCGATAAGAGTTGCCACAGCCATACATCCCAGAAAAATCAGGACAGGCTTTATGATATTCAGCCATTTAACGTCCTTTTTCTTCATTAGCCAATTGAAACACCCAAGAAATGATAATGCTCCGACTCCGTAAACTGGACAATACGGTCCGAAAAGAACGCCCCGATTTGTAAAGCCCCAGCGATAGATGAACGTTTCAAGAACGACCTCGTAGCACCAGCCGAGTACGGCATACATCATAAAGCATAAAAACAGCTTTTGGATATATTGTTTTTCTTTTATTAAAGATATATTCATAGCCTTTAATCCTTAACGTAAGCTTTTCCGTCAACAATGTCGATTTTGTCCTGACAGAAGAGCGATACTGCTTTGGGAAGAAGCTTCCATTCCACATTTTCCATAATGCGTTTCTGAAGAATTTCAGGCGTATCGTTTCTTTCGACAGCTACAGTTCCCTGAAGAATGATAGCTCCTGCATCGGCTTTTTCGTTGACGAAATGAATAGTTGCTCCCGAAACCTTAACGCCGTATTCAAGAGCCTTTTCGTGGACTTTCAAACCGTAATATCCTTCGCCGCAGAAAGACGGTATAAGCGCAGGATGAACGTTTATTATCTTATAAGCATAGGCTTTTGTAACGCATTCGTCAAGAATGGTCATGAATCCCGCAAGAACTACAAGATCGGCTTTTTCTTCATTAAGAGCGTTCAGAATCGCCTTGCTGTAGGAAAGACTGTCGGAGTATTCCTTTCTTGGAATAACTCTTGTCGGAATATCGTTGTTTGCCGCTCTTTCAAGAGCGTAGACTCCGGCTTTGGAAGATATAACGCAGGTTATTTTTCCGCCCTGTATCATTCCGGATTTTTCGGCGTTGATAAGCGCCTGTAGATTTGTGCCTCCTCCGGAGACGAGAACAATAATATTTTTCATATAAAGCTCCTTATATAAAACAGAATATCAGGCTCAGCACGCAGATAAAAGCTCCGCTGGCGATAAGGATGATCCCTGCCAGCGAGTGTTGATGCTCCTCATCGGCAAAGTAGAAATATTTCGGCAATTTTGGGTTTGCGCAGATAATAACGGTTTCGCCGGTGCTGTGCTGTATGATCTGACTGTAGCTGCGGTGATCGGCAAAATTAGTTTTGCCGTTTATGCTGAACTTTACTACAGGGCAGTATTTTTTTACAATCATATGACCTCTTACCGAGATTTTTTCCTTGACGGAAACTACTTCTGCGCTGAAGCTTTCGGCGGATTCAATAGTTTCACGGTGACAGCGGCAGACGATAAGTCCGGCTATAACAGTAAGAAATCCGAAGATGATAAATCCCATAATAATTACCTCATTTAGTGATAAGCAGATAGCATAATATGGCTGCGGCAATTACTCCGCCGAAAACGATAAAACGGAAATAGTCTCTTGAAAGCTCGTAGTCACGGTTTGCAAAATAGAAAAACATCGGGTCGTCGGGAGTATAGCATATAAGCTCTTCATCGCCGATTTCGTAGCGTTTCTGACGGTCTTCAACGGTATATACTGATGTGACTTCACGTCCGGTTTCGGTGACATATTTCACAACGGGATAATATCCCTTCTTCTTTGCCCTGGAGGTGTGGTACTCCACGATAGTGCCGTAGGCTGCGACGCTGCCTGAGATCCTTTTTCGTATTTTTAAGATGTGGTAAATAAAGATAACAAGCATGATCGCATAGATGAGGATAAGACCTTTCAGAAGCTCGCCTTTGCGATAGGAAAAGCCTACGATGAACATGGAGACGACAGCCCAGAGGATATCAATTTTTTCAACTTTCATAATAAAAACTTTCTTAATAATGGGTTTCAAAAAAGTGCAGTCACCCTTTGGCAAGTCAAGGAGAGTTTGTTAAAATTACCGATTACGCATTTAGAGTCTGCGTTATCTTGTTAAGTCACAAATTCCCTGCGTGTTCGCTCTGCGCTCACAAGAACAACGGAAAGAGGTGGGTAGTTGTTAGGGACAGCGTGAATTATGCTCTATTGTTACTGTTTGGCGATTTCGGGTTTAACTTTCTATCGCCTTTGATCATGCTGTCCCTCAGGGCTCTGCCCTGAAACCCGCAAGGACGCTGTCCTTGACCTGCCAAAGGGTTATTTAACCCTTTGGAATCCCGGTATCAGGATGTCTGCGGCTTTTTTATGCGAAGATTACTCCTTCTTCTGATTCAACCAGTTCGCCGAGTACATATGCGTCCTCTCCGGCAGCCTTTATTGCTGCAATTGCCTTATCTGCGTCGGTTTTGTCAACTGCAACTATCATTCCGACGCCCATGTTGAACGTATTGAACATATCTCTTTCCGGAATATTTCCGCTTCTTGCGATAAGATCGAAAATAGGAAGAACCTGAACGGCGTTTCTCTCGATCTTTGCGGAAAGATTCTTGGGGAGCGATCTTGGGATATTTTCATAGAATCCGCCGCCCGTGATGTGTGAGATAGACTTTACCGTAACGCTGTCGATAAGCTTCATAACTGCCTTGACGTAAATTCTTGTAGGAGTAAGAAGAGTTTCGCCAAGAGTTGCCCCGAGGTCGTCAAAGTGCATAGCAAGGTTGCTCTCGTTTACATCGAAAACTTTTCTTACAAGCGAGAAGCCGTTTGAATGAACTCCGCTTGACTTGATTGCGATAAGAATGTCTCCGGCTTTCTGAGTATCGGGACGAAGAAGCTTGTCCTTGTCAACAACTCCGACAGAGAATCCGGCGAGATCGTATTCGTCCTCCGGCATAAGGCCGGGGTGCTCTGCTGTTTCGCCGCCTATAAGAGCGCATTCCGACTGAACGCATCCCTCGGCTACGCCTGAAACGATCTGAGCGATTTTCTCCGGAATATTTCTTCCGCAGGCAATGTAATCGAGGAAGAACTGGGGTTTTGCTCCGCAGCAGATGATGTCGTTAACGCACATTGCAACACAGTCGATACCAACGGTATCATGCTTGTCCATAATGAAAGCGATTTTGATCTTTGTACCGACGCCGTCTGTTCCGGAAACGAGAACCGGCTTGCTGATACCTGTCATATCAAGCTCAAAAAGACCGCCGAATCCGCCGATTCCGGAAAGAGCGCCTTTGGTCATAGTGCGTGCGATGTGGGTTTTCATAAGCTCAACAGCCTTATAGCCGGCAGTAACGTCAACACCGGCTTTTTTATAGCTTTCAGAAAAACTATTGTTCATGGTTAAAAGTCCTCCGTTATTTTAAAATGAAAATGGAGAAATGCATTAAACCTTGCGGCAATACAATAATATAAACCGTAGCTTAATAAATTCTCCATTCTTCTGATGATTATTCGTTTAACTGCCTTAAACTTTACCGTTCCAGCAGTATGTGCAAAGCTTGCATTCAGGGATTCCGACTGCTTTTTCAGTACCCTCAAGAGTCTGGAATTCAAGGGAAGTAAGCTTCAGGCGGCGGCATATCTCATCTCTGAGTCTGCGGCCTCTTTTTGTATCGGAGCTGATATATTCGGAAATATATTTTATTCCCTCTTCGCCCTCAAATTCGTTGATTATCTGACGTGCGATAAGCTCCAATTCTGATGTGCTTCTTGAGAAATTCAGATATTTACAGCCGTACATGATAGGCGGACAGGCTGAACGCATATGAATTTCTTTTGCGCCGTGTTCATAAAGAAACTCAACGGTTTCTCTCATTTGAGTTCCACGAACGATACTGTCATCGACAAAGAGAAGTTTCTTACCGTTGATAAGCTCGTGAACCGGAATGAGCTTCATTTTGGCTACCTGATTTCGGATATTCTGATTTGTCGGCATAAAGCTTCTCGGCCATGTAGGAGTATACTTGATGAACGGACGTGCAAAGGGGATTCCGCTTCTGTTTGCATAACCGATAGCGTGTGGCGTTCCGGAATCCGGGATTCCGCAGATGTAATCAACATCGGGAAGTCTGCCGGCTTTTATATCGTTTTCAGCCATGATCTCGCCGTTGCGTGTTCTCATAACTTCAACGTTCACGCCTTCGTAAACGGCGTTCGGATAGCCGTAATATGTCCAGAGGAAGGTGCATATCTTCATCTTAGAGGGATCGCCTGCGCTGATAGTTTCACAGCTTTCAGCAGTTATTTCAACGATCTCTCCGGCTTCAAGCTCTTTATATGTTTCGTAGCCGAGCTTCTGGAATGCGAAGGATTCGGTTGAAAGACAGTAGCCGTCGCTTCGCTTTCCTACAATAATAGGAAGTCTGCCGAATTGATCTCTTGCGGCAATAATACTTTTTTTCGTAAGGATTATAAGCGACATTGTTCCTTCGATTTTTTCCTGCGCATAGCGGATGCCCTCTATGAAGGAATCTTTCTGAGCGATAAGCGCACCGATAAGGTCGCCGGAGTTAATATTTCCGCTGCTCATGGCCTCGAAATTGAGACATCCGTTTTCAAGAAGCTCTTCAACAAGAGCGTCGGCATTGCGGATTATTCCGACAGAGCAAACGGCATAGAGTCCGAGCTTAGAGCGGACAAGAATAGGCTGGGGATCGGTATCGCTGATACAGCCGATACAAAGGTTTCCCTCCATTTTCACAACATCGTTCTCAAATTTGGTTCTGAAAGGAGAATTTTCAATGCTGTGGATATTTCTCTGAAAGCCGAGTTTATCGGTATAAGAGGTCATACCGCCTCGTCTTGTTCCGAGATGAGAATGATAATCAGTTCCGAAGAAAACGTCTGTAACGCAGTCGTTTTTGGAAGCTGCTCCGAAAAATCCTCCCATGCTCTTATTCTCCCATAAGTCTCTTCATGATTTCCTGATAAGCCTCTTCAACGCCGCCCATATCTCTGCGGAAACGGTCTTTATCGAGCTTTTCGTGAGTTGTGCTGTCCCAGAAGCGGCAGGTATCAGGCGAGATCTCATCGGCAAGAATTATAGTTCCGTCAGAGGTTTTGCCAAACTCTATCTTGAAGTCGATAAGGTCGATATTAAGCTTCTTGAAGAAATTCACCATAAAATCGTTAACCTTGAACGCATATTTTGCGATAGTATCGATTTCTTCCTTTGTTGCAAGACCAAGAGCGAGAGCGTAGTAATCGTTTATAAAGGGATCGCCGAGATCGTCGTTTTTGTAGCTGAATTCAAGGATAGGAGTAAGGAGCTTTCTGCCCTCTTCAACGCCCATTCTCTTAGAGAAGCTGCCTGCGGCAACGTTTCTGATGATAACCTCAAGAGGAACGATAGAAACTTTCTTAACGATCGTTTCACGGTCGCTTATCTCTTCAACAAGATGAGTAGGAACGCCTTCCTTTTCGAGCATACCGAACATATAGTTTGTCATTTTGTTGTTGATAACGCCCTTGCCGGAGATAGTGCCCTTCTTTTCACCGTTAAAAGCGGTTGCATCGTCCTTGTAGTCAACGATCACAAGATCGGGGTCGTTTGTGGCGTATACTTTTTTAGCTTTGCCCTCGTAGAGCTGTTCCTGTTTAACAATATTTTCCATTTTTAAAATTCCTCCTTGAGAATTATGTGAATATATGCGAGCCTGTATTACAGGCAGGTTAGCGGTTAATCTTCGTTGATTTCGTTTATATCGTCGATAACAACGTTTCCGTTTTTATCAAGAAGCGGAGTGAGTCCCGGTGCCGAGCCTCCTACAGTATTAAGATAATTTACTCCTGTAGCGGTATCAACGATGATCTGCAATGCACCCATTCCTAAATTCTGGGTTTCCTTAACGATAAAACGTTTTTTCGCCTTTTCCTTTTTCTCAAACATTTGAGATTTCCTCCTGAAGCTTTGCGTCCTTTTCACGAACTCCGTCAGCCATTTTCTGCTTTTCGTCAGCAAGCTTCCGGGCAAGCTCTTCATCGGAAATAGCGAGCATCTGAACGGCAAGAACCGCCGCGTTCTTTGCTCCGTTTATTCCGACTGTAGCTACCGGAACTCCGGGCGGCATCATTACTGTAGCAAGAAGAGCGTCCATACCCTCGAGAGCGGCGGACTTCATGGGAATTCCGATAACTGGGAGAGTTGTATGTCCTGCAACGACTCCTGCAAGGTGAGCAGCCATTCCTGCGGCGCAGATGATAGCTCCGAAACCGTTTGCCTTAGCGTTTGAAGCAAATTCAGAGGCTTCTGCCGGAGTTCTGTGAGCGCTCATGACACGGCACTCAAATTCGACTCCGTATTTTTTCAGTTCTGTGAGAGCTGATTTAACTACAGGGAAGTCGCTGTCGCTTCCCATGATAACTGCAACTTTTTTTGACATAAGATCTATCTCCAATCTGTTTAATATGGTTCAGAATACTGAAGATCCGACTGATTTTCCGTTGAAAAACCGTCATTATCCGTTTCTGATCCGGTTTTCGGATAATTGGGCTGACTCAGAAGAAAGTTTCCTGAAACAGCTGTTAAATCGTTTAAAGAGCTTCCGCTGAATTCGATGACAGCCTTGTAATTATCCTTAAAGGTTTTTGTGCAATCGTTTTCATCGGTATAAGTTATTACTACCTCTGCCGTTATGGAAACGGCGTAATGCGGAGCCGAATCGTCGGACTTGACGGAATAAAGAAAGGCATTCGGAATTGAAGCAAGTCTTTTTGAAATGATATTTTTATCTTCCGGAAAAAGCGTTGTAAAAACGGGCTTGCCGTCTGTTCTTACATCCGAGATAGCTTCGCCGCTTCCTGTAATGGCAAATTCAATGTATTTTTCAGAGGTACGGCAGATCTGTTCGAGCATATCGGGAGTAAACTTTGAAAGGAGCGACTGACTGTAGATATTAATGTTAAAATTACAGTCAAGAGCCGAGCCTGAAAGCTCTGCGCCGATAAGAGTGAAGCCGGAGCTGCCGATAGAATACTGGTATTCGCCGTTCCCATTTTTAAGAGTCATTTCATCGCTGCCGAAAACAGCGCTTTCCCATGAATGAGAGAATATCGGAGAGAAATTCTCATCATATATCACACATGAGCTGTCAGCCGCCGTGGTTGCGCAATAATAGACGAATCCGCCATAGCTCCGCCGTGAGATATCGCTGTAGATCATAGGAACGACAACGTTTCCCTCGTAATCGATACATCCCGTAAGCCGATTTCCGTCAAGCATTTTCGAGGCGATACAGAGATTCTTGCCGGTGAAGCTGAGACTGAGCCATTCAGGCGCAACTATAATTCTTTCGCTGCTGTCGATAATGCCGTAAAGACCTCCGCTGTCCTGAAAGATCTTATTGCCGAGGATATCGCCGTCAAGTCTTTTCACGATATCCGTCTGAGAGTTTCCGTTTCCGGCGCTGCCGCCTGTATCGGAATAAAATCTCGTTATAGCGACAACAAGCAGCAGAATAGCCACGAACAGTGCGGAAACCACGAATCTCATACGTTTATTCAAAACGTCCGCACCTCCCTGAGAGTTTGTCCGGACAGGAAATTTTTATTGACCGGAAGAAGTATCTTCATTCTTGTTTTCCTGTTTTCCGTTACGGTAGATATCGTCGGTTTCTCTTGCGATGTATATAGGACGCTTCTTTGTTTCAAGATAGGTTTTCGCAAGATACTGTCCGAGAATGCCCGTGCAGAAAAGCTGGAGTCCGCTTAAAAGGAAGATGACGCAGATAGTTGTCGGATATCCGGCAACGTCCTCGCCGAAAGCTATCGTTTTGATAACTGTTATTATCATAAGAATAAACGCTATGATGCAGCTTATTATTCCGAGAAGAGAGGAAACTGCAAGCGGTGCGGTCGAAAACGCCATGATTCCCTCGAGAGAGTATTTGAAAAGTCCCCAGAACGACCATGAGCTTGTTCCGGCCGGTCTTTCAACGTTTTCGTATTCGATGTATCTTGTTTTGAATCCTACCCAGCTGAAAATTCCCTTTGAAAAGCGGTTGTATTCGCTCATATCGAGAATAGCGTCGACCATTTGTCTTGACATAAAGCGGAAGTCCTGCGCTCCGTCGACAATCTCGGTCTGAGAGATCTTGTTCATTATCTTATAGAATTTTCTTGCAAACCATGAGCGTACCTTTGATTCGCCCTTTCTGCTTACACGTCTTGTCGTAGCGCAGTCGAACTCGCCGTTTCTGACATAGCTGTACATCTGCGGAAGGAATGATGGCGGATGCTGAAGATCTGCGTCCATAACGACGATATAATCGCCCTTGGCATTTTTCAGTCCGGCATACATACCTGATTCCTTGCCGAAATTTCTTGAAAACGAAATATATCTTACTCTTTTATCCTTATCGGCAAGAGAACGGAATATTTCAAGCGTTTTATCTTTTGAACCGTCGTCGATAAAAAGATATTCAAAAGTAAGCTCGGGATAGTCTTTAGACATCTGACCGGTCACTTTTGTTATCTCTTCATAGAACATTGGAAGAACCTCCTGCTCGTTATAGCAGGGGACGACTATTGAAACAAGTTTCACGAAGAAGCCTCCTTAAATTTATGTGTACTATTTGAGTTTGTCTGATAATATCAATACACTATTAATAATACTACAAATTCAGATATATTGCAAGAGGTAAATGAACGAATTTATAATTTTTTACGGTTATGTAAAATATTTCTGCCGGAATGTATATCGGAGTATCAATATATTACAAAATAACGGCATTGATTTTGTGTGATTTCACATATCTTTATAAAAAATATAGACAAGTTCTGAAAAATAGTTTATAATAGTACATGGCAACCTCTAAAAACCCCTTTTGAAAAGAAAAACAGATAGGTGCGGCAGCTGCAAGAAAAGCTCTCGAAGGCGTGCTGACGCACTCCGAGAGGGGTTGACGCAGCAGATGCCGTGCATAGCTGTTTTTCGCAAAAGGGGTTTTTAGAGGTTGCCATATAAAGCTATGCTTGGAAAATCAACCATGAACCGCCGGCGGAGAGTCTGCGTATCTACAGGAGAAGAGTATTTATATGAGAGTTATTACAGGTATTGCAAGAGGAAGAAAACTTGTTGCTCCGGAGGGATATGATGTCCGTCCGACTGCCGATAAGGTTAAAGAAGGTATTTTTTCCGCTATTCAGTTTCAGCTCGGGGACGCTTATGTTCTCGATCTTTTTGCCGGAAGCGGTCAGATGGGAATAGAGGCGCTCAGCCGAGGGGCTAAACGTGCGGTTTTTGTAGACAGCTCGCAGCGTTCCATAAGATGCGTAAATGAAAATCTGCGCAATACCGGCTTTGAGAGACAGTCGGAGGTAATTTCACGTGACAGCTATGATTTCATAAAGCTGACACGCCTGGCTTTCGATATAATAATTCTCGATCCTCCTTACAGGCACGATCATATAGCGAATATTCTTCCGATAGCGGCAAGAAAGCTTAAAGAAAACGGCTGTATTATATGCGAATATGAAGCCGAAGCCGAGGAACCGGCTGTTCCGGAAGGACTTGTTCTGAGAAAAACATACCGTTACGGCAAAATCAACGTGACTATTTTTGAAAAGCCGTCGGACGAGGGGGCAGAGGAATGAGAAGAATTGCGGTTTGTCCCGGAAGCTTCGATCCAGTCACACTCGGTCATCTTGATATAATCACAAGAGCTTCTAAGCTGTTTGACAAGGTGATAGTTCTTATTTCAAAAAATGCCGGAAAGGCTCAGCCGAGCTTTACTCCTACGGAAAGAATGCTTATGATAGAATCGGTCACCCATGACCTTGATAATGTGGTTATTGACATTCTTGACGGACTTCTTGCGGATTATGTAAGAAATGTCGGCGCAATTGCCATTGTGAAGGGACTTCGTGCGGTAAGCGATTTTGAATACGAGTTCCAGATGGCTCTTGCAAACAAAAAGCTTTATGCAGGTGCGGAAACGGTTTTTCTTACAACTGCGGCGGAGAATATGTATCTCAGCTCGAGCGTTGTCAAGCAGATCGCTTATTTTGGCGGCGATATAAGCCATTTCGTTCCCGAAACTATTCTTGATGATATAACACAACGACTTATTAAAGAGAGGTAATTTTTATGAGTATTGATGAGATCCTTGAAGAGATGGACGAGCTTCTTGACAAAGCTTCATCCATGCCCTTTGTTGCGCATAAAAAGGTTATAGACGGCGAGCGCATGAGAGAGCTTATAAACGATGTTCGTCTTCATATGCCCCATGAGCTTAAAGAAGCAAAGAAGATCGAGTTTGACTGTCAGCGTATTCTTAACGAAGCAAAGATCAATGCCGAAAGCATTATCAGAAAAGCCGAGGAAAGAGCCGCTCAGATAGTTTCACGTGAGGCTATCGTTGCAGAAGCAAGAAAAAAGGCTGTCGATATGATAACAAAGGCTCAGGCAGCTTCTAAAAGCTTACAACAGAACGCTGCGGTTTCCGTTGCAAAAATGCTTAACGATACGGAGAATTACTATTCAAGAAGCCTTCAGAACATAAAAGCTGTCAAGAGCAAGCTGAGTGCAACTCTTGCGGCTGATAACAAGGCTCTTAAAACAAATGCGCAGAATTCAGCGTCTGCTGCTAAAAAGTGATAAACGATAACGGAAAAAATATAACCTGAGAAGATTTTGCTCTTCTCAGGTTATTTATAGATAATTTGAAAATAGGAGCGTTAAAAATGCTTACACATATTGGCACTAATACAATAGAAACCGAAAGATTAATACTTCGCCGATTTGAGTATACGGATGATAATGCAATGCTGAAAAACTGGGTTGCTGACGAAAAAATACAGTCCTTATATTCTGAACCTGTATATTCTACTAAAGACGCTGTAAGAGAATTACTTGATAAATACATTGGTTCTTATGAGAAAAATGACTATTACCGCTGGGCTGTTATTGAGAAAAAATCAGGCGAATGTATAGGACAGATAGCGTATTTCCTTGTGGACAGCAAAAACCATTTTGCGGAAATTGAATACTGCATTGGTTCTGATTTTCAGTGTAAAGGTTTTGCAACTGAAGCGGCTAAAGCTATAATCGCATACGGATTTGATAAAATAAATCTTCATAAAGTTCAGATTTGTACCAAAACCATAAATAAACCTTCCAAACGTGTTATAGAAAAGTGCGGATTTACATATGAGGGAACATTGCGTGATTATTTTTATATGGGTGGAGAATATGTTGGCAGATTGTATTTTTCTATCTTAAGAAATGAGTATAGTGGCAAATTATAAACTCTTATTAACGTTCAAAAGGCTTGTTGAATGAGCCTATTTCAATTAAATTACCTTCCGGATCGGCTATATAGCAGGTTCTTTGTCCCCAAGGCTCAGTTGTTGGTTTTAAGATAGGCGCTGCACCTTTTGCAATAGCTTTATCATATTCAATATCTACTTCTTCAAAAGTATCCACATACAATGCGATTTCAAAGTGACCGTTAACGTTCTTAGAATATTCATAATTTCTGTTTGTCATTTCTTCAAAGTCTTTTCTTCCATAGAGCAAAAATAATGTGCCGTCCTTTATCAGATACACGTTAGATGTATTTTCAACTTCTTTGATTTCAAAGCCAAGAACATCTCTGTAAAAACGAATCATTTTTTCCATATTATTTACAAATAATCCGAATCCGTCTAATTTCATAAATACCTCCTGTAAATGAAAGCCGCTTTTGAGATATCGCATCAAAAGCGGCTTTGTAACATTTTTGTTTTACTGCAATGTTCCGTGTGAGAGCGATTTCAGGTATGCGTTGATAAAGCCGTCGATATCGCCGTCCATAACAGCCTGAATATTACCGTTTTCAAAGCCTGTTCTGTGGTCTTTGGCGAGAGTATACGGCATGAAAACGTAGGAGCGGATCTGCGAGCCCCATGCGATTTCCCGCTGAACTCCCTTGATATCTTCGATTTTTTCAAGATGCTCACGCTCTTTTATCTCAACAAGCTTTGAACGGAGCATTTTCATAGCGTAGTCCTTATTCTGATACTGGCTTCGCTGAGTCTGACACGACACAACGATTCCGGTCGGTTTATGAATAAGACGTACTGCGGAACTGGTTTTGTTTACTTTCTGTCCGCCTGCACCGCTGGAACGGTAAACTTCCATTTCAATATCCTCCGGACGAATATCAACTTCTATAGTATCGTCGATTTCGGGCATGACTTCGAGAGCTGCAAATGAAGTATGTCGTCTTCCGGATGCGTCGAACGGAGATATGCGGACAAGACGGTGTACTCCCGATTCCGATTTCATATAGCCGTAGGCGTTGTCTCCCTCGATAAGAATCGAAGCGGATTTCATTCCGGCATCGTCGCCGTCGAGGTAATCCATGAGAGTTACCTTATAATCGTGACGTTCTGCCCAGTGATTATACATTCTATAAAGCATTTCCGCCCAGTCCTGAGCCTCTGTTCCGCCTGCGCCGGCATGGAAGGTCAGAATAGCGTTAGCGCTGTCGTATTCGCCTGTGAGAAGAGTTGAGAGCTTTTCGTCCTCAAGCTTGGTTTTGAACGCTTCGGCTTCTGCTTTTATTTCTTCGATGGAACTGTCGTCGTCCTCTTCGATAGAAAGCTCGATAAGTGTTATAAGATCCTCAAGACTATCGTTGAGTTTGTTGTATTTTTCGATTTTTCTTTCAAGAGATTTCTGCTCTTTAAGAACCTTCTGGGAATTTTCAAGATCGTCCCAGAAGCCGTCCTTTGCGGTTTCTTCGCTGAGAGCGGCTACTCTTTCTTTGGCTGTTTTTATATTCAGAACGTCGGCAAGCTCGGTCATTTCCTTGCGGTATCCGACCATTTCGACTCTGAGATCATCAAGAATAATCATAATTTCAAATCCTTTCATAGATACATACATTATATTTTACCACATTTTTTTCCATTCTGCAATGGTTTTGAGAAATTTTTTGAATTTTTCGCTTTTTAGAATTTCTATGTTTAAATTTCAGATTGAATTTATCAAAATTTCATATAAGATTTTTACAAAAAAATCAATAACGATTTGTTATTTTTTCCAAAAAATTAATTTTCGGTATATTTTTTCGGAGAATTTTTCATAGAGTGTTGATTTTTTTTTCTTAATCATGTATAATATATATGTATTTATCTGTCTTTGACTGTTTGCGGAATGATTTTTTTGTTTATATTGTCAAGAATTCTGCGTGCGAAACAGTTTCAGGAGAGTGGGAAATCGGCAAGCCGCTGCCGTAAAGCGGAAGCCGCTGCATCTGTTTGCTGCGGCTATGGAGATTATTATGGATATTATACTCGTAACATCTTCGTTCAACGATGAGGTTCACGGCACTGATGATGAGAAAAAAACCGGATGCGGCATTATTCTTACCAAACCGGAAAACGCATCCAGATTCACAAAGGGCGGTAAAATGACCGACCTTAAAGAAATTACTT
Source organism: Ruminococcus sp. (assembly GCA_017462565.1). Lineage (GTDB taxonomy): Bacteria > Bacillota > Clostridia > Oscillospirales > Ruminococcaceae > Ruminococcus. The sequence goes on from JAFTQW010000039.1 coordinate 21,244, forward strand.
GCGAAAAATGTAAAGAAAAGCTTGCCAAAAAAATTATCAGAGCCGATAAAAAGGAAATGGCAAAGCTCCTCAAAGAAGAGAGAGCAAGAGCTAAAAAGGGCATTGAGGACGAAGGCATTATTCCTTTGGGAAATACTACTGCGAAAATTACAAAAACTGAGGAGCAAAAGCGTCAGGAAGAGGAAGAAAGATTAGCCGCTGCTAAAAGAGAAGCAGAAGAGGCTGCAAGAGCCGCAGAGGAGGCTGCTGCAAAGGCTGCCGCTGAAGAGGCTGAAAGAAAGCGTGCTGCCGAAGAAGCTGAAAGAGCCGAGAGAGAGGCTCGGGAGGCAGCTGAAAAGGCAAAGGCAAATGAGAAGATCGCTCTTGATGACGATCTTGCTGAATTTGCTATAGATGTTCCGAAGAAACCTGAAAGCGAACCTGATCTTCAGGATGATTTCCTCGCTCAGTTTGCGATTCAGAAGCCGGAAGAAGATACCGTTCCGGGCAAAGAACCGATGATTCAGGACGATTTTCTTGCTCAGTTTGCTATTCCTGTTCCTAAGCAGGATGATGAGCCGGAGGAGATCGAAGAACCGGAGGAAATGGATGATATTTCTTTCGAGGATATCAATGTTCAGCCTGCTGCAGAGGAAATTTATTCAGAAGAGACTGAAAATAAACCTGAAGTCGTTACTGAATCTGAAGATGACGTTATGAAAATGTTTTCTATTGAGCCGTCTTCGGAGCAGAATGAGGTTTCAGGCGGATCGGAGTCTGTAAGCAGATATGAAAACGATTCGTCCGTTATTGATATTGCTGAGAATGAGATTTCTGCCGTTGAGCCGGAAGAACAGGAACAGCTTGATTTATCCGGAATATCGGAGTGGGACGATGTTGTAAACCGTATTTTTGGCGTTCAGACAGAAGTTTCGGAGAACGAAGAATCACATGAATCAATTCCAGCTGAAATGGAAGAGATTTCTTTACCTAAGATTGACGATATTCCTGTTCCTGAGCCGGAAGAGATTGCCGAGCCTGTAATAGAAGAAATCGCAGATCCCGAGCCGGAAGAGCTCAACGAGCCTGTAATAGAAGAAATCGCAGCTCCCGAGCCGGAAGAGCTCAACGAGCCTGTAATAGAAGAAATCGCAGTTCCCGAGCCGGAAGAGATTGCCGAGCCAGTGGTAGAAGAAATCGCAGTTCCCGAGCCGGAAGAGATTGCCAAGCCAGTGATAGAAGAAATCGCAGTTCCCGAGCCGGAAGAGATTACCAAGCCAGTGATAGAAGAAATCGCAGCTCCCGATCCGGAAGAACTCAACGAGCCTGTAATAGAAGAAATCGCAGTTCCCGAGCCGGAAGAGATTGCCGAGCCAGTGATAGAAGAAATCGCAGCTCCCGAGCCGGAAGAGCTCAACGAGCCTGTAATAGAAGAAATCGCAGCTCCGAAGCCTGTGGAAAATGTTCAGATTTCGCAGACTGCTCCGATAAATACTGTACCTGTTCAGCCGACGCCAGCAGCTCCTGCACCTGCACCCGTTGTACAGCCTGCTGCTCCTGCTCAGAATTCTGCACAGCCGCAGATCATAAGCGTTCCGCAGTTCGCAGGATATGATATGAACGGTCAGCCTGTTTATACATACGTTCAGATGCAGATGACCGGTCTGGACGCTAATGGTCAGCCTGTTTTTGTGCCGATAAACGGTCAGCCGCCGATTATGTCCGCACCGCAGATCAACCCTGCTGTTCAGCCGTCAGTTCCTGTACAGCCTGCCGCTCCGGTTCAGCCTGCCCCAGCACCTGTTCCGCCTGCGCCTGTTAAGCAGCCTGCTTTCAAAGCTGCGAATAACGGTACATATACTCCGCCTACAGCCAATATTTCTAAGATTGCCGTTAATCCTCATTCTAAGTCGACTTCTCAGGCTTTTGTTAATGCTATTGCAAGTTCAAAGGATTATGCGAATAAAAATCTTATTGAAACTCAGGGACTTCGTGCAAACAGTCCTATACTTACTTCCGTTGAGGACGTTCTTTCACAGATGGGCGATGATTCTCTTGCCAAAAAGAAAGCTGCCGAACAGAAAAATGTTGTTCCTGTAAATGAGTATAAGGGACCGGTAAAATCTGCTCCTAAAGCTTCTTCGTCCGTTCAGAAAACAGAACCTGCTAAGGATGATATAAGATTTATGAGCAAAGCTGATCTTAAAGCTAAAAAGAAACAGGATAAGATTGACGCTAAATTTAAAAAGGATATGGCTAAAAGAGGCTTCTAAACAGATAAACTACGAAATGAGGAAATAAAAATGTCATATGATGAGATATACAATGAGCTTAAAAGCAAAATGACCGACGATGCCGAAGCAAATGAAGCGATGCTGAAAAAGGAAGCCGAGCGTTTTCTCAGAGAGAAAAATAACGTCGGCGTTGAAGCTGCCGGTGCTTTGATAATGGAGAATATGTCCGATGAGAAGCGTGATGAGATCATGCGTATAACTCATATCGACGGCGTTCGTATGGATAAGCTGTATGAAGAGATAAATAAGCTGGTTAACGAGGGAAAATGTATCGATGCAAAGCCGCTTGCCGAAAAGCTTTATAAAAAAATCACGGTTGAATTCAAGGAAACCGAAAAGATCAAATACGTTTCTTTCAGAAATCCTTTTGAGGATAATCTATATCAGATGCTTTTTAAGCCGGAAAAGGCACTTCACCGCACTCCATTCGATTTTGCTTCGTATATAACCACTTACGCATATATTCTTATTGAAACAGGCTCGCCGCTTGACGCTATACCGGTTCTTAAAGTAGCTATGGAATATAATCAGGCGGATTGCGGCCCTAAGTTTGAGATGGCGGAGGTTTATAAGCTTCTTCATAATAAAAAGAGACTTATTGAGATCACAAGAGAAACGCTCAAAGTTGCTTCTTCTCCGGCTGCGATAGCAAGATGCTATGCTAACGTCGGTTATATCCTTACTGATTTTCATGAGTTTGAGGATGCTGTCGCTTTCTATACGGCAAGCATTATGATGTTTCCGAATCCGGCTATTCCACATGAAATGCAGCATCTCGCAGACTTAAAAGGTTCGCCTGTTGCTTATGTGGGTCTTGAAAAGATATTAGAGGTATTTGAAAAATACGATATTAATTTCGGCCCTGATAAAGACGTCGTTTCACTTGCGGCAGACCTTGCTTCATATTATCTTATGAAAAATGATATCAGCAATGCTCTTCGTGCGCTTAAGCTTACCTACGGTCTTACTCAGGATGATAAGATCAAGGAAATGATACTTAAGTATGAGCCTGATTCCGCTATTGGACTTTCTTCTTCTAAAAATAACGAAAAAACCAATATTACAAGAACAGTGAATAATAATCCGGAAGAATAAATATGAAAAAAGCCTTTTGCAAAATGCAGAAGGCTTTTTTATAGCTTGAAATGAAAATTTACAATTTATTCATTGACAGGAAATGATGTCCGGTGATATAATGTTAAACAGCTAATGATTAAACGTTTAATTGTTAGCTGTTTAATTGTTTCGCGTGCGAACGGAGGTGTGAAATTGATCGAAAATAAATATATTATCGGATTGTTTGAGAATATACATATTCTAAGACGGCTTGCAGTAAGGAGAATAACCGAAAAATCGCCGCTCCATTTTGGTCAGGTAGCCATTATGCAAACTATTGAATGCAATGAAAATTGTACTCAGGCAGATGTCGCTGAAATGCTTGGCGTTACTCCCGCTTCTGTTGCAACCTCGACAAAAAGACTTCAGAAAGCCGGACTTGTTACTAAAACTGTAGATTCCGAAAATCTTCGCTGTAAAAGACTTGCTCTTACGGATAAGGGAAGAGAGGCTATAATTCATCATATGAGCTTCTTCGACGATTACGATAAGCTTGTTTTTGAAGACTTTTCTGAAGAGGAGAAAGAGCGGCTTGCCGGATATCTTAACCGCATATCTAAAAAAATGCGTGAGTTGGAGGGAGTTGACGTCAACTTCTCGAATCCGATAGAAGCTTCATATTTTCTTAGGAAAAAAATGGGTGAAATAATATCGGATGAGGAAAATAATCAATAATATGAAGGGAGCTTTGCCAGATGTATAAAACAATTTTTTCTAAGGTCGGGGAGTATAAAAAACAGGCTGTTTTAGCCCCGATAACAATTGTCGGCGAAGTAATTATGGAGGTTACGATACCTATGGTAATGTCGAAAATTATCGACAACGGTATTAAAGCCGGAAAAATAAGTTACGTTGCCGGAATGGGACTGCTTATGGTCGCAATGTCTTTACTTTCGCTTTGCTTCGGAGCTTTGTCGGCTCGGTTCAGCGCCGTTGCGGCAATGGGCTTTGCCAAAAATTTAAGAAATGCGCTTTTCCATAAGGTTCAGGATTTTTCGTTCTCAAACGTTGATAAGTTTTCAACCGCTTCTCTTACAACAAGACTTACGACCGATGTAACAAACGTTCAGAATGCGTTTATGATGTTTATAAGAACAGCATTCCGTGCTCCGATAATGCTGATAAGCGCAACGATCATGGCGATTTGCATTAAGCCGAAGCTTGCTGTCGTTTTCCTGTTTGCTATTCCTGTTCTGGGAACGGCGCTGTTCTTTATCGTTACGAACGCTCATCCGAGATTTGAAAAAATGCTTAAACAATATGACGGAATGAACGCAAGGGTTCAGGAAAATCTTACCGGTATAAGAGTTGTAAAGGCTTTCGTCAGAGAAGAACACGAAAAAAAGCTTTTTACGGAAAATACCGATAAGGTAAGACGTGCGCAGGTTTTTGCCGAGAAGCTTGTTATTCTGAATATGCCTATCATGCAGATCGTTGTGTATGCCTGCATAGTGGCTATTCTCTGGTTCGGCGGAAATATGGCTGTTGACGGAAACTTGCAGACAGGTCAGCTTTCAAGCTTTATCATGTACGTCGGACAGATTCTTATGTCGCTTATGATGCTTTCGATGCTCTTTATTATGTTTGTTATTTCAAGAGCTTCAATGCAGCGTATCTATGAGGTTTTATCGGAAGAGCCTTCCATTGCTGATCCCGAAAATGCAGAAGTTTCGGCAAAAGACGGTTCTGTAAGCTTTAAGAATGTAAGCTTCAGCTATTTCGGCGATATGAATAATCTTGCCCTTGAAAAAATTAATCTTGATATCAAATCCGGTGAAACAATCGGAATTATAGGCGGAACAGGTTCGTCGAAAAGCTCGCTGGTTCAGCTTATCCCACGTCTTTACGATGCTACGGAGGGAGAAGTTATAGTCGGCGGACATAATGTCAGGGAATATTCTCTTGAAACTCTCAGGGATCAGGTTGCAATGGTTTTGCAGAAGAACGTTCTGTTTTCCGGCACTATAAAGGAAAATCTTCGCTGGGGCAACGAAAATGCAAGTGACGAAGAAATCGTCGAAGCTTGCAGGGATGCCTGCGCTCACGATTTTATCATGAACTTCCCGAATGGTTACGATACTGATCTCGGTCAGGGAGGAGTAAACGTTTCAGGCGGACAGAAGCAGAGACTTTGCATCGCAAGAGCGCTTCTTAAAAAGCCGAAAATAATTATTCTTGACGATTCCACAAGCGCAGTTGATACTGCTACCGACAGCAGTATCAGAAAGGCGTTCCGTGAGAAGCTTTCGGAAACTACTACGTTTATTATCGCTCAGCGAATTTCATCTGTGCAGGACGCCGACAGAATAATCGTTATGGACGACGGAAAAATTTCCGGTATCGGAACTCATGACGAACTTATGAAAACAAATGCTATTTATCGTGAGGTATATGATTCCCAGCAGAAAGGAGCTGATGAATAATGCCGCCAAGAAATGCACATCCCGGAGCAAAGCCGGAACAGACTTTCGGTACTCTTAAACGAATTTTCAGCTATATGTACGGATTCAAGGTTCAGCTTATTTTAGTCGTTATCGGAATTGTTTTAAGCGCCGGAGCAGGAATTGCCGGAAATTATCTCCTCAAGCCGCTTATTGACAACATTGAAGAAAGCCTTACTCTTGGAAAATGGGATAAAAATGGATTTATAGGGATTCTTACCGTTATGGGAGCAATTTATCTGCTCGGAGCGCTATCATCGCTCTTCTATCAGAGGATGATGCTTAAAATTTCAACCGAAACTCTTATGCGTATCAGAAACGATCTTTTCAGCAAAATGGAATCGCTTCCGATAAGATATTTCGATAAACATACTCACGGCGAGCTTATGAGTCTTTATACGAACGATACCGACGCTATTCGTGAAATGCTCAGCAACAGCGTTGCTCAGTTTATAAGCTCGGCGATCACTATTGTCGGGGTTTTCACGGCTATGGTAATTTACAGCTGGCAGCTTACTATTATTGTGGTAGTTATGCTGTTTATTATCGTTAAAGTTATCGGCTCTATCAGTTCAAGAAGCGGAAAGGGCTTTATTGCTCAGCAGAAGGCTATAGGAGCTGTAAACGGCTATATTGAGGAAATGATAGACGGTCAGAAGGTCGTTAAGGTTTTCAATCATGAAGCTAAGACCTGCGAGGAATTTGCAAAACTCAACGGCGAGCTTTGCGAGGCTGCTACAAGAGCGAACACTTTTGCAAATATCCTTATGCCTATTATGAACAATCTCTCATATCTGCATTATGCTGTAACCGCTATTGCCGGAGGTATTATGACTGTAAAGGGTATCGGCGGAATGACTATCGGAACTGTTGTGTCTTATCTTCAGTTTACAAGACAGTTCTCGCAGCCGATCACTCAGGTTTCACAGCAGCTTAACTCGGTTTTAACGGCTCTTGCCGGAGCAGAGCGTATTTTCAAGGTCATTGACGAAGAACCGGAAGAGGATAACGGTTATGTTACTCTTGTTAATGCGAAGATTGCTCCTGACGGAACTATAACTGAATCCGCTGAACGTACCGGAAGATGGGCTTGGAGACATCCACATAAAGCGGACGGAACCGTTACGTATACGGAAGTTAAGGGAAAGGTTGAATTTGATGAGGTAGTTTTCGGGTATGAGCCTGATAAAACCGTTCTCAACGGCATCTCACTCTACGCTAAATCAGGACAGAAAATCGCTTTCGTTGGTTCGACCGGTGCAGGAAAAACTACTATCACAAACCTTATAAACCGCTTCTACGATGTTCCCGACGGAAAAATACGTTACGACGGTATCAATATAAACAAAATCAAAAAAGACGATCTTCGCCGTTCGCAGTCTATCGTTTTACAGGATACGCATTTGTTTACCGGAACGGTTATGGATAATATCCGATACGGTAAGCTTGATGCAACTGATGAGGAGGTATACGCAGCCGCAAAGCTTGCCAACGCCGACAGCTTTATCAGTCATCTTGAAAACGGTTATGATACCATGCTTACGTCCGACGGAGCAAATCTTAGTCAGGGACAGCGTCAGCTTCTCGCTATTGCAAGAGCCGCCGTTGCCGATCCGCCTGTACTTATTCTCGATGAAGCGACAAGCTCTATCGATACACGTACAGAATCGCTTATCGAAAAGGGTATGGACAGTCTTATGGAGGGAAGAACGGTATTCGTTATTGCTCACAGACTTTCGACTGTCCGCAACTCTCACGCTATTATGGTTCTTGAACAGGGAAAAATAATCGAGCGAGGCAATCATGATGAGCTTATTGCTCAGCATGGAAAATATTATCAGCTCTATACGGGAATGTTTGAGCTTAGCTGATGCGCATTTTGTACAATGTGAAACTTTATTATGCTGATTTTTGTTGAATATGCATATTGAAATTTTTGTGAAAATTGTGTATTATTTATTTATAGCATATCTGAAGGCTTGATGAAACCCCTCTTTAATTTATCTGCTTTCAGTAATGATATCTGCGATTTTTACAGAAAGAGGTTATTAATTATGAATAACAAGAAAATTTTAGCTGCAATTGCGGCTTCGTTAATGGTTTGCGGAACATTCGCTTCATGCGGCGGCGGAAACAGCTCGGAAACCAACGGCTCTTCGGAGGCTGAAACAACAACAGAAGCTACAACAGAAGCTCCTACAGAAGAAGCTACTCCTGTTCCGACTGCTGCTGCTGACGATGCAGAGGTTGAAGAGTCGATCGCTGCTCAGTCCGGCGAAGCTTATCTTGCTATAAATGAAGAGCAGGGCTGGTGTAAATATTTCGGACTCAATGACGATCCGTCTCAGACCATGCTGTCATATAATGCGGGCGTTGTTCCGATAACAGGAAACGGAAGCTATACGGTAAGCGTTACTGCCGATACGAACGGATTCAGACTCGATACAACAGGCGACGCCGGCGATTACAGCGTTGTTCCTTCCGGACTTATGTTCTCTGCTCTTATGATTAAGGACGGAAAAACTTTATTCCCGAATGCTGTTCTTACTATTGACTCTATCGTTGTTGACGGAAAAGAAATAACTCTTGCCGCTAAGGGCTATACATCTTCTGACGACGGAAAAGAGCTTCGTTCAAATATCTACAATCAGTGGGTAGATAAGCTTCCGGATGATGCTGTTTCAACTGAGGGCGCACTTGTCGTTGACGGAAATCCTACGGACGCAGCTGCCGATTATTCGCCGTGTATTGTAAATCTTGATGATTTTGCCACATGGACAACTGTTGAAGTAAACTTTACAGTATCCGGAATTGAATAAGATCAATGATCATTTTTATGACATCGCCGTACAATTTTGTGCGGCGATGCCTTTAACTGCTCTCTCTGTTTCGGCAGAGGGAGCTGATTTTATAGGCAACACCGCACAATTAGCGGCTAACGCCTTTGCGCACATCTGCTTGCAGATTTTCCGTCATCTTACACAAAAACTCCTTGCCATACACCAGTATGCCTGCGTCGTTTTTATGCAACCTGACGAAAAATCTGACTGCGCATCTGCACGACAATAATTATGCGGTGTTGCCTATATCAAAAAACTTTGTTATTATATTTATTAAATTTAGAACTGACATATATTATTACTTTGATGATAAAATGTGCTTTTTTCTGTTTTTGCAGAAAAATGCTTGACATACAGGTAATTTTTTGCTATAATGTTATTTACTATAATATATTACATAAATAGGCGTATGTAATGAGAAAATATTTAACTAAAGGAGAGATGTGAAATGAAGAAAAAACTTCTTAAAAGCACTGCCTGCGTCCTTTGCGCAGCTCTTTCAGTAAGTTCGTTTTCTGCGGTTCAGTATATGAATACCGCTGCTGCCGATGAAGAATATTTTGTTGTTGGCGACGTTATCGGCAAAGACGGCATTACAAATGAAGACGCTCTGGCCATTCAGAAGCATCTGCTTGAGCTTGAATTTATCGAGGATGAAAAAGCTTACGCCGCTGCTGATGCAAATTGCGATGGCGAGTTGGATATGTCTGATGCTGTTTCTATTATGATATGGAATACAACGGCAAGAAGAGATCTCTATGTCGGCGAACTTCACAAGCTTTCAACAAGCAAGGATGTCGTGATAGATCCGGCAAACACTGTTCTTATCAATGCTGAATCAAAAGACGGCTTAACTGATTTCAGCCAAGCTGAAAGCTCGTCTACATTCAGTTTTAATGCTAATCAGGACGGAAATTATAAATTCCGTATTAAGTATAAAAGCAGCTCCGACTGTGAAATGCGTCTTATTTTGAATAACAGCGACGTTTATACAAAGGCTTTGTTTGAAAAAACAGACGAAGAATACGGAGAGGCTGTCGTTGTTGCAAGAGTTGCCGAAGGCCATGTAAGCGTAGTTTTAGATGCGCCCGACGGCGGAGCAGAAATCGCTTCGATCGATATCTGCGTCGGTTCAAATAATCCTGATGATGTTTATCCTCTCGATAAGCCGCCGATTACTCCTCCTGAACCTGCAACAACAACTACTACGGTCACTACCACCACTACTTCTTCTGAAACGACAACAACAACTACCACCACTACGACAGTTCCTGTAAAAGAGCGTTATTACGCTGTTGAAGCCGAATATTACAAGGGAGTAAAGGAAAATACCAACGCAGGATTCGCCGGAGAAGCTTATGTTAATTATGATAATCTTATAGGAAGCTATGTCGAATGGACTGTAGAAGCTCCCGCCGACGGCAATTATGAGGTTGATTTCCGATATGCAAACGGTACGGACGCTAATCGTCAGGTTAAGGTCATCACCAACGGCGATAAGGAATACGGCGAATATGTTGATTTCGAGGGAACAGGAAGCTGGACGGAGTGGAACGATAAAAAAACAGTCGTTTCCCTTAAAAAAGGCAAAAATACTATTAAGGCATATGCTGTAACTGCAAACGGCGGTCCGAACATGGATTATATTGAGATCGTTCCAACCGATAAATCCGCTCCGCATAATAAGGCAGCTAACGGAAAACGTGTTGAGAATCTCGACAGGGGAGTTTCCTCTGCTCATGCTAAAAATGGTAACCTCGTTAGCTGGAGACTTCTTGCAACAGATAATGAGAATACAACATTCGACCTCTGGAAAAACGGTCAGGAAAAGATTGCCACCTTTACAGCGGATCAGGCAACGAATTATTTCGATAACGGCGGTCTTGCTACGGACTGGTACACTATTGATGTTTATGTTAACGGCGAATGCACTGAATTTGCTCAGGGTTCGATCAATTATACAAACACTAACGGCGGTCAGAGCGGAGCTTATTTCGATATTCCGACTCAGAAGCCTGCTGATATGACCATGCCGGACGGTACGGTCTGCACATACACTGAAAATGACTGCTCGGTCGGCGACGCTGACGGTGACGGACAGTATGAGATATTCGTTAAGTGGGATCCCTCAAATTCGCAGGATAACTCTAAAAACGGATATACGGGAAATGTCTTTATAGACTGCTATAAGCTTGACGGAACTCTTTTATGGCGTGTTGATCTCGGAAAAAATATCCGTGCAGGCGCACATTATACGCAGTTTATGGTTTATGATTTCGACGGCGACGGTAAATCGGAGCTGATTTGCAAGACTGCGGACGGAACTAAGGACGGTCAGGGCAATTATGTGGGCGATTCTTCTAAGGATTATCGTTCGGAAGCAGGAAGAATCCTTGAAGGTCCTGAATATCTTACGCTGTTTGACGGCGCAACAGGCAAGGCTCTTGATACTATTGATTATAAGCCGGCAAGAGGCAATTATAACGATTGGGGCGATAACTACGGCAACCGTGTAGACCGTTTTACTGCCTGCGTTGCTTATCTTGACGGTCAGCATCCGAGCGCAGTTTTCGGAAGAGGATATTACACAAGAGCTGCTGTTACCGCTTATAATGTCGAGAACGGCAAGCTCAAGGAATACTGGGCTTGGGATACCGGATTCAATGTTTCCGCAAAGGGATACGGCGACGGAAATCATCACATTCTTGGTGCAGACGTTGACGGCGACGGCAAGGATGAAATTGTAGTTGGTTCTGCTGTTATAGACGATAACGGAAGCCTGCTTTATACGTCAAGTCTTGCTCACGGGGACGCTATTCATATCGGCGACTTCGATCCGGCAAACCCCGGACTTGAAATATTCCAGTGCCTTGAAGACGAAAAACACCCGAACGGTACAGAAGTTAATTTCGGCGTTATTCTCCGTGACGGAAAAACAGGAAAAACTTTATTCCGTGAAACTGCCGGCGGAGATACCGGAAGAGCGCTTGCAGATAACCTTATTGCGGGAAACGGCGGTGCGGAAATGGTTGGTTCACACAGCGCCGATGTTCATCTTGCAAGCGGAACGCATGATGTTGTCTGCCAGTGGTCGGATATTACAAAGTGGGGACAGAATTCAGTTGTTTACTGGACGGACGTTCTTGAAAGAGCTGTTCTTGACAGAACTATGGCAGATCAATATGGCAAGGGCAGAGTCTTTACAGGCGACGGCGTAAGCTATAACAACGCATCAAAATCAAATGCGTGTCTTACCTGCGATCTTACGGGAGACTGGAGAGAGGAAATGATTTTCCGCAAGAGTGACGGAACAGGTCTCAGAGTATTTACAACAACTTATACAACTCAGTATAACTTATATAGTCTTATGCATAATCCGCAGTACAGAATTCAGGTTGCTGCACAGAATAACGGCTATAATCAGCCTCCGCATACGGACTACTACATTGATTCCGAGGAATATGTAAGACCGGAAGAACCGGATGTCTGGTCTATCGACCGATGATGTTTTCTTCTATTGACGTTTATTTAAGGTGAGTACATCCTCTTTGGAAACCCGGTATTGCCCAATGAAGCAATGCTTCTATAACTGGGAATAATAGAAATAGAGTTGGCTTAATTTACGCAAATGAAGATTATTCAGAGGATAATAATGCAATCTCCAATTTTTCATATAATTTCTTCTTTGATTTTTGTTATTTGAATTAAATTTATGGCTTGTTCAATGGTTTTCCGTTGAATAAGCCTCTTTTTTTGCCCTTTTGTAGGAGGGTGCTGCGGAGCCTTTCGGAAAAGGAGGAAAAAATGGAAATATTTGCTAAAGGAAAAAATATTCCGACATATGCTTTCGGTAATCTGTTCGTGCAGGGAGAAAATTTTGCCGACACTATCTGCTTTGTGATCGACCGTTATTATAACGGCAGGGATCTTATGGATTGCAGCTTTATTATCAGAGGTGTTACCGAAGAAAACTGGGAGGTGGATCAGATTCTTTTCGGTGAGGCGGATGATGATAAAATTCGTCTTGAGTGGAGCGTTTCCAATGAATTTACTCATAATTCGGGTACGCTTTCTCTTGAATTGAGCGCTTCTGTTCAGAATGAATACGGCGATGAATATACCGTAATTAAATTCGATATGCCTCCGGTATGCGTGAAGCCTACTATCAACGGAAAAAACGGTCCGCTTCCTGAAACTGCGGAACAGCTCAAAAACGAGATAACCGAAGCCGCTTCAGACGGTCTTGAAAAGATTCAGCAGGAAATAGCGGAATTTGATCTTACGGCAGTTGAATCAAGGCTTGATAAAATGGAGGAGGATACGGCGGTTTACCTTGCACGTCCAGAGGTAGTTATTCTTACGAAAAATCAGTATGATTCGATCACGCATAAGGAAAGCGTTCTTTATGTAATTGTTGAGGAGGAGTAAAATGACAGGTAACGGAACTAATGAAAATCCTTATATTATAACGACCGTTGATGAGCTTTACAGTATGGAGGAGCTTGGCGGCAGCGATGTGTATTTTGAATTGGGCAATGATATTGATTTCAACGGAACGGAATACGGCGAGCATTTTGACGTTATTCCTTTGAACTGCGCCGCTTTTGACGGAAAGAACTATGCAATAAGAAATATTTATAAACATGATCCGAGTATTGTTATCAGCATATTTAAACCTTTGATCACGGGCACTATACAAATTAACAATGTTTTGTTTGATAATATAACGCTCATTGGAAAATCTATAAATATTATGTCGGAGGCTGATTGTACGGTCAATATGTATAACTGTACTTTGCTTCTGAATATAAAAAGATGCAGTAATTCGATGTTTGATTCGTCGGGATGCTGTCTGATGCACGGAAGCGGTGTTGTTGTGAATCTGGAGCTTTGCAGTATTGCTATAAAAGGAGACTACGTTACACTTTTTCCGTTTATCAAAAGAGGAAGAATTTACAGAACACATATAAATGTCGATTTGTGTACGCATAATCTTTGCACAACAGATGATGACGACAGTTCGTTTTTTTATTCTGTGGATGTTCAGGATTCATGGCTGAGCGGCAAAATAAAAAGTATTGACAGCGACGGCAGAAAATATATCTATATGGCAAATGCAATGTCAGGCTTTAATAATTATTTTCAGACTGTTACTTATGAGGCTGTTCCTTTTATGTATTGGAGAGCGTCGTTTAATGGATGCTTTTATGATGTAGATGTTATTGGCAGTGCAGAATTTCAAAGTCGAAACGGCTCGCAGGCGGACGGATTCAGTGCGCTTACGACCGATCAGTGTAAAGACGCAGCGTATCTTAAAACAATAGGCTTTGTCTGCGAAGGAGGAGATGAATGAGCTTTGCAATAATCAGCGGACGCAACAACGGCTATCCTTGCATTCCGGAACTGGACGAGCTTATATCGGCTGAACGAAAACCGCCTTACAGCGATTTCATGATGATCGCTGCGGGGAACAGCTATCCGGTGATAAAAAAGCTGGCGCTTAAAAAAAGTTCGGCGGATCGTACAATTCCTTATCCGGACTTTATTTTCAGATGCATTCCAAATTTGAACGGCGGATATCCGTATTTGCCAAAGCTTGGAACATTGGCTGAGGATGTAAAATCATCACTTTTTGCCGGAGAAAGAAAGGCTGTAAATATTTTCGCAGGAGACAGAGAAATAAAATCGGCATATTGTCGTGGGGAAGAAGTGTTTGTCAAGCGTTACGTTAAAAGAAATATATAAAATCTGATTTTTATGGGACTGACTTATTTTTAATAAGTTAGTCCTTTTTTTATTTTGCTTGAACATATATTATAATAGTGTAAATAACGTTTATATAACAGTCAAAATAACTAAAATCAAGTTAACGAATTTGCACAAGTTCACAATTCTCTAAAAAAGTATGAGAAAAATACACTTTTATGTTGCAATTATACTTATGATGTGATATAATATTTGTATAAGTTTAACAATCGGCAGTGTGAAACATATCTGTTTGATACTGCTCTTTGTACTGCCTTTCCCAGAAACAATAATACATATTTTTGATATTTGTAAAAAATAGCCTTTTTGAATCACTGAATATTACATATTGTATAAAAGTTAGTGAATATTAATAAAAAACAGCTGATTATTTATGTGAAAAAAGCGATTGAAAATTAATCTTTAAAATGTTATAATTGTTATATTAAGGCAGTGTGAACGTTAATCACATTCAATAATCTATGGGGGTGGTTTTATGAAGAGTTTTTCTTATGTTGCTCAGGACGCTAAGAACAATCAGGTCAAGGGTACAATCAATGCAGAAAACGAACAGGAATTCTTAAAGAAAATTAAGGAAAAGGGTTTGTATGTAAAGGATTACAAGGAAAGCGATTCAACCGAGTCAAAATCTATGTACAAGTTTAATACCAAGGAGCTTGCATTCTGCTGCAGACAGCTCAGCGCTATGCTTACTTCCGGTCTTACTCTTGTAAAATCAATCGATATTCTCTGTAAGGAACAGGAGAATGAAAAGGCAAAGGCTATCTGGCAGGATATCTATGAAAACGTTCAGAAGGGCGAATCCTTCTCCTCTGCATTGGAAATGCACGTAGGATCGTTCCCGGATTTCCTTGTTTCAATGGTCGCTGCCGGTGAAACAAGCGGTTCGCTCGACATTATCATGCAGCGAATGTCAGACCACTACGCAAAGGAAAATAAACTTAAAAATACCGTTAAGGGCGCTATGATCTATCCGATCATCCTTCTTGTTCTCTGCGTTGTTATCGTAATTTTCCTTTTCACATTTATCATGCCTACGTTTATTGATATGTATGACGATCCGTCAACCATGCCTGCGCTTACAAAGGTTATGGCGGCAATAAGTGACTTCCTGAAAACCAAGTGGTACATACTTATTATCATTGTTGCAGCAGCGTTCTTCGGCATAAGATATGCTCTGAAAGTTCCGAGCTTCCGGCTTAAAGTCGATCGGCTTATTGTTAAGGGCCCCGGCTTTGGTCCGCTTATCACCAAAATCTACACAGGACGTTTCGCAAGAACGCTCTCATCGCTTTACTCAAGCGGTATTCCTATGGTTGAATGCCTTGAAAGAGCATCTGCTATTCTCGGAAACTCTTATATCGACGAAAAGTTCGTTGATGTTGTCGATGAAGTTAAACAGGGAGAATCTCTTTCTTCAGCAATTACAAGAACAGAAATATTCGAGCCTATGTTCTGCTCGGTTCTTTACGTTGGTGAGGAATCAGGCGCACTTGATTCCATTCTGGAAAAAACTTCCGAATATTATGAGGATGAATCGGATTCTGCGGTTCAGCGTCTTGTAAGTATGGTTGAACCTTTGCTCCTCATCTTCATGGGAATAATCATTGGTCTGGTTGTTGTCGGAATTTACCCCGCACTCTACGGCTCATTCGAGAGTATCGAGAACGAATAAAACGGAAAGGTGGAAAGATAAATGCTTTCATTTGATATTACCGATAGAAATATACGAGTTGTTAAGGGAACGGAAAGCAACGGAAAAATCAAAATCAGCTCCGCTGCTACTCTTAACATTGAAGAGGAACTTATCGTAAACGGTCATGTTAAGGATGTTCCTAATGTTGCAACGCTTATAAACGGCGTTCTTAAAAAGAATAAAATGCCCGATAAAGAGGCGATCGTTTCAATTTCCTCTAACCTTACTATCTTTAAGGAAATGAACGTTGCCAAGGTTAAAACTCAGGAGCTTCAGAAGGTTGTTAAGCAGCAGATGCAGGCTGAGCTGAACCTTGATGATTCGTATAGCGTATCATATATTATCGTTGGAGAAACAGAGGGCGGAGAGGGCAGCGAGCCTGCTTACAGGATTCTTGCTACCGCTTGTCCCTATGAGATCGTAAATAGCTACAGAGAGGTTTTTAAGCTTCTTGGAATTTCTCTTAAATCAGTTATGATCGGATGCAACTGTATTACAAAGGTTCTTCTTGCCGATACCAAAATCCGCTCTAAGATGCCTTTGCTTGCCGTTCAGATCGACAACAACTTCATTTCCCTTAACCTTTATGAGCAGGGTTCGCTTTCATTCTCTCGTTTCGCTTCGATCGACGCTGCCGATTACGGCAACTCTCAGGATTACGTTTTCGAGGCTGTCAACGAGAATATCTTCCGTATGCTTCAGTTCCACAGAAGCCGTAATACGGGCGAATTCATTGAAAACGTTATCTTCTACGGCGATACTCATGAATATGTAAGACTTACCGACGAGCTTGAAAAACTCGACCTTAAAACAAGCCTTATCAATGTTCCTCCGCAGATTCACGGACACGAAAATCTCGAATTCTCTCTTTATGCCAACGCCATCGGCGCTATGTTCAAGAGAAATAAGGAAACCGAGAAGATCAATCTTCTTGAAACTGATCTCGGAACAGCTGTTAAAAATAAAATCAAGGATGATAGTTCAGGCAACCTTATTCTTATAGGTGCGCTTGCAGCTTCTCTTATAATAGTAGGCGCAGTTTTCGGCGTGAGCGCTATCAAGAATAAGGGCATTGAAAATGATATTCAGGAAGTTCAGGATTATATCGACAGCCCGAGCACAGCAAAAGAACTTAAAAAGGTTGACGATCTTGAAATTCAGAAAACTCAGGTCGATGATTATTACATAAAAATGAACAATGTGAATGCCGCTTATTATTCACAGCCTGTTATAAGAAGCGATGTTTATGAGTCCATTATGGATACTGCGGTTGAACTTAACAAGCAGGATAAATATCATTTTGCAAACGGCGTTATCACCTATAATGAGTTTGCCGCCGGTACTATGGTTATCGACTTTGAGGGCGATGTTACAAACGATGAGGTTTACGCTCAGGAATTTCCGGCTGAATTCGTTCAGGAGCTTCTGAAGCTCGACGATAAGCACAGCAATAAGAAAATGTTCAGAGCCGCAGGCTATTCAGGATATCAGCTTGAGGACGGCGCTAAGGATGAGGAAAATCCGGATAAGGAAGTTGCCGATAGGGTGAAATTCAGTGTTTCGCTTGAACTTAACAGCTATAAGAGTGCCGCAGACGGTATAGAGGCAACAACTGAAGAATCGTCTGATGAACAGGCAGATTAAGGGAGGATGATGTAAAATGAAATTAAATTACAGAGATAAAGTTATACTTGCTATTGTTCTGGCAGTTGCAATCATTCTCGCCGGCTTCTTCGCTCTTATCAAGCCAAAGAGACAGGCGATAAAGGATAATGAGGTAAGGTTGGAAGAGGTGCAGGCTCAGGAAACTGAGATCAGAAATAAGATCGCAAAAATCAAGCCGCTTCAGGACACAATAGACAAAACATTCACTAAGGCAGATAAACTCACAAAAATATTTGTTCCTAAAAAGGATATCGACCAGACAACTCTTCTTGATCAGTTCATGCAGGTTTATGCTGAAGAGTGTAAAGTGAAGGTAAGAGAACTTCGTGTAGACGATACTGCTGCCGCTGCTCTTACATATTATTATAAGCCGTATACAGAGGTTGCAACAGCTCTTCGTGAAAGTGCGGACGTAAACGGAACCCTTCTTGAAAATGTTGAGAAGGAAAGCGAAGAATCTACAATTATTTCCGGAAGAAACGTTGAAACTATCATGTCTACAAGATATGGTCTTTCAATTCGTGGTACTTATAAGGATGTAATGAACTATATTGATATGATTGCTGATGAAAAAGATGCAATTCTTATAACAGCGTTCGGAATGGAAATATATGAAGAAGACGAAGATGCAAATAACAATCCTGCACCTGCTGCCGGCGAGGAAGGTCAGGGCAATCAGAATCAGGGTGAAAAGGAAAAAGAGAAAAAGAATCTTGAAGACGATACAATAGTTGATGCATCAGTAGTTATTCAGCTCTATTCAGTATACAACATGGAAAAGCCTAAAATAGATTGATATCAAATGTAATTGATCAGAACCCGTAAAAATACAAGACAGCGTCCGTTTTCCGGTATTTGAAAAAATCGGAAAGCAGACGCAAGTCTTGTTGATACCGGTTACTCAGATTATCAGAAAGGCGGTAAAAGTTGATGAAAACTGAGAAAAAGAGAACCCTTAAAGGCTCGATACTGTTTACAGTAGTCTCAGTGCTGGCGCTTATGGTCATTTTCATGACAAGTGCGCTTGCTCTTGCGTCATCTGCGAATAAGCGGGCTCATAAAACGTATTCCAATTCGCAGGCTACATATACGGCAAGAGCTGCTATTGACAGTATTCTTGCAGCAGTAGGCACTGATAATAATTTTGCAAGCGCTGTTGAGAGCCTTTCCGAAAACGGCAAGTTCGATGTTGTTGTAAATATCAACGATCCTTCTCTTGGAAGAATTGACAAAGCATCGGTTGCTTATGCCGGAAAGAAAAAAATATTCGATCCTGATTCTAAAACATGGGTTGAAAAGAATCTTATCGAAATCTCTGCCGAGGTAACTCATGGCGGAGAAACGGTCACAATAGTTTCACACGTTATCCAGGATCCTACCGTTCAGACAGACGATGGCCCGGGATTCCTTACAATGGGCGGTGCAGGAGCCGCAAACGGCAATAACGGAAGTATTTTCGGCGGAGCTTATTACGGCATGGGTCATGGTCATAACGGCGCTGCATGGAATAATAATGCTCTTAAATATATCGAGTGGAATTATCTTGGAGATGAATTGATTACGCTTGATGATAAGTGGTATCTTACAAACGAAAACTATCAGCTTAAAGATGTCAACAGAGCAGAAACTCCTTTTGTTGTAAACGGAAATTTTGATGTCAGAACGAACCTTAATCTTTTCTATGCTCAGAAAGGAAAGGGCGCTCAGATATGGGGAGATCTGTATTGCCAGAACGGTACGCCGAGCATTACTTTGTCAGATCCTCTTAAAGCCGAGCTTACAGGCACGACCGGGGGAGTGAAGTTTAACGAAATCCCTTATCTTTATGTTGACGGCTGCTTTAAAATCGAAAATCAGAGTTTCAGCTTCGGCGACGGAAGCTTCCCGTTTAATTTTTTCTGCGGAAGCTTTGACTGGCAAAGCGGTAATCCAAATCTGAACTGCGATATTTATTGCTATGATAAAAATAAAACATCTAAATACAATACAAACTCGTCTACGCTTTACAGCTGGTCGGATTCGGTTATTTCAGGCATAGACAGCTACGGCAGCGTCGGCGGAAATATTTATTCCAAGGGCAGCCTTGAGATAGGCGGAAATCCCTCTAAAATAGTAAACGGAAGCGTAAAAGTTGAAGGAAACTTTACAGCAAACAGCGGTATAAATATAAAAAAAGACCTTGTTGTAGGCGGAAAGTTTACGGCTAATACAAATAGTTTGGACGTTGACGGCTCTATTTATGCAGGCTCATATGAGACAAATTCTTTTATCCAAATGAAAAGCGCTTCTCTGAAGCCCGGGTATGAGCAGAAGGATTTGAATTACGTTCTTGCAAAGGATATAACATATTATACGGAATATCCTGTTCCGGATGATAAAACTTTCGAGGAATGTACAGCTCATGCCGATTATGCGTGGTTGTATCCAAGTTTCCTGGATGTTGACCCGGGAACGCCTATCGACGGCACTAAGGCTGTGGATTTTGCAGGCGCTCTCGTTGAACCCGGATATTATGATGTTGGCGTTATATTTGATGGAGTTCCGGTTGAAAAGGTAAATCCTGAAGATCCGGATCCTGATCTTAACATGGAAAGAGTTTACAAGAATAACGTTTTCGTTGTTGCAGGTACGAACCATGAGGTTCCGGAATCTGAAGCTATGGAAGCAGCCGGAGCTGTATATAAGACCAACACCGGTAAGGAGATTCCGATAAAAACTATTGAAGAATATCAGAAGAATGTTGACCGCCATATTTTCCCGGCATACGCTGAAAAGGCAACTATTCTCGGCGTTATGGGTCCTGTAAAGGGAACGGAAGGTCATCTCATTCAGTATTCGGAACTTCCGGCAGAAGCTTTTAACACCACATATACACAATCCAGTCTCGTCGGTAACGTAACAGAAAGCTGTACTCTTACCGGAACATTCAATAAAACTGTAACGGTAGAAACAAGCGGAAGCGATATTTATATTCTTTTATCCGCTGTAGATTTTACCTGCACAGATGATCCTACTCAGGCTAAAATTGAAATTGACGATTCGGACGGAGGAAATGTTTACTTTGCTTGTGAAGGCAAAATCACCTGTAACTATAATAATCCCCAGGAGCTTGCGGATACGCAGGTTGTAAGAACCGTTTACGAGGTAATGGATAAATGGGGAATTGAAGCCAACATTCAGCATCCGGCAGGACCGATAACAAATGTTCTGGGACCTTCTGATGCGGTTAATAATAAACTTGAGATCAATGGTGTTGACGCTAAAATAACAGGTCATTGGCAGAATAAGGATATTGTTATTACTCCGCCTGCAAACGATTCTATCTGGATTCAGCTTGAGAACTTCACAACAGACGGCGGCGTCAAGATACTTATCGACGATGTTGACGACAGCGGAAATCAGATCGGCGGAACTGTAAATTTCTATGTTACCGGTACAAATGTTGAAATGAGAGGCGGCGAGATAATTACGCAGTCGTTCCTTGATTTCTATAATTCCAGCAGGATATGTCAGGTAGTATCGGATATCCATGATCCTACGCTGATTACGAAAAATCCTTCGGATATAGACCCAAGTACGGGCGAAATGAAACCATATCCGTATCTTCCGACTCCAAGAGTAAATGTTTATTCAGAAATTGGCGCTAAGTTTACGGGTACAAACGGTTTCTTTATTACCGGATTTATAAGAGCTCCGTATATGGATTTCGATGTTAAGGTATTTAAGGAATCTTACGATAGCTGCCTTTCAAGACTTTATTATGATGGAATTCGTCTTGATACGGCAAAGAATCCTAAGAGACTTGGTATTATAGGATGTCTTAACGTTGCAAGCCATGATGCTCAAAACGACTGGCTTCTTCTTTATGTAAAGGATGCTAACGGCAACAATCCTATACCTGATGCCAATAAAAAGCATACTTACGCTTCCGTTGATTACATGGAATATTAAGGGGGTATGACGCATGAAAAAAAATAAGAAAAAATTACGCGGCATGACTCTGGTTGAAGTAGTTATTGCAATCGTTATTTTTGCAGCTCTTTCGCTTGTTCTCGTTGTTGTCGGAAACTCTATAGAGGCACATCAGAGGGCGGCAAGGAAGCTCAATAATAAGGTTGCGGTTCAAGGTCCTATCGCAGAGGCGCAGAATAAACAATCTGCGCTTCTCGTAAACGACGAATACGAAATAAAAGTTGAAAAAAGCGGCGATTCCTCAGCGTCAGTTATCGTTAAGGGCAAGCTTTATAGTGTAGAGCCGTTTTCTGTTGACGATGCCGGAAACCAGATCCCCGATCCAACAGCCGAGGACGGAAATCTCAGCTTTATTGAGATTCAAAAGCCAAGTAATCCTTAAGGAGGAAGTTTTATGAGAAAAAATAAAAAGCTGAAAGGCTTTACTCTTATAGAGCTTATAATAGTTATGGCTGTTTTTGGAATTCTTATGGTAGCTGTTATGAGCATAATGAATCCTCTTTCAAAAATTGTTAAGAAGGCTTCTCTTCAGGAAGCAAATGCGGCTGCTGTTGACAATATGAAGCGCTATATGGAAGGTTCGCTAAGATATTCTGACTGTATTGAGGTTTTTGTAGGCGATCTTGTTGATTTCGATGGCAATACCGTTGCTGACGAAGATGTTGCTGTTCGTAAATTTATTGAAAATCATTATACAAACAGAACAAATCCCGGAAGCGAAGATCCTCTTACAGGAAAGGTAAGAATGCTTAAGATCGACAATGCTGATGCCGGAAAAGTAACTGAGTATGAATGGGATTTTAAATCCGGATACACGTATGTTAAATTTGATTACAGCGGCAATAAGATTCAGCAGCAGGTTGTAGACAGCTTAGGCGTTCCGGTAGTCGACGCTGAAGGCAATCCCATGATGGAAGACGTTTACGGCGTTGAACCGGCAGTTCTTTCAAACAAAAGTGTTGATGACAGCGTTATAAATCCTGTTTATTACGAGGATTATTCATTCTATTTCGTTCCCGGATATAATAATACAGAGAACGTTCATGACGACGCTCTGATAAACAGCGCAGGATTTGACACTTCTAAGGGCGACGCAGATACTTATTATACTTCTGTTGTGCCGATAACTGCTTCAGACGGAACGGTTCATAAGGATTTCAGTCCGGAACTGTTTTCAATCAGCGTTATGACTTATAAGAATACAAATCCTTTCGGAGAAGTAGCAGATGATCCTTCGACTCCGGAAAATGAAGAACAGATAATTTTCAAGTCACCGTTTGCTATTTCAAATATTAATATGTCGCTCGTAAATATCAACTCATCTTTCAGCGGAAACAGAGTCGGAGATAAGTGGGGTCCTATAAGATGGGATGGCAAGCCGACAGGCTTTACCAGTGATTATGACCCTACAACTATGGTTGATGTTGCCGCTCCTCAGGACGGAGTGTGGGATTATGAAGAGATAAACAGCAGACAGGCTGCTCTTATTGATAAAAGATTCTATGCATATCCTGTTGTTGAGGGCGATTGCATTTACTTTATTTACACTTTACCTGATTTGAAGTAATAAAGGAATCACTGAATAAATCACGCTTGATGGCTCAGTACGCATTTTGCTTGCATATTTTCCGCCATCTTGCACAGAAATCTTTTGACAGGCGGTAGCCTGCCTGCAAAATTTCTATACAATCTGACAAAAAATCTGACTGCGCAATCTGCGCACCGGATTTAATCAGTGATTCCTAAAAAACAGGCAGCAGATCGTTTTCGCTGCTGCCTGTAAATTATTTTTGATGTTAAACAGGGTTGTTCAGAAGATTTATGTACCATGAAGCTACCTGATCTCCCCAGAGCGAGCCAACGGCAATTCCGATCGAAAGGAATGGCCCGAAAGCAAATTTTGAATCCTTTGTAACGGCTTTGTTGATGAGTCCTCCGAGAGCGGCTGCAACAATTCCGATTAATGTTGAAACGATAATAGCCCGTGTTCCAAGAACTGCTCCTGCTGCGGCCATAAGAAGTGTGTCGCCAAGCTCGATAGCACGGAAATCTTCTCCGAATTTTTTTCTTATTATAGGTCGGCTGATCTCTCCTATAAGAAAAAACGGAACACTGATTACAATTGCGCCGATGATTCTGCTTTTTATTGATACTTCATCAGTAAAAATTGCTGACGGAACGGCGAGCAGTGCGATGATGCCAAGTATGATCTCATTGATCTCCATCGTATCCCAGTCCATAAATCCGACGATTATCAGAAGCGACATAAGAACGCAGGTTATTATGGATTCAGCATTGATGTCAAGTACATAAAATGTCAGAACATAAAGCAATCCGTTCAGGCTTTCTACTATCGGATATCTTGCAGAGATTTTTTCGCCGCAGCTGTGGCATTTTCCCCGCAGGAAAATCCAGCTGAAAACTGGGATAAGATCTATTGCTCTGATCTTTGTTCCGCAGGTCATGCAGTGGGACGATCTCTTGATGAGAGATTCTCCGCGGGGAAGCCTTATTATTACAACATTCAGAAAGCTTCCTATGCATATTCCGAATACGAATACAAATAAGTAGAAAGTAATTTTGAACACCAGACTGGTAAATTCATTATGGAGCATATTTTCAAATTCCAGCATGATTTTTACCCTCCTTTAAATAATAAATATAAATGTATATTTATATTATATCATAATTTATACAAATTTCAAGTATTCTAATAAATTTTAATAAGCGGAGGTTAATTATGAGAAACGAGAGAATTGGAGACTACTTAGTCAATCAGGGTCTTATCAGCAATGAACAGCTGATGGAAGTTCTTGCGGCGCAAAAGGAGTCTAACGGAACGAAAAAGTTCGGCGATGTTGTTGTTGAGCTCGGCTTTATGACGGAACTGAATTTCGCAAAGGCTCTTGCAGGAAATCTGAGAGTTCAGTATGTCGATCTTGATAATATCGAGATCAATACGGAGGCTGTTCAGCTTGTTCCCGAAGCTCTGGCAAGAAAACACACCGTCATTGCTATCAATGTTCAGGGAAAGCGTCTTACGGTTGCAACAAACGATCCTGTAAACTTTATTGTTCTTGAGGATATCAAGGTTTCAACCGGTATGGACACTATTCCGGTTCTTGCGACAACGTCTGCTATCAATAAGGCTATCGGAAGATATTATTCAATGCAGAATGTTGACAGCGTTATCGACAGCGTAAATGCTATGGGCGGCGACCTCGGCGATATGAATCAGGAGGATGCAGATTCCAAAGACCGTGTTGAAAGCGCTCCTATTGTTAAGCTCGCTACTACTATTATCGAAAACGCTTACAGAGCCGACGCTACCGATATTCATATCGAGCCTTTCAAAACCTACACCCGTATCAGAATCCGTGTAAACGGCGACCTTGTTGAACTTATGAATATTTCAAGCGCAGTTCACAGCGCTCTTACCACACGTTTAAAGCTCATCAGCGGAATGAATATCGCAGAAAAACGTATCCCCCAGGACGGTCGTTTCACACAGGTCGTTGACGGAACAACTCTCGATGTCCGTGTATCCTCGCTTCCTACGGTTCACGGCGAAAAAATCGTTATCCGAATTCTTTCAACAGGACAGATCGCTCTTCGTAAGATCACCGATCTCGGTATGTCGGATTATAACTATCAGCTTTTCGAGCATATGCTTCGTGTTCCTCATGGAGTTATTCTTGTAACAGGTCCTACCGGTTCAGGTAAAACAACTACTCTTTATGCGGCTCTCGGTGAACTTGCAAAGCCGAATGTAAACGTTATTACCGTTGAAGACCCTGTCGAAAAAGCTATCGACGGTATCAATCAGTGTCAGGTTAACACTAAAGCCGGCATGACTTTCGCTGCCGCTCTTCGTTCTATTCTCCGTCAGGATCCTGATATCGTAATGGTCGGAGAAATGCGTGACGCTGAAACAGCCGATATCGGTATCCGTGCCGCTATCACCGGACACCTTGTTCTTTCTACGCTTCATACAAACGACGCAGCTTCAACCGTTGTTCGTCTTGTTGATATGGGCGTTGCTCCTTATATGGTTGCAACTTCGCTTATCGGCGTTATCGCTCAGCGTCTTATTAAGGTTCTTTGTCCTGAATGCAAAAAGCCAAGACTCTCAACGGAAGAAGAAAACGATCTTATGGGCATTCCGCAATCTATTCAGATATATGAACCATGCGGCTGTCAGGCTTGCAATAATACGGGTTACAGAGGAAGAACCGCTATTCACGAAATTATTCACTGTAATTCCAGGGTTTCAACAATTATTGCTGCCGGCGGTACTAAGGAAGAGATTGAAACTGCCGCAAAGGAAAACGGTACAAAGCTTCTTAGAGACAACGCTTCAGAACTGGTTCAGGCAGGTCAGACTTCAATTGACGAGCTTGTAAGAGCAACATTCTCCGTTTAATAACGAATTTATTTTACAAAACATCTCAATAGGGAGGAAATAAAAATGGCTATTGAAATTCACAGAATACTTGACGAGGTAAGACTGCTCGGCTGCTCAGACCTGCATTTTACTGATAGAATCGCCCCCGTAGTTCGTTTGAACGGTACTTTAAGAACTATGCGCTCGCAGTATCCCGAAATGGACGAGGAGGAAATACTCAATATCGTGCATCAAATGACCAACGACGCTCAGCAGACAAGCGTTAACAATCACCACGATACCGACTTTTCTTTTACAACAAGAAGCGGATATCGTCACCGTGTAAACGTTTATTTTCAGAAGGGCAAGCCTGCTATCGCTATCCGTCTTTTAAGAAACGATATCCCTACTCTTGAGGATCTCGGTTTGCCGCCTATTCTTGCGGATTTTGCTATGCGTCCCCGTGGACTTGTTCTTGTAACAGGCCCTACCGGTTCCGGTAAATCAACCACTCTTGCAGGCATGATCGACTTCGTTAATCTCAACAGAAGCGCTCATATCATAACCGTTGAAGATCCTATCGAGTACGTTCACGATCATAAGCGCTGTATGGTAAACCAGAGAGAGATCGGCGACGATGTTCCGTCGTTTGCACTTGCTCTCCGTGCGGCTCTTCGTGAAGACCCGGACGTTATCCTCGTTGGAGAAATGCGTGACTTCGAGACCATTCAGGCTGCTGTAACCGCCGCCGAAACCGGACACCTCGTTATGTCTACGCTTCATACGACTTCCGCAGCCGATACTATCAACCGTATCATCGACGTTTACCCAGAACATCAGCAGCAGCAGATAAGAACTCAGCTCGCTAACAACCTTGTCGGCGTTATTTCTCAGACTCTTATTCCTAAAAAGGATAACACCGGACGTATCGCCTGCATGGAAATCCTTAACGTAACCGACGCTATTGCCGCTATGATTCGTGATAATAAGATTCATCTTATTCAGTCGGCTATCCAGACAGGTAAACAGCAGGGCATGATGAGCCTCGATCAGGAGCTTGCACGCCTTGTTAAAAATAATGTTATCAGTGAAGTTGACGCTCTTGAAAAGTGTCAGGATAAGCAGGAATTCTATCGCTTCCTCGCTCAGCTTTAAGTCTATTCCAAAGGAGGACGCTGTCCTCCTTAAACCTCCTGCCAAAGGGTTATTCAACCCTTTGGAAACCCACAATTAAATTATTTTAAATCCCCCATAAAGGGGGATTTAAAATAATTAGGGTGAATTTTCAAACAGGATAATACCTTGGGCAAAGGGCTTAAGAAGAAAAGAGACACCTTAGAATGGGGAAGAATATAAATTAAAAATTTATACACAATGGTGTGAAAATTGTTTTTAGAGGTAAAATTATTTTATTAATTAACACAATATTGTGCAATTTGACGAAAACACCAAAAAAAACATGGCTATTTACCGTTTGGATGTAAAAAATGCATTTTGGTGACGTTTTTTTTTAGAAAAGTATTGACATTTTATGAATAAGGTGATATACTATAATCACAAGGAAAGGGGAAAGGGTTGGAAATCAGCGGATAGCTTATGACTTAAATGTGAACAGAATCTGAACCGTAATGATTCGGAATAGTACATAAAGTCCGGTATTCATGCTGAAAAGAATATTCCTTGAACCACATGAATTATGTGCATAGACGACTGCACAATTATTTTATTAAGGAGGTTTTTTCTATGAAAAAAACTAAAAAGGGCTTTACCCTTATTGAGCTCATCGTTGTTATTGCTATTATCGGTGTTCTCGCTGCAATTCTCGTACCTGCTATGCTCGGTTATGTAAAGAAGTCTAAGATTACTGCTGCTGATTCTGCTTCTTCTACACTCCAGAAGGCTATTACTTCAGCTCTCTCTGACTGTGAAAATGTTGACGGTCTTGACATTTCATGGACCGGCTGGTATGATATTGCTGATTTAAAGGCTGATGCTGCATCAAAAATTGCTACCAGCAATTTCAAGATGTATGTAAAGAATTACTTCAATGATATTGGCAAATGTAAGATTGCTTCTGCATATGTTGACCTTGGTGTTTGCAGCGGAGCTATTGTATCAACTGATGGTGTTTATATCGGAACATATCCGGGTGGTCTTATTTCTTCTGACGATTATAAGTCAGGCAGCAATAAGCCTACACTTGATACCACCAAAACAAAGGTTGAAAAGAAAATTGCTAATACTTGATTATTTAGCTTAATAATGAAACCTCTCTCTCTTTTGAGAGAGGTTTTTTTATAGGGAAATTACTGTTATGAATAAAAATAAGATTATTAAAGGCGGAATTTGCGTGCTTTGCGGAGCTGTCGTCGGTGTTGGAACAACTTTATTTGCCGTTAACAAAAGGCTGAAATTCTATAAAGAATACGGTATTCTTGATGAAGTGAAAGAAGTTCTTGACGAAAACAAAATTGCTCTTTCCGATAGCCTTGATGACGAAACGGCAGTTGTAAACGGCTATTTATCCCTTTATGACGATAAGTATACTTTTTATTATAAGCCGGTCGAGGCGTCAGAAGACACTGAATCGGATGCCGAGGAAACTATGACGGCAGAGATGCTGAATGGAAATATTCTTTACGTCGATATAAGATATTTTAATTATGATGTCAATTTGCGTTTCGGCGGTGAATACTGGGAGCTTGCCAAGACAGCTAAGGGGATTATTTTCGATCTCCGTGACAACGGCGGCGGAGAATCGGGCGCAAGCTTTACTCTTGCCGACAGATTCCTCACGGAGGGCTACGAAACGGAGTATTACAAGGACGGCACGGATTATACAAAGGGTATGACCAATTCCGGCGATGAACTCGATGTACCGATAGTTATACTTGTAAATGGAAAAACTGCCAGCGCCTCCGAGGAGATGACTGCTCTTCTGAAACAGTTCGGCAAGGATGTTACAATAGTTGGCGAAACAACCTTTGGCAAGGGTATTTTTCAGAATGAGGAGTACTTGAGCAACGACGGAATTTTGCGATATACCTACGGTTACTACACTATCGGCGACTGGGAATGCTATCAGGGAATCGGAATAGAGCCGGATATTGAAATTGAAATGGACAGCTCGCTCCGGGGAACGGTAAGCGATGTCCAGCTTAAAAAAGCTCTTGAAATTCTTAGCTGAATGCACAATAGAATTGTATGAAATTTGTATGATAAAACATAAACTTTTTATTGACAAATTGTGAATTGTTTGGTATAATAGAAACAGGAATAATGTTTCAGGAGGCGGTTTTATGAAAAGGAAGAATAAAAAAGGCTTTACTTTAATGGAGCTTATAATAGTTATTGCAATTATTGGAATTTTAACGGCTATTTTGATCCCTACATGGCATTATTTTATTATGCAGGGAAGAATTAAATCGCAGAATAATAGTTCAAGAGTGATTTTTAATGCCGCTCAGACTGAGTGTATCAGATATAAATTCAAGGATCGTGAGTTGAACGCTGATATAAAAAGACAGCAGGATATTATCAATAATCCCAGTGAAGACGCTACGGCGAAAGCTGATGCGAGCGCGAAAATTCTTGCTGATCAGGCTAAGCTTTATATTGATGCCGATTTCTATTTTTACTGGGACGGCGAAAAAGGTTATGCCTGCGACGTGAATTGCACTGACCTTGCTAAAGATGCCGATTTGAATGCCGAATTCACAAAGGCTTTGAACAAAACCATGGACACGCCGGATAAGGTTGTGTACAAAATTCATATTAAGGATTATAAGGTTCAGTCGGTTGTCTGCGCTCTTAACGAGAATGATCGCTCCATTGGTTCATATCCGGTTCAGAGACATGAACGAAGCGACGAAAAAATCAAGAGTTTTGATATGAGCGTCGCCGAGCTTTCGGAAAGTACTCCTGAAGCAACAACATAATATTTTAAATAAAACACCGTCAGTAAAGGCGGTGTTTTTGCATATAATAACGTAGAGTAAAGTGGAAGGGGACTGAATTGTAACTTTTCAACATAAAAATGTTGAAAAAGTTGAAAAAGATATGGTTGACAAAGTAAAAAAAAGGTGCTATAATAAAAAAGCTGTCGGAGAGGGAGTCAAGGGCAAGCGAGGGCAAACGGGAAGATCTGAACGCAAGGCAAAGACGTTTAACAGAGCCTGGAGCCTGAGGGAGAGAGCTTTGGAAA
>JAFTQW010000040.1 GCA_017462565.1 Ruminococcus sp.
AACCTCCAATACGTCACTGATGTATGGAACGGCTAATAAGATTGGTGAGTTCTGTGATACAGACGGCAGCAAACTTGGCGACATCATCATGCCCGACCTCAGGTCATTCTTCATCAGCGATATCTTCTTCGCCCCCAACATCACCGTACAGGATTTGAAATAATTGGGTTTAGATTTATAGAGCAATGTTGAAAATGAAATTTAAACATTTAGGAAATATTTGATAGGGCATATGCCTTACCTACGTTAGTTGAAAATCGAAAGAATTTTTCAAACGATGCTACATATGAGCAAAAAATTGAGGAGCAGTGGGGTAAAATCCACCTACAAAAAATGAAAAACAAAATGTATGTAAAAAACCTTACGAAAGTTTGAGAATCAAATCAGCTTTGAAATATTCTGCAATTGACATATGAAATTTTAAGGGACATTGTTCAAAAGGATGAGAGTACAGGATTTCAGGTGATGTGGTATTTTTCATATAGATCATTGTGACGAAAGAGGTTTGGATTTTACAGGAATCACTATGTTTATTTTGGTCGTCTTAAAAAAGATTTCCATCAGTTTCGCACATTCTTGATTACAAGTATATAT
Source organism: Ruminococcus sp. (assembly GCA_017462565.1). Lineage (GTDB taxonomy): Bacteria > Bacillota > Clostridia > Oscillospirales > Ruminococcaceae > Ruminococcus. Next base: position 595 of record JAFTQW010000040.1, read on the forward strand.
CATGTTTCAAAAGCATCAGGCTTTTATTTTTTTGCCAAAATTCAGAGAGGAAATTTTAAGTGCGGTCAGAAACGTATTATATTTATAATTATAAAATAGAGTGGTCTTGCTTTAGCAGTGGAAAGCGTTATGAAGTTGCTCTCTCATTGTCCTTATGGAAAACCACACGCAAACGCTCAGTAAAATATATCACATAGATACATCGAACCAGAAAAGCACAGTCAAATCAGTTGGCTGTGCTTTTTTGTTTATCATTAGAAAACTTCATGCAAAGACCTAATGTGCAATACGCACATAAACCGGAACTTGTATTTGTGCATTCATACGAAATTTTGAAAAACCCCCTCATTCGGCATTTTTTAGGACGTTGATTTAGACATTTGCGTATAGAGAGGGTCATCACATTACTTTTGGGGCTTTTTGATTTGCTTTAAGGGTCAGAAAAGCAAATTTGCAGTCAAATAAAATAACAAAAAGGAGCGAAAGCTATGAACACAAATGAAGAAGGAAAAAACACATCCATGATATTCAGTATGGGCAGAGAGGGAACAAATGTATACAATAATTTCCAAGAGGGTATGCCTTGCGACTATGACTTGAAAGATGAAAGCAGTTTTGATGAATGTCACACTGTAATTGAAAGCGTTATAGACGATGATAAAGCGTGCATAGAGAAATTGCTTAGCCATAAAGAGGCAAAAAAGAAACGGAACAAAGGCTACATCATGCCGCAAAAGCCAGCCGGTACCGGTGTCTACTATGGATATAATCAGAATAGCAGGTACGAAAGACTCTGTGCCAAAATCAAACATCTATGTAGAAACAATTTTGACAATACAAATGCAATGCACGTCATGTTGTCGTTTGATGCTAAAAGATTCCCTCAGAAAAACTTCAAAGACTTGAAAACAGCGAAAGAGGAGTTCAGGAAATTCATAGAGCGAATGAGAGGACATTATGATAATTTCCGTCATGTAACGACTTTTGCAAGACATAAAAATGGGAACTGGCATTTTCATATGCTTTGCAATCTTGATGTTAACACAAAACAGAAGTTTATCAGAGAGATTTGGGGTCTTGGAATCGTTGACATTGTACATAAAAGCAATGCTGGTGCATTTAAAAATTTAGTCAGCTACTTGTGTAAAAATATGAAGAAAAACTTTGACGAATTTTTAGGCGTGAGAGCAGTGCTATACTCACAGGAACTGCAAGATAATTTAAAACTTATGAGTTGGAAAACGGAGGATTATTTTATCATAGACAGAATGATACAGCATTTTGAACGTGAAAATATAAGGCCTTATGGAAAGGATGGGCGATATTATATTTCTGCAAGCATTGCCGAATACTGGGATACCATTGTAATGGCGACTCCTAAAAAAACAAAATTCAAGCATAAAAAGTACAGACCCAGAAAGAAAAGCAAGAAAGGGGGTGATGCCAATGGGGCAAAATCATCCGGTGAGGACAACTGAAAAATTCACCCCCAGTTCACGAAAAATCACAGCAGAAGCGTTCTAATAAAGAATAATCACCCAAGGCTCATGAAAACTGAAAATACGAAATAGAAAGGAAAGATTGACATGGCAAAATTATTTTACACAGCACAGGAGGTAGCTGAAATGCTTGGCGTTTCCAAGAGCAAGGCTTACCTGATGATTCAGGAATGGAATCAGGAACTTGCAGCAATGAACTTTGTGACCATCTCAGGAAAGGTCAGCAAAAAGTATGTGGACGAAAGAATCTACGGATATATTGACGAACAGGAGGCGGTATAAATGCCAGTTTATAAGGATAAAGAGCGTGGTATGTACTACGTTCCCTGCTATACAAGTGTACAAAGGAGAAACTATTATGTTTGAAGTAAAAATCAATTCAAGAAGCTTTAAGGTAAGCACATTTAAAGTTGCAAAAGAAACGTTTATCACTGAGGGTGCAAAAATGTCACGCTCAAAGGCATTCGAGATTCAGGGGTTCATCTACGACAGTGCAGACAGAAAGCAGGCTGAAAAATACATCTCGTCATGGAACAGTTTGGAATCAAGAAAGAAATTCTATGATACATATATTGTCAGAAACAATCAGCTTTCGGTAGATGTTGACATATGCCATTACGACTGTCTGTTCTATGTCAACGCATATTACATGAGGGAATGATTTTCCTCATTTTGATATGTACGTGCAAAGAGCCTTATTGCTGTTTCCGGAAAGGTCAGCAAGAAGTATTTGCAGAAAAAATCTACAATTATACCGAGAAAGGAGAGGTTGTATCATGCCTGTTTATAAGGATAAAGAGCGTGGCACATACTATGTTTCCTGCTATACAAGTTTACACAGGAAAAAGACCAAACGAGGCTTCAAAACAAAGAAAGCCGCTATGGAATGGGAAAGGGAGTTTACACTCAGTGAAAGCAATGACCTGAGCATGACCTTTAAAAGTTTTGTGGAAGCATATCGTCAGGATATGCTCCACAAAATCAGGGAACATACTTGGCAAACAAAGGATGCCATTATTGATTCCGTGCTGCTTCCCTATTTTGGAAAAATGGCACTGAGCAATATTAAGGCTGCCGATGTCCTGAAATGGCAGAACCAGATGCTTGGCTATCGCAATGACAAGGGCAAGCCGTATTCACCGGCATACCTCAGGACGATCAACAGCCAGCTTTCTGCCATATTCAATCATGCCATAAAATATTATGGTTTACGGTGCAACCCTGTTGTCAAAGCAGGCAGTATGGGCAAAAAGGATGCAAGAGAAATGGAGTTCTGGACGAAAGAAGAATACCTGAAATTCATTGAGGAGGTAATGGACAAGCCAATGTCGTTCTATGCATTTGAAATGCTGTATTGGTGTGGTTTACGCATGGGAGAGCTGCTTGCATTGACTCCCGGGGACTTTGACTTCACGCACAACACTGTCAGAATCAACAAGTCCTATCAGCGTATCAAGCAGAAAGACGTGATCACCGACCCGAAAACGCCAAAGAGTATCAGAACCATTGTCATGCCTGAATTTCTGGCAGAGGAAATGAAAGCCTGCATCAGTTCCCTTTATGGCATCGAGGAGGATGACAGGATATTCCAGATTTCCAAGCACTATCTGCATAATGAAATGGACAGAGGCAGCAAGGCGGCAGGTGTCAAACGAATCCGCATACACGATTTGCGGCATTCTCATGTTTCACTGCTGATCAATCAAGGCTTTTCAGCAGTGGATATTGCAGCCAGAGTGGGACACGAAAGCATTGATATTACATATAGATATGCCCATATGTTCCCGACAACGCAGACTGCAATTGCAAACAGACTTGATAAAGAAAGGAATGAGGACGATGAGTGAAAAAACACTTGATCCCAAAGGCAGATGGAGGAGCGTAACGGTTGGGTTCAGAATGTCACCGGAAGAGGTGGAGATGCTGAATACCAAGGTTTATCTCTCAGGGCTGACAAAGCAGGACTACATCATTGCTTGTATCCTGCAAAAGGAAATTGTTGTCAGAGGCAGTCCGAAACTCTACAAAGCATTGAAAAACACACTTTGCGACCTTATGCGAGAACTCAAAGAAAACGGCAGATACACTGAGGAACAGTGGGAAACACTGGGATTTGCAGTCAGGCTGATAGAGGAATTCAAGGACAATGAGGAACAACCTTAAAATCGACATGATAATAATAAATAAATATATTAAATTACAGGAGGTATACCCAAATGAAAGACAAAAGAAACTGGTCGTCAGAGCTGAAACAGGAAAATGTGAGCATGGGAATTGACAAGGTCAGTTATAAGCTGGACGGAAGGGTGGTGTGTTTACATACCGACATGAAGTACAGCGTGCCGGATGCCCTGACGGTTTATCTGGTTACCAATTTCAAAAAATTGGGAATCAAAAAGCTTATCATTACAAACTTCCCGATTTCCGATGAGCCTGAGGAATGGGCAGATCTGCTTGAGGGTGAAAAGTATGTGATTGAGAAAGTGCCGTCAAAACTTACGGAAGATGACTGCTGCCAATCTGTTGCAGTAGAGCAATTCCTTGCCAAGCATAAGGAGACGTTTAAGGTCAAGGACAACAGCAAGCAGGCGGCTCACATCAAGCTGATCAAGACGGCAGATATTGTGATAGGCTTTCCCAGTGTGAATATTTTAGAGCCATATGTCAGGATGATTGATAGGTATAACAAAAACTTTATCATCGGAGGCTATGTAACCGAGGAAAATTTTATGGATTACCTTGATGCATTCCAGATGCGTAAGTTTGAAATGACTGCCTCAGACAGGGTACAGATCAATGAGACATTTAACAACTATAACGGTTCTCTGATATGGATGGACAATTTTGATAAGGTATATACGCCGCATTATTTTACAGATGAAGATGATAGCAATTTTGACAGAGTGTGCTAATATTTATACAGTATGGACGGTATGGAAAATCTATTTTGATATATAAATAATCGCCGCAGTGCAATGAAATGTACTGCGGCGATTTGTTGTTTATGCTGTTTGTGCTGTACCACCTGCAAACCTTTGGTTACTTATTCATTGGTAATTTAGTATCACAAATAGTATCACACGTTGGCTTACGGGTGAAAATGGCGATTTTTCGCCGGTTCAAAAAGGGCGTTTTTTATTCCCACTCCACAGTTCCCGGAGGCTTAGAAGTGATATCATAAACAACACGATTAACGTGTTCAACCTCATTGGTGAGACGATTTGATACTCTTGCGAGAACGTCGTATGGGATTCTTGCCCAGTCGGCGGTCATGAAGTCGTCTGTTGTAATGGCACGGATAGCGATAAGGTGATCGTATGTACGGTGATCGCCCATAACTCCGACGGTTTTAACGTCAGGGAGAACAGCAAAGAACTGTTTCAGATCACTTTCGATGCCGCTCTTTCTGATTTCGTCACGGAAAACAGCGTCGGCTTCCTGAAGAACTTTGATTTTTTCTTCGGTAATTTCACCTATGATACGAACTCCCAATCCGGGACCGGGGAACGGTTGTCTCCAGACCAGATCATGCGGGATTCCAAGCATTTCTCCGACCTTGCGTACTTCGTCCTTGAAGAGGTCGCCAAGCGGCTCGATAACGCCTTCAAACTTAATGTCATCCGGCATTTTAACCATATTATGGTGAGTTTTGATAACTGCGGTACTTCCGTGACCGGCAGTATTTCCTTTACCGGATTCAATACGGTCGGGGTAAATAGTTCCCTGGGCGAAGAAGCCGTCTGTGCCCTCTTCACGAATCTTGTTCCAGAAAACATTATAGAATTCAGTACCGATAATTTTACGTTTCTGTTCCGGATCGCTTACTCCCTTAAGAGCGGCGAGGAATTTATCTTTACAGTTGATACGGACAAAATTCATGTCAAAGAGCTTTGTAAAGGTTTCTTCAACGAAATCGCCCTCGTCCTTACGCATAAGTCCCTGATCGACGAAAACGCAGGTAAGCTGTTTGCCGACTGCACGGCTGAGGAGTCCGGCAGCGACAGATGAATCGACTCCTCCGGAGAGACCGAGAACGACTTTTTTATCGCCTATCTGCTCACGAAGCCTGGCAATGGCAGCGTCAATGAAGTTATCCATTTCCCAATCGCCTTTGAAATTGCAGACATTATAAAGAAAATTGCGGAGAATATTTTTTCCGTATTCGCTGTGAGTAACTTCAGGGTGGAACTGAACAGCATAAAGCTTTTTCTCAGGATTTTCAAAAGCGGCTGCGGGACAGTCTTCAGATTTTGCGGTAACAGTGAAGCCCTCAGGCAGCTTGCTTACATAGTCGGTATGGCTCATCCATACAACGCTTTTTTCGGGAATGCCGCCGAAAAGAGCGCCGCCCGACTGCGTTATTTCAATTTTGCCATACTCGCTCTTGACGCAACTGCTTACCTCGCCGCCGAGAGTATAAGCTACGATCTGACAGCCGTAGCAAATTCCGAGTATCGGTATTCCAAGCTCGAAAATCTCCTTAGAAATATGGGGCGAGCTTTCATCATAAACGCTGTTCGGACCGCCTGTGAATATGATTCCCATAGGATTCAGCGCTTTTATTTCATCAATAGGGGTATCGAATCTTTTTATCTCGCAGTATACGCCGCATTCACGTACTCTTCTTGCGATAAGCTGATTATACTGTCCTCCGAAATCAAGAACGATACAGAGCTGATTTGACATATTTCCCTCCTTGCTATTGCTTTTCAGAACAAGAGCGTGTTCGCACAGCAATAATTTCCGCTTTGCGGCAGCGGACGTGCCGAGATATTATTATTCTATTATGCCACTTTTTCATTACAATTTCAAGAGCTTTTAGAAAAAAACTTGCTGTAATATGCAATTGTAATAAAAAAATTAAGATATCTTTAAGATTATTTTAAGAATATGGTTTTATAATACAATTACACTAAACGAAAAATCATTTTAAGGAGAATGATAATCATGAAAAAATCTAATATAAAACGAATTCTTTCGGGAATTTCATCTGTCTGCGTAATCGCCTCGGCTCTTCCAATGAGCGGACTTTCGTTATCGGCTGCTGCGGAGGATTCGGCAAATATTCTTTACGGCGACGCTAATTGCGACGGTTCGATCGATATGTCCGATGCGGTTCTTATAATGCAGTCGCTTTCAAATCCGGATAAATACGGTCTGAACGGTAATGACGAACATCACATCACATCGGATGGTCTGAATTTTGCCGATGTTTACGACAGAGGCGACGGAGTCACAAATGCAGACGCTCTTGCAATTCAGCGCTATAAGCTTAATCTGATCTCTTCACTTCCGGAAACTTGGAAAGACGGCAATAATCCCGATGATAACAAGGAAACGGAAACGCTGATTCATCTTAAAGGCGATTCGATAGAGGTTGACGGAGATTACGCAGAGGTAAGCGGAACGACTGTTACTATTACTCATTCCGGAACTTTCACTGTTGACGGAACTCTTAACGACGGACAAATAAACGTTGCAGTTCCCGACGAAACAGCCGATCCCGAAACAGTTAAAATATTCCTTAACGGAGTTGAAATAACCGGAAAAAGCGCTCCGGCAATTCTCGTTTCAAATGCAGAAAATACTTCCATTAATCTTGTCGACGGAACTGTTAATACAATTTCAGACGGAGATACCGCTTATTCCGGAGATTATCTCGGCAATGCCGTTATTGAAGCTAAGGATGATATAACTATCAAGGGCGGAACTCTTGGAACAGGTATACTCAATCTTACTGCAAACACTCAGGACGGAATCGTCTGCAATAATGATATAAAGATCAACGGCGGAAACATAAACATAACAACTCTTAATGCAACAGATAAAACCAATGCGGTCAACGGTAAAACATCCGTAACTATAAAATCCGGAATCGTAAACATTGACGCCGAGGGCGACGGTATTAAATCCTCAAAAGGAAATGTTGAAATTTCAGGCGGAACTTCCGTTATAAAAGCCGGAAACGACGCTGTACAGTCCGGAACTGCCATCGATATTTCAGGAGGAGTTGTCAATGCCGGAGGCGACAGAGGTCTTACAGGCGGTACGGGAGTCAACATCACCGGAGGCAGCGTAACTGCTACAGCTACCGATAATCAGACAGATACTGCAATCCTTACGGCATCGCAGAATGTTCTTCTCTTCAATTGTATCGACGATGCTTCAAACACTGACGGCTGCTGGAAGAAAGCAAATTCATTCAATATGCCTAATGCCTCTGAAGAGCAGAAAACATTTACTAAGAAATATAAATACGTTCTTCTCAGCGAAGCGGGAACCGATACCTCATACAGCTTTGTAAACGCTTCTACAGGCGCAAAGGTAACTCATTCAAACGATACTTCCGATGTGTTTACAGTCAGCGGAAATATAACGGTTTTTGAAAACGTTAATCCGGCGGGAAAAACAGGAACAGTGACCGATCCTTCAACGGAAGGATACTCCATTACTCTTTCAGGCAGTTCAATGCTTACAAATGCGCCTTCGGATACAGCGTCTGTAAGCAATAATGTCTGCACGATAACAAAGCCCGGAGTATTCGCGGTAACAGGCGAAAACACTGACGGACAGATCGTTGTTGACGTTGATAAAACAGCTTATCCCGACGGCGTTGTTGAGCTTGATCTTATGGGAATGAGTATTACTAACAGCAATACCGCTCCTATATATGTTGCTTCAATAGGCGATGAAGTTCAGATCGTTGCAAAAAGCGGTACGGATAATACTATCTCAGACGGCTCTTCCCACACTCAGACCTATACTGACAGCGACGGAAACGTTAATACTGTCGAGGGAGCTATCTTTGCCCGTGACGATATCAAGTTCAAGGGTACGGGAAATCTTACTGTAAACGGTAACACAGACGACGCTGTCGTTTCCAAAAATGATATTAAGGTTTACAACGGAAATATTACCGTAAACGCAGTTGACGACGGAATAAGAGGAAAAGACAGCGTGATTATCGGAAATGCCGATGCAGCCGACTACAGCTCGCTCAATCTTACCGTAAAAACAAAGAGCGGCGACGGTATCAAATCAACGGCAGCAGATACTTCGACCGATACGAAATCATACGGTCTTGTCGAGATAAACGGCGGAACTATCGACATAAATTCTTATGCTGACGGTATTCAGGCAGAGCAGGATTTCGTTATGAACGGCGGAGATCTTACAGTTTATACTTATCAGGGCTCATCGTTCACTTCCTCCGGCAGCGGCTCATCCGGCAGCAACCCATGGGGCGGCAGCTGGGGAGGCGGCGGAATGGGCGGCGACGGCAATTCCAATAAAACCGATATCTCGGCAAAGGGCATTAAAGCTGTAGGCATTTATGACGCTGCCGGAACAACATGGCAGAGCGGCGGAAACATTACTGTAAACGGCGGAAATATCAGCGTTGATTCGTCTGACGACTCTATTCACTGCGGCGGCGATATGCTTCTCAACGGAGGAATACTGAAACTTGCTTCTGCCGACGATGCGGCTCATTCAGATCATAATCTGACTATCGGACAGAACAGCGCAGACGTATTTGACGATATCCAGATTTTTGTTTCAAAAGCTTACGAGGGAATCGAGGCTCAGAATATTACTCAGAACAGCGGTACTGTTATCGTCAATTCGACCGACGACGGATATAATGCCGCAGGAGGAGCAGACGGCTCCGGCAATGGAAATAATATGGGTTGGAATCCCGGAAATATGGGAACAGGCGGAGGAAATTATTCGCTTAATATAAAAGGCGGATTTGCTCTTGTGAACGTTACCGACGGAGATCATGACGGTTTTGACTCGAACGGAAGCCTTACAATTTCCGGAGGCTATGCAGTTACAAACGGAAACGAACCTTTTGACTCAGACGGTTCGTTAAGCTGTACAGGCGGAGTTTTTGTTGAAAATACAGGCTCCGGCGGAATGCAGATGGGTGCAGGACTTTCCGCATCCGTATCAGCTTCCGGTTCGGCAAGCGCAGGAACGAGAATTACTCTTGTCGGAAGCGATAATCAGGTTATAGTTTCGTTTATTGCAGGAAAAAATGTCAGCAACTTCAAGGCTGGCGGAACGAATGTATCAGGAGCGTCTTTCTACACAGGAGGAACTCTCAGCGGTTCGACATACTTCCAGACCGAAGATCAGAACCAGCTTGCTGCATTCGGCGGAACGCTTTCAGGCGGAACACAGGTTACAGGAAGCGGAAGTGGTTCAAGATTCTGATAAAAAACAGAGCGTGTTTACATAAAATGTGAACACGCTCTAATATTTTATTGACATAATTTAATGTTTATATTATAATAAAAGATATATAAGAATCAGAATTTTCTAAAAGGAGTTTACAGATAATATGGAGAAAATTTATAAAATCATAATGGGCAAAGCGAAGTGCGCTGTTGATTTAGGCGACGGCAGCGAACGTGGCGAATACGTTAATCAGGATTATATTCTTAATAAGCTTGGAAGACCGCACCGCAGTATCAGTCTTATGTACTGCTACTATCCTCTCGACGAGCAGTGGCCTCAGAGAATATCGGAAGCCATGAAGAATGCGGATATTTCATTCCAGTGGGACTATCCCTATGATGATTATTTCACATATAAGGGAGGATTGGAGGGCGATACCAGCGGCGAGCCTTTCACATATATGCGTGATATAAGAAAACATGGACAGGATGTAACCCTCACCCTCACTATCGATCCTGCCGTTTCGGACGAACAGCTTGCCGCTATAGGCGATGACCTTAAAACTTATGGACGTTTGCTTTTAAGAATCAATCATGAAGCAACCGGAAACTGGTTTTCGTTCAATAAAAGAGCAAGTTATCAGGAGGTTGCCGATTTTTATTGCCGTGCTTCAAAAATAATTAAGGAACACGCTCCGAACGTTAAAACCATTCTCTGTATCGGAGGGGTTGAAGATCCTGAGAAAGAAGAAATAGAAAAGGAAAAGGAATTTGCACAGGCTGTAAGAGAAACAGACATATGGTCGGTTGATAAGTATATGTCGCTTCACTGGGGCTGGCCGTACGATGTTGCCGAAAAGGGCGGGAATTCGCACAGCAGAGGCTCTGTTAAAGATACCTATGCTCTTACAAAAGCAAGCTATGAGCGATTTAAGTTTCTTAACGGCGGCGAAGATAAACCGATGATAATGTCTGAATTCAATTCCGACGGCGACGTTACAGGAGCGTATGAACAGGCGGAAATGGTAAAGCTTTTCTGTGATATGCTTAAAGAAAACAATGCCGAATGGTTTTCGGGATTTACATTTTATCAGTTCCGTGACAGAGGACGGCTTGGCCTTGAAATTGAAGATCCGAATAATCAGGAGGTTGGCATTGAACAGCCTGTTTTACAGACTTATAAGAAAATCATTCATGACGAGTGGTTTATGCCTTCAATTAAGCATTGTGACGAGACAACTCTTCCTTTAACGCTGAGGTGGGGAAGCTCCGAGGATGCCGAGGGCATTGCAGTTCCGCTTCATTTCAGTAAAAATCCTCATTTCTGCGAGCTGATCTTTGAGGATGAATCAAACCTTATGATAGAACTGAACGGCAGATGGTTTTATAAATCGCCGAAAGCAAAAACGATTGATCTTATGCCTGCGTTTTACGAAAAACCTATTGAAGGCGAATGTGATATGACCTTGAAGATATTTGCTCCGCCGGCAACAGGTGAAAACGATATATCTACAGAAGACGGAATGTTCAATTATTATTACACCCTTGAAAAACTTCCGGCGATCAGGATAAGAACTGAACCTATCGAGCCGAGTAAAGATTAATCACATATAGGAGAATGAAAATGAATACATCAGTTGTAATAGTTTGCGCAGGAAATTCCACAAGAATGGGCGGAGTCAATAAAATTCTTCTGCCTTTGGGAGAGCGTCTTGTTATCGGAGTAACTATGCAGGCTTTTCAGAAATGTGAAAGTGTAAAAGAAATAATTATCGTTGCCCGTGAGAACGATATTCCGGCAATAAAATCGGAAGCGGAAGCGGCAGGGATAACGAAGCTCGCTGCCTGCACTGTCGGAGGCTCAACACGTCAGGAGAGCGTTATAAACGGAGTACGCTGCATTTCAAAGGAAACCGAGCTTATTGCCGTTCATGACGGAGCACGTCCGCTTGTAAAGCCGGAGCATATTGAAAAAGTTATCAAGGACGCCGTTGTTTTCAGCGGAGCAACTCTTGGAGTTCCTGTTAAAGACACTATCAAAAATGTTGAGGGCGGTCTGATCACAGATACTCCGCCGAGGAAGTTGCTTTATATTACCCAGACTCCGCAGATCTTCAGGAAAAAGCTTTACTTTGAAGGGATAGATTTTGCTCTTGAGCATGGGCTTGACTTCACTGACGATTGTCAGCTTGTGGAAGCTGTCGGCGGAAAAATCGCTATGACTACAGGCGACTATACAAATATAAAAATAACTACTCCCGAGGATATAAAAATTGCGGAAGTACTGCTTGGAAAAGGAGAATAATTATGTTCAGAATAGGTCACGGATACGATGTTCATAAGCTTGTTGAAGGAAGAAAACTTATTCTCGGCGGAGTCGATATTCCGCACACAACAGGACTTCTTGGTCATTCCGATGCGGATGTTCTGCTTCACGCTGTTATGGACGCTATGCTCGGAGCGCTCGCCCTTGGGGATATAGGTCATCTTTTTCCGGATACGGACGAAAATTTCAAAGATGCCGACAGCATGAAGCTCCTGGAAAAGGTTTACTTTGTCTGCCGTGAAAACGGCTACAAGATTGGAAATATAGACGCTACGGTTATAGCTCAGGCTCCGAAGCTTGCTTCTTACATTCCTGCTATGAGAGCAAATATTGCTGCGGCATTATGCTGTGATATTTCTCAAATCAGCATAAAGGCTACAACAGAGGAGAAACTTGGATTTACAGGGGAAAAGCTCGGAATAGCGTCTCATGCGGTCACACTTATGACTGCCGTTTCTGAAAAACAAGCAGATAAATAATTTTAGATTTTGATTGATGAAAATTCTGTGTACTCTATTGACAAAATAAGACGGATAAAGTATAATATTGATAAAGAATTATGATACAGGGGGATATAAAATTGGCAAACTCAAAAGAGGACAAAGAGCTTGAAAAGATGTACCGTGAGCTTCGTGACCTGCGTGAGACTCGTGACAACATGAACAACGACCGCAATGATCTGCTTTTGTTTTTTGTAGGACTTCTTATGCTTGCAGGCGGACTTTTTATGATTTTCAACAATCTCTCCGTTACAAGCAGCTGGGGAGGAAGCTTCTGGCATATCGGTTCATTCAGTTTTCCGAATGGAATGGTAATGTTCCCGCTTATCGTAGGAATAGCTATGCTTTTTCTTATGAAAAGGAAAATTTTCGGATGGGTCGTTCTTGCGGTAGGCGTTGTAATAATTTTACTTAGCGTTCTGCTTTCAACACGGATATACTGGAAAACAACATCAGCCTACATTTTTATAATCATGTTCGGATTAACTGCTGCCGGTGCAGGACTTGTTATAAGAGAACTTTTTAAGAAAAGATAATGACGTTATTCTAATGAAAAAAACAGAGCTGCCGTACTTCATGTGCGGCAGCTTTTTTCACAAAACTTATTTTTATACTAATCCCCAAAATGTTGATAGATAAAATTGCGAGCAAAAATTTCATCAGGCAAGGAGAACACCGCAAGACAGGCTGTCGCCTGTCGAGGATGTTCGATGCAGCATGATGGAATTTATGCCGCAAGTTTATCTATTGTTATTTTTGGGATTAGTATTATATAGCGGCAAATGCCTGTTTCAGATCATCAAGGATATCGTCAACATTTTCAAGTCCGACAGAAAGACGTATCATGCCTCCGTTTATTCCGGCTGCGATAAGCTGTTCGTCGGTAAGCTGACGATGAGTTGCGCTGGCAGGATGAAGCACACAAGTTCTGATATCGGCAACGTGAACTTCGTTCGACGCAAGCTTGAGGGAATCCATAAATTTAACGGCAGTGTTTCTTCCGCCCTTGATAACAAATGAGATAACACCGCTGCATCCATCCGGCAGATATTTTTCAGCAAGAGCATGACACTTATTGCTCTTAAGTCCCGGATAGCATACGGATTCGACCTTATCGTTGGCTTCAAGGAATTCCGAAACGATCCTTGCATTTTCGCAGTACTGCTTCATGCGGATAGGCAGGGTTTCAAGTCCGAGATTGAGATAAAATGCCGACTGCGCTGCCGGATAGCATCCGAAATCACGCATGAGCTGCATTCTCGCTTTGACGATATATGCGGCATTTCCGTAAGCTTCTGTGTAAACGATTCCGTGGTAGCTGTCATCAGGTTCGGTAAATTCAGGGAATTTTCCGTTTGCCCAGTTGAATTTTCCGGAATCAACGATAACTCCTCCGACCTGAACTGCGTGACCGTCCATATATTTGGAAGTGGAATGGATAACGATATCTGCGCCATGCTCGATAGGTCTGCAAAGAACCGGAGTAGGGAATGTGTTGTCCACTATGAGAGGGACGTTGTTTTCATGAGCAATCTTTGCGAATTTTTCAATATCAAAAACTGTAAGAGCCGGATTTGCAAGAGTTTCTCCGAAAACAGCTTTTGTATTAGGTTTGAACGCTGCACGGATTTCATCCTCGGAAGCTTCGGGATCAACAAAAATGCACTCGATTCCCATTCTCTTGAAAGTTACGGCAAAAAGATTTACAGTTCCTCCGTAGATAGTTGTTGTGGAAATAAAGCTGTCCCCTGCTTTGAGAATATTGAGGATACAGCAAAGCGTAGCCGCCTGTCCGCTTGAAGTACACATTGCCCCGATACCGCCTTCAAGAGCGGCAATTTTTTCTTCAACAGCCATAACCGTCGGGTTTTCAAAGCGGGAATAGATAAGGCTCTTGGTAGGATCATCGAAAACTGCGGCTACATCGTCGGTTGAATCGTAAACATAGGTCGTACTCTGAACTATCGGTACAACTCTTGGTTCAGTATTTTTGGGGGTGTAGCCTGAATGCAGGCATTTAGTTTCAATTTTCATATTTAATTATCCTCCTGAGATATTTTAATTTAATCAAGAATGCTTTAGTTTTGGTATACAGAATTCAAGAACAGCGCAGTACTTATCAATAATCATTATAACGTAGCTCTCCTTATATTTGGGAAGAGACTTGGTCATGGGCCACATATGCTTTTCGATAATATCACGCTCAAGCGCCGAAATATCGGTAAGTTCAGCAGCGTTTCGGCAGGCCTGCTTAGCATGGAGCATACTATGGGAAAGCTGTCCCTTTGTTTTTGCGGCATTATATTCCTTGCGATCGTAGTAGAAAAGATCGTGGAGCAGTCCTGCTCTTGCGGCAGAGCGTGCATTAAGGTGAAGTTTTTTGCATACGAGATAGCTGTAATACGAAACATTCAGGCAATGCTGAAATCGTGTAGTCGAAATATGATGGGTGATTTCCTTAAGCTTTTCAAGCTCGTGACTCTCTATTATATCGTTAACGCAGAAGTAGTAGCTGCTCAGAGAAAGCTCTTTTTTAGAGCAGATAGCTTTTAGCATAAAAAATATCCTTTACAAAATATTATTGATAACTTAATTATACATCTTTTCTTTTGAAAAATCAATAGTAATACTATAATATTTTATTTTTGGATTCATTGATACAACGGATATTGGAAAATGGGATTAGTATAATCTCATAAGTTAGAATTTACTGATGTTTTTTCATATATTCTTCTTTAACTTTATCAATTGTTTTTCCGCCAATACCAAAATTTTTATCTGACACTTCTTTAATTGTAGTAACAAAAAATTCTTGTGGTACTTTCATAATTTCAGAAGATACTTCCGTCAGTCGTTTGATCAATTCTTCCTTTTGTTCATCTGATAATGCTCCGCTTTCAACTGTGATATATGGCATTTTTCTTCTCCTTTCAAATTATGATTTATCTGAGTAACTCAGCCGTATTTTTTCTTATATATAAGAAACAGCTTATTCATGTTTTCTCTTTGATATAGGTAAAAGGGGAAACAAAGTTCCCCCTTAATCATGCCGATTCAAACTGCGAGTTATAAAGCTGAGCGTAGAATCCGTTTTTCTCAATAAGTTCATCGTGATTGCCAAGCTCGATGATATCGCCGTCTTTCATAACAAGTATCAGATCGGCGTTGCGGATAGTCGAAAGGCGATGAGCGATAATGAAGCTGGTTCTGCCGGACATAAGTCTGTCCATAGCGTCCTGAATAAGCGTTTCTGTACGTGTATCGACAGAAGAAGTCGCTTCGTCAAGAATCATTATCTTTGAATCGGCAAGTATCGCTCTTGCGATTGTAAGAAGCTGTTTTTGACCCTGCGAAACATTGCTTGCGTCCTCGTTAAGAACCATATTATAGCCGTTCGGGAGGGATTTTATGAAATGGTGGGCATGAGCCGATTTTGCGGCGGCAATGACTTCTTCATCGGTTGCGTCAAGTCTGCCGTAGCGGATATTTTCCATGATAGTTCCGTTGAAGAGCCATGTATCCTGAAGAACCATTCCAAAATTTTCACGAAGCTGTCTTCTCGGGATTTTTTTCACATCAACTCCGTCAAGCATGATCGCTCCGCCGTTTACGTCGTAGAATCGCATCAGAAGCTTGACCATAGTCGTTTTTCCTGCGCCCGTTGGACCAACGATAGCGATTTTTTGTCCCGGCTTAACGTCTGCGCTGAAATCGTGGATGATGATTTTTTCCGGATCGTAGCCAAAGCTTACATGGTCGAACTTAACGCATCCGCTGATCTCGGGAAGAACTGCGGCATTTTCTTCTGTCTGCTCTTCTTCTTCCTCATCAAGAAATTCAAATACTCTTTCTGCTGCGGCAGCCATGGACTGAACCTGATTTATTACCTGAGCAATCTGCTGAATAGGCTGTGTAAACTGCTTTACATACTGAATAAACGCCTGTATATCGCCGATTCCAATTACTCCCTTTATAGCGAGAAGTCCTCCCGATATCGCAACTCCGGCATATCCTATATTTCCAACAAAGGACATAACAGGCATCATGATTCCCGATAAAAACTGTGATTTCCATGCCGATTTGTAGAGGATATCGTTGGTACGGCAGAAATCCTCAACCGTTTCGCCCTCTTTGTTGAATGCCTGAATAACGGTGTGACCGCCGTAGGTTTCTTCGATCTGACCATTTATGTGTCCGAGATATTCCTGCTGAGTTCTGAAATGGCGCTGCGATTTTTTTATTACAAATGACAGGAGAATCGCCGAGACCGGAAGAATGATAAGGGAAATAAGCGTCATAAGCGGCGATATCGAAAGCATCATTATAAGAGTTCCGATAAGAGTTGCAACTGATGTGATTATCTGGGTAACGCTTTGGTTGAGAGTCATTCCGAGGGTATCAACGTCGTTTGTAATTCTTGAAAGAACCTCGCCGTAGGTTCGGCTCTCGAAATAGCTCATTGGCATACGGTTTATTTTTTCGGATATATCCTTTCTCATGCGGAATGAGAGCTTCTGGGATATGCCGCTCATTATCCAGCCCTGAACAAAGCTTACAACTGAACTGAAAATATACAGTCCGAGTGTAAAGAGGAGGATTTTTCCTATGTAGCCGAAGTCGATTCCGCCCGTTCCTGCAATTTTAAGCATAAGTCCATCGAAAAGAGCGTTAGTCGCTTTTGCCATTATTTTTGGACCTGCAACAGCGAAAACAGTTGCGATCGCTGCAAGTATCATTACAACTATAATCGGTATTTTATATACACCGATGTAGGAAACAAGCTTTTTCAGTGTGTTTTTAAAATGTTTCGGCTTTTCTCCGCCAACCATTCCTCCGCCCATAGGAGGACCTTTTTTTCTTGGAGCATTATGTCTGGTCTCACTCATTCTGTCCGCCTCCTATACTCTTTTCAATTTCAGCTTCTGAAAGCTGAGATCTGGCTATCTGCTGGTATGTTTCACAATTCTTTATAAGCTCTGCATGAGTGCCTTTTCCAACGATTTGTCCCTCGTTAAGAACAAGAATCTGATCGGCATTCATAATTGTGCTTATACGCTGGGCAACTATAATAACTGTCGAATTCTTTACATAATCGCTGAGCGCTTTTCTCAGAGCTGCGTCGGTTTTCATGTCAAGAGCTGAGAAACTATCGTCGAAAATGTAGATATTCGGCTTTTTCACAATTGCTCTTGCAATGGCGAGACGCTGCTTTTGTCCTCCTGAAACATTAGTGCCTCCCTGTGAGATAGTACGTTCAAATCCTCTGCTGTCGGAATCGATGAATTCCGAAGCCTGAGCGATTTCAGCTGCAATACGAAGAGCTTCATCGTCTGCATCAGGATCGCCGAATTTCAGATTAGATTCTATCGTACCCGAGAAAAGAACTCCCTTTTGCGGAACAAAACCGATTTTCTTTCGCAGATCATCCTTTGTAA
Organism: Ruminococcus sp.; assembly: GCA_017462565.1. GTDB lineage: Bacteria > Bacillota > Clostridia > Oscillospirales > Ruminococcaceae > Ruminococcus. The sequence goes on from JAFTQW010000040.1 coordinate 18,535, forward strand.
TATTTCTTATGTCGATTCCGTCGATAGTAATGCTGCCTTCGGTAACATCATAAAAACGTGGGATAAGGTTTACAAGCGTTGATTTACCGCAGCCTGTACTTCCGATAATAGCTGTCGTTTTTCCGGTTTCGGCGGTGAAATTAAGATTTTCAAGAGCATTGCTGTCAGCGTTGGGGTATCTGAATGAAACGTTGTTAAAGCTGAGAACTCCTTTGACTGCACTGAAATCTTCCGGTTTTTCGGGATCAAGAATTGTTGTGTCAGTTTTAAGCACCTCATCAATTCTGTCGGCAGCAACTCCGGCTCTCGGCAGCATTACCGACATCATTGTAAGCATGAGGAACGACATAACGATCTGCATTGAATATGTAATAAAAGCCGTCATTGCGCCGACCTGCAATGTTCCGCTGTCGATTCTGTGTGCGGAAACCCAGACTATCATAAGCGTAACTCCGTACATGACAAGCATCATTCCGGGCATCATAAACGTCATTACACGATTGGTGAAGAGCTGAGTTTTCATAAGATTTTTATTTGCTGTATCGAATCTTTCTTCTTCAACCTTTTCACGTCCGAAAGCTCTGATAACAGGCAGACCGGTGAGGATTTCTCTTGAAACGAGATTGAGTTTATCCACCAGCTTCTGCATTGCTTTGAATTTCGGCATTGCAAGAGCCATAAGAACCATTACAAGAGCAAGTATTATCAGAACAGCACAAATAATTATCCAGCCCATATTTGCTCCGGAATGTATAACCTTTATAACTCCTCCGATTCCCAGAATAGGAGCATACATAAGCATTCTCAGGAGAACCGCAGTAACCATTTGTATCTGCTGTACATCATTGGTGCTTCTTGTTATAAGCGAAGCGGTTGAGAAGTGATCCATTTCGGTGTTTGAGTAATGAATGACCTTGGTGAAAATCTTTTTTCTTAGGTCACGTCCGACTCCTGCGCCGGTTTTGGCCGCAAGATATCCTGCACCGATCGACGCTGTTAACATAAGAAGCGCCATGCCGAACATCTTGAATCCCTGAGTCCAGAGATATTTTTTCTGAATTGAATCAATATCGATTCCTGCCTTTTCCGAACATGATATCGCATAGGCTATTCCCATTGATTTCATGGTGCTGCTGCCCATTTTTTCGGCGGTCGACTCCATTTGTTCACGGATGCCGCTGAGTTTGTCTGCATCAACAGGCTTACTGAAATCGGCTTCATTTGTATGGGATGGATGCTCACTGCTTTCACTGCTTATTGTTACAGTCTGATATGTAAGGATAAGCGGTATCATGAACTCTTCATCGAGTTCGTCAAGCTTTTTTTCGGAAAAAGATTTTCTCTCATAGATGCCGTCATTTAAATTGTAGCAGTTTTCCCAGCTTGCTTTTTCATCATCATTCATGAAAAGCTGTGAGAATGCCATGTCCTCGGCGGTGAGTTTTTCCGGAACAACGTGCTGGATTCCGTGGTTCTGAATTCCCACGTCTATCATATCGGAGGTATACTGCGGAAGAGCAAGGTCGCAGTAAGCCTGAACAATGAGCAGAACGAGAGTCATTATAACCATATACCAGTACGGTTTCATGTTGGCGAAAATACGCTTCATTAAATTCCTCCTTTTCAGCAGTTATCACAAAATTATCACATTGAATTTGTAACAATTGCCTTAAATGTAATAGAACTTATTATACATTATAATGTTGTAATTGTCAAGTATTAAAATTTCAGAGACACGGAAATCAAATAGAGTATTTAAGACAAAACGCCATACGATGATGAAAAAAATTGGACGAGGAACAGATACGCCTTTAATTATTGGCACAGGCTGTTTCAGGCATAACAATATAAGAACCTGTCCACATAGAAGATTCCGCACGTCTTTTCGGAAAATTTTGCCGATTGCCGTGTTGAAAAAGCTCACCATACGATAGTATGCTTTCACTTTTTCGCCTTGCCCTCGACAAAATTTTCCCGAAAATCCGCACATAATTTCTATGTGGACAGGTTCTAAGCTGTTTGCAAATATCTAATCTTTTATGCAAACAGCCGAATTGCGGAAAGTCGATACTTGAAATAGCCGATCATCATATTTACATTGACTCTGTACTGATATTTACAGTCTGCTTTGATAGATGTCAGCTTTCTGTTTGCTGCTGCAGACACAGCCGCTATACAGTTTAATAAAAACATCACGGCATAGTATTCCTGTAAAACAGCAATCGTAAGAACTTGCTCTAATATATTTTCTTTTCTATTTGTTCAGCCAGATCCTTTCTCGCATAAATTACAATATTTACAATTATCTGATCATTTTTAAAAGCTCTGCGGCTCTGACCAAGATAAACCATTTCATACTTTGATTCTATTCCAAGCGCTTGTCTTTCCGAAGTTATAATATTAGATGTTGAAAGTATCAGATCCGGCTCTCCGTAACCTTTCCACTCGGCAATATCATCAAAAGACTCTTTATCGTCTGCCATGCGGTGGGTGAGGTAAGTTTTTCCCTGATCGGTATTAAAAAAGACACTTTTGTCAAAATAAAAATTAGTTGTTATAACGCCCATAGTCATTATATTTGTATTATCATCGCTCCATGCAGCAAGAATATTTTTATCTGAAAGATCATTTGAATCTATCCATTCAGCAACACTTTTTCCCTGATCGTAAGGATATTTTATATCGCATATATAGCTTGAAATACTCCAATAAACATTCACTCCGACAGTAAATCCTGTAATTATGTACAAAAAGCTATTGCAAAACTTTTCCGAAACATTTTTCTTAATTAATATACTGCTTAATTCATTAAATTTTATCTGTTCTTTAGAAAACGCTATCCACAAAATAAAAATAAAATACATATAAAAAAGCCCGTAATGATGCGGATATACGTATAATGCCATAATTATTGAAATAAATAAATATGGAATAAGCATTTCTTTTATAATTTTTCTTCTTTTGCATATTATAATCAGGAAACACCATATTGCTGCGGAAACAATAAATGCAGTAATGAAATCTGAAATTGAAATAATATTTTCCTGCAAACAATGATTATTTCTTGAAAACGCCGTTACAAGCGCTTCTGAAGGAATAAATATCCAGCATAACAAAAATGAAAAAATATATCCATAATTATCTTCTCCATTCACGGCATATGCGTCACCAGCCGGAATTATCTCAATAATAAGCAAAACTGCACATATAAGCAGAAATCCATACGATGCAAGAAGCGTTTTATTAAAATTAATAATGGTTTTTTTTAAACTTTTTTGCTCCGACATAAATTTTCCCAATATATCCGCAGCCGCAACTCCTCCGGCAAAGGCTATTCCATAAGAATGGCACAAACACATAAAAAGAAGGGAGAGTGTAAATCTTACCGGCTTTTGATCACGTTCATTATAAAATGATGCGCAAAGCAAAACTGCAAGCATAAACATTGCATACGGCCTTGAAATAACTGAATACTGATAAAGAACAAAATAGCTCAGCGGGAGAATCGCTTTTGCCGTATTGCCGAATGGCGAGCGGAATTCAAGCATTATTATCGCTGCTTCAAAAAAGATAAACTGTACAGCTTTAAGAGTAAAGTCAGACGACAATCCCAGCTGAACCGCAGCTCTGATAATAAGATGCCAGAAAGGCGGATGTCCCTCGTAATGTGGAATTACAAATAATATATCATGCAAGGAAGCGTCCCGTGCAATTAAATAAGCCTGAGTTTCATCAAACCACGGTTCATGATAATACATTCCGATAAGCACAAGGATCGTCGACGCTGCCCAGACAATAATACCAGTTAAATTACATCTGAACCATTTTATTTTTGAATTCATATAAATAACCCCTTAATAAATTATTCTCATAAAATAACAACTTGTTTTTATACAAATTATAACATATATAAAATAATTATTCAATAATAAATCTGAATTTTCAAAAATATTATCATACATATATGCTCCTTAATTTGACATAAACATTAATATATGTTATAATTATCATAATTCAAAGAAAGGAACACTAATAAACCATGATAGAAATTTTAAAATCAATATTTCTCGGCATAGTCGAAGGGATAACCGAATGGCTTCCTATAAGCAGCACGGGACATCTTCTTCTTGTAAACGAATTTTTAAACCTCAATGTAAGCGACGATCCTGAAAGAAATCAGGCTTTTCTTGATATGTTCGACGTTGTTATCCAGCTTGGCGCGATTTTCGCCGTCGTCGTTATTTTCTGGAAAAAACTGTTTCCTTTCGGAAAGAAAAATAATCAGCATCCCCTGACGGACAATGGTTTCGGAGCTTATGTTAAAACCGATATTTTCCGGATGTGGTTCAAGGTAATTGCCGCCTGCATCCCCGCTGCCGTCGTTGGAGCCTTATTCAACGACTGGATAAAAGAACATTTCTATAATCCTTTCGTTATCGCCGCAGCGCTTATTATATTTGGTATTGCATTTATCGTTATCGAAAACGGAAACAAAACAAGAACCTCTAAAATAAATAACATAGACGAACTTACATATAAAGCCGCTTTCATTATAGGTATTTTCCAGCTTATTGCTGCGCTTTTTCCCGGAACTTCACGTTCGGGCGCAACAATAGTCGGTGCGCTCCTTATCGGCGTCGCAAGACCTGTTGCTGCTGAATTCACGTTCTATCTTGCTATTCCGGTTATGTTCGGAGCAAGTCTGCTTGAACTCCTGAGTTTCGGAACGGATTTTACCGGCAATGAAATTGGCGTTCTCGCAGTCGGAATGATAGTATCATTCGTTGTATCTGTTGCAGTTATAAAATTCCTCATGGATTATATCAAGAAACATGATTTCAAAATATTCGGCTGGTACAGAATTATTCTCGGCGCACTTGTTTTGCTTTATTTCGGAATTATTTCAAAGGCTGTTTAAAACAACATTGCGAATAATCCCCCTGCCCGTCTGTATCTGATATGAACACAAAAATCAATAAAACCGGAGGCTTTTAAAATGAACTTTGAACGTCTTAAAAAAAATCTTTGCGATAATATTTTTGAGGCTCAGATAAAACTCGGATATGAAGGGAGACCTATGAGTCTTAATTATACTCTTAATTCCCTCAATCACCTTATTGAAACGGCTCTTGATCAGGCTCAAATGAAAAAAGCTCTTGATGATTTTTCACGCTATGCTGAACCTGAACTCGGTTCAATTGAATTCAGAGCCATTAAAAATGGTTTCTGTGCCGTAATTCCGGTTAAAGGAACTCAGTTTGTTCACAAGGATTACAGCGGCGGAGAATTTATTTCTGAATTCATTGAAGCAATCCGAAAGAAAAGCTCTCTCGATGAAATTCTTAATATTTTTCACAAATATTCCAAAAATATTGCAGTTACTGAAATAAAAAGCGAAGAATTTCAGTATCTTGTCTATTTTACCGATAATATTCCGGATGATTACAGGTATTGTCTTACGATTGATGAGGAAATTGACGGAACTGAGCACATAACTTACCATCGTTTTATTAAAGAAGATTATGAAGATCTTGGATTTTGATAAATTTTCAAATCTCAGAATCTGTCTTCACAAGATCTGTGCGGATGTGACTGAATATGCAGACGTACCGGATTCAAGCGCAATTATAACAGTTATTTTCAAGTCCCTTTTCAGGGACTTTTTTTATTTGTTAACGCTATCGGCGCAGTTTCCGATCCATCTGTAAAGCCTTGACGGTCGGTGTCCTGCGTTTTGAGTAAATTCCTCAGTTTGTATTATCTTGCCGGATATCGTGCGGCGAAATGCGGCAGGCAAAAGCTTTTTTTGAAGAATGGTTTCATAGATTTCCTGCAATTGACTTATTGTAAACTTTTCAGGCATCATATAAAACACTATGTCCGTGTAATTGATTTTTCCACGCAGACGTTTTAATGCCTCCATAATAATAACGGCATGATCGAATGCAAGATCGGTATTTTTTATAATATCAGCATCAACCCATTCTGCGTCCTTTATCTGCGTTTTTTCGGTGTCGACAAGCGCAATATACGCACAGCTTATAACACGCATTCGGGGATCACGGTTTATATCTCCAAAGGTATACAGCTGTTCACAATATATCTCATTCAGCTCCGTCTTTGTTTTTAACACACGTTTTGCAGTTTCGTCAATCGTTTCTTCAGGAAGTACAAATCCTCCCGGGAGGGCGAGCTTATCCTTAAACGGATACTCCTTTCGCTTGACCAGCATGATGTTCAGACTTTGTTTGCCAAGCCTGCGATAGCTTTTTGGAGTGCTTTTTGATATGCCAAAGACCACTATGTCTACTGCCACCGCAATTGACGGATAATCCGAAGGATCATATTTGTCCAGAAATTCCTGTTCATCTGTATCAAATTTCATTAGTTAACACCTCTTCTGTAATAATCGGGGAATGCCGTTACCTGACGTATATTTTCCGAATGTGACAGCGCCATGACCATACGTTCAAGTCCGATAGCAAATCCGCCGTTATGATTTATATTACCTGCATTCAATATTTCGAGATAATTTATATATCGTTTTTCATCAACATTAAAAAGCCTCATCATCTCCGTTTGAGTATTACAGTCATTGATGCGCATATCGCCTCCGCCGATTTCGATACCGTTCATAACAATGTCGAATGATTCTGTTGTAAGCTCTGTCAGGTTTTCTACAGCATGGATAGAATCAAAATCAGATGGCATGGCAAAAATATGATGACACGGTATTTTTCCGTCATTGGTTAAAGGCATATTTTTTATAATTACCAAGGATATCTCGTCTTCGCTTTCACGCAAATCGGGACGCATTTCTTGCCCGTACCGGGAACGGCACATAATTCCCTGCATACGGCTTATTTTCAATGTTTTATGCAATATCATGCAAATCTTAGAGATTAATGATTCAGCTAATTTAATAAGGTCGTCAAGATTGGTATTTTTCAGCTCGATATCAAGCTGAATAAACTCGCTCAACCTTGTATGCAGATTATTTTCATTGGATATCGACCGAAAGCAATGTGCAAACTGAAAATATTTTTCATACCCCGCTTTGCTGAGCAGCATTTTAAATATCTGCGGAGAATCCGCCAGCATTGCCTTGCTGCCATCCAACAATACATCGAACGTGGAATTATAACGCTCCCCTGTTCTTGGCATTAAAATCGGCGTATCAATTTCATTAAACCCTTTGCTAAAAAGAAGATTTCTTGCAGATTGTCTGACCTCTGTCATAATTGTCAGATTTTGCTTAACTTTGCTGTTAGTAAGATGCTCCATTAAATCGTTCATAATGTACCTCTCAAATATTTATTTCATTATTTGCCTTAAAAATTTGACCGGTGTTATCTATCCTGCGAATTGTATTCAATGTGTTTATGTAAGGGTCAATAATATCATGCGCTTCTCTATCGCTTAAATTTGCCCCCAGAAGCGAACCGAGAGCTGGATTATTTGACGGACACACGCTTATCCAGCCGCTTGCAGAATGTTTAAGGCTGTATATTCCTTCCTGACAATACTCGGTGCATTTATCGCACATTGAAGCTCTATGGGTACAGGAAAAGCTGTCTTTCATATTTATAAGAATATCGTTCCACTCATAATTATAGGAATCGCAGCCAATTCTCAATCTTCTGTTAAGCTTTCTTCCATCTGCTTCAATCTCTTTCCGAAGCTCAGAAAGATTCACGAACTGTTTTTCCCAGAATTCTTTGTTTCCCATGGAAAAATAAAGATCCAATATGCTTATATAAATATTAGTAGGATATTTTTTATTTAAGGCTGCTGCAAAATTTATGATTTTCGGCAGCTCAGAAGCATTTTGTTTCATGTACACAAAATTTAATCCAATAGTTTTCACTCCCGCTTTGCAGCATTCCTCGATCGTATTCAAAGTATTTGCCGCAAGCTTGTTTCCCGCTATTTTGACCGCAAGCTCCTTGTCAAAGGCGTCTATTGAAATCTTCACCACATCAACGTATTTTTTTAAAACTTCTATGTAATCGGCTATCATTGTTGCGTTGGTTGTTATTTCAATTACATCAAAATAATCTCTGCATCCTTTTGCAATTTGTGGAAAATTCGGATTTAATAACGGTTCGCCTCCTGTAAAAGAGACAGTTTTAAACCCGTGCTGAGCCAGTAATTTTAAATTGTGAATATATTGCTCCGCAGTCAATAAGGGCACATTCATACAAGTAGGTGTATGATTCTCCATTCCGAGATCGGTTGCACAGTATTGACACGAAAAGTTACATATATTGCTGATAGACGCTCTTAAAAAAACGCTTTGTTTTTCCGGCACTAATTTTTTCATAGTAAATGCCCCTCTTTCATTGTTAGTTTATATCAAATTGATATTATCAATTTGATAATATCAAGTGTATCATAATATTTATCATTTGTCAATACCTAAAGCAAAAAATAATATTTCTAAAGTAATTTACAGGAAATGAAACAATTCAGAATTGATTAAAGGCAACACTGCATAAAACCGTAAGGCGGTCTTTGTGCGGTATTGCCTAAATAAAATTATACAATTTATGAAAAAACACTTGACAAATCTAAAGCATTGTGATAAAATAATATGTGTTAAGTTAGAAGATGCTGAAATTTAATATGCGGATATGGCGGAATAGGCAGACGCGCTGGCTTCGGGTAGCGTAACGACAGTGAATTTATTTACTTGGCTGATTTCCGGTTCATCATAAATGTGGATAATTGTGATAAGCACTCACCTCGGTTTTTGAATTTGAGCCGAGTAAAAGTTTCAAATTCTCATATGCAGGTGTGGCGGAATAGGCAGACGCGCTAGCTTCAGGTGCTAGTCTTCGCAAGGAGGTATGGGTTCAAGTCCCTTCACCTGCACCACGAAAAGCTCGATTTTATCGGGCTTTTTTCTTTTACTCTGATGAAAATATGCAGGCAGACGCGCTAGCCCTAAGAACAGCTTTTAGCCGATTTTATGCTAAAATACACAGTCATAGTTAGTGCGTCTGTCGGTTAATATATTCATATATAAGGAAAAATCCGCAGGCAATCCTGCGGACTTTGTTGTTTTTAAGCAGTCTCTAAGCCATCTTCCGGCTCAATAAACACGCTGACCGTTCCGTTGAACTCGCCGTTCATCTCAAATCTGATGTCGAGGCTTTTATCCTCGTTTTGGTGAATGAAAATTCGTTTGACCAGCATTCTTAGATTAATATCTGATATCGTGCCCTCGGATAAGATTTCATCAAGTATCTGAGTTGTATTTTTTAGCTGTTCTTTTCGTTGCTTGCATATCTTATCATATTCCCTCAGGTCGGCTATTCGTTTTTCAAGATCAGATATTTCTTCCTCACGTTTTGTAATCATATTGTTGTAAACTTGTGCGTGTTCACGATCGTTTATTCGCTCAATTATCAAATCCTCAATCTGCTGTCTGAGAGATAAAATCTTATCATTGTACTGCTGTATCTGACGTTCATACAGCGGTTTTTTCTTCACCCAATCCTTGACTATCTTGTTGTATCGTTCGCTCTCGGCGAGTATGGTTTCACGCAGTCCTCGGACTTCATCTTCAATCAGAGCGTCTAACTGATTTTGACGGACGGTGTGCGGAGTGCAGTATTGTTTACCGTAGCGGTGTGCGCTGTTGCAAGTGTATTCGACATATTCCTTGCCTTAACCATGCTCTCATAAAATATCGACCTCCTTTGAATTTGGCAGGCACGTCAAGGTGTGTCTATCGACAACCCCTACAATTACGCCGATTTAACGCAGTTTTCAGCACCTGCGACCCCTATATTCTGCAAATTCTCAATTTACGACCCCATAAAAATTATGCACAGGGCACTTCGCTGAAACTGCGTATTTAGGCACATTCTGCGGTCGGCTTTGCCGTCCGCGGTGTCTGTTTCGGGGGCTTTGACCCGAAACTTTAACCTGCAATGAAATATTTTACTCTGCTTTAATTTCTGCAAAAGGCAATTTGTGCATATTGCTAAGCCATATTTTCTTTCGTGCTTAACACGACTTCTACTTAATCGCTTACAGCCGCCCACAAATTGCTTGTGTGGGGCTTTAATACTCTTTTCGGGAAAAGATACCATCGAAGCATACTAAAGCCCACAACGGCAAATTCTCGGCATCTTCTGACGTCGTGTTTCGTTACTCACCTCAAACGTCAATAAAATCATCTTCCGTCTTCTTTTTCTCATTGAAATTATGAAGGAGATCATCGGCGTTTTCAAAATCTTTCATATATCGTTCCCAAAATTGATAGCATTGAATTTCCAACAGCTTTAGTTTTAATTTTTCGGGATCACCGTCGCATTCCTTAAGAATTTTCGGTGTTACATAAAATCCGTACTTTCGTATAGAGGGCAGCACGTCATCGCATATCCAATCTCGAAACTTTTTACCAATCGGAAGTCTTGAATTAAAAATCAAGCAATACAAATCGCTTTCGGTAATAAAATTTTTCACAATAGTTTTTGACGGACTCTGAGGGTGAGGTACGGTAAGCTTTATCGGTTCATCGCAGTGATCTATGATTGCTTTCCTCGGATTATGATATCCGAGAACCTTTGCACACTCCGATGCAGGAAAATACAATTTTCCGTTGATCTCAACACATTCAACTTCTCCAAATTCAGTATCCGCAAACGGACAACTTTCTACAGATACAATTTCATTTAACTTCATAAAAATCCTTTCCAATACAGAAGAAAAAAGGTGGCAAATCAATTATATAATCTGAGGTCTTGTTTTGTTACTCACCTATATTTATCTTTGTGATTTAAATAAACAAAGTTATATTCTTTCTTCTGTATTTATATAATATATTTCATAGTAATCCTTAAAGGTATCGCTCTGTGATACAGAGGCTATCGCAAATTTTACAGTTTATTTGTTCCTACACTTGTATAGGGGAAGATGTAGTTTGTTTTACAACCACTTTTAAAATAATTTCAGAGATTTAAACAATAGATTATTTTAATTACCTTTGTGCTTTAGTAAAAACGTCTATAATATTCAATTGATTTTAATGTCCTTCACTTGTATACGGAAAATTTCTGTGGTTTTGATACCCCTTCTTTTTAAAATTCGGAAGTTTAAATAAAGCATTGCTGCTTTTTATATCACTCTTTAGCGAACTTGACAATATTTTCTCATTTGCATTTTTAAACTTATTTTGCCCTCTACTATATAGCCGATAAAAACAGACTTTTTATGCGTTTTAAAATTGATTTTGGGGAGTTGAATAACTTATTGCTTAATGTTGGCTTAATATCTAGTCAATTTAACCACAACTTTGTACTGGAATTTTATCCCTCTATTATAAAGGGAATAAGAACAGCGTTTTGAGTAGGTAACTTTTTAAAAGTTTTCAATTTGTTGAAAAAAAGTTTTTTGTTTTCGTTGCCCTCTATTATATAGCCGACGAAAACAACTGTTTTGGCAACTTTTAAAATAATTTCAGCGTTTTATACAAGTAATCACTAAATTTATTGGTGCCATTTCGGTTAAGATATATATTTTTGCAAGCAAAAAACTCGCAAAGACGTTTAAATCTTTACGAGTTTTGATCTGACAAGGAACATATATTCATTTATTAAGGTGTGGAAACTACTCAGCCATATAAATTTCAAATCACTATGCTTATTTACAAAACCAAGCGTAAACAAAATCCGGAAATCTGCTTTTATTTTATGCTGTAAAACAATGTATAAAGATACTCAGCTATTTCTTCGGGAGATTCCCGTCTTTCTTTATTAAGCCAATTTCGTACTACTCCGTAACCTCCGCTTACGATAAATTCATATGCATAGCTGCCAAATCCCGAAAATTTTTCGCTTTTTGATACTCCCTCAAGTATTTCTTTTATTTCGGGAATGTTTTGTATTTTCTGAGGAAACATCGGATCTACATTGTTTTTTTCGAGAAGTCTGAAAGTATCTGCATTTTTATCTATAAATCTCATTGTCTGCATAAGGCAACTTTTGCTGTCACCAACCTCATGTGACAACTCCTCATATAAAGTATTTTCTATATCTTTCATTAAATCATACGGCCTGCCGTAATATTTATAAAAGGTTGTTCTGTTTATTTCGGCTTTGCTGCAAATTTCACGAACGAAAATCTTATTAATGCTTTTTTCTTTCAGCAGCTCAATAAGAGCGTTCCTGAGCATCTGTTTGCTGAGTCTTGTTCTCTGGTCTTCTTTCATAATATTTTCTCCTTAACTTAACAATTTTTTTGATTCTGCATTGTTTACAAACGCTTTTTCAAAAAGTGTTTGTAAACAATGCAAAAGATAATAAACAGTCGGTTGCAAAACAACACAATGTATGTTATAATTATAACATACTTTTTTTATTAGTCAAGAAAGGAGAATAAATTTAATGAAAAAAGTAGCAAATTTTCTTGTAGAAAAGAGACATTATATTTTAGCTTTATTTTTAATATTTGCCGTTGTATCCGTTTTTCTTATTGATAAAGTGAACGTCAATTACGATATGACAAAGTACCTTCCCGATGATTCAAAAATGAAACAGGGAATGGAAATTATGAATGATGAATTCGGTGAGGAAACTTCTTCGTCACTTCGGCTCATGTTTAATGATCTTACGGAAGAAGAAAAAGAAAATATTTATTCTGACCTTTCCAAAATAAAAAATGTAGAAAGCGTTAATTGGGAAAAAGGCAGTGAGGACTACAACAAAGACGGATATACTTTATATGAAATTCAGACCGAATATGACAGTCATTCGGATGAATGTGATGAGGTCTATAAAAACATAACCGAAAAATATGCCGATGATGATAACTATGAACTGTATATGAGCGGTGAAATTTACGATGCCAACGTTCCACCTGTATCAACGGAAAATCTTTTGCTTGCTTTGGCTATTCTTATTGTTGTTCTTTTGGTAATGTGCAATTCATGGTTTGAACCGATCGTCTTTCTTGGAACAATAGCCGTTGCAGTTATTATAAATAACGGAACAAACGCATTTTTGCCAAGCATTTCAGACAGTGCAAATTCAATAGTTGCGGTTATGCAGCTTGTTCTATCTATGGATTACTCCATTATACTTATGAACCGCTACACACAGGAAAAGGAAAGACATACAGATAATAAAGAAGCTATACGTTCCGCTTTTCCCGCAATTACAAGCAGTTCTCTGACTACATTTGTAGGTTTGCTTGCTCTCGTATTTATGAGCTTTAAGATTGGCGGAGATATGGGCATTGCTTTAGCTAAGAGCGTACTTATAAGCCTTATATGCATATTTACCGTTCTGCCGTCGTTTATTTTAGCTTCTGATAAAATTTTAGTGAAAACCAAAAAGAAGTCGCTTAACATACCTATGGGTGGTTATTCCAAAATAGCCGTAAAGGGCAGATACGTTATTTCAGGGTTATTTTTAGTGCTGTTTGTCGGTCTGTTTATAGCAAAAGGCAATACGGAGATCTTATATACATTGGATACAAACAGCAAAGTGGATGAAGTATTCCCTATAGCTTCTTTGCCGTTATAGCTACAATGTTTACAGTAGGAGAAGTAATATTCTATCTGGTTAATTCCCAGCTTATGAGCCAAATAGTTGGCAACAGCGTTTTTGGCTTGAATAACGATGTTATCGGTGATTTGAGTCTTATCCGAAACGTGTGATTTAAGATAATATTACTTGTATTATTCGGAGAATTTTGCCGTTCAATTAACAACGTGTTCGTTCGTCTGTCGGGTCAGAATATAGGAAACGAAATGCGCAAGAAGTCTTGCTCTTTACTTTCTCCAAAAAATGTTCATTCTATGTGCACACTGTATAAAAACAAAATCAAAATTTTTTCTATAAAACACTTGACAACATCCAAATTATATGATAAAATAAACACATGAACAATCATTCATATATGAAAGGACAGTGGTCACTATGGAAGAAACTTACACTATTATTGGTCTTAACTGCGCACACTGCGGTTCAAAAATTGAAGAAGCAATAAATAAATTGGATGAAATTGAATCTGCCGTTCTTAACTTTCCTATGAAGACCTTGAAAATAAAGGGCAATATATCCGATGATACACTTGAAAAAATCAATAAAACCGCTGGAAAAATTGAAGCCGGAGTTAAAATAGTTCCAAAAGATAAAACTTCAGCTATTAAGCACGTACACAAGCATAATTATGAACACAGCGAATGCTGCTGCGGTCACTGTCATGAACACTCTCATGAGCATGAACACGATCATTCCCACTCTCACAGCAAAAACGAAAGCCATTCCGGTGAAATTATTTCCTTTATAATAGGTGCAGCTATTTTTGCGGCAGCCGTTATTTCCGGAAAAATTCTTGATATAAAGCCCATGACGCTTGTTCTTTATGCCGGAGCTTATCTTATTCTCGGATACAGAATTCTTCTTGCAACATTCAAAAATATCCGCACGAAAAATTTCTTTGATGAAAACACCCTCATGACAATCGCAACTTTAGGTGCATTTGCTCTCGGAGAATATTCAGAAGCTGTGGGAGTAGTCCTCTTCTTCAAAATTGGCGAGATGTTTGAGGATTATGCCGTTTTTCGAAGCCGAAAGGCTATAACCGATATCGCAGAACTTCGTGTTGATGAAGCTGACGTTCTGCGTGACGGAGAGTATAAGCGTATTCCTGCCGATGAAATCAAAATCGGAGATATTCTTAGAATTAAAGCCGGCGAACGAATTGCCGCAGACGGAATCGTTGAAAGCGGTTCTCCAAAAATTGATACATCCGCCGTAAACGGCGAACCTGTTCCTGTAACGATGAATAACGGAGAATCGATTTTGTCGGGATGCATTAATCTTTCCGAAACTTTTACGCTTCGTGTAACCGCAGCTCCGGAAGATTCAACGATATCGAAAATCGCTCAGGCAGTTGAAAACGCTTCCGCCGAAAAGCCGAAAATCGATCGCTTTATAACTCGTTTTGCAAAAATTTACACTCCTATCGTAATAGCAATTGCAGCGGCCACGGCTATTATTCCATCGCTCATAACCGGTGATTGGAGCAAATGGGTTTACTCTGCGCTGACATTTCTCGTTATAAGCTGTCCATGCGCACTTGTTTTAAGCGTTCCCCTCGCCTATTTTTCGGGAATCGGAGCAGCTTCCAAACTCGGAATCCTCTTCAAAGGCGGAAATTCTGTTGAAGCTCTTGGCAAAGTCAAAGCCATTGCATTCGATAAAACAGGAACTCTCACCAACGGAAGCTTCACTGTTACAGACATAAAAACCTGCGGTTCTCTCAGTGAAAACGAACTTATTCGTCTTTGCGGAAGCTGCGAACAGATCTCATCTCATCCCGTTGCCGAAAGCATTGCAGATTACTGCCGCATCAAATCTCTCTCGCTTTCATCTCCTGAAAATGCCTCCGAGCTTGCAGGAAGAGGCGTTTCAGCCGAAATTGACAGCTTGAATATCCTCTGCGGCAATGAGCGGCTGATGAACGAAAACGGCATTGCACTAAAGATAAATGAAGAAAAAAATATTGGAAGTATAGTCTATGTTGCTGTAAACGGCAAAATGGAAGGAAAAATAATCGTTTCCGATACTGTGAAAAAAACATCATCCAAAGCAATATCTTCACTGAAAGCAATGGGTATCAAAACCGCTATGCTTACAGGAGACAAACCTGAAAATGCTGAAATACTGGGAAATCAGCTTGGTATCGACTATGTCAGGGGCGGACTTCTTCCCGACGGAAAGCTTGACGAGATAAATAATATCCGCAGCAAATCCGGAGCAGTAATGTTCATCGGAGACGGCATAAACGACGGACCTGTTATTGCCGGAGCCGACGTCGGCGGCGCTATGCAGACCGGTTCTGATCTTGCTCTTGAAGCCTCAGACGCAGTTTTCATGAATTCCGAACCGGAGGCAGTTGTAAAAGCAAAGAAAATAGCTGATAAAGCGCTTAAAATCTCTTACCAGAATATATTTTTTGCTCTTGCAGTAAAGCTGGCAGTTCTGGTTCTCGGACTGGTAGGACATCCAAATATGTGGTTTGCTGTTTTTGCCGATTCCGGAACAGCAATGCTCCTCATTCTTAATTCTATAAGAATACTCAATACTAAAAAATATAAATTATAAATTATAAATTATAATAAAAAAGGGACTGTTTCCGCTTGTGAAACAGTCCCTTTGATTATTTATGAACTTCCTTTTGTATATCCTGCGAGCAACCGTTATTCATCATATTCTACCGCATTCTGGGTTTGAGGCTGCATAGCATCTATATTCGCTTGCAAATCTTCTTCTGCCTTTCTCATTTTTTCTGCATCTTCCATTTCCCTTTGGGATTCTAAAGCAATCTGATAATTCTGTAAAGCCGCTATCTGCTGCTTCAGGTTTTCCATCTTGATATTAAGATTATCAAGCTCAGATTCACTAAGTCCACCGGCTTCGATTTTATCCTCAATATTTAAAATGATTTTTTCAAACTTTTCAGAATCAAGCTGCAATTCATACTCTTGTTCCTCATAATTCATGTCAACTTTTTTCAGCGAATCTTCGCCTGAACTGAGGTAAATATAATTGCGGTTTTCTTTATCCGCTGAGGATTCAAGCGCTAATGCGCTGTAGTCGTTATTTGAAATTCTATCATAAGGAATATAAACAGCCATATTATTTCTCGCCAGATCATTATAAGGCACAGCAACACAAGCTATTTCTTCCGTACTTACCGGTTCAGCCTGATATATATTTTCTAAAGAAACCGTTATAGTTTCAGTAATTTTTACATCTGCATCAGTTTCATCAGAAACAAATGATAACGATGGATTCATATAATAAAGTTCTGTTTCTTTAATAGTATATTTCTCATCATTATCAGGAAAAAGCTGTGTTTTTGTAAAACCGCCGTTATTCTCATCACTGCCTTTTTCACCTGGAAAAGCTGATACTCCGTTTGAATAAACAGACGCTTCCCATAAATTTTCCGGAATATCCAGACCCTTTATTTCCGTTCCGTCAATATAAGAAGATCTTATATCGTAAAAATATTCAGGAGCATATTCAGTAGTTCCAAGATGATAATAAAGAACATCGCTTGTTATTGGATTTATCTGTTCTTCACTATTTTTAAAGTAAGTTGCAGTGCTGAAGCTTGCTGCCGAAATAACGCTGCCGTTTTTATCAGTCAGATTGCCTTCCTCATCGGTATCAAAAGCATACTGCGCATCGGCTGCACAATTATAATTAAACAAAGCTATGTTGGAGGATTCAAGCCTTTTTGTTTCTTCCTCAGTAAATTTAGCCTTTGATTCAGCAGCAGCATTAAAATTTGCTTCATCATATTCGCCGCTGTATTCAACGGCATAAAGCTGATTTGTCTGAATTCCGCCGCAGGTTTTAATAAAAATTCGTACCCTTTCATTTCCATCAATCTTGTTTTCAAACGGACATCTGAAAAACGGTGTGACAAGAACGTCATTTTTGCTGTAATAATCCAGCGGAATGTCATAAATCATATAATCGTTAGCGGCAGTTTCTTTGTTTATTTCATTGATGATTTCACTGTAGCTTCTTTTATCGCATTTTTTAACAAGACTGTTTCTGAGGTTGTTCATAAGAGCAGTTTTCGGAAGAATTCCTACGCAGATAACGAGCGCTGCCGCTGCTGAAACCCATTTCAGAACAGGAATATGACGCCGCTTTCCGGTAACATTTTCAAGGTCGGTCACGGTTAGCTCGCAATCGGAAAAATCCGGATCTTTCTCAGGAAAAGCTCTTGCGGAAATCTTGTCAAAGCAATCGACAGAAGATGAAAGCTCGTTCATCTTTTCTTTCAGAATTTTTTCGATCTCCTGATTTCCGTATAAATCATTTTTCTTCATTTATCAACACCTGCCTTTTCCTGTAAAATATTCATTGCCCTTTTGTATCGTGATTTCACGGTTGTTTCAGGACATTTCATAACCTTTGCGATTTCCTTGAACGTCATTTCTGCGCAGCATTTCAATATCACTATCTGTCTTTGCTTGTCGTTAAGAAATTTAAGAAGCTGATTTATGTAAATACTGTCCTCGACAGTCTGTTCAGCGTCGCCGTAGCTCTGGATAATAAAATCCCTGACCTCACGCTTATGTCTCCGGCGAAGCTCTAAAGCAACGTTGCGTGCCATTTTTAAGATGAAACCCTTGCCGTCACCTTTAGACGCTGAAAATCCCTTTATCTGCGTAAGCCTGACGAATGTTTCGACAACGCAGTCTTCTGAAAGATGATAATCGGCTGTTATACCGAATGCGACAGCAAAAACGCTCCCCTTGAACATTTCATAAAGTCTGCAAAGACTGTCTTTAGAAACAGCACAAGATACTATCAGATCATTTATGTTATCAGTATCCGAATCAATAGTAAGTTCGTTATTATAAAAAGCGGCTAAAATTTTACTGTCACCTCCGGCAGATAAATTAGTTTCGGCAATCATAGATTTCACTCCTTTTCGTTGGATTTCTGGATATTATGAAAGCTTTCATATATAAGTGATTTTAGAGAGCGAAAAAGACGAACTTTTTCATAAAAATTTTCAAAAGTTGTTATCACGAGCTAACATACACATAAACGCAGTCGGCTGATAATGATTTCTAATGAAAAACATTACCAGCCACACTGCATCAAACTAATTTTATTTTATATTTTTTAAGCCAATGGTCTAATTGTATAAAAAATGCAATAGTCTGCGGAAGATTCATCAATTGCCCGTACCACTGAACATGATCGCCATGCTCAAGCAGTTTTTCAAGCTCCTCACGCTTTACAAGCTCTGTAAGCGCATCAGGCGAATCATCGAGTATAGCTCTCAGACGTCGGCTTACTTCGTCAAGAAAAGCGGGATTATGAGTTTTGGGATAAGGGCTCTTTTTTCGCCACAGAACCTTTTCCGGAAGCCAATCCTTCATTGCCTCACGAAGCAGTCCCTTTTCCCTGCCCTGCCAGTCCTTATACTCCCATTTAACGTTATACATATACTCGGCAATGCGGTAATCGCAGAACGGAACTCTTACCTCAAGTCCGCTGTACATACTCATTCTGTCTTTTCTGTCAAGCAGCGTCTGCATAAACCAATTGAAATTAAGCTGAGTCATTTCCCGCATCCGATATTCAATCTCGTTATCAGACGGCAATTTATCGGCATAATCGGAAGTTCTGCGGTATGCGCTGTAGACATATTCCTCGGCATTGATTTTCTCCGCATAATCATCGCACAGAAAACGCTTGCGGTATGATGTACTCTGCGCCCAAGGAAAGCCATCCGTCATGCGTATATCCTTATCACGATACCATGGATAACCTCCGAAAAGTTCGTCGGCGCACTCTCCTGAAAGAGCGACCGTACCATATTTTTTTATCTCACGGCAAAAAATCAGCAGAGAAGCGTCCACATCCGCCATTCCGGGAAGTCCCCTTGCCTCGACAGCGTCTGTCAGAGCGTCCGCAAGTTCCGGCGTATCGACCACAGTCCAATGATGATTTGTCCCAAGATACTCCGCCATGCAAGTTATGAATTCGGGATCGCTGTTTGGCTGAAAGTGACTTTTCTGAAAATATTTATCGTTATCACGATAATCGACTGAAAACGTATCAAGAATCTTCCCTTGTTTTTTCATCTCCGCCGCTGCAACGGATGAGATAAGGCTTGAATCAAGTCCTCCTGAAAGAAAAGTGCATACCGGAACATCCGAAACAAGCTGACGTCTTATTGAATCAAGGACAAGCTCACGGACGTGCTCAACAGTCTGCTCAAAGGTTTCATTAAGTTCATACGCTCTGAGCCGCCAGTACTCCCATGTTTCAAGTCCGTTTTTCTCGGAATAGAATCCGCAGCAGCCCGGTTTTATCTCGCAGATATTCTTTATAACTCCGCATCCGGGAGTTCTTCCGGGAGCAATAAGAAGAAGCTCCGCCGCTCCTTTTTCATCAATTTCATGGGGAACCTCCGGATGCTCCAGAAGAGCCGGAATTTCGGATGCAAAAATCAGCTTGTTCCCGCCAAGATAATAAAAAAGCGGCTTTACCCCTATTCTGTCACGGGCAAGGAACACACGATGTTTTCCCTCTTCATATACAGCAAATGCAAAAATGCCGTTAAACCGCTCTAAACAGGCTTCCTTCCATTTGATATAGCTTTTAAGAACAACTTCCGTATCAGATTTTGTTTCAAAATCGAAATCCTTTTCAAGCTCTCTGCGAAGCTCAGAGGTATTATAAAGCTCGCCGTTATAGACAATCGTAAACGTTCCCTCTTCGGATGTAAATGACATTGGCTGACGTCCTCCTGATATATCAATAACGGCAAGACGGGTATGAATAAGAGCGGCTTCTTTGGTGAGAATAATCCCACGCTGATCAGGACCTCTTCTAAGAAGAGCTTTCTGCATTTTCTCGTAGACCTTCATATCGCTCCGCATATCCTCAGCGAAACTTATTGCTCCTGCGATTCCGCACATAATAAATCTCCTTTCAAAAAGAAAAACGCCGCTGTCTGCAACATTCCGGCGATACACCGTAATCTGTTATAATGCAGCGCTCTTTATATTATATGCAGAATTTTGCTGTAACGTGCATACTTTTATTTGAATATTATAATAATGTAAGACAAATAACACTTCATTTTAGGAGGTTTTTATATGACCAAAAATGGTATCGACGTTTCAGAATGGCAGGGAGACATAAACTGGAACAATATCAATACCGATTTCTGCATCATTCGTGCCGGATACGGCAGAGAGATATCGCAGAAAGACAAAAAATTTGAAGCTAACTATAACGGCTGTAAATCGAGAAATATCCCATGCGGAGCTTATTGGTACTCGTATGCGGTTACTCCCGGCGAAGCAGTTACGGAGGCAAATGTATTCCTACAGATTATAAAAGGCAAGAAATTTGAATATCCGATTTTCGTTGATATTGAAGAAAAACGTCAGCTTGATCTTGGGAAAGCAGCCGTTTCGGCTATAATCCGTGCATTTCTTGATACTTTGGAAAAAGCCGGTTACTGGGCAGGACTTTATATGTCAAGCAGTCTGCTTACAGCTTACACTGATGAAAACATACGGAAACGCTATTCGATATGGGTAGCGCATTACGGTGTAAGCAAACCTTCGTACAGCGGAAGTTACAGCATATGGCAGAAAAGCTCGACAGGAAGCTCATCCGGAATCTCTGGAAACGTTGATCTCAACGAATGCTATATTGATTATCCGACTGAAATGAAATCAGCCGGACTTAACGGTTATCAGAAAAATAACAAAAATGAAGAGGATGTAACGCTTACCATAGGTGAAAAAACATATACCGGAAAGCTAACGGAAAAATAAGACAAACGCACTGAATATCCAATGACATCAACTTAAGCGGGGACGCTGTCCCCGTATCCCTGCCAAAGGGATATTATCCCTTTGGCAACCCGATATTAATTATTTACAATGCCTTATAAAGAGGCATTGTAAATAATTAGGACAGAATGCCCACAGAATCTAATTCTCTTTAACAAGAGCATACGGAATAACGTTTCTTAAGTTGACAGCATTGCCTGAATACACGAAACGCAAATTTCTACTCTTCAGTCTGTTCCCGATACATATTGCGAAACTTCGCCGGAGTTTGTCCGGTAACCTTTTTAAAAGCCGCAGAAAGTGCGCTCTGCGAAGAAAATCCCAGAGACATTGCAATTTCAGAAAGTGTAAAATCCGAATAAACGAGCATATTTTTCGCAGTATTCACCTTAGCCGTAACAATGAATCTCTTAACAGGAACACCGGTTTCTTTAGAAAATATTTTTGATAAATAACAGCAGCTGAGTTTTTCGATCTCAGCAAGCTTTTCCAGCGTTACCTGTTCATGAAGATGATCGTAAATATAATTCAGACAGCGGCGGACGTGAATGGAATATACCTTATTCTGTCTTATCTCCCTCATTCGCTGTGCAAAATCTATTTGCATTTCACCTATAAGGTCAATAACATCTTCGGGAACGGTACATTTATCGGCTTTTCTTATGTATACGTCGCTGAGAGTGTAGGCAATATTATGCTGCATTCCGCCCTCTGTGCAAATACGAGCGATAACTCCGGCAGCAACTACAAGATGATAAATATTATTTCGGAGAGGATTATCAGACAGCTCGCCCTTTCCGTTCTGAAAATCCTTTCTTACCTTTTTGAATCTTTCCCTGACTTTATCCGTCTCGCCGTCGCAAATGAGAGAATACATCTCAAATTCGCTTGAAAAATCAGTTCTTTTGAAGTCATGCTCTCTCTGAAGATACAAACGATAATTCAGATCACGGTTGCTGTTCATAAAAAATCTCCTGTTTTCAGCAAAATTCAGTGGTTATCTTTTATTGCGTTTTTGGCTTTTGCAACGATAGCACGGTCGTTTTCGTATGAAAGAATGTTTCCGGCATAAGAAATATCAACCCAGCGTATTTCTGAAATTTCATCCTCCTGCGGAACAAAATCCACGTTTTTAGCTTTCGCAAGGAAATATACAACAACCTTTATGGTATCCTTTTTCGGAGAATAAGTAACGGTTTCACGGAAAGTCGGATCGATAATAACATCAATAGAAGTTTCTTCCAGTATTTCACGATGTGCGGTCTGAACCTCGGTCTCTCCGGCTTCAACATGACCTTTCGGGAACGACCAATGACCGCTGTTGATATGCTTTATCAAAAGAATTTCAGTATTCCCGTGGAATTTGCGGTAAACGATAGCGCCGCAAGATTTCTCGTGAAGCATAAACGCTCCTTTCCTGCCGGAAAAGCCGGCATAAGTAAGAATCCGCCTTACGGCCGATTCATGTTGTTTCACAAATATTATATCATATTTTGTGGAATTTGTCTATAGTTAAGATGAGAAAAAAATGTAGTATTCGGTAATTTTTGCAGACCAGAAATTTCATTTGCAATATGATCCATAATATGATACAATAAAAATAATGATAATATTTTCTGAAAGGAGTTATAAGCTTGACTAAACCGAAAAAACGATATATTATTCCATTAGCAGTCATTCTTCTGATGGTAATACTCAACATCGCAGCAAGAGCAAGCCGCAGTTTTTCTGATTTTTACGTTTTAAAAATTTTCCCGTTTATAACCAATTCCCTATCGTTTATAAGCGGACTGTTTCCCTTCTCAGTAGGAGAGATTATGATAATCCTTGCAATACTTCTTATTTTTATAGGAGTTCCGCTGACAGTAATTCTTATTATTTTTGCAAAAAAAATACGCCGGAAAACCGCAGGAATATTCTCTGTTGTTTCGCTCTGGATACTCGCATTTGTCACAGCCACTGAAACTCTGAACTGCTTTATAATGTACCAATGCACACCGTTTTCAGAACGTTATCTGACCGCGGGCGAACATCCCAGAAGCGAGCTTATCCAGCTTTATTCCGACCTTATTGACGAGGCAAATGAGCTTTCCGTACAGGTTCCACGTGATAAAGACAACCGCTTTTATGTTACGGCAGACGTTGATGAAGAAGCTCGGAAAGCCATGAAAAAAGCCGCAGAACAGTTTCCCCAGCTCTCCGGATATTATCCCAAAGCGAAGCCGGTCTTATTCTCTTATTTTATGAGTCAATCTAATCTTTCCGGAATCTATTTCCCGTTTTCACTTGAAGCAAATTACAATGACGACATGGTAAAAACTAATCTTCCGGATACTATCTGTCACGAATATGCTCATCTTAAAGGCATAATTCAGGAGGATGAAGCAAATTTTATCTCCTATATCGCAACAACCGGAAGCGATAATGTTGAATTCCGCTACTCAGGCTGTCTGAGTGCTCTTGAATACGTTCACAACGAAATATACAATTCTAAAATTACGGAAGCATATTACCTTTCTGACAATATTTCCGATAATGTCCGCCGTGACTGGTTCAGATTCATGCCCGATAATTACTGGGAAGACAACAAGAAAAAGGAGATAATTTCTACCGAAACAGTAAGCGTTATTTCCGATACGGCTATCGACACAAATATAAAAATGAACGGACGTGAAGAAGGTATAGATACATATTCCAAAATGGTAAATCTGCTTCTGGATTATTATTTTCCGTCAGAATAAGAATAAGGACGAACTTATTATTAGTTCGTCCTTATTCTTACAATTATTATTCAGAAGCAGTAGTTGTTTCTGTTGCTGTCTCGCCTGTTTCCCCTGCTGTTGTTTCCTCTGGGCTTTCTGTTGTTGTTTCAGAAGCTGACGGAGCTTTTTCGTCAATAAGAGTAAGCTCTGCAAATGTCATTTTAAGCTTATTATTATCCATTTCAAAGCCGATCAATTTTCCGTCCTTGTCAACGATAAGCAAGTATTTTCCGCCCTCAAGCTCGCCGCTTATTTCAAGATTACCATCCTTTTCCTCGCCCTTAAGCTCCTCAAGCTTTGCGTTCTCGTCAACAGCCTTGATGAGATTGAGCATCATTGCACGAACAGGCACAGCCGACTGCGGTACGGAAAAACTAAGTCCCTTATACGACGCCGAGGTATTCCCCTCACTGAATTCAAGCTTGACTCCGCTTAAAGTATTGGGGGAGGAAAATTCTATCTCCCATGCTCCCGAGCCAAAACGCTTCACGATTCCCTCCGCCTGAAGCCGGTCAAGGGAAATGCTCACCTCAGCCTGAAATGAGCAGTCAAGACCGTTTTTTCTCGAAACAGAGCTTTTCAGCGGCATTGAACAGGATGCGAAGCATAATACCGTTAAAACAGTCAGAGCGAATGTAATAATTCTTTTCATAATATCTTCTCCATTCATTTTGAAATATTGAAATATTAAAAATTATACATCCGTTCTGTTTAATCAATTCAGCTTGATTTTTTCCTTTGTTTTTCTTTAAGAATCCTGAATGAATCGGAAAGACAAGAAATTATATCTCTCGGGAGCATAGCTTCCATGCCAAATTTTTCAGCCGCAGCGTCTCCTGCAAGACCGTGTATATAAACTCCTGCGCAGGCGCTGTCGAAAATGGAACATCCCTGAGCAATAATTGAAGCTATAACTCCGGCAAGAATATCTCCGCTTCCGCCAACGCTCATTCCGGGATTTCCCGTATGATTTACCGCCGTCACTCTGCTGTTGGCGATAAGAGTGCCCGCTCCTTTCAGCACAACGGTTATTCCGTATTTTTCTGCATATTTTTCGGCAACAACTATCCTGTTGGCTGAGATCATTGCATTATCGCAGTTAAGAAGCCTTGCCATTTCTCCGACATGAGGAGTTATAACTATGTCCGATTTCTTTCCCAGTAAAATATCTATGTCCGAGGCAATGCAATTTATTCCATCTGCGTCAATAATTATGGGACATTTTGCATTTTCGGCAACAAACTTTGTTAAAGCCATAGTATCGGGAGTAACTCCCATTCCGCATCCGATAATGACAGCGTCCGCACAAGCCATTGCATCAAGAAGAGGCGAAACGCTGCTGTCATAGAGCATACAGCCGTGATCATCGCATTCAAGCTCAATGTATGTAGCCTCCGGAACGAGCGCAGCGACTGTATCTATACATTTTTCAACAGAAGCCACACGAACAAGACCTGCTCCGCTTCTTAACGCTCCCAAAGCCGCAAAAGCCGCCGCACCTCTCATTGAGGAGCTTCCTGCAATAACAAGAACCGTTCCGAAAGTTCCTTTGTAAGCGTCTCTTTCACGTTTTGGCGGAAAGCTTGCGAGGTAATTTCTTTCAATGCGGTAATATTTTCTTTCGCCGTCAAGAATGTCAACAGATTTTTTCGGAAGTCCGATATCGGCAACCGTTATCTTTCCGCAGTATTTTTTCAAAGGATACTGCGTCATACCGGTTTTAAGAAATCCGAAAGTGATTGTCTCATCCGCCTCAAAGCAGCCAAAAGAAACCGTTCCTGTAACGCTGTTTCCTCCGCTCGGAACATCGACGGCTATCCTGTATGCACTTGAACCGATAGCGAAAATTCCGGCGATATTCTTATCAAGATGATCTCTGAAGCCTGTTCCGTAAACTCCGTCAACGATCACATATGCGCATAGAACAGCGCCTTTTATAAGACTCATACGGCGTTTTTCCTGCATAAGAATATTTTCGAGAGGATTCTTGCCGTTTTTCCCGTCAGGCACATCAATATCCTTAGCGGCAGGAATGGTCATGTAATCAAGCTCTGCCGCTTCGATAGCTGCGCTTACGTTTTCGCTGCGATAACCCTCAAGGAATTCAATATGATCGTCCGGAAGTCTGGCGAACATCTCTTTTGAAAGCTCTGTTGACGGAGGTCCGCCGACGTTGATAACGGTGACTTTATATCCTCTGTAAACGAGAATATTAGCCGCCGCAAAACAATCTCCGCCATTGTTTCCTTTTCCTGCGAGAAAAACTATTGATTTTTCTTCCGTCGGAATATTGCTGTTCTGACGGCAGTACTCGTCTATACGCTCCGCAAGAGCCTTTCCGGCATTCTCCATTATTTTTTTCTTTGAAACGCCAAGTTTTTCGGAATTATCCTCAATTTTGCTCATTTGTTTCGGGGTAACGATTCTCATAAAAACTATCCTCCTTATATTAAGTTGTTAAAATTAAGGAAGCGCTGATTAAATCCAGTGCGTAGGTTGCGCAGTCAGATTTTTCGTCAGATTGTATAGAAATTTCGCAGGCAGGCTGTCGCCTGTCAAGAAATTTCTGTGCAAGATGACGGAAAATATGCAAGCAAGATGCGTGCTGAGCCGTCAGGCGTGATTTATTCAGTGGTTTCTTAATTTATGTGGCCTTATTTATTAAGCTCATTGCGAATTTTTGCGGGAAGAGCCTTTTTTATATTTTCAAGCATTCTCTCATCCGGAACAAAAATAAGTCTTGTTTTTCCATATTCCGTATGCTCAAAATCAGCATAATATTCACGGGAAATAATATTGTCGGACGCAACAACAACGGTCATATCCTCGGTTTCCTCCATATCCTCGGTATATTTTCCGAAAGCAGTGAAGGTTCTTACCGGAACGGTGAGCAAAGCGGTTCTCTTTTTTCTTGCGATTATCTTGTCCACATCAAGCTCACCGTTGGTGAATGTGTATTCATACTCAACGTAAGAACCCTGAACAAGAAAATATGTTCCGTATCCGGCTGCAACGGCAAGAACGAATCCCATAAGAGCAAGAAGCGGCTGTCCGATCTGTAAAAAAGCAAAGAGAACAATACATACCGTAAAAAGACTTCCGGTTATTATTGTTGCGATTCTTCTTATTTTATCGGATTTGGTTTCGTTTCGTTTAACAAGCTGTTCTGCAAAATTATCCATACTTTCAACACTCCTGAAATAAAAAATCTTTACTCTTTATATAATATCATAAATTTCTGCAAAATTCAATAAAAGTACTTGATTTTTTTTTATTTTGCGTTTATAATATTATTTAGTAACCCAATGACTGAGAGAGTAGGTTTGTCAGAACTTTTTCTCATAGAGGCGGCGTATGGATTTTCGTGTAAATTTTGCCGAAAAGACGTGTATTGCATCCTATGAGAACAAGTTCAAATGCGTATTCAGAGAGAAGCGGATTGGTGGGAACGCTTTGGCGCAGAGCAAATTGAAGTTCACTCACGAGGGGCGGTTTTGAACGGCTTTAAGGCTCATTAGATCCCGACGTAGGTCTGCGTTAAAGACAAGAGAGTGTCGGCTCTCCTGTGGCAATAGGTGGTTATAAGCAAGATGCAGATCTTGTCCTGTTGGACAGGATCTTTTTATTTGCCTGCACATAAAATACTATATTCAGGAGTTGATTATTTTGAAAGAACAGCTTGAAAAAATTGAAGCGCTGGCTAAACAGGAGCTTGATTCCTGCACTGAGATCAAGGCTCTGGACGATCTGAGAATCAAATATCTCGGAAAAAAAGGAGAACTTACCGCTATCCTCAAACAAATGGGTAAGCTTTCGGCAGAGGAAAGACCGGTTATCGGTCAGCTTGCAAACAAGGTCAGAGCCGATATCGAAGAGGCTCTGAAAAGCAAGCTTGATTCCCTTAAAGCAGACGCTCAGGCTGCTAAGATCAAGGAAGAATCCATCGACATTACGCTTCCCGGAAAATACGCTCCGTTTGGAAAGCTTCATCCGCTTACAAAGGTTGAAAACGAAATTCGTGAAATTTTCCTCGGACTGGGATTTGAAATTGCCGACGGTCCGGAAATAGACGACGATTACCATGTTTTCGAGGCTCTTAATCTTCCGCCCGATCATCCGGCAAGAGATACTCAGGATACCTTCTACATTGACGGAACTGACGAAACCGTACTCCTCCGTACTCAGACATCGTCGGTTCAGGTTCACGTTATGGAAAATCAGAAACCGCCTATCCGCATTATTTCTCCCGGAAGAGTTTTCCGTTCGGACGCTGTAGACGCTACTCACTCCCCTCTTTTCCACCAGATAGAGGGACTCGTTGTCGATAAAGGCATCACAATGTCCGATTTAAAGGGAACTCTTGAAATGCTCATGAAAAAACTCTACGGCAACGATTGCAAGCTCCGTTTCCGTCCGCACCACTTCCCGTTCACAGAACCGAGCTGCGAAGTTGATATAAGCTGCTTCAACTGTGGCGGCAAAGGCTGCTCTATGTGTAAGGACGAAGGATATATCGAGCTTCTCGGCGCAGGTATGGTTCACCCGAAGGTTCTTGAAAACTGCGGTATCGACAGCAATGTTTACTCCGGATTCGCATTTGGTCTTGGCCTCGAACGTATGGTTATGGGACGTTACGACATAAATGATCTCCGTCTGCTTTATGAAAACGATGTAAGATTCTTAGAGCAGTTCTGATGTTCAGGCGAAGCAGGAATATAATAACATTTTCAGTTGTTTTTCTCGCTATTGACGCTTTAGCTGCGCTGATAACCGTTTTTTCAAATGCCGGACGAAATTACTTTAAAATCGTCCTGATCGTATGTACGGTTTGGGCATTACCGTTCGTGACTGCGGTTTTATGGCAGAGCATATATATTCTCCGCCTGAGAAAATTTCTCGCCGGACTTCCTGAAGAGCCGGAACATTACTTCCGCAAAAGCTCTTATCATATGAAAAACAGATTCTACTGGTTTTCGGATCATTTTTTCGACCTGAGAAAATTGAGAAAAGTTCCGTATGAAAAAATCAGATCAATAACTGTTGACACCGCATCTGTCGGTGTAGGAAGCATAAGATTCGGTCCGGTCAGACGAGGTCCGCTCATTCCGTTCTGCGGCTGCTACATCATAAGAATCAGCTACGGATTCAAAAGTACAGTAATAACCGTCGGCGACAGCGAAAGACTTTGCCGGAGCGTAATAAAGCGTTTTACGAAAAAAAACAATAATATCAACGTTTATAACGAACCATAAAACAGAAAGGAAAAAGTTATGAATTTATCTATGAAATGGCTTAACGATTACGTTAAAGCCGATATGCCGATAAAAGATTACTGCCACGCTCTCACCATGAGCGGCTCTAAGGTTGAGGGATATGAGATCGAGGGAAAAGAAATTTCCAACGTTGTTGTCGGTAAACTCCTCTCAGTCGTTCCCCACGAAAATTCCGACCACCTTGTTGTTTGTCAGGTAGAAGTAGGCAAGGAAGCTCCTATCCAGATCGTTACGGGAGCTTCAAATGTCAACGCAGGCGATATCGTTCCCGTTGCTCTCGACGGCTCGACTCTTCCGGGCGGAATCAAAATCAAAAAGGGAAAGCTCCGTGGAGTTGAATCAAACGGAATGCTCTGCTCGCTCGGTGAACTTGGTCTTGATAAGCGTGACTTCCCTTACGCTATCGAGGACGGTATCTTCATCATGCAGGAGAACTGCGAAATCGGTCAGGATATCAAGTCTGCCATCGGTCTTGACGATACTTCCGTTGAATTCGAGATCACCTCAAACCGTCCGGACTGCCTGAGCGTTATCGGTCTTGCAAGAGAAACCGCAGCAACTTACAATCTTCCTCTGAACGTTAAAGCTCCGGAATTCAAGGGCGTTGACGGCGATGTGAACGATTTCCTAAAGGTCGATATCATCAACACTGAAAAGTGCCAGCGTTACTGCGCAGGCATCGTTAAAAACGTCAAAATAGAGCCGTCCCCACGCTGGATGAGGGAGAGACTTCGTGCAAGCGGAGTACGTCCGATCAATAATTTTGTCGATATTACAAACTATGTAATGCTCGAATACGGTCAGCCTATGCACGCTTTCGACCTCCGTTTTGTCGAGGGTTCGCATATCAACGTCCGCAACGCTGTAAACGGTGAAAAAATCATGACTCTCGACGGCGTTGAGCGTGAGCTTACCGACGATATGCTCGTTATCGCTGACGAGAAAAAGCCTGTGGCTGTTGCCGGAATCATGGGCGGCGAATACAGCGGTATCATGGATGATACTGCAACTGTCGTATTTGAGTCCGCTTACTTTGAGCCTACGCAGGTTCGCCGCACATCAAAAAAACTCGGACTTAAATCCGACGCTTCTTCACGCTATGAAAAGGGAGTAGACCGCCTTATCTCCATGACCTGCCTTAAAAGAGCTTTTGAACTTGTAGAGCTTCTCGGCGCAGGCGAAGTAGTTAATACCGTCATCGACTGCGATTATACGGATAAAACTCCCGCTTCCGTTGATTTCAGCGCAGACTGGATAAACAGCTTCCTCGGAACTGATATTCCCGAAGCAGACATGATCGAATATCTCAGCCGCCTTGATTTCAAGGTTGAAAACGGCAAAGTTATTGCTCCGTCATTCAGAATCGATATCGAATGCAAAGCGGATATTGCAGAAGAGGTTGCAAGAATTTACGGCTACAATAATATTCCGTCAACCGATTTCAGAGGTGTTGCAAAGGCTGAATACACCAAGGAGCAGAAATTTATCCGCACTCTCAGAAATGCGGCAGTTGCTCTCGGAGGATACGAAATTGCAACATATTCGTTCGTTTCTCCTAAGTATTTCGATAAGATAAAGCTTCCTCAGGACAGCAAGCTCCGTAAAACCGTTAAAATCGTTAATCCGCTCGGAGAAGATACAAGCGTTATGAGAACCTCCACTATCCCTTCGATGCTCGATGTTCTTTCTTTCAACTACAATAACAGAAACGAAAAAGCTTGTCTCTTTGAAATTGCCAAAGAATACCTCCCGACCGACGAGGAAAAGCCTTTCGAGGGCGGAAGCATTCTCGCCAACAGCAATAAGGAAAAGCACAGATATGCATATTCTCTCCCCGATGAGCCTCAGAATATCACTATCGGAATGTACGGCGGAGACGCTGATTTCTACACTCTCAAGGGCATGATTGAACAGCTACTTGACGAAATGAACATCAGCGGAGTGGAATATGTCCGTGCCGGAGACTGCGAAGTTTTCGATGAAAAATACGCTCTTCATCCCGGAAGAAGCGCAGTTATTCTTAAAGACGGCGTTCATATCGGAATCATGGGAGAAGTTCACCCCGAGGTTCAGGAAACATACGAGATTGGTGTGAAAACTTACGTTGCAAAGCTCAATATCGCTGAAATGATGAGCTGTGCTGCTGAAAAGATAACATATAAGCCGCTTCCGAAATTTCCTGCAACAACCCGTGATCTCAGTCTTATCTGCGATGACGAAACTCCTGTTGCAGAACTTGAAAAGGCTATAAAGGGAGCTGTGGGCAAGATTCTGGAAAAAGTTACTCTCTTTGATGTTTATAAGGGAAAACAGATCGAGGCCGGAAAAAAGAGCGTTTCTTACTCTATCTCCATGCGTTCTCACGAGGGTACTCTCACGGACGAACAGGCTGACGGCGCAATGAAACGTGTACTGAAGGCTCTGTCTGCTATCGGAGCTGAGTTAAGAGGATAATCTGATGAACCCACGCTTTTCAAGGATTTTGAAATATTCAATAGTTCTTTATCTTTTGATTACGTTTATCATGCTTATTCAAAGTATCAGGGAAAAGGAAAAAAAGAAAATTCTTATGTGGAGCTTGCTTTTTACCGTTCCCACTGTCATATTCGCCGTATATCTCTGCCGCAATTGTGAGCTTCATGAACTGATATCCAAAGCAGTAAGTAGTTTTACAGGAATTTTTCTTATCGCTGCTTGCTTTATGACTGTGGAAAGCATTAAAGCCAAAAAGAAAAAACAAGCTTTTATATGGGGGACTCTTTTCTTTCTTCCAGTAATTTTATTTCTTACCCTTTGGGGCTTGACTTTAAGTATATTATAATACAATGGACTGCTGCATATAATTACAGCAGTCCCTTTTTTCTTGGAATTCATGCAAATATATTGCAAAAACTGTTTACAATCGTCTGAAAATATGGTATCATTAAGAAAACGATACTCATCATTAAAAATCCGGAGGAAAAAATGTCTGAAAATAAACCAAAACGCAATAAATTCAAAGCTCTTTGCATTGTTGAAACACTGATAATCGCCGCTCTTTCGGGAGGTATTATCTGGAATTCTTTTCTTAAAGACAAATTTGACGAAAACGGCAAGGCTGTTCCCGTTAACGGCGGTTCGGTAAGCGATGTAAGAACACGTCCTGTTATCGAAAAAGAGGAAACCTTCTATCAGCTTGACGGCAAAAAGATACTTATGCAAAACAGCGTTTACGGAGAAGTTTTTATGCCGGTTTTTGCAGATGTTCCCGCCTGTTCGCTTGACATGAACTCTCTTGTAACACGAAACGGCTACGCTTTTTATAAGGAAAACGAGGAAATCACTTCTATTGCCGGAATAGACGTTTCAGAGCATCAGGGCGATATAGACTGGAATGCCGTAAAAAATGCCGGAATTGAATTTGCCATTATCCGTGTAGGCTATCGTACATACGGCGGCGGCGAGATAACTCTTGATACAACATTTGAACAAAATCTCCGAAATGCCGACGCTGCCGGAATCAAAACAGGAGTCTATTTCTTCTCTCAGGCTATTGATCCCGAAGAAGCTATCGAAGAAGCGGACGCTGTTATCGACGCTATTCGTCCGTATAATATAACGTATCCGGTTATTTTCGACTGGGAGCTTATAGTCGGGGACTCTGCAAGAACTGATGCCATGACCGTCGATAATCTTGCCGATGCCTGCATTTCCTTCTGTGAACGTGTCAAGTCCGCCGGATATACTCCCATGATCTATCAGAATAAAAATACGACCATGTTTAAGCTTGATCTCCCAAAGCTCAAGGATTACGATTTCTGGCTCGCTGAATACGGCGATAAGCCTACATATTACTACGATTATCAGATGTGGCAGTATTCTTCAACGGGTAAAGTTCCCGGAATAAACGGAGAGGTTGATATGAATATCAGTTTTAAGGATTACAGTACAGCTGAAAATTAACAAAAAATGACGAACCGTTTTGGTTCGTCATTTTAATTTAGTTAGAGGTTTTCATGTAAAGTATCTTCATAGAATTTATCTGATACGTTCCGTCATCCTTTTCAGTAATATTAAATTCAACCGATTTGGAAACGCTCTTTTCCATCCAAGCCGGACGCTCATCAACGTAATCAACAGTAACAGTGTAATCGCTTCCGCTTTTTACGATCGACTTGATTTCCGGATGATATGTAAAAATGATCGGCTTTACCTTGACATTATACGCTCCTCTGTCGGCGTCATAATAAAATCTTGATTCAACAGGTCCTAACGTGATATGAACAAATTCAGGAAGCTCCCGTCCGAAAAGCTCAACAGCCTGCGCTTCAACATCATATGCCGAGATAGAAACCGTGTCTCCTCCTGCATTAAGCGAATACTTCGATATCTTCTCGTCATCCATGATGATAGACCAGATTGAAGCCGTAATTATCTGCTCGGAGGTCAGCTCTGATGCATTATTGAAAGATTCAATATCCATTATTACTGCCGGATATATCACCTCTGTAAAGCCGTCTTTTTTGACTTCGCCAGATGTAAAGCTCTTTATAAGATCTATACCCTTTCCAACGGAAGCAATAATTCCTATAACTGCAAAAACTGCAAATACTACTCCCAGAATTGCATATAATCTCTTTTTAAACTTTTTCTCGCCTTTTTGTTCGGAAACGTCATCAGATTCAGTTTTTTCACTTTTTTCGTTGAGAAGAGCGTCTGTATCTTCATCAAGTATCTTCGTTAAGGCTGATGTTATTCTGCCCTTTTTCTGTTCATGAGAATTATCCGATTTTTCTTCGGAAGCTTCGTTGACAACAGGCTCGTCAGGAAGCTCGTTGATTGCCTCTTTCGGCTTATCAAGATCGGCAATAGCGCTGGCGGCATTTTCTCTTATTCCGTCAATAAGACTGCTTACACGGCTCTCGTTTTCTTCAGTCTCTTCAACTGTTTCAGAAATATTTTCAGCTTCATCCTCCGCTTCTTCAACAGCGGTTTCCGGTTCTGCTGCCGTATTATTTATAGCCGCAAGAGCAGCGTCTATAAGCTCGACTGCGGAGTTTTCCTCTTCATTATTAAACTCTTCTTTTACCGTTTCCTCTGCCGTTGCTTCATCCTGAACAGGAACATTTTCAAATTCCTCCGCTGCATTTTCATCCGTTGATTCACTGTCGAAAATATCGTCAATTTTGATCTCATAATCATTGGCAACCGGTTCTTCAGCAGGTTTTGTTTCCGATTTATCCGTAACATCTTCAGAATCCTGTTTCTTTTTGCGTTTTGAGAAAAAACTCTTTTTAATCTTTTTTTCCGGTTTTTTCTCTGCCTCAGGCTCAGATTCGATTTCCGGTTTATCAGAAGTTTCTACCGACATTGTTTCAGCCGCTTCATAAGTTTCAACAGGTTCTCCAACATTTTTTATATCTGCTTCGGGAATAATTTCTTCTTGAACTTCGTTAATCTCTACGATTTCCTCATCAGGCTGAACAGGAAATCCTGCACGCTCATGCTCAAGGCGCATCCGCTCCATTTCCTGACGGCGGATAGCTTCATAATCAGGAAGCTCTCCCGTTATGACTATTTTCTTCTTTTTTGTTTCAGACTGCTCCGGCGGAGTTTCCGGTTCAGGTATTTTTTCCTGCTGAATTTCTTCTGTTTTATTATCTTTTTCTGCAAGCTCATTAATAATATTTTCTGCAAGGCTTGGTTTCTTTTCTTCCGTCAGTGCATTCAACAAATCGTCAACTGACATATCGTCGTAAATGCTTTTTCTTTTCGGAGCGTTCTGCTCATTCGGGACATTTCTCCCTGTTTCTCCAACCTTTTTCAGATTATTGAGCATATCGTCCAGATCTTTTCTGATAGCCATTCCGACCTCCATAAATTAAATAAAATTATTTTTGTTCGGAGAACGACTGAAAATTCATCGTCCTGATCAATAATTATCTTATCTGACCGTTTCCATTGATAAGGTATTTAACGGTTGTAAGCTCTTTAAGTCCCATCGGACCTCTTGCGTGAAGCTTCTGAGTAGAGATACCGATCTCGGCGCCGAACCCAAACTCTCCTCCGTCTGTAAAACGGGTCGAAGCGTTTACATAAACTGCTGCCGCATCGACCATTTTCTGGAACTTTTCAGCATTTTCAAGCGACTTAGTTACAATGCATTCAGAATGCTTCGTTCCGAAACGTCCGATATGAGCGATAGCCTCGTCAATATCTTCAACTACCTTAACTGAAATAACATAATCAAGAAATTCCGTTGCATATTCTTCATCTGTTGCAATTTCAACACGATCGCCAAGAATTTCCGCAGTTCTGCTGCATCCATAAAGCTTCACATTATGTTTGCTGAGACGCTCGGCTATCATGGGAAGTATCTTCTCCGCGCAGTCTTTATGAATGAGAAGGCTTTCAACAGCATTGCAGACCGACGGACGCTGAGTTTTTCCGTTATCGACAATATCCACAGCCATTTCTGCGTCAGCCGAAGCGTCAACGTATACATGGCAATTTCCCGTACCTGTTTCTATAACAGGAACAGTCGCAGTATTTACAACAGCCTGAATAAGTCTGCCGCTTCCTCTTGGAATAAGAACATCAAGATATTGATTCAGCTTCATAAGCTCATTTGTTGTTTCACGGGATGTGCTTTCAACAACCTGAATAACGTCCGCAGGAAGTCCGGCTTCGGCAATGGCGTTTCTCATTATAGAGCCAAGACAAATATTTGAATTTATAGCCTCTTTTCCGCCTTTAAGAATAACAGCGTTTCCGGCTTTAAGACAAAGAGCAGCTGCATCTACAGTAACATTGGGACGTGATTCAAAAATAATTCCTATAACGCCCAGAGGTACTCTCGTTTTTGCGATTCTAAGACCGTTCGGGCGCACAAAGCCTTCAATAACCTCACCGATAGGGTCATTCAAAGCAATAAGTTCGTCAACGCCTTTTGCCATGCCTGCAATGCGTTTTTCATCAAGTTTTAATCTGTCCTGCATAGCTTCGGACATTCCGTTTGCCTTTGCCGCGGCGATATCCTTGGCGTTTTCAGCCATAATAAGCTCCTGATTTTCAATAAGAGCCTTTGAAACAGCCGCAAGAGCCTTATTTTTCAGCATCGTTCCTGCTGAAGCGATAGCCGTTTCAGCGGCTTTAGCCTTAATTCCGAGTTCTTCCGTATAGCTCATAAATATTTCTCCTTAAATAATTTATACTAAACGCTATTGCAAATTGCGCAATAGCTGCCGGGCAAATTCTGCATATAGCAAGGCGGAGGAGGAAAGCATACTGTCGTATGGTGACGACGACAACACAGTTATGTGCAGAATTTGCCGACAGATATGCGTGATTTGTAATAGCATTTAGTATATATGTGCTTATTTCGACTTAAAGATAGTACCGATCTCTTTATTTTCAAACAGATCATACAAAAGCTCAGGATTGCTTCCGTTCATAATTACCATGTCGATCCCTGCCTCTACAGCTATTTTAGCGGCATTTATCTTTGTGGACATTCCCCCCGTCCCGAGATTTGTTCCCGCTCCGCCTGCAACACTTTCTATTTCCGGAGTTATCTCCTCAACTACAGTAATCGGCTTTGCATCGGGATTTGTTCTCGGATCATCATCGTAAAGTCCGTCTATATCGGAGAGTATCAGCAGCAGATCTGCTCCGGAAAGACCTGCAACAAGAGCCGAAAGCGAATCGTTCTCTCCTATTTCCAGTTCCAGCTCGTCAATAGCGATAGCGTCGTTTTCGTTGACGATAGGGATAACCCCCATTTCGACGAGACTCTCTACAGTATTTTTAAAATTTTCACAATGATTCGGATTATTGATTATAGTTTTAGTAAGAAGTATCTGAGCGACTGTAACGCTGTATTTTGCGAACATATCGTCGTAAACGTGCATCAGCTCGCACTGTCCGATAGCGGCGACCGCCTGTTTGAAACGCATTTCACGAGGTCTTTTTGCAAGTCCGAGTTTGCCTGCCCCGAGTCCGACAGCTCCTGATGAAACCATAATGATTTCTTTTCCGGAATTATGCAGATCGGATATCACACGAACCAGATTATTCATTCTTCTTATGTTCAGCTTGCCGGTTTTATGGGCAAGCGTGGATGTTCCAAGTTTTATAACGATACGTTTTTTTTCGGAAATATTTCTCATAAAAATCTCCCTGATTCAATTAACCTTATTTTTAACCGAGCCGTTTTGCCAGGCTCTTATATTTTCGCATACGATATCCACAAGACGCTGCCTTGTTTCAAGAGCCGCCCATGCAGTATGAGGAGTTATAACGCAGTTCTTTGCATTTTTAAGCGGAGTATCGGGCGACATCGGTTCTTGTTCAAGAACATCAAGATACGCAGCGGCAATTTTTCCGCTGTTGAGAGCTTCAGCAAGGTCGCTTTCGCAGACAACTCCGCCTCTTGAAGTGTTGATAAGCACTGCTGTTTTCTTCATTTTTGAAAGCAAGCAGCTATTTACAATTCCTTTTGTCTGCTCGTTAAGAGGACAATGAAACGTAAGCACATCCGCCTTTTCAGCAGCAGTCTGAATGTCAGTGACCTCATATGGGCAATTTTCGGGAACAGTTCTTGTAGCGACAATTATATTCATGCCGAAAGCTCTGCCGATCTCTGCAACTTTTCTTCCGATAGAGCCGAATCCTATTACGGAAAGATTTCTTCCGGCAAGCTCTGATATCGGTATAGGGAAATAAGAAAACGACGGAAAGCGCTCCCATTCACCGTTTTTAACAGCAATATCGTAATCTCTTATACGGCTGAAATGATCGAGTATGTAAGCAAAAGTCTGCTGTGCAACTGCGTTTGTCGAATACTGTCCGGCATTGCAGACTGTTATCCCCTTTTCAGCGGCATATTCTATGTCAATATTATTGAATCCGGTTGCAAAAAGCCCGATATACTTGATATTCGGACAAGCATCCATTATCTCTTTTGTAATGAGAACCTTATTGCAGAGAACGATATCAGCGTCGCCGATATTCCTTGCAGTTTCCTCCGGCTTTGTCATTGGAATGATTTTCACATCGCCAAGCTCTTCAAGAGCTGATGTCGAAATATCTCCGTTTATGTTCACCGTATACCAATCAAGAACAGCTATTTTCAAGGATCACTCCTCCTTGCCGCTTTCGTCATCTGTGTCAGCTTCATTTTCAGCTGCGTTTTCATCGGCTTCGACTGTTTCAGCGGATTCGGCTTCGTCCTGTATTTCTTCCGCAGCGCCTTGTTCATTTTTCTTTTCAGGGTGACGAACATTATAAACTATCGTGGCTGCGATTGCTGCAACTATCAGAACAAGCTCTATAATTCCCATTGTGTAATAAATTGATTTCTTTTCGGAAAGCCACACCATAAGCGAGATTGGAAGAGCAAATGCCATTATGATCTGATGAGGTCTCCGCTGTGTATAGAAACGATACGCAAGAAAAATAAAGCCGATACAGCAGAAAATGAGGTGACTTTTAAAAGGAAACGGAAAAAGCTCCGGCTGAACCATCTCAGTCTGCTGAGAAAGAGTAGCGATCATATCTGAAAAATTCATAACAAACTCCTATCCGACGCTTTTTGAGAGCCTGTTCAGTATTTTTTTGCGTACATCTTTTCGGCAAATTTTGTCGTTGACTGCGTCAAAAATTCTTGCCATACGACAATATGCCTGCAAATTTTTTCCTTGTCACCAACGAAATTTGACTCGAAAATCCGCACATAAAAAGATACTGAACAGGCTCTAAGCGTACTTTTAAAAATAATTCTGAACATATACATTATATTATAGCATACATTCGCTGACAATTCAACATTTTTTTCAAAATTAAGGAAACATTTTATATTCAAACAATAAACTGTATAATAAAATCTTGTATCATTTCAGATAGAAGATTATTTTCAACAGCATATTAACTCCTTTAGAATAATTAAGATTTAAACCAATATAAAAAGATACTATTTTTTATTGTATTTTTTCTAAAAATAATGTATAATATTATCAACAAGAATTTTTACTGCTTTTATAGGAGGCTATGCTATATGAAGAAAAAGTTTAAAAGAATCGCCGCTCTCCTTGCGGGAATGGTAACAGCTTTTTCGTGTGTTTCGGGAATTGCTCTTGATAAATCGGATGTAAATGAGATTTCAGCTTCTGCCGCTTCTTCAAACGTTCCGGCTTTTCCGGGAGCTGTCGGCGGAGGCAAATATGCTACAGGAGGCAGAGGCGGCGAGGTTTACCATGTTACAAACCTTAACGACAGCGGAACAGGTTCATTCCGTGACGCTGTAAGCAAATCAAATCGTATCGTAGTTTTCGATGTAAGCGGAACTATTGAGCTTAAAAGCAATATCCTCTGCCAGAGCAATATTACTATAGCCGGACAAACTGCTCCCGGGGGCTCGGGCATAACATTGAAAAACTATAAGCTCGGCATGGCAGGAGATAACATAATCTGCCGCTATATAAGCTCTCGTCCCGGACCATACGCTTCAACAAGCTCCGGAAATGACGCATGGGGCGGTGCTAAAGGCTCACATTCGATCATAGACCACTGCTCTATGGGATGGACTACCGACGAACAATGGGGACTTTACTCCAACAACGAATACTATACAGTTCAATATTCCGTTATTGGCCCTGCCGACTCATGGGGAGGTCATAAGAAAGGACTCCACGGCTTCGGTCTTATGATGGGAAAGGGCTATCTCACATTCGATCACAACCTTATTATCCACAATGTTTCAAGAAACTTCCGTGGAAAGGTCGAAGGTCAGGAAACTGCCGATTTCACAAACAATATCATCTACGATTGGGGATATCAAACGGCTTACGGTACTATCGGTCACCTTAATTATGTAAATAATACTCTGAAAATGGGCAACAGTACTACCGGAGGAAAGCATTACATGAACGTTGACAGCGGTACTAAACCGCAGAATTTCAAGGTTTATATCACTGGAAACAGAATCCTCAACAAAGATAACTCCGTTTATGAAGCTCCCACTAATGATAACTGGGCGGGAGTTGACGTTAAAACATCTATCGGTATAACTAAAAACGATCTTGTTTCCAATTCTCCGTTTGAAACAATTGTTAACGGTGAGAACGTTTCATCTGTTTCAGGAGCTGAAAGCGCCGCAGATTCCTACGAACACGTTATAAGCTTTGCAGGAAACGGTATTTCTCCCGATAAAAGAACCGATATTGATAAGCAATGCGCCGAAGAAACCAGAAACGGAACAGGCTCTTGTAGCGGTACTGCTGAATACGATTCCACCAAAACCGACCTTGATAAATACAAAATTCAATGCGGAGTAACATATAATTATCCGTCCGCAGTTCTGAAAAAAGAAATTATAGACAGCGATAATGACGGT
Organism: Ruminococcus sp.; assembly: GCA_017462565.1. GTDB lineage: Bacteria > Bacillota > Clostridia > Oscillospirales > Ruminococcaceae > Ruminococcus. The sequence continues at coordinate 59,311 of JAFTQW010000040.1, forward strand.
ATGCCCGATGACTGGGAGCTTGCAAGAGGTCTTGATCCTAACGACGCAGGCGATACAAACGGCGATTACTGCGGTCTCGGCTATACAAATATTGAATACTACATCAACGATCTTACTGTTGATTCTTTCCCCGAAGGCGTTGTCGAGCTTTCTCCCGAAAATTCTGTTGAACCGATTTCAGCTTTTGAAACAATTCAGGCGGAAGCTTATGACTCACAGGAAGGTGTGCGTGTCGAGGATCTTGCTTCCGGCGGACAAAATATCGGATTCATCGAAAATGGTGACTGGATAATGTTCCGCAAAGTCGATTTTGAAAACGGAGCAAAGAGCGTCAAGCTCAATATTTCAGGCAATGCTGCCGGAATCGAGCTTTATCTTGATAAAATGGAGGGAACTCCTGCCGCTAAGATATCCTTCAGCGGAACAAACGGTTTTTCTGACTATCAGGAGCTTGAATGTACTATACCGACTATAACAGGAGTTCACAGCCTTTACCTCAAATTTACCGGAGGAGAGGGTTACCTTCTTAATGCTGACAGCTTTGTTTTCGGCAAAGAAGCTGTCGCTCTTAACGGTAAACTTATCAAAAATGTTAAAATAAGCGATAATGCCAATCCGCAAAGCTGGAACATCGGACAAAACGGAAACGTTGGTTCACTTATTTTTGGGGACAGAACATTCACTATCGCTTCTCTTCCTGAAGCTTTGAAGGGCGCAGAAATTCTTATGACCTCCTGTGACTCAAAGGGAACAACAGGAGATACAGCCGAATTTACTGCTGCTGAGGATATAGACCTCTATGTCGCTCTCGACAGCCGAGTGGAAAATACTCCTGATTGGCTTGACAGCTATAAGAAAATGTGTGATAAGTCACAGGATTTCACATCTTCAGACTTCGTTTTTACTACATCAAACGATCTTACGTTTATACCATATAAAAAGACCGTTAAAACCGGAGAAAAAGTCGTTCTGGGAAGCAACGGGCAATCATATCAATGCGTTAACTTCACCGTTTTTGCTGTTCCTGCTTCAGAAGAACCGCCAATTCCCGTTACAATAAAGGGTGATATCAATAAAGACGGAAAAGTCGGAGTTTCCGATATTGTCCTAATTCAGAAACATCTTCTGGGCATTGCTCCGCTCACAGCCGAGCAATCCGAGTCTGCTGATATGGACGGTGACAAAATCATTGACGCATTCGATGAAGTCCTTATCCGAAAAGCGCTTATCAAAAGTTTATAAACAGCGGATCATCTGCACTTTTCCTGCTGTTTAACGCTCTTTAAATATGTTTTGAAGAGCAAATAGTATTCCACTGCTGTCTTGCAGTATAGGCATTGCAAAGACGGTCAAAAGGGACAAATCATGGATAAAGCCGTACTTGTTGGGTTCAGGTGCGGCTTTTTCATGCTTGATTTTATTTATCAGATATTGTATAATATAATAAATTCTTAATGAAATTGGTGACTTATGAATAAACACGATATTTTAAAAGAATATTTCGGTCATGACAGCTTCCGGAATGGTCAGGAAGAAATTATAGACAGCATTTTGTCCGGACGTGATACTCTCGGTATAATGCCGACAGGCGCAGGAAAGTCTGTCTGCTATCAGGTTCCTGCAATGCTTCTTGACGGTATAACTATTGTAGTTTCGCCGCTTATTTCGCTCATGAAAGATCAGGTGAGCGCTCTTATTTCCGCCGGATTCAATGCAGCCTGCATTAACAGTTCGCTGTCTTTGGAGGAATATTCTGCCGTTTTCCGCAGTGCTTATAACGGAGAGTATAAAATCATCTATGCCGCTCCGGAAAGACTTGATTCCGATGATTTTCTGCGCCTTGCCGCTCACATAAAAATCTCGATGATAACCGTGGACGAGGCTCACTGCGTTTCTCAATGGGGACAGGATTTCCGACCGAGCTATCTCCGTATCATCGACTTCATAAGCAAACTTCCTTCACGTCCGATAGTAAGCGCTTTCACAGCGACTGCAACCGCTGATGTCCGTGATGATATTATAAAAATACTACGTCTTGAAGATCCATTTTCAATAACTACCGGATTTGACAGAAAAAATCTCTATTTTTCCGTCATTCAGCCAACAAGGAAATACGATACACTCCGCAGTCTTGTTGCAGGGTACAAAGAAAAATGCGGCATCGTTTACTGTCTTTCAAGGAAAAATGTTGAGGAAGTCTGCGAACGTCTTAATCAGGACGGATTCTCTGCAACCCGCTATCATGCAGGTCTTTCCGATTCCGAAAGGCAGCAGAATCAGGACGATTTCATCTATGACCGCAAAAGAATAATGGTAGCAACCAACGCTTTCGGTATGGGTATCGACAAATCGGACGTTTCATTTGTCATTCATTATAATATGCCAAAGAATATTGAGAGCTATTATCAGGAAGCCGGACGTGCTGGGCGTGACGGTGAACCGGCCGAATGCACGCTCCTTTACAGCGGCATGGACGTTCGCACCAACACGTTCATGATTGAAAAAAGTTATGAGGAAAACTCGGAACTCTCACAGAAAGAGCGTGAGCTCATTCTCGAAAAGGATAAGGAACGTCTTAAAGCCATGACGTACTACTGTACCACAACAGGATGCCTAAGAGAGTACATTCTGCGCTATTTCGGAGAAAGCTCACCCAACTACTGCGGAAACTGTTCAAGCTGTGTAAACGGATTTGAAACTGTTGATATAACCATAGATTCACAGAAAATCGTTTCATGCGTCTATCGTGTTCACCAAAAGGGGTGGGATTACGGCAAGAGCATGATCGTTGATATTCTTCGTGGCAGCCGCAATGAAAAACTCTGTTCACTCGGTTTTGATAAACTTTCAACATACGGCATCATGGCGGAAGTTTCAGCTTCAAGAATACGTTCCGAAATTGATTATCTCGTCATGAACGGTTACCTTATGCTCACTGATTCCGATTTTCCTCAGCTTTGCCTTTCTTCTAAATCAGTAAAAATCCTTAAAGAAAAAATTCCTGTGAGCATGAAGCTCCCCATTGAGAAATCTCCAAAGGACAAGCGTAAAACCGATGACAAATTCTACGCCAATGATCCTCTTTTTGCCGAACTTCGTTCTCTTCGCAGTAAATTCGCAAGTAAGGAAAAAGTTCCGGCTTACATAGTTTTCGGTGACGCCGCTCTTCGTGATATGTGCAGAAAACTCCCGACCACAAGAGAACAGTTTCTCAATGTTTCCGGAGTCGGAAGAAGCAAGGCTGATAAGTACAGCGATGCCTTCTGCGAAGTGATTTCCGAATACATAAAAAACAATCCCGATGCGGAGAAAGCTCCTGATGGCGAGGTGAGCTATCTTGAAAGTCAGCTTGCCAGTTTTCGTGAACACGCTGTCGGCACAACTGCTCTTCCAAAGCCCAAGCCATGGACTGAAAGCGAAGAAGGTCAGCTTGCCAAAGAATTTAACGCTGGTAAATGTATTGCTGAAATCGCACAAATTCACAAACGCACTAACGGTGCGATACGTTCAAGACTAAAGAAAATGGGAATTTTAACATAAAAGATACATCAAATAAATTTATCGGCCTTTTCAGTATTAATATATAATTAATAACTTCATCTTTTTGTTTTATATAAATTCTCATTCATTTTCTTTACGCTATGCTTACCGATAATAAATTGAATTATCCAAATTACTATGAAAATCAATGCAAAAATCCCAAAGTAACTTAAGAATCCTATAACACTGTGTTCCATCCAGTATGTCAGATATGCAATCGGCATCATTATTACAGAAACAATTATAAAGTAAATTCCTGTCTGCTTTACAATACCCCAATGTTCTATTTCCCATATTACTGAGCTTGCCGCATATCCTGCGCCCAGAAATCCGCACAGAACAGCTTGCAGAATAACTGCATTTATCTCCTTATCCATTAAATCTGTCAGCTCAGGCACACAGGGCGAGTAATAACCATTTCCCATAACAAGAGAAATAAATATGGTTATAATATATCCAATTGCTATTCCGAGAGGAAATCCTATCATACTTCGTAACAATATTTTTTTTTTCATAATTTTTCCTCCTTATATGCCCAATATTTTTTTAATTTTAGAAACGTATCGCCTTGATACATATGTCGTTTGCCCATTTAATAATTTTACGCAAATTGTGCCTGTAATGCTCAGATCAAAGTTATTGACCTTTTTAAGATTGATGATCTCAGAGTTTGAAATTCGTACAAACTGATGAGAATTCAGTTTATTTTCTATCTCATACAATCTTAGGCGCAGAATGTATTCACCATTATCTGTTACAGCAAAATTTTTTCCTGAATTTGCATAAATTCTTATAATATCTGATTGTTCAAGAACCTCAAGCTTGTTATCTTTAATTCCTGAAATTATTTGCGGAACGTTTTCTGAAAGCTTATCCATAATATTTTTTATTTCTTCTGTCATGGAATCGGTCATTATTATTACGATTGGTTCAGTACATGAACTGTCGATTTTTAATTCGATCTGCATTACATCAGCCTCCTTAATTTGGTATTATATATAAAATAAATGCTGCTGTCAACAATTTTTCGATAATCGGTATTTTTTGCAATATAAGTGGTAAAAAAAAAGAGCTTACAAATGTAAGCTCCTTTTTTATCATAAAATTATTTAAACTTTACAGCCTTTTTAACTTTTGACACGATGTTTTCTGCGGAAAGGCCAAATTCTTTCAGAAGATCTACAGCCGGACCGGAATGTCCGAACTCGTCGTTAACACCGATCTTTACAACCGGAACAGGACAGCACTCCGTTACAGCTTCTGCTACAGCAGAACCAAGTCCGCCGATAACGCTGTGCTCTTCAGCCGTCACGATAACCCCTGTTTCCTTTGCACACTTGCAGATAAGCTCTTTATCAAGCGGCTTGATCGTATGGATATTGACAACTCTTGCCGATATACCGTCATTTTCAAGTAAAGCGGCAGCTTCAAGAGCTTCGTTTACCATAAGTCCGGTTGCAACGATAGTAACATCGCTTCCGTTCTTCATAACAACGCCCTTGCCAAGCTCGAATTTGTAGGTTTCTCTATCATTTACCACCGGAACTGCCAGACGTCCGAAACGCATATATACCGGTCCATTAAAATCAAGCGCAGCTCTTATTGCGGCACGAGCTTCAACATCATCGCAGGGATTGATTATAGTCATTCCGGGAATAGTTCTCATAAGAGCAATATCCTCGTTGCACTGGTGAGTTGCACCGTCCTCGCCGACTGAAATTCCCGCATGAGTTGCACCTATTTTAACGTTCAGGTGGGGATAGCCGATAGAATTTCTTACGATTTCGTAAGCTCTTCCGGCAGCGAACATAGCAAATGTGCTTGCAAACGGAATTTTTCCGCAGGCTGCAAGTCCTGCCGCAACCCCCATCATGTTGGCTTCTGCAATTCCGCAGTCGAAGAAGCGCTCAGGATAGGCTTTTTTAAAGATTCCGGTCTTGGTTGCAGCCGCCAGATCGGCATCGAGAACAACAAGATCTTTATACTCCTCGGCAAGCTCTTTCAGCGTTTCGCCATAGCTTTCTCTGGTAGCTTTTTTCATAACTTCTGCCATTACCTTAGTCCTCCAATTCCTTTAACTGCGCATTAAGCTCTTCCATAGCCTGTGCGTACTGTTCTTTATTAGGAGCAGTTCCGTGCCAGCCTACCTGATTTTCCATGAATGAAACACCCTTGCCCTTAACGCTCTTCTGAATGATAGCAACCGGCTTATCCGTTATCTTTTCAGCTTCGGTAAAGGCTCTGTCAATATCATCGAAATCGTGAGCGTCCATTGTTATAACGTGCCAGCCGAAAGCGGCAAATTTATCTGTAATAGGCTCAGGAGAACAAACCTCCGTAATAGGTCCGTCAATTTGCAGACCATTATTGTCAACAATAGCAACAAGATTTCCAAGACCGTAATGAGCCGCAAACATTGCCGCTTCCCAAACCTGTCCTTCCTCGATTTCACCGTCGCCGAGAATTGCGTAGACATTATAAGATTTATTGTCGATCTTTCCTGCAAGAGCCATTCCGCAGGCAGCGGAAATTCCCTGTCCGAGAGAGCCGCTGGACATATCAACTCCGGGAATGTGAATGCACGGATGTCCCTGTAAGAGTGCGCCGATATGACGGAGCGATTTAATCTCCTCTTCCGGGAAATAACCTTTCTGCGCAAGAACAGAGTAAAGCGCCGGAGCAGTATGTCCCTTAGAAAGCACAAGACGGTCTCTTTCAGGATTTTCCGGATCATTGATGTCAACATTCATTTTATTGAAATAAAGATATGTGAGGGTGTCGCTTATTGAAAGCGAACCGCCGGGATGTCCCGATTTAGCGTTATAAGTGCCCTCGATAACGCCCATTCTCACTTTGCAGGCAGTTTTCTGCAAAGACTTTTTGATAGATTCGTCCATAATAACCTCCATATATAATTCAGCCGCATAGCAACTGGTTTTATTTATTCTGATCAAAGTCTTTTTATCGGAAAAAACATATAATTTTTTCCTGTCTGTGTACAAGTAAAATCATGAACAGCGCCCGCTAATTCAATATCATTATCTTTCATATATTGAATAACCTGCAAAAATGTGTCGTCTTCTTCACATTCAGCATAGATATACTCATACCCCGGAATGATCCATTTTGTCCATCCCTCAGGCGCTTCTGAATCGTTATTGCACTCCATGCCAGCAAGATAAAGTCCTTCATTAAAGTTTTTCCACGGCTTGAAAGAACGTGAAAAATCGGACATTGCTCCCCATATTCCGGCTATATTTCCATTTTCATCTTTCTTTGCCAAATGCTGAATTTCTCCGGCATGAGCATTCGCCTCAGTCCATAATCTTTGAATAAATCCGTTTCCTTCTGATGAAGAACCCTCTTTTCCAATAACAGCAAACGATTCCTTTGTACACTTTTGAATCTTCATATTTATCTCCGTAAAAATTTACAAATTATTTATGATATGATTTATCAACTCAGCAACTGCGCCCTCGTCATTAGTTTTCTTAAGAACGAGATCAGACGCTTTTTTCACTGATTCTTCGGCATTTGCAGGACACGCGCCAAAGTCGGCTTCACGAATCATTTCGATGTCGTTGTCGAAATCGCCGATAGCCACGAATTTAAAATCTGTCATTCCGTCAAGCCTGCGGTAATTTGAAAGAGCAGAACCCTTGCTTACTCCCACGGGAAGCATCTCATAAAACATCTCTGACGACTTCACAAAGCTGACAGTTTCGTAATTTTTCTGCCGAATGAGTATCTCTATGTATTCCATATCCTCCGGAGCCATTGCAAACAGTACTTTAAGCCATTCACCCTCCGGAATTTCATCAAGAGTGGAATAAAACGGAGTGATTCCACAAAGTTTTGTGTGAAGCTTCTGATAATCGTTGTTGCGGAAAACGTAAGTTCCGTCCAGCTTTAAAACCTCTCCGCCGGCATCAGGCATGGCTTCAAGAAGCCCTTTGGCTATATTCCGGCATTCATCAGGAAGAGGATGTGTATACAATGCGTCCCCGGAACTGTAATCGTAAATCGCCGCGCCGTTATACAGGATAACAGGCATATTCAGTTTCAAAGCGGCACGATACTGCTCAAATGCCTGTAACGTGCGCCCTGTAGCAACTGTAAAATGACCTCCGAGATGTGTAAAACGCTGAATCGCAGCCAAATCGACCTCATTAATAAGCTTTTTTGAATTAAGCAGCGTTCCGTCCATATCACTAAGCAGCACAATTTTAGATATATCTTCAAACAAATTTCTCACCGCCTACATTTTTTCAAGCTTATTCAAAATCGAAGAAAAATACTCCGGAAGCTCGCTCGTAAATTCCATATATTTACCGCTTGACGGATGAATAAAGCCTATTTTACGGGCATGAAGGCACTGTCCGTCAATTCCCTTATATGACTTTCCATAAACATCGTCGCCCAGAACCGGATGACCTATATACGCAAGATGAACTCTTATCTGATGTGTTCTTCCGGTTTCCAGTCTCAGACGAACGTGAGCATATCCCCCGTATTGCCGCAAAACGCTGTAATGAGTGACCGCATTCCTCGAATTTTCCTGCGTTACGCACATTTTCTTTCTGTCGGTTTTGTGCCGTCCTATAGGAGCGTCGATAGTTCCCTCGGACTCCTTGAAGTAGCCTGCGGCTACCGCTTCGTATTCACGTGTAAAACTATGCGCCTTGATCTGTTCCGCCAGTTTAACATGAGCCGAATCCGTTTTTGCAACGATAAGCAAGCCGCTGGTATTTTTGTCTATTCTGTGGACAATTCCGGGACGGATAACCCCATTTATCCCCGATAGGCTATCTCCGCAGTGATGAAGCAGAGCGTTGACCAGAGTTCCGTTATAATTTCCGTGCGCCGGATGAACGACCATTCCTTTCGGCTTATTTACAACAAGAAGTTCACTGTCCTCATAAACAATATCAAGCGGAATATCCTCCGGCAAAGCGTCCATCGGCTGAGGTTCAGGAATTTCAACTGAAATTTGCTCACCGCCATGAATCTTATAATTTTTTCCGGAATGTTTTCCGTCCACAAGAACTAAACCATTTAAAATCAGTCCTTGAACTGCGCTCCGAGAAAGCTGAGCAATATTGTCCGAAATAAATTTGTCAATTCTTTTTCCGGAATCATTGTCGGAAGCAGTCAGAATAAGATCTTCACTCATTTTCATCAGCCTCATTTTTCATTGCTGCCGACTCCTGTTTGAGTCTTTTCTCAATCTTGGGATCTATAAAAATTCCATAAACCAAAAGCAGGATAAAAGCGATCGTCACGCAGATATCTGCAAAATTAAAAATCGCAAATCTGAACGGCTTGAACTCAAACATATCAACTACATATCCGAAGCGGATACGGTCGATAATATTGCCGATTCCTCCGGCAACAAAGAGTGAAACGGCTGTGCTAAGCAGTTTAGAGCGTTTCAGGAACTTGAACATAGCAACAATCCCGACAGCGATAACTATTGCCGTAAAGCCGATAAGAAACCACCTCTGACCTGACATACTGCCAAAAATAGCACCGTCGTTTTCAAGATAAGTCAAATCAAAAATTTCGGTTTTTCCAAAGCGGATGAAGTCAATACTCCCCTTCGGCTGAAGGGAATGAATCGCCCAGTATTTGATTATCTGATCGATTCCGATAAGGGCAATTACCATTGCCGTAAGCAGAATAGCCACTAAAAATTTGTCCTTTCAAGTAAATAATACGCCTGCCGCCATATCTTGACAGCAGGCAATATTGTTATAATTACGCCTCAATTGCTATCGCACATCTCTGACAAAGTGTGGGATGCTCATGATTTTCGCCTACATACTTTGAATAGCGCCAGCAGCGTTCGCACTTTCCGCCCTCTGCCTTTGCAACCTCAAACACAGTCTCGCCGTCATTTTTTTCAATTTCAACATCGGAAACAATAAGAATTTCTGCAAGCTGCTTTGCAAGATCAGAATATCTTTCAAAATCAGCCTCGCTGCTCTTGATGATAATTTTAGCCTCAAGAGATTTACCGATTACCTTTTCGTTTCTTGCATCCTCAAGAGCCTTGTTAGCTGATTCACGAGCAGCATAGATAAAGTTCCATTTATCAATAAACTCTTCACTGAACTCAATACCGGACTTTTCAGGCATCTGATTCAGGAAAACGCTTTCAGTATCGTCCGCAGAAGTATGCGGCATGAACTGCCAGATTTCCTCAGCGGTAAAGGAAATGATAGGAGCGGCAAGTCTTGCTACTGCGCTGAGAATGCGGTACATAGCGGTCTGAGCAGCACGGCGCAGCTCGGAATCCTCTTTTTCGCAGTAAAGTCTGTCCTTGATAATATCGAGGTAGAAATTCGACATATCAATTACACAGAAGTTATGGATTGCATGGAATGCGATATGGAAATCAAAAGCCTGATAGCCCTCGTTCACCTTGTCGATGAGAGCGTCAAGACGCATAAGCGCCCATTTATCGAGTTCTGTGAGCTTATCGTCAGAAACACTGTCTGTATCCGGGTTAAATCCATTGCCGTTGCCAAGATTTCCAAGGATGAATCTTGCAGTATTTCTGATTTTCTTATAAGCGTCAGAAAGCTGGCTGAGGATAGTTTTGGAAATTCTGATATCAGAATGATAATCGGAAGAAGCTACCCACAAACGAAGAATATCTGCACCGTACTGATCGGTTATCTCACTTGGGTCAATTCCGTTTCCGAGGGACTTATGCATAGTTTTGCCCTCGCCGTCAACGACCCAGCCATGTGTGCAAACAGCCTTATACGGAGCTTTTCCCTTGTAAACAACAGATGTGAGAAGCGACGACTGGAACCAGCCTCTATACTGATCTGCACCCTCGAGATAAAGGTCCGCCGGCCATGAAAGGCTGTCAAATTCGTCCATAACGGCTGTATGGGAAACACCGCTGTCGAACCATACGTCCATAATGTCGTATTCCTTAGTAAATTCACTGCATCCGCATTCGCACTTAACGCTTGCCGGGATGAATTCGGAAGCTTCTCTTGTCCACCATGCATCAGAACCTTCCTTGCGGAAAAGATCGGCTATTGCGGAAATTGTTTCGTCATTAACGATTGGCTTACCGCAGTCCTTGCAGTAAACGATCGGGATCGGAACGCCCCATGTTCTCTGACGTGAAATGCACCAGTCACTTCTGTCACGAACCATGCCCTTGATTCTGTCCTCGCCCCACTCGGGAATCCACTGAACTTCTTCGATAGCCTTGATAGCTTCGTCCTTGAAATCGTTTACGGAACAGAACCACTGTTCTGTTGCACGGTAGATGATAGGACTGTTGCATCTCCAGCAGTGCGGATACTGGTGGACGATCTTCTGAGTTGCAAGCATTGCTCCAACCTCTGTAAGCTTAGCGGCGATAGCCTTGTTTGCGGTCTCGGTGTCCATTCCCTCGAATTCGCCAGCTTCGGCGGTCTGTCTGCCCTTTGCGTCAACACAAACGATTATGCCGATATCATCGTAATTCTTGCAAACCTCGAAGTCCTCAACACCATAGCCGGGGGCAGTATGAACGCATCCTGTACCGCTTTCAAGCGTCACGTGATCGCCGACAATGATCGGTGACGGACGGTCGTAAAGCGGATGCTTTGTCTTCATTCCCTCAAGCTCTGCGCCTGTGAAGATTCCCTCTGTTGTATATTCAGTGATTCCGGCTGTTTCCATTGTCGTTTTAACAAGCTCTTCAGCCATAACGTAATACTCGTCGCCAACGTGAACGAGAGTGTAGTTATACTCCGGACCGAGACAGATAGCAAGGTTTCCAGGGATAGTCCATGTTGTGGTAGTCCAGATAACGAAATAAATTTTGGATGTATCAAGTCCCATACCGGAAAAAATTCCCTTATCATCGGTAACATTGAACTTTACATAAATAGAGTAGCATGGATCGTTTGAATATTCAATCTCAGCTTCTGCAAGAGCTGTGTTGCAGTCGGGACACCAGTAAACTGGTTTAAGTCCTTTATACATATAGCCCCGTTTAGCCATTTCGCCGAATACCTCAACCTGTCTTGCCTCAAATTCAGGACGAAGTGTGAGATACGGATAATCGTAATCGCCGATAGTACCGAGTCTCTTGAACTGTTTCATCTGGTTCTGAACGTGCATCATTGCAAAATCATGGCAATGCTTTCTAAGCTCTACAGGCGAAATTGCTCCGTTTTCAACGCCAATAGACTTCATTGCCTTCAGCTCGATAGGAAGACCGTGCGTATCCCAGCCCGGAACATAAGGAGCGCAGAATCCGCTCATATTCTTATATTTAACAATGAAATCCTTTAAAGTTTTGTTAAGAGCCGTTCCAAGATGAATTTCACCGTTGGCATACGGAGGTCCATCGTGAAGAATATAGCTTTTCTTACCCTTATTCTTCTCAATCATCTTGTAGTAAAGTCTTTCTTTTTCCCACTTTTCGAGCATTTCAGGCTCTCTTTTAGGAAGATTTCCTCTCATAGGAAAATCTGTTTTCGGTAAATTTAAGGTGTTATTATAATCCTGCGCCATTTTTCCTTGATTCTTCGCACTTGATATGCGGAAGAATCCTCCTTTCAAGCAAATTTAAACGATTTAATTAAAAATAAAATTAAAGTTCCTCTGATGCAACTGCGGCAGCGATCTCTTCGGCTGTCTGAGGTTCAAGACCTGCTGCTTCCTCAAATGTTTCCGGCATAGAAGAAATAAGCTCAAGGTGGCTCTTATACATATCGAAAAGACTCTTCTTGAAATCTGCAACCTGCTGCTGAGCCTCGATAAGAGCTTCCTTTTCTTTTGCTATCTCCTCACGGTTACGCTCCATAGCCTCTGCGTGCTGACGGACAGCCTCATCTTCAAGAGCTTCCGCCTTAGCCTTAGCCTCGGCAATTATCTGCTCTGCTTTCTCGTTTGCCTCGTTGATAACCTGATGTCCCTGCTTCTGAGCGCCGAGAAGAGCGTCTTTAAGAGCGTCCTCATCTCTCATATATTCACGAACCTTATCGGCAAGAACCTGAATCTTGTTGTTTGATTCGATACGCTCTCTTTCCATTTCGTCAAGCTCTGCTTCAAGCTGAGAGAAAAACTCGTCAATTTCCTCCTGTTTATAGCCAAAAGCCGCCTTTTCAAATCTTTTATTTCTTACATCTTTTGAAGTAATCATTGTTTTCACCTCTAAATAAATTTACGAAGATTAATGTGTATCCGGCCCTTTTTGGTAGAGCCGTTTATATCCGACAAAATAAATCTTCCGCAGCCTCGTATCGAAAGAACGTCACTGGCATGAAGCTCCTGCGAAATTGATGAAGCCGTAAAATGATTTATATCGACCTTTTCAGATCGGATGAGCTTTGCTGCATTTTCTCTGCTTATTCCGGCAGCAAGACTTACAACGCAGTCCAGTCGCATAGAAGCCACAGTTCCGCTTATATTGCGGAATTCCTGCTTGACTTCAAGCTGAAACGGACGATCGCCATACACCTTAACTCCGGTTTTTCCGATTTTGTAAACCGTAGATAAGATAAGTCTTGCGGCGATATCAGTGACAAAAGCCTGAGCAATACCCTCGTCAACAATAATATCGCCTATCACATCACGCTTTAAACGCATTCCCATAAAGCTTCCGAGAAAATCCCTGTGCGACAGCCTGTCCTCTTTGCGGAAAGTAAAGGTCAGGCATTTTATTGGGAATTCATCCGTGATGTAATCCTGGTAATAATCAGGGAAAACCGCAAGAATACGTCTTTTTGCATCCGGGAAGCCGCCGTAGAGCGTATACATCAAACTGCCTGAATTATTCAGACACCAACGCTGTGCCTCTGCGCACTGCCGTTCGTCAAGAAAATTTGAAAAACAGCATACGCCGTCTCTTTCACAGCGGCTGACCAGATCGCCGAGTCTTGCGGCAAAAAGCTTATCCTCTGTATCGCCGTTCATCAGATGAATACGCCGTTGTTTTCAAGCTCTCCGACAAGATCCTCGCCGATGAAGCCAACGTTATAAGGAGTAATAATATATGTCAGGTTAGCAACCGGCTTTAAGCTTCCGCCGTTAGCGTATGCTACGCCTACCAGGAAGTCGATAATTCTTCTCTTATTCTCCGGAGAAGCTGTTTCAAGGTTGAGTACAACAGTTTTCTTTGCAATAAGATGGTCTGCGATCTGCTTTGCATCTGTAAAAGCTGAAGGCTTTACGAGAACGACCTGAAGCTGAGCTGTTGTCTGAATATTCACAACCTTGTTTCTTCTGTTTCCCTCGCCTGAATTAACTTCATCCTGATCGGAAGGCTGGTAGCTTGAACGCTCGCTGCGGTTCGTATGGCGAACCGGAACATCTGCCTGATCGAGTTCTTCGTCTTCAGGGGCAAAGAAGAATTCCTTGATGTTCTCAAAAAGTTTCATTTTAATACTCCGTTTCTCCGCATTATTTATATTTATATTTTTGTTTCAGACACGAAATCAATGCGGATATTTCCGTGCCTTTCTTAATATGTTATGATGCTGATCAAACTTTATAATTTCTTGCGCCGAAAAGGCCTGTTCCAATTCTTACAAGCGTAGAACCGTATTTAACAGCTCTTGCGTAATCGTTAGTCATGCCCATTGAAAGAATGTCCATTGAAGTTCCGCTTATATTGAAATCGGAAATTTTATGGAAAAGCTCCTGCATCCTGCCGAGGAAAACATCGCTTTCGCAGGGCGGCGGAATAGTCATAAGTCCTCTTACACGAATTCCTTCAAGAGCCGCAGTCTGTTCAATAAGCTCCCTTAAATTTTCAGGAGCGATCCCGCTTTTTGATTCCTCTCCGCCGATATTTACCTCGCAGAGAATATCCATGATTTTACCGTTATTAACGGCAAGCCGGTTTATTTCCTGAGCAAGTTTAAAGCTGTCAACCGACTGTATCATTTTCACTGAATTTATAATATATTTCACCTTATTGGTCTGTAAATGGCCGATAAAATGCACCTTAGCCTTCGAATCATAGCTCTCAGCCTTAGACTGAAATTCCTGAACTCTGTTCTCGCCGAGAAGCTCCAGCCCGAAATCGAAAACATAATTCACAACCTCCGCAGGAACAGTTTTCGTAACAGCCATTATATCGACCCTGCTTCCGTCATTACGGTATTTATCATAAGCTTCGCTGATATTACTGCGGATGATCCTCAGATTTTCCTTGATTTCATCATAGCTGTAATTATTTTCCACTTTGCTCAACACCTTCAATCATAATATCGTCATAAAGCGCAAGATAGCTCGGATCATCTTCGTGTATTTCGGAAAGAACGTAATCGCTTCCCTCATAAACAACATCAATTTTCTTGAATTCAACCTGTTCGCCTTTAAGAATGTAAACGCCCTTATAAGAAACGCTTTTAACAACGTCTTCGCCGCTTTCAGGATCGGTGGTTTCTTCATCAATCGGAACGAAGCGTATGGCTTCCCTCGGAACTTTAAGACCTCTGTAATCGCCTGTGATCAGTTCGATCGTTTCTGTTCTGTGCTGAACAATATCGTGACTGAGCTGCTCGCATAAAAGGATAATAACGCTTTTTGAAGGATCGCCTTCATCTCTTATATCATAGATCGAAGCGTTAATATACTCCGCCGACGAATCCAGACGCACCTTGACCTCGGCTCCGACATTGTATTCCTTTCTGGAATTATCAACAACGCCTGCAATATACCAGTTATAGCCGTTTACGAGCTTTCCTACGATGGTGTTGTCCGTAAGTCTGTTATCGGTTATCTCGGCGATTCTTGAAGCCGTTAACGAGCTCAGATTTTCGGGAGTAAGCTCGCTTTCATAGCCGTCGCAGTAGCTTACAAAATAAGCAGGCTTGTCCGATGTAATCGTCTCAAGCGGTTCAGATGACTGCTGACGAAGCTGAGAAAGCTCGTTATTGATATCGGTTATCTGCTGTTCAAAGCCGCTTACCTCGTTGGTTATTATCTGGTATGTACTCAAATTGACAAGCAGATTATCCTTGACCACTTCAAGGGTATCATAATCCTGCATATCTCTGCATAGGATAAAACTGCGGTAATTTTCCTCGATAGTCTCCGAAATATTCGATGGCTGAGCCGATTCAAGAGTTCCGGGATTCTGAATTTTTTTCAGAATATCAAGTTCTTTTGTAAGACTGTCGATCTTTCTGTTAATGCTTATCTGGTTTTCATCGGGATAAACCTCTGCTATAACGCTGCCGTTTCCAAGCTTTCCGCCGTCTGTAACATTGTAGCTTAAAACTCCGCTGCCGCTGTAGGTTTTGATCTGTTCATCCCTTATAAAAACTCCCTTGAATTCTCTTGAAGCCGTCGCTTCTGCAATAAGAGCGCTTTCGGTATCGCTTTCCCTGTTGCGGAAGTTATAAACAATGCTTATAAAAATAACGATAAACATTATAAGAACAACATTGCGCAGAACCTTTACCAGCGGACTGCTATCCGATTTAACAAAGCGCATTTATATCACACCTTATTCGCTTTTTTCAGCGGCGTCAAGAATAGAAACCTGTCTTGCAGGAATAATTGTAGAAATAGCGTGCTTAAAAACAAGCTGCTGTTTGCCGTCGCAGTCAAAAATAGCAACATAGCTGTCAAATCCTCTTATCATGCCTTTAAACTGAAATCCGTTTGTAAGAATAATAGTTACCATTATTTTGTCTTTTCTGCACTGATTAAGAAATACATCCTGAAGATTAATTGTTTTGTTCATACACATTCATTCTCCTTTATTTAATTATATATATCTGATATCTCTAATTGACAGCCTCTGAAAGTCTCTTCTGACAAAAACAGCTATGCATATCATTTGCCGCATCAAAACCTTCTGCAATACGTTGTAACGCTTTTGAGAACTTTTTCCGCCGCTGACACGCCTCTCTGATTCTTGCCTGAGCAAACAGATTTTTAAAGGTTATCAAAACATATAGAAATACACACAATACATTATATCACACATTCCAGTAATTTGCTATACATTTTTTAGATTTTTCTAAAATTTCATTCTTTTTATCAAATTCGCCCAAAATAATCCACTGAATACGTTGATTTTTCCTAAACCACGTCAATTGTCTCTTGGCGTAACGGCGTGTTTCCTGTTTTATTTTGTCGATACACGCCTCAAGCGGCATCCGGTTTTCAAAAAAAGGAATGAACTCTTTGAAGCCGATTGCGTTTGCTGCGGTTTTCATCGAACCTTGTCGCCAAAGCTCCTCTGCTTCTTCAAGCAGTCCGTTTTTCATCATCTCATCAACCCGGAGATCAATTCTGTTGTATAAAGTCTGACGGTTTTCAAAATTCAATCCAAGGATAAGCGAATCGTAAGGACTTTCCACAAGACGGCTCTCTTTTTTCAGATCGCTGAATTTACGTCCGGTGACATGAATGACCTCAAGCGCACGGACAACTCTTACAAGATTATTCGGATGGATAGTTTCCGCAGCTTCGGGATCGGCTTCCGAAAGCTTTGCATACAGGGCTTCATTTCCCTCCTTTACGGCAAAATCATAAAGCTCTTTCCGATATTTTTCATCGCTTCCGCCGTCGGAAAACTTCACATTTTCAAGCAGTGAATCAATATAGAGTCCCGTACCGCCGACTATGATAGGCAGCTTGCCCCGGCTTAAAACTTCGGCTATTTTTTCCTTTGCAAGCCGCACATAATCTGCGGCGCTGAAGCTTACATCTCTGTCAATAAAATCAATAAGATGATGAGGAATTCCCTGCATTTCCTCCTTCGCAGGCTTAGCGGAGGCTATATCCATTCCCT
Organism: Ruminococcus sp.; assembly: GCA_017462565.1. Lineage (GTDB taxonomy): Bacteria > Bacillota > Clostridia > Oscillospirales > Ruminococcaceae > Ruminococcus. The sequence continues at coordinate 76,622 of JAFTQW010000040.1, forward strand.
TATATATCTGCATAGAATCGGCAGAAATCACTTCTCCGCCGTATATTTTGGCAAGCTGTACCCCAAGCCATGTCTTTCCGGAAGCCGTAGGACCTGCAACCGCAAGAACACGTGGTTTACTTTGATTCAGCATCTTCACTCTCCTTTTGCAGCTCACGCTTCATCTTTTTATTATTAATAAAACACGCAGCAAACGCAATCACTGCGCAGATAATAAATCCGAGTATCATAACGACCGCCAGCAAAATATGCGAAGCCTTTACAAACTCAGAAATTCCGACCGAATGCTCAGCCAACAGCAAGGTAAGCTTCATACTATCCTCCTCTTTACGTTCACGAACGTCCGAACTGATGCTCTATGTTTGATTTGGTCATAGTGAACATAACAGGTCTGCCATGGGGACAATGACGGATCCTCTCATCGCTGTAAACCTGCTCTGCAAGCGATTGAAGCTCGGCTGCGGAATTCTTATCGTTTCCCCTTATTGCCGATTTACAGGCGACTGTATGAAGCATATCGTCCAGTGTATGAGACTGCGGATCATGGCGGTTAAGTCTGAGATTTTCAGCTATCTCAGAAATTATCTCCTCAATATCAAGCTCCATAATAAAAGTCGGCACAGCCGTTGCTTTAACGCATGGACGCTCCGAAAAGTCAAAAACGAAACCCATATCCGCAAGAAGCTCGGTATTTGCTTCAAGAGCGCTGAACTCATCACCCGTAAGAAGAACCTTTATCTCATTCATGAGCATCTGACTGTATTGGCGGCAATTACGGCTTTTCAGACGTTCAAAGATAATACGCTCATGTGCGGCGTGTTTGTCTATCATAACCATTTTTTTGTCCTCTGTTTCGGCAATTATGTAAACCCCGAACGCTTCGCCGATAACTCTGATTTTCGGTTTTTCTGTCCACTCTGATTGTTTTTTCTCAAGCACCTTCGGTTCAGGCTCGGGCTTGATCTCCTCAAAGGATCTCGTATTTAAATACTGAAAGCCCTCAACGTTTTCAGGCTCAGGCTCAGGTTTAATTTCGATAGCAGGCTTTACTTCCTCATTCTGTTCGAAAGCGGTCTCATTCGGTTCATTTTTATCTGTACACTGAGGAATTTCCGGTTTCTCAACAGAAACTTCATTAGTAACAGAATTAATCTGCTCCGGCGCTGACGATATTTTATTTTCATCAGCGAAAAGCTTTTTTTCAGTCTGCTCGATTTCCGAAACAGGAGTAAACAGGAATTCCTGCTGCTGCATTTCCTCCGGTTCAATCACCTGCTGCCGCCAGTCCTGACGTGGTTTCAGCTCAAACTCATAAATAAGACCGTCGTTCATCAAAGCGTTCTTAACGGCGAAAAAAATTGCGTCGGAAACTGTTTTTTCATCGGTAAACCGCACCTCTGCTTTTGTCGGATGTATATTGACGTCCATTGAAGCCGGCGGAAGCTCTATCATCATAATGCAGGCGGGAAATTTTCCTGTCATTATCATATTCTCATAGGCGTTTTCAAGAGCTGCGGAGCAAAGCTTTGAATGAACGTATCTGCCGTTTACAAAAAAATTCTGAAACGATCTGTTGTTTTTAGAGTAAAGCGGCTTGACTGTAAAACCGGTCACTCGTATCCCACCGTACTCATATTCAACATTTATCAGATCTCTGGCAAAATCACGTCCATAAACAGCATAAACCGCTGAAAACAGCTCTCCGTCGCCGCTTGAATTAAACTCTACACGGTTGTCCCTGATGAATTTGAAAGCAATATCAGGATGCGACATCGTTATTTTCTGGAGTATCTGACTTACCGCATTTGACTCCGTTATATCTTTTTTCAGAAACTTACGTCTCGCCGGAACATTATAAAAAAGTTCACGGATTATAATTGTCGTTCCGTCCGGACATCCTCCCTTATCGTGGAACGATTCAACGCTTCCCTCGATATTGTAAAGAGTGCCGTAGGTTTCATCCTTCTGCTTGGTCATAACTTCAACACGTGAAACGGCTGCAACCGAAGCAAGCGCTTCACCTCTGAATCCAAGAGTAAGAATGTTGTCAAGATCCTCTTTCGAGCTTATCTTGCTTGTTGCATGACGAAGAAACGCTTTCGGAACATCATCAAACGACATTCCGCATCCGTCATCGGTAACTCTCATATAAGTAGTTCCACCGTTTTTGATTTCAACAGTAATATGTCTTGCTCCGGAATCTATCGAATTTTCCACAAGCTCCTTGATAACGGAACAAGGCCGTTCGATAACCTCTCCGGCAGCTATAAGCTCGGATATTTCCTGACTGAGAAGATTTATTGACGGCATATGTTTCTCCTTTCTTATAACGAGGCTGCTCAGATTCCCAGTATTGTAAAAATCCCATGTTCTTCCAGCGTCTCTTTTACCCAGAATGACGCTTCTTTAACGGCTTCGAGAGCCGACAATTTCGCCTCGGAGCATATTTTCTCCCACATTTCTGAATCTATCTCAGAGTCGGCATAAGGCGAATAATCAGGAACGACACGGGAAATCACTCTTTTAAGGCCTGAACTGCTAAAGTCTTCATCATAAATATAAATCGAATCATAGCTCCAGAATGTTCCGTTCCACTTTCCTTTAAAGAACTCATGACAGTCCGTTCCGTGAAGTTCATTAATTTTATAAAAATATTTCATTACTATTCCTCTATACACTATAGCTCGTCGGACCATCTTTTCAGCTTTTCGATAAACCCGGCATGATTTGCAGGCTGTTCGGGAAAGCCTTTTCCGCCTACTTTACTGACAGTAACAATCCTGAATCCATATTTTTTTCCGTCGGCAACTCCTCTGATATCGACAGTGTATGCGTTTAAAATAGCTGTTTTCTTTAATTTGAGCTTCTTTATGCCCAGCACAGGAAGCTGAAAATACTCAGCGTCATTTATCGTTCCAAATACGGGTATCTGCACAAGAATAAGAAAATTATCGTCAGTTACCGCCGCATAGCCTGATATCGCATCGCTCGGACGGCTGAAAAAACCTGTCGCCATATTTCTTATACTTGCATAAATTGGATATTTATATTGTTTGCCAAAACGGTCAAGAGCCTCGGTCATATTTTCAGAATTAAATTTTACCATATTATCACCCCATATCTCATCGAATCAAGTCCGCCATGTCTTTCAGCAGGTCACGGCATTCAGCGTCGGTAAGCTCGTCTATATTGGTTTTTTCAAGCATTTCCAATGCGCTTTCACGGTTTATCGCTCCAAAGCTTATCTGCTCTGTTTCCGCCTGTTCTGCTGCCAAAAGACTGTTCTTATGACTCTTTTCCATTTCCTCAAGAATCTCCCTCGCTCTGCTTATAACCTTGGAAGGAAGTCCGGCAAGCTTCGCAACGTCAACGCCGTAGCTCTCGTCAACTCCTCCACGGACGATTTTTCGCAGAAAACGAATAGTTCCGCCATGCTTATTCACAGCGATACTGTAATTTTTTACGCCCTCAAGCTCATTTTCAAGACCGATAAGCTCGTGGTAATGCGTTGCGAAAAGAGTCTTACAGCCAAGCTTTTTTGAACTGCATATATGCTCGGCAACAGCCTTTGCAATACTCACTCCGTCAAATGTAGAAGTACCTCTGCCAACCTCGTCGAGTATGACAAGGCTGTCGTGAGTGGCATTTTTCAGAATATCCGCAACTTCGCTCATTTCAACCATGAATGTACTTTGTCCGGCAGTGAGATCATCGGAAGCTCCGACACGGGTAAAGATTTTATCGACAACGGAAATTTTCGCAGAGTCCGCCGGAACGAAGCTTCCGATCTGAGCCATGAGAACGATAAGCGCAGTCTGACGCATATAGGTCGATTTACCGGACATATTCGGCCCTGTTATCACGGACATCCTGTTTGATTTATTATCGATATAGACATCGTTCGGCACAAACATTTCTCCGTCAAGCATGAGTTCGACAACCGGATGACGTCCGCCCTTGATATCGACAGCTCCGTCAAGGGAAATATCGGGCTTAACGTACTGATTTTTCAGTGCAGTGTCGGCGAAAGCGCAGAGTACATCAACAGAAGCAACAGAAGAAGCCGTCTTCTGAACCATTTCAAGCTTGGTTGCAAGAAAATCCCTGACTTCGGAAAAAATATCGGCTTCAAGCGAAAGCGCCTTATCTTTAGCGCCGAGAATTGCGTTTTCGGCATTTTTCAGCTCTTCCGTTATGTAACGCTCGGCATTTGCAAGAGTCTGCTTACGGATATATCCCTCCGGAACAAGCTCCTGGTAAGAACGTGTTACTTCAATGTAATAGCCGAACACCCTGTTAAATCCGATTTTAAGCGTTTTAATGCCGGTGGCTTCACGTTCACGGCATTCAATATCCTCGATCATTTCCTTGCCGTGGTTCATTATGTGGCGCAGAGAATCAAGTTCTTCATTAAAGCCGTCCTTAATAACTCCGCCGTCCTTGACTGCGACCGGAGGATCATCCACAACAGCATTTTCCACAAGCCTAACCATCTCTTCAAGAGTCGAAATGTCGTTGTTATACTTTGAAAGCAGCTTATTGTCGCTGAATTTTTCAAGCTCCTTTTTAAGAGAAGGAAGCTGCATCGCCGTAGCTGAAAGCGCTTTCAGATCACGTGGATTCGCCTTTTTATACATAACCTTTGTCATAAGGCGCTCAAGGTCGTAGACTCGCTCCAAAAGAATTTGTATATCTGAAAGAATCACGCTTTTTCTGGTCAAAGCTTCAACTGCGTCAAGGCGCTCGATAATTCTCGCCGGACTTTTCAGCGGCTGTTCTATCCAGTTTTTAAGCATACGCCGTCCCATTGAGGTTTTCGTTGAATCGAGAACCCAGAGCAGCGAACCCTTTCTGTCTTTTGAACGAAGAGTTTCAGTAAGCTCAAGATTTCGTCTTGCATTCAGATCGAGTCCCATATAGGCATCGCTGTTAAGAATTTCTATTGACGTAAAACGTGAAACCGAGATTTTCTGCGTGTCGTCGATATAGTCGAAAAGACCGCATACCGCACAGCAGTCCGCACCATTCTCGCTTATCCCAAGCTCGGAAAACGATTTGACTTTAAAGAGGTTCAGCACGACGCTCCGTCTCTTCTCGGGAGAAAAGCAAACGCTGTCACGAAGCGTTACCGGGCACTTCATGCGTATTTTCACAAAATCAGTGACATTTTTCAGCGAAAGAAAATTTTCGGGGAATATTATCTCTGCCGGCTGACAGCGTGAAAGCTCGTTAATAACGCTGGCTTCAAGATCCTTGCCCTCGAAAAAGCTGAGAAAAGCCTCGCCGGTTGAAATATCGGCAGAAGCAACTCCGCAGGTCTGCTCAGTCTGATCGTAGAAAATACTGCAAACGTAGTTATTTTTTCCTTCATCAAGCATACTGCTTTCGATCAGCGTTCCCGGGGTGACAACTCTTATAACATCACGGACTACTATCCCTTTTGATTCGGCCGGATCAGTAAGCTGCTCGCAGACAGCAACCTTAAATCCTCTGTCAATAAGCTCTTTTATATAAGTATCCGCCGCATGATAGGGGACGCCGCACATCGGCGCACGTTCTTCAAGACCGCAGTCCCTGCCCGTTAAAGTAAGCTCCAGAGCCTTTGAAACGACTATTGCATCATCGAAAAACATCTCGTAAAAATCGCCGAGACGAAAAAATAAAACGCAGTCTTTGTACTTATCCTTGATCTCCAGATATTGCTGCATCATCGGAGAAATTTTGCTTCTGTCTATTTCCATTGGGTTGCTCCTTTTGTAAGTTTTTTACATATTGATGTCTATCAGCCGCATCCGCCGCAGGTAGAACAGCTTCCTGTGCATCCTGTAGAGGGCTGGCAGGTATCAGGGTCTTCGCCGTTTGCGCAGAGTGAAATTATCTGATTTACGTTGTTGATAAGTCCTTCAAGAGCCTGCTGTGCCGCATTGAATACGATCATATTTTTGTTGCTCATTATTTTCTGATAAACAGCTTTAAGCTCTTCGTCAATTTTCTGGAGCTTATCACCGTCTTTATTTTCCTCGCTCATTGCCTTGCTGAGGTCGCTGCGGAGCTGCGAAAAGCGCTCTATATCGGCTTGAAGCTCACTGTCGTTATCGTTCACCTGTTTTGCAAGATTGTAAGCGATATAGCGGTCATCCTGCTGAATTGCCTTTCCCAGTTCTCTTGTTAATTCAATTACATCCATGATTGATTCTCCTTAATTAATTATTTATATAGACAAACAATTGTAAATTGTTCAATCTTTTATTGGGTTACGTTTTGAATATTTTCCTCTGTAAGCTTAATAAATTCCAGTTCAAGCGGTTCTGTGCCGCCTGTGAATTCCCTGTCCATTTCGTTATATTCGGTAACGTCAACAGGTTCTGCCGTACCACTGTGCCAATCGGGACGAATATAATAAACGAATCCCGAATTGCTCGTGTCGGCTTCATACGGATATTCTATAAAATTTGTTCCGTTATTCTCTTCGGCAGCTGAGTTTCTTACCTTTACATCTTCAAGATCAAGAGCTTCTACAAATCCCAAAAACTCATACGAATCCGTTTCACGATCGTATCTGTACATACCATATGGCCAGAAACGTCCGGATGGACCTTGATTATGAGAATCTTTAACCTTTACTGCACCGTTTTCATAAAAAGTAAATGCCGGATATGCGCTGAACTGCAATACAAGATTTCCCTCAGCGTCATGATCGTATATTATTCCTATCTGCCCTGCCGTATAATAATTGGTCAGCTTGAATATAAGTTCGTCGCTTCCATCGTTGTCAATATCGTAAATCAAAAAATCATTTTCTTCTATATCATAATCATTCGACAATATCTGTTCATCTAAAAATAATGGAAGCTTATAATTATAATATATAGTTTCCAAAACCTCACGATAAGTTTGTTTTTCATAAACATTTTCCGAAGCTTCTTCCGTCTGCGGCTGAGTTACAGTTTCTGTAATAATTTCCGTTGAAGCTTCAATAAGTTCGGTTGTTGAAATTGTGGATTCAGTCGTTTCCGCCTGTGATATTGTTACAGTTACCATATCAGCTTCGCTTTTTTCTTCTTCCACAGAGGAACAGCCCGTGAGCATAAAAGCTACTCCTGCTATTAATAATATCTTTTTCAATTTATTATCTCCATCCAGTCAATTTATGTGGTTTTATTTTCATAATATGTCTTTACCAGATTGCCGTCCGTATCAAGCTCCGCAATATAGGAGTAATACGGTCCGGACGAAATTTCCACAAAGATATGTCCGTTTTCAATGCAAAGCTTATCTATCATATAATGATAATCATTGCCGAAGAATTCCTGAGCGCTGAAAAGCTTCCTGTTTACACCATTTTCAAGTATAAAAATACTACTGTCTCTCTTAATCTCATCATAAGTTGAATAAACTATATCATTCCCGATGAAATCAAAATTAATCACTTTTTCATTAACCGCTTCTATGGAATAATCAGAAAGTTTCATCCGCCAAAGATCATAATCGTCTATATAATACATATAACCATTATGAATCCGCCCAACTCCACCTTGCGGAATCTCGGTATTTACTCCTGTTTCAATATCATATATGCCTAATTTATGGTATTTCTTTGCATCGTAATAAATTTTATTGTCATAAACCAGAAAATCAAGAGCATAATCGGCTTCATCAAGAGTTAAAACGGATTCCGGATTTTCACCGTTATAGCCCACTCTGCAAATTTCAGCAGTTTTATCGTCCGAAATAACATAGTAAATGTAATCTCTGGTAAAATAGCTTTTGTGTATGTACGACTGTGGATAAGCGCAAATATCAGATACGGCATTATTCTCGCATTTGCAGAAACTTACACCGTCGATACTCCACTTTGTTCCATAGAAAGTATCTCCGCTTTTATAGTACCATATACAGTCCTCGCCGTTTTCAACAGGAACAGGATTTCCGTCGCCGTTATCGAAGCTCAGAACAAAGTTTGCGCTGTCTCTTCCTCCAACATATGAATAGTAATAATAATCGGAATCGGAGAAGAAAACAGGTTTTCTCTTGTTTAAATCGTCAAAGTTTTCTTTTTCCAAGTCGATTATATAAAGAAAATGCTTCTCGGCAGGATGATATTGATTGGCATAAACGTACAGTTCATTTTCTGAAACAAATTTCAAAGAAAAGTTCACATAGTCATTTTCGCTTGAAAAAGTGTATTCTTCAAGCAAGTCTCCTGTTTCAATTGAAATTAGAGAAACGGTGTAGACATTCTCCACACTGCCTGACCTGTCCGCAAAAATATTTGCGGAAAATTTTCCGTCCGGAGAAAAAGCGTCACAAACCGTATATCTCCGCTCCTTAAAAAGGGGATCAGGAATATCCTCAAGCTCATATGTATTCAGATTCAACCTTGAATAGCCGTAAAAGTCGGATATCCGTGCTTTCGACAGAATCAGATAATCCCCCGAAACGCACTTCGGATAATACCCGATATGCCCTTCGTCAGGCTCAATTCGGAAATCCTCTCCTGTTTCCAGATTATAAACTCCGCAGCCTAAATTAGCGTCCTCCTGATGAATCGTATAGCTGAAACGGCTGTTATCAATAATACTGCCAATTGTAACATATACCGTTTCACTTTCCACGGGAAGGTCGATCAACCCATTGATTTCATCCGATTCAGATAAAAGAGTAACATTGCCGTTTTCACATATAAGCGTTCCGAAAGCAGGGACTTCAAATTCGCTTTTGCTCAGATTTTCTTCATCGTATTGAGAATAGGCGCTGTTTTCAGACAGACTCAGATCAAGCTCTTTAACATGACTGTTCGTCACAGCAGGCAGAGTACCATTTGTCAAAGCTTCCGTTGTGAGTTCTTCTGTTGATTTTTCTGTTGTAACCGAAGCAGTTTCGGACAAAGTTTCCGGCGAAACATCAAAAGAATCTTTACTTTTACTATTTGAAGAGCATCCTGCAAGCAGGGCTGCTGTGAGAAGTGCAGCCGTTATTTTTTTCATGTCATCACCTTTTTGTTCTGTATTTTATATCTTTTTACCTATAACTGCCCAATTCATGGATTCAATAATTTCCACGTCAGCAAATTGTCCGATAAGCGAAGAATCGCCCTCAAATTCGACAATTATGTATTCGCTGCTCTTTCCCGAAACAAATCCCTTTCTTTTTTTCGAGATGCCGTCTACCAGCACACGCATTTTTTTGCCCACAAACCGCTGATAACGTTCCGTGGAGATCTCTCGCTGAACCTCCAGCAGTTTTCTCATACGCTCGCTCTTAATCTCATCGGAAATTTTGTCGGGCATTTCGGCAGCCTTAGTGCCGCTCCGCTTTGAATAAATAAAGGAGTAGATATTGTCGTACTTAGCATATCTTATAAGGTCGAGAGTAGCCTCAAATTCCTCGTCGCTCTCATCAGGAAATCCGACAATAATATCCGTCGTGAGTGAAAAATCACTGTCACGGTTTCTTATATAGTCAACTATCTGAAGATATTTTTCCGCAGTATAACGTCTGCTCATTCTTTCAAGAACACTGTCGCTTCCGCTCTGAACGGGCAAATGAAGCGATTTTGCCACCTTACTGCAATCAAAAATAGTGTCAATAAGCTCTATTGAAGCGTCTTTGGGATGAGATGACATAAATCGGATTATAAAATCTCCGTCTATCTTATCAAGCTCACGCAAAAGCTTAGGGAAAGAAATTCCGCCGCTGAGATCGTTTCCATAAGAGTTCACATTTTGTCCGAGAAGCATAATTTCCTTGTATCCAGTCTGAACCAGCCGCGTCACTTCACTGATAATATCCTCAGCCGAACGGCTTCTCTCACGTCCACGAACATACGGAACAATGCAGTATGTACAGAAATTATTGCATCCGAACATTATCGGAACAGACGCCTTGAACTTGCTTTCACGAACCTGTTCGACCGTTTCTGAAAAATCGTCATATTCAGCTATATCGGCTGAAAATCTCGTTCCGTGAACGCTTTCAAGCAGAAGCTTCGGAAGAGAATTTATCGCCGAAGTTCCGAGGACAAAACTAACCTGCGGATATGATTTTTTTATTTTCTCCGCAATATGCTCCTGAGCGGTCATACATCCTGAAACACCTATTATTAATGACGGATTGAGTTCCTTTAGCTTTTTCATGCTTCCAATAATTCCGAAAACCCTGTCCTCCGCCGATTCACGTACAGCGCAGGTATTGAGAATAATGAGGTCGGCTTCGTTTTCATTCTCAGTGAAGCTATAACCGATTTGTTTAAGCAAACCCTTTATTTTTTCTCCGTCGGAAACGTTAAGCTGACAGCCAAAACTTCTGACGTAGGCTTTTTTTGATCTGCCGGAAAAAAGTTTATTTAATTCATTTATATAAAATCTATTATCGTTCAAAACAGATACCCCACTTTTTTCATGCCGCTTCCTCAATCAAGCTGTGTCGATACTGTCTGAATTTTTCTTATTTAAGACAAATTCAGACATCAAAATAATCAGCAAGACCAGCAAAGCTATATAATCTTGTAATATATTATTATAACATATTTCCTGCGTTTTTTCAATAGCCTGCCAAAGTTTTATTCAAGTAAATCCGGTAAGAAAAGAATCCATAATTTTTTCTGTAAAATCCTGTTGACAATACAAATAATTTGAGTTAAAATAATCTAAAAGAAAGATTTAAAACCGTTAATTTTTCAATAAAAAAGGAGAACAACGCCTATGATTTCTATTAAACATGAAGATTTCAGCCGCAATTATGATTTATTCACAAAGCTGTGCGAAATTACATCTGAACCAATCAAGCTTGTTAAAGAAGGCTCGCCTGATCTTATCATTATGAACGCTGATGCCTATGAACGCCGAAAAAAGCTTCTCGATCTGCGTGAAAAACTTCTCCGGATAAACGAAGACACATCATTTGATTCAAAAGGAATTTCTATCGAAGAGCTTGGCAAATACATTGCTGAAATAGAAAACGAAAACAAAGAAAACACTTTATGATGAAAATTTGATGAAACTGTTAAAATATTCTTGACAAGCCGAATTTTCTGCTCTATAATATTATTATTGAAAGACAAAGGGGTTGTCTTTCAATAATAATTTTTCCATGACACAGGAGGGTTTTTTATGGGAGTATTTCGTAGATTAAGCGATCTTCTTAAATCAAATGTAAACGATCTTATCGACAGAGCTGAAGATCCGGAAAAAATGGTTAAACAGATCATTATTGATATGCAGAAGGAGCTTACCAAAGCTACACAGAATTATGGAAAGGCTAAGGCAAGTGAACGTCTTGCTGAAAAGAAGTACCTTGAAGCACAAAAAGTTTCCGAAAGCTGGGAGCTGAAAGCTAAGGCTGCACTCTCTCAGGGTAATCAGGAGCTTGCGAAGCAGGCTCTTGCAAAAAAAGTTAAGGCCGATGAAGACGTTGCAAGCTACAAGGAAATGTACGAGTCTATTTCTGACCAGACTGAGGCTATCGGAAATCAGGTTGAAGTTCTGAAATCCAAACTTGATGAAGCTAAATCTAAACAGGCGATGCTTATTGCACGTTCGCAGATGGCTGAAACACAGAAAAATCTCGCTAAATCTTCCGGCGGATTTGATGGTTCTTCATCTTTAGAAAAGTTCAAAAGAATGGAAGAAAAGGTTGAACGTAAAGAGGCTGAGGCTTCCGCTTTTTCTGAAATTGCCGGAGCGGACGATGATGTAAGCGATTCTTTTGAAAAGCTTGAATCCGATGCAAAAGTTGACGCAGAGCTTGCAAGACTTATGGCTGAAATGAACGGCGGAGCAAATGCTGATTCTTCAGATGCCGAATAAACTAATCTCAGAGGTTTAATATGAGCGATAAAGAAAAATATACATCAAGAAAAATTATCAGGGATTCTCTCCCAATGCTCGGCGCTATTTTTATAGCTATTGCTTCAGTTTGCTATATCATGTTCAAAAGCTGGAGCAATAAGATCTACGTCGAAAAGTGGAAAGACTACGATGAATGTGGTATATAAAACAAATAAAACATAAAATAAAAATTAAGACCGCTTGCAGAAAGCGGTCTTTTTATATATCCTCATACTTTAATTTTTATTCTTTTTAAAGAACAGTCCCACAGCTTCACTGGCAGAAAGCATAAAGAAAACAACTATTGTTCCGGCAAGTGCAGCTCCGTAGAGAATTGCAGTAAGCGCCATACTGCCGTTATGCTGAGGTATCATTATAATTCCCGGGAAGATCTGAATGACTCCGAAAAGCAGGAACACAAGCGAACTGAGCGACTTGAATCCGCCGATGCCTGTTATAAGCGTTACAGAACAAATTCCGACAGCTATGGCTATATACATGGAAGAATTTTCTATAATTTTTCCGATTCCGCTTAATCCGTCCTTGTAAGTCAATCCAAGTTGTCCCGAATAGAGCAGATAGAATAAAACTGCTGAAATTATACCGATTACCGCAAGAAGTATTGAAATTTTAAAGCCCTTTGCCGCCATTTCTGCCTGACGTTCTTCTTTCAGCTGAAGCATCATCCGCAGACTTTCCTTTGAATCCTTCTGATTTGAAGAAAGCTGTGATGAAACCGCCTTTTTGGCACCTTCCTGCTTTGCTCTTTCAAGATCTTCATCCACAAATTTAGGAACATATTTCGGCGGCTCCGGCTCTTCATCAAGTACAGGAGCTTTTATAGGCTCTTCAATCTTCGGCGATTCTTCAACCTTTTTAGGCGGTGGATTGTAATTGTCTTCATCCAGAACCGGAGCGGTTACGACCGGCGGCGGAGCTTCAACGCCAAGCTGAGCTCTTCTCAAATCAAGCACCTTCTGCTGATTCGCAGCCGGAAGTTTATTGAAAGTTTCAAGCTGATCATCAGTGAATCCTGCAATGATCTCCTCATCAGTCATTACAATTTTCTCCGGTTCAGCAGCAGTGAAATCGTCGTTGCTGTCAAGAATCGGAGCGCTTACGCCGGTCGGCGCACCTTTTTTATGCTCGTTCGGCACATAAGTGTCCATATCGTCAAGAACCGGCGCTGAAACTCCCTGCGGGCCGCCTTTTTTTGCAGTCGGAGCAACATAGTCTATCTCGTCAAGTACAGGAGCTGAGATTCCCTGCGGTCCTTCATTTTTTGGCGGAGCGCTGTATTCTATATCATCAAGCGGAGAACCGCCCAATTTGTTTTCATCATTCATTTTCTCACCTCAAATACATTTTTTGATACTCTTCGATCGACAAATTATCATATCCGGATAAACGAAGCGTGTAATATCTGAGAATATGCGTAGCATCTACTCCATCAACAATACTATCGCCGTTAATATTGGCTGCAATCATCTGTTCATCATTAAAAGGGCAGTCCTGATCGGCAATAATCATAGTATAAGCTCTGAGTACAAGAGTTGCATCTATGCCGTCAACTGCTCCATCACCGTTTACATCGCCCGTATTATAGGTGATTTTATCATTTTCCGGATCATAATCGGTTTGTGAAACAGGATATTTTTCAGCAAATTCAGCGGAAGTGTAATCCGGCGCATAAGCATAATTATTCTCTTTTCCCGAACCGGCAATGTGGGGAGCAGTTTTATTATGTTCATCGAAATTTCCCGAACCTCTAAGAAAATAATACTTTTCGCTTCCGCCATAGGATAAATCAAAGGTCGGATCGAGCAGATAGTATTTTCCGTTTATTTCGGCAATATTCCATGCATGATTTCCGCCGTTTGCGGTTCCGGATATGATCCGGCAGGAGATTCCGGTTTCCGTTGCCAGACGGTAAAAAAGCTGAGCTATACCCTGACAGACAGCCGAACCGTTGAAAAGCGCACTATAGGCAGAAAAAATCACATCTTCGGAAGAATCATAGGCATAAGAAACATTATTTACGATATAGTCATAAATAATCTCTATCTTTTCGTAGTCTGATTTTCCTGTCAAATCAAGCTCTCCAAGAACACTTTCAATTTTTTCATCAACAAGTCTTTCCTGTACGCCTGTTGTGAAATAATTAAATTTGATATTAAAAGTAACTCTTGCGGAATTACCGCTGTATGAACATTCATATCCATGAATGCCAAAGCGGATATAATCTCCCTCGCTGCCGTCTCCCGTTTCAGCAAAAGCTTTGTCCATAATCTCAACCAGAACGTCAGCTGCCTGATCAAACGAATATGGAACTGTGATATTCACGGTTTCATTGCGAAGCTTGATTTGCTCCTTAAGGTATTCCGCTGTGTCTTCAATCGTTGAAAAACTCCCGGACGACACTCTATACTGAGCATCGCCTGCAAGCTGTATTTTCGTATCAGTTTCAACCGCATAAACAGCCGAAACTGCTGCGCCTGACATAACAGTCAGCGCAGCTAAAACGGAAACTATTTTCTTAAACAGCTTCATAATTATCTTTCAAGAATCTGAGTTCTGTCAGGACCTATGCCTACCATGCTTACATGGCATCCAACCAGTTCTTCCAGACGGGCAATATATTTGCGGCAGTTTTCCGGAAGCTCCTCGAAACTCTTGCACTGAGAAATATCTTCCTTGAATCCCTCAAACTCCTCGTAAACCGGAGTACATCCTGCAAGCTCTTCAAGTGTCGGCGGGAAGTTTTCAATAACAGTGCCGTCAGGCTTTTTATATGCAACGCAGATTTTAAGAGTATCTATTCCGGAAAGAGTATCCAGCTTGTTTATAGCAAGACTGTCAAGACCGTTTACTCTTACGGAATGACGAACGATAACGGCATCGAACCAGCCTGTTCTTCTCGGTCTGCCTGTAGTAGTACCAAATTCTCCGCCTACGTTTCTGATCTGATCGCCGATCTCATCATCAAGCTCTGTGGGGAAAGGTCCCTTTCCGACACGAGTTGTGTAAGCCTTGGCAACGCCGATAATATTGGTTATTACCTTAGGTCCTACGCCCGTTCCGACGCAAACTCCTGCTGAAAGCGGATGCGATGATGTAACATATGGATATGTACCAAAGTCAATATCAAGAAGCGTAGCCTGTGCGCCCTCGAACATGATAGTTTTTCCAGCCTTATGAGCTTCAAAAGTAAGAACGGAAACATCGTCCATATAAGGAGCAAGTCTCTTTCCGTATTCGATATATTCAGCCGTAACAGCGTCGAGATCAAAAGCTTCTCCGCCGTAAACCTCTGTAATGATCTTATTTTTAAGCTTGCCTGTAGCCTGAATTTTTTCAGCAAGCACATCAGGATTTACAAGATCGAACATTCTGATTCCGCAGCGTTCATATTTATCCATATAAGTAGGACCTATACCACGCTTTGTTGTACCGATATCCTTACCGCCTCTGAAAGCCTCTGAAAGACCGTCAAGAGTGATGTGCCATGGCATAACGATATGCGCACGGGGATCAACCTTGAGATGACCTTCCGTTTTAATTCCTCTTTCAGCAAGACTATCGAGTTCGCCGATAAAGTCCTTAGGATCAAGAACAACTCCTGCACCGATAAGACAAAGCGTATTCGGATAAAGAATTCCGGATGGAATAAGATGAAGCTTATAAACTTCACCGTTATTTACAACGGTGTGACCGGCATTATTTCCGCCCTGTGAACGAACAACAACATCTGCACGGGATGCAAGGATATCAATAATTTTTCCCTTTCCCTCGTCTCCCCACTGAGTTCCGACAACAATATTAGCAGGCATTTATTTTCCTCTTTTCATAATTATGATTAAGAACTTATTCTCATCTCAATAAATCATATTGCTGATAACAAGAACAAATTCCGAATTAATATGCAAAACTGCACACTTACAATTTATTATAGCATATCATTAATAATAATGCAAGGGGGGAGGGATTTATGTATAAAAAAAAACAAAATAAAAAGACTGCCGCCCGGCTGGTGACAGTCTCAGAGCCTGTGTTCATGGGATAAATCTCACGTCTTTTCGGCAAAATTTGCCGATCACTGCGTTGAAAAAGTTCACCGTACGGTCAGTATGCTTTCACTTTTTCGTCTTGTTCTCGGCAAATTTATGCTCGAAAATACGCACAATTTCCCTATGAACACAGGCTCTTAAACAGAGTATATGTATACTCTTTGCAAATTTATTCCTCTTCCTTTTTTATTCTGAAAATAACTCTCAGTATACCTGATATAAATTTCGGACTTCTTATTACTACAACCTTCATATACAGCTCCTCCTTCAACTAAGTATACCTCATTATATTCAAGCTATCAGAAAAATGTTACTTCAGACAGCATTCACATTTTTGAACGAACAATAAGCGCAGTTCCTCTGCGGATTGTAAGCAAAGCCCTGCTTTCGGTTATCTCGTTGCTTACTCCAAGAGGAAAGCTGTTTTCCATGCAGTAATTTCTCAAAGGATATTTCACTCCGCTCATGCTCTCTATCTCAAGCTTTTCTGTAATCGTAAAAACCGAGAAGTACCAGTCGTTCCACAATTCAAAGGAATGCTCGCCCTCGCCGCAGACTGTCATTACATTGCCGCAGTCAGAAATTTCAGCTTCGCAGCCCTGTTTGTGAATGTAGACAAGAGTCTGGATATTGGCAAAGGCATGGTCAAAACGTCCGCCGAGAGCGCCGTGAATAATTATTTTCTCGGCTCCCCTTTCAAGAGCTATCTTCACTGCAAGCATAGTATCGGTATCGTCCTTTTCGGGAACGCTGTAAAAAATCTCAATGTTTTCAGGAAGCTTATCCTTATACGAATCAAAATCCCCAACCACTATATCCGGAATGATATTTAAATTTTTGGCATGATTCAGTCCCTTGTCAGCGCACATTATAATATCCTGCGGATTGATTTTCAATGTTTCTGAAACCTGAAAATCTCCTCCGGCAAAAATTCTGTAAGTATTCATTTCAGCTCCCACTCCTTGATCTGCTTTGCTTCATCGTACATAGCGCAGTAGCTTTCATGACGGCTCTGCGAAATAGCTCCGCCCTGAACCGCTTCTATAACGGCGCACCCTTTTTCGCAGGTATGCGAACAGTCCTTGAACCGGCAGTTATCAACGTAATCTGACATTTCACGAAAACAACCGGAGAGTTCCTCTTTGCGAATGATATCATAGCGATTAGTTTCAAATGTCGAAAAACCGGGCGTATCGGCAATATATCCTCCTCCGCTAAGCTTATAAAGCTCCGCGTGACGTGTTGTATGTCTGCCCCTTCCGAGTTTTCGGCTTATTTCAGCAGTTGGAATATTAAGCGAAGCGTCTACCGCATTGAGGAGAGTTGATTTTCCTGCCCCGGAATTGCCTGTGAATGCGCTTATTTTTCCGGAAAGAATCTCTCTTACAGCTTCAATAGAACTACCCTTGCCATAGTCGATTTCAACAACATCAATACCTATTTTTCCATAGATATTGCAAATTTCAGAACTGTCGCCGAGATCGGTTTTCGTAACGGCAACAACCGGACGAATCCCCTTATATTCGGCAATTGCAATAAATTTATCAAGAATAAGATAATTCGGCGCAGGCTCGCAGGTTGACACTACGAAAACAAGCTGATCGAGATTTGCAAGAGGAGGTCTTATTATATAATTTTTCCGATCGCCGATTTCAGTTATAACGCCGTCTTCAAGCTTAACGTTATCGCCCACGCATGGGCTTATGCCTCTGTTGCGGAAAATTCCTCTTGCCTTGCATTCAAATATACCGTCAGGGGACTCTACAGTATAGAGTCCCCCTAAGCATTTTGTTATTATTCCGCTTTGAATACTGCTCTTCATCAGAACCATACCCATACAGTCTGACCGTCATCCTGAGTCTGCCAGTCTCCGTTTATGCCGGGCTGATAGTATACCCAGTTTCCGTACAAATCGTATTCGCCGTTAACTCCCGGCTGATAATCATTTGTAGTGGGTTCGGGAGTCGGTTCAGGCGTAGGTTCAGGAGTCGGCTCTTCCGTAGTCGGTTCAGTTTCCGGTTCCGGGAAGCCTCCTACGGCTTCAAATGCGCCAATTATATCTTCACTCTGTGTTACGATGCTCTGAGTTGCGAAATTGAAATAATAGGTTCCGATAGTTGCTCTTGCATTATTATTAAGATTTGTAAGCATTACCGAAACACGGACATTTTCACCGGAACCCTGAATATTCTGCTCAACAGATCCCTGTTCGGGAATAAGCAGAGTAGGTGTACTTATAGTATCCGTTTTTCCGTCTTCGCCCACAACAACAAAATCGATAACGAATCTTCCGTTAGCCTCTGCCGGGAACGGAATTGTGAAAGGAATTTCTCCATCAGGAGCGATTCCGTCGCTGAAATAGAGAATGATCTCTGTTTCGGCGTCAACCTTTTCACCCTTTTTGATGCTCTGTTCTACAACAACGCCTTCTTTTTCATAGGAATGCTTCTTATCAGTTTTAACTTTAAGTCCATCATATTCCGCAATAGAAACGGCGTCTTCAATATCCTTTCCGGTATAATCCTTAACAACTATCTGATCGAGGTTTGCGCCCATACTTACATAAAGGATTACGGTAGAGCCCTTATGAACCGAAGTTCCTTCTTTCGGCTCGGTTTTTATAACGTATCCCTTTTTGACATCCTTATCGGTCGATTGTTTTATTTCAAAATTAAGCCCTCGCTGTTTAAGCTGATCTTTTGCCATTTCCTGATTCATATCAACGCAGTTTGGAACTTCAGTTGTTTCCATTCCCTTGCTTATTTTAACCTTCAGAGTATCGCCCTTATTGAACTCAGTATCAGGATCTATACTCTGTTCAATAATAGCGTTTTCATCATACTCGCTGTATTCAGAGCCTATAACCTCGAATTTAATATTGTTGCCGTATTCGCTTACAGCTTCGTTGTAATCTTTTCCGATAAAATCAGGCATTGTGAAATCGTTCTTTTTGCCGCTGCCCTTTAAAAGTCCGCTGAGAAGCGTTGCAACGAATATCACCGCAACTATAATTACAACAACAACAACGGCTGTAAGTACGGGAACAACAAGCGACGACCGCTCTTCTTCTTCCTCGTCATCCTCTTCGTAATAATTATCGTAAGCCGGTGCAGTCTGATTTCCGTAGCCCTGCATATTCTGCGGATAAACCGGAGTCTGATTTGCATAAACAGGCGCATTTCCCGCCATAACTCTTTCAGGCTCGGCAGCCGGATTTTCAAGCTGTACCTCGTTGTTTGGAGGAGCAGCAAAATTCAGCGTATCCTCATTGGAACTGTCGGTTTCTTCCTGATAATAACCAAATCTTATCAGCGGATTGGATTTGAACTTTTCGATATCCTTTATCATATCTGCGGTAGACTGATATCTGTCCTCCGGAGCTTTTTCCATCGCCCTTAAAACGATCTCTTCAAGACCGTCCGGAATATCAGGATTTATCGCTCTTGGTCTTTCCGGAATATCATGCATATGCATAACGGCGATAGCTACGGGATTATCGCTGTCGAAAGGCTTTCTTCCGGTCAGCATTTCATACATCATAGCGCCGACGGAATAAATATCGCTTTTAGCGTCTGTAACGCTTCCGCTCGCCTGTTCGGGACTGATATAATGAACGCTTCCTATAGCCTGATCGGTAGCGGTTTTGCCGTCTTCTCTTGCAAATTTTGCAATTCCGAAATCCATTACCTTAATAGTGCCGTCGGTGAACATCATAATATTCTGCGGCTTTATATCACGGTGAACGATCCCCTTATCGTGAGCGTGCTGAAGCGCTCTTAAAATCTGAATAACGAAGTGAACCGTATCTTTCCAGGTTAAAACCTTTTCCTCTTCGATATACTCTTTCAGCGTTATGCCGTCAATATACTCCATAACGATATACTGAATTTTTTCGGAAAAGCCCACATCGTAAATTCTTACAATATTAGGATGCGAAAGAACGGCGATAGCCTTCGATTCATTTCTGAAACGGCGAAGAAATTCTTCATTTTCGGCATATTCTTTTTTAAGGATTTTAATTGCGACGGTTTTGTTGTCGATAACATCGATTCCCTTATAAACCTCCGCCATTCCGCCTACTCCGATAAGCTCGGTTATTTCATATCTTCCATCGAGCTTTTTGCCAATGTTTTTATCCATTCCAATCCTCCTGAATTAATCTGATATAACTGCAACAGTTACATTATCTCTTCCGCCCTTGCTGAGAGCGAGCTGAATCAGTTCGTCGGCAACGTTATCAAAAGTTGAATTAAGGATAACGCTGTATATTTCATCATCGCTGCAATACCCTGAAAGCCCGTCGGAACAAAGCAGCAGACTTATTTTGTTCTCATAATCGAGAACAAAAGTGTCCGGAAGAACGGTTTTTTCTACTCCGACAGCCTTAACCAGCATATGCTTCTGCGGATGAACTTCCATTTCTTCAGCGGTGATTTTTCCCTGTTCATAAAGCAGTGAGGCAACATTATGATCGTTTGTGATCTTCATAAGCTCACGGTCTGTAACGAGATAAGCTCTGCTGTCACCAACGTTAACTATAAATACAGACTTTTGATTAACAAATGCGGCAACGCAGGTCGTACCCATTCCGAAATTCTTGAAATCGAGCCTTGCTCTTGTATAAATGACGGAATTTGCAGCTGAAACGGATGAAATGAGCAGCTTTCTTATCGCCTCATCATCAAGTTTTTCGGAATATCCGGCAGAAAACCTTTGAAAAAATTCCTCTATAGCAACGCAGCTTGCCTCTTTTCCGGCACGTTCGCCGCCCATGCCGTCGCAAACAACGGCAAGAATATTATGTCCGAAATATTCGCATCTTACTGCATCCTGATTTTCGTCACGTTTAAGACCAATATCCGTTCCGAATCTATATCTCAATCCTACGCACCTCCGCATCCGATTTGTTGTTTTGCAGCGTCACGTCTTAACTGACCGCAAGCCGCCTCTATATCGCTCCCGAGAGTTCTTCTTACCGTAGCGTTTATTCCACGTTTTTCAAGTCTCTTTGCAAACTTTGCAACGCCGGAAGCGGCAGTTTTGTAATTTCTCTCTTTAACCTGATTTACAGGTATCAGATTCACATGGCAATTCAGTCCACGCAGCAGGTCTGCAAGCTTGTCTGCGTCTTTTTCAGCAGAATTGACATTGTCTATAACAGCATATTCAAAGGTTATCCGCCGTCCTGTTTTTTCAATATACATACGGCAGGCTTCAATAAGCTTGTCTATATTATATGTCCGGTTCACTGGCATTATTTCACTTCTTTTGTCGTTATCTGCACTATGAAGCGAAACGGACAGAGTAAGCTGAAGTTTCTTATCGGCAAGATCATAAATTCTTGGAACGATTCCGCAGGTTGAAAGCGAAACGTGCCGCAGACTTAAATTATTTCCATTTTTATCTGAAAGCAGACTCAGAAACTTCATAACGCTGGCAAAATTATCAAGCGGCTCGCCGATTCCCATAAGAACGACTCCCGACACTCTTACTCCGGCGTCCCTTTCAGTTTCATAGATCTGCATAAGTATTTCAGAGGGTTCCAGATCACGGACGTAGCCGGCAATTGCAGAAGCACAGAAACGGCATCCCATTTTGCAGCCAACCTGAGTTGAAACGCAAATACTTGTGCCATAATTATATTGCATCAAAACTGTTTCAACAAAGTTGCCATCCGGAAGTCTATAAAGATATTTTACCGTATTATCTATAGCAGATTCAAGCTTTTTTTGCACAAATAGTCCTTTTATACAAAAAATTTCACTTAAACTCTGTCTCAATTGGACAGATATATCAGTCATCTTGCTGAAATCAAAGACTCTTTTGACATGAAGCCACTGAAAAATCTGTTTTGCACGGAATTTTTTCTCTCCGTTTTCAATAAGAATATTTTCCAATTCCTCAAGACTGAGACTGAGAATATCTATTTTTTCCAATTGATCACCCGCTTAAATGTTATTTCTTTTTCTGAATTTAGCTATAAAAAAACCATCGCTGCCAAAATGACAAGGAAAAATGCTTGCTCTGCTGCCGAATTTTTCACCAAGAATTCCCGGAAGCGGAACAGCTTCAAGCTCCGGATGATTTTCGAGAAGTCTGTCGCAGACCTCATCATTCTCGGCTTTTCTGAGCGTACAGGTTGAGTAGATCATTTCTCCGCAATACGAAAGATATTTAACAGCGTTATCAGCAATTTTATACTGAATATCAGGAAGATTCTTAAAATCTGAAAGGCTTTTATATTTTATCTCCGGTTTTTTTCCAATAACTCCAAACCCGGAACACGGAACGTCGCAAAGAACTTTCGTAAATTCCGTAAGCTCCGGATCAAATATCATAGCGTCGCCTTTTTCAGCATAGATATTTTCAATACCGAGCCGCTGAGCGCCGTCCCGGATAAGCTTAACACGTTTCTCATGCAGGTCAAAAGCACGAATTTCTCCTCTGCCGTTCATAAGCTCTGCCATTGTAAACGTTTTGCCGCCAGGAGCTGCACATAAATCAAGAACGACGTCGTTTTCAGCCGGATTCAAGGCATAACAGCAAAGCTGTGAGGAAATATCCTGAACATGGAAAAAACCCTGTTTAAAGGCGTCCAAAGCCATAACGTCCCCGCCTTCAAGCAGGTAACAACCCTCTATGAGAGTAGATTTTTCAGCTTCTGCTGAATCCTTTGCAAGCGATGATATCAGCTCCTCGTCACTGCATCGAAGATTATTTTTTCTTATTGCAACAGGACTTTTTTCAAGAGCATTTGCAAACAAATCCTCTGCAAGCTCTTCGCCGTAATCGTCAATAAGACTTTTTGCAAGCTCCTCGGGAACGGAATATTTTACGGAAACTGCCTGAATTTTGTCCGACGGAAGCTTTATTTTCTTGCCTTGACGAAGAAAATTACGCAGTATCGCATTAACCATGCCTGAAGCGCTCGTTTTGGCAAATTTCTTTGCAAGCTCAACGCTCTCGCTGACAGCCGCATTATCGGGAACGGAGTCCATATACAGGATCTGATAAATTCCGCTTCTGAGAATATTCAAAACAGCGTCATCGAGCTTGTTCAGCGGACTTGACGAAAATGATTTGATTATATGGTCAAGAGTGATCTTCCTCTCGATAACTCCGTAATAAATGGCTGAACACAGCTTTTTATCACGTTCATCAAGATCAGAACCGCCAAGTCCGCTGTTTAACTGCAAGTTGGAATAGCTTCCGTCTTTAAATGTTTTGACGAGAAGCTTTACCGCAAGATAGCGTGAATCAGCCATGATCAGTTTCTTCTGACAGACGCAAGAAGTCTTATAAGCTGAAGAATAGAAGTTACCAGTGCCGTAACATAAGTGAATGCAGCAGCCTTAAGAACCTTCTGAGCCATCGGAACTTCATTATAATCAAGAATTCCGTCAGATTCAAGCGTTTTAAGCGCTCTTCCGCTTGCATCAAGTTCAACAGGGAGAGTTACAGCCTGGAAAAGTACTACTGCGCCGAACATAATAATTCCGATAAGTGCAAGTTCAGGAAAAATCTCAAACAGTAAAATGCCAAGAATGAACACGAAATACCAGAGTCTTGAGCAAATATTTGTAATCGGAACTATAGCCGTTCTTATTTTAATAGGAGTGTATTCCTGTGCGTGCTGACAGGCATGACCGCATTCATGAGCTGCAACGCCGATAGCCGCAACAGAAGTCTGTCCGTAAACTGCGTCAGAAAGCCTTACAACATTATCTCTCGGATCGTAATGATCGGTAAGCTCGCCGCTGATGCGCTCGATTCGGACATTGTAAAGACCGTTACTGTCGAGAATCTGTCTTGCAACCTGATCAGCTGTAAGACCTCTCGAATTTCTGACATTTTTGTACTTTTTAAAAGTTGAATTAACATTAACCTGCGCTATGATAGGCAGAATAAGCATGACCAATAAAATAACGATTCCCATAGTATGTTCCTCCTAAAAATTCAATTTTTCGCCCTTTGTGAGCTTTTTACCCCTGAGGAAATCCTCAGTTTTCATACGTTTCTTTCCCTCCGGCTGAACCTCGCAGAACCGGATAAGACGTCCGTCGCCGCATTTAACTGCAAACGAATCTGCATCAACTATCTCGCCGTTCTCAGATTCCGGAGCAATATTGTCCAAAATCTCAGATCTGAACACCTTTAATCTTTTCCCTTCAAGCATTGTAAATCCGGTAACGCCTCTTATGGTATTGTGGATTTCCTCTGCGGATCTGGAGAAATCAAGTGCGCTCATTTCCTTTTTTATCATCGGAGAATAGCACGAAAGCGAGTCATTCTGCTTTTCGGGAGAAAGACTGCCGTTCAGAATTGCCTCGATAGTTTCGGCAAGAACTTCTCCGCCCATAACAGAAAGTCGGTCATAAAGTTCCTGATACGTTTCATTTTCGCCGATTTTCATGCTTTTCTTAATGAGCATATCACCTGTGTCAAGTCCTTCGCTCATTTGCATAGAGGTTACGCCGGTTTCCGTTTCACCGTTAAGAATAACCCAGTTTATCGGAGCTGCTCCCCTATACTTCGGAAGAAGTGAAGCGTGAATATTTACACATCCGTGTTTTGGAAGCTCTAAAATCTCTTTCGGAAGAATCTGTCCGTAAGCTGTAACAACAATAAGATCGGGAGCAATATCGTTCAAAATCTTAATTGATTTCTCCGCATCCTCACCCTTTCTCAGCGACAGCGGCTGGTAGACAGGCAGTCCGTATTCCTCCGCAGCAGTCTTAACGGGAGTAGGTATCATTTTATATCCTCTTCCCTTCGGCTTATCAGGCTGAGTAAAAACCGCTGCGACCTCGTGATCGCTCTCCGCAAGAGTTTTCAGACAGGGAACGGCAAAATCAGGCGTCCCCATAAAAACTATCTTCATACTATATCATTCCTCCTCCGGAACAAAGAATTCCTCCACGATTTCTGTAAAAACATGACCGTCAAGGTGATCGTTTTCGTGACAAGTACACTCTGCGCCAAGCTCGACGAAGTCACGCTCAAACCAGTTTCCGTTTCTGTCCTGCGCTTTGAGATGGCACTTCATCGGTCTTGTAACATATCCCCAGACATTCGGACAGGAAAGGCAGCCTTCCTGCACTCTCTGCTTACCCTCGCATCTTGAAACTTCGGGATTTATAGCCTCTACTGAACCCTCTTCAAGGTGCATGATAAAAATACGTCTGCAAACGCCGACCTGCGGAGCAGCAAGACCAAGTCCCTGTGCCTTATCAAGAGTTTCGTGCATATCATCCAAAAGCTGAGCCAATTTTTCGTCAAATTTATCAACAGGTTTGCAAACCTTGTGAAGTATTTCGTCCTTATCAGTTAAAATTTTTCTCAGCGCCATTTTATACATTCCTTTCAATTATACTCCAACATCGCCGTTCATATCCGCATAAAGCGATACTTTTTTCATCTCTTTTAATTTAGAAGATTCAACAAGAACCTCACTGATAAAAGATCTTATCTCGGCGGTATTCTTGCATTTCATAATAATTCTGTACCGGAATTTTCCTCCGATTTTTCCATAAGAGCATTTTACCGGACCAAGAACTCTTACGGGAGTTTTTGGCTGAAGCGTCCTCAGTTTTTCATTCATGAGCAAAATAACTGCGTCGGCTCCTTTTTTCACCGATATTTCGTCGCTTGCGGAGAAACAAAATATACACATATCGCAAAGCGGAGGAAAAATCATTGCACGTCTGATTGCAATTTCTTCTCTGTAAAAGCCTTTGTAGTCCTGAGCCGCCGCAAGATTCATTATATAATGCTCCGGAATAAACGTCTGAAGCACAGCCCGACCCTTCCGTCCGCCTCGTCCGCCTCGTCCCACAACCTGAGTAATGAGAGAAAAAGTCCGCTCGTAACTCCGGAAATCGCCGGCATACAAGGCTTTATCGACCGACAGCACTCCAACAAGAGTAACATTGGGAAAATCGAGTCCCTTTCCTATCATCTGAGTTCCGATCATTATATCATATTCGCCATTTCGGAATGCCGAAAAGTTCTTTTCATAAGAATATCGGGAAAAAGTAGTATCAGCGTCCATTCTCAGAACTCTTGCTGACGGGAAGAACATTTTAAGCTCTTCCTCCAGCTTCTGAGTACCGAATCCCATATTTTTTAGTCTTTCCGAGCCGCATGACGGACATTTTGTGATCGGTTCACTCACAAATCCACAGTAATGGCACATCATTTTGTCATTTTTTTTATGATACGTCAGCGGAACCGAGCAATTTGGGCAGTAAATCGGCTGATAACAATCGCAGCAGCTTATGATCGTGTGAAAGCCACGGCGATTGAGCAGTAAAATGGTCTGCTCGCCGTTTTTTAGATTGAGATTTATCTCTTTGGTCAGTTCACGGCTGAATTCAGCGGCATTGCCCTCGCTGCGCTCAATATTCATGTCCACAATCCGAACATCCGGAAGCGAATTGCTGTGATATCTTTTTTTCATCTCAAGAAGACGGTAAATGCCTCTTTCAGCCAGATAATAGCTCTCTATAGAGGGCGTCGCCGAAGCCAGAAGGAGCGCTGCCTTGTGATACAAACAACGCTGTTTCGCCGCATCATGAGCAATATATCTTGGGGAGCTGTCCGACTTATACGAACGTTCTCCCTCTTCATCAATGATAATAAGACCGATATTGCTGCAAGGCGCAAAAACTGCACTTCTCGTACCTATAACGATATCCGCATCGCCTCTTTTTATCCGTTTGTACTCATCAAGCCTTTGACCAAGAGAAAGTCCGCTGTGAATAACGGCAACTCTTTCACCGAAAAGCGAACGAAAACGCTTTAAGATCTGCGGTGTAAGACCGATTTCCGGAACAAGCAGGATCGCCTGCCTGCCAAGCCTTATCGTATCTGAAATGAGCTTTTCAAAAACGGAAGTTTTACCGCTTCCCGTCACTCCATGAAGGAGAAAAGCAGCCGGTTTTTTCTCAAAAATCTGAGCGAAAACCGCATCATGAGCCGCTTGCTGTTCATCCGAAAGCACAATAGAATCGGGATCGCATTTTGTATCTGCTCCATCATCCACGCCACGTAAAATTTCCACATCGTACTCCTCGGCAGCGCCGTTTGCAGCAAGTCTTTTAACTACAGCGGCAGTCACTCCGCACATATATGCAGCTTCTTTTTCCGCTGCCGAACCGTATTCCAAAAGAAAATCGGCAACCTGTTTTTGCTTTGGAGTAAGCTTAAAGCGCTCAGGCTCTCTCTGAAATTCGTCCGTAAGACGAACCATTTTCATAGTCGCATCACCGACCGACTGTCTGAAAACGTTGTCCGAGATGATAGCCCCGCAATCGCAAAGTTCGTCAACAGCTGCTCTTCCGTTTTCGACAATATAATTTTCAAGAAAACTGTTCAGCTCCGTTTCTGAAGAATTGATTTTTGCAAGAAGCTTTGCACCCTCCTCCGAAAGGTTTTCATAAGAGTCAAAATTTTTTACAAGGCTGAACCGTTCCTTAACTGTCACGCTCATTGCCGGGGGCAGCATAATTTTTGCAGCGTCGAAATATGTGCAGAAAGTCTGCTCACGCAGGTAAAGAGCAAGCCTGATAAGCTCGTCTGAAAGTGCCGGTTCATCATCTATAAGCGAAACAAGCTTTTTAAGTTTGCTGCCGCCGCCTTCAGATAGTTTCATCACAATGCCTATTCTTCGCTTATTTCCGCTTCCAAAAGGAACAAGCACTCTGCATCCGCACGCTATTTTACCGCAGAAATTTTCCGGAACAATATAACTGAACAGCCTGTCAAACGAATAAACCGTTCCGCTTACAGCAGTTTCCGCAATCAGCGACATTATTCCGCCGAAGTTTCAGCTGTGTTTACAATTTTGCACTTTCCGCTGGCGATCTCTTCAACAGCAGTTTTAACAGGCTTTTCCTCGAGAGTTTCACCGTTTTTGTAGAGAGTTTCAGAAATTTCTCTTGCACGTTTAGCAACGGCAATAACAAGTGAATAACAGCTCTCATTTTTTGAAATAATCTGATTTACAGCAGGTCTAAGCATTTTTTAACACCTCATTTATAATTTTGCCCGAGAATTCGCTTTTAAGCTCCTCTGCACGAATAATCGCCAGAAAATCGCTTACGGCGTCCTCAAGAGCAGCATTGACAACAACATAATCATATTTTTCCGCCAGCATAATTTCTCCGGCAGCCTTGGAAATCCTTTCTTCAATAACCTCGTCGGATTCCGTTCCTCTTTTTCTGAGACGGCGGCGAAGCTCGTTTATTGAAGGCGGAGCTACAAACACAAAAATCGCATCCGGACGTATATCACGAATCTTCATAGCTCCCTGAACCTCAATTTCAAGAATCACATTGATTCCCTGTTCAAGCTTGTTATCGACTTCGCTTTTGAGCGTTCCATAAAAATTATTACAATATTCAGCGTGCTCGATAAAAGCGTTTTCATCAATTTTTCTCAAAAAATCCTCACGGCTGATAAAGTGATAATTTACTCCATCAACTTCACCCTCACGAGGCTTTCTTGTAGTTGCCGAAACAGAAACGTAAAACTTTTCATCTTTAAGAATT
The DNA here is from genome assembly GCA_017462565.1 of Ruminococcus sp. Classification (GTDB taxonomy): domain Bacteria; phylum Bacillota; class Clostridia; order Oscillospirales; family Ruminococcaceae; genus Ruminococcus. The sequence goes on from JAFTQW010000040.1 coordinate 105,068, forward strand.
TCGGCAAGCATAGTTCCCTTTCCGCATCCGGACGGCGCAGAAAAGACGATAAGTCTGCCTTTACTCATTGTCATCATTACCTCCTGAACCATTGATTCTTGCTGCAAGAGTATCGGTAATAAGGGACGAAAGGATAATATGTCCGCTGTCCGTAATAATAACCGCTCTTGTTTTTCTTCCATAGGTTGCATCTATAGCATTTCCGCTGTCACGAGCCTCCTGAACAAGCCTTTTTATCGGAGCAGACTCGGGGCTTACTATCGTAACTATTCTTTCGGCGGAAACCATATTTCCGTATCCGATATTTATAAGCTTCATTGACCGCACCTACTCGATATTCTGAATCTGCTCACGGATCTTTTCGATTTCCGATTTCATTTCAACTACAATCTTGGTCACATTCAGATCCTGTGCCTTTGAACCGATCGTATTAACCTCACGGTTAATTTCCTGAACAATGAAATCGAGTTTTCTTCCAACGGCTTCATCCGATTCAAGAATAGTTTTCAGCTGAGAAATATGGCTTCTGAGGCGAACTGTTTCTTCATCGACAGCAATTTTCTCAGAAAATACCGCAGCCTCGGTAAGAATTCTCTGATCGTCAATATTTTTATCCTCAAGAACTTCGCTGAGTTTTTTATAGAGTCTATTTCTATAATTTTCGACAGTCTGCGGAGAAAGTTCCTCGACCTTTTCGACCATTTCAAGAATATAATCAGCCTTTTCAATAATATTTTCGCCGAGCGCCTTTCCCTCGACGCTTCTCATATCAATGAACTTTTCCAGAGCGTCATTGGTTACCTCATAAACATCGTTCCAAACCATTTCTTCGTCATCCGGAGTTTTTTGAATATTAAAAATATCAGGAAGCTTTATCAGTTTTGAAAGTGTAAGATCATCTTTAAGCCCGAGTTCGTCTACAATTCCTCTGAGCGCCGAAACATAGCCTTCTGCAATACTCTTGTTAACTGCGATTTCAGAATCTTTGCCCTCTATATTGTTTATAGTTACAGAAACATCGATTTTTCCTCTTGAAATGCTCGTTTTTAATAGAGCTTTCATTTTTTCGTCAATATAACTGTAGGTTCTCGGGATTCTCGAAGTATACTCGTAATATCTATGATTAACGGAGCGAATTTCTACTGTAATATCCCTGCCGTTAAGAATTTTCTGTGCCCTGCCGTAGCCGGTCATACTTTTTAGCACCTTACCCCCTGCTTTCCATTTAGTTTTGCACACAAATTTCCATATATGTATACAAATTTATTATAACACTTTCAGAAAAAAAAAGCAAGTGTTTTGCCAAAAAAATAAAAGGGATGCCGAAGCATCCCTTTAAATTTATTGAATTATTCCTTAACGAAATCCTTAGGATCAAGTGAGCTAACGAGTTCAAGCTTATACTTCTGAATCTGAAGAGCATCTTCGTTAGTGATGCCGCTTGTGCCGTTCTCGTAAACGTCGGCATTGAGCTGACCCTGCTCTGTGATGTGTGTAGGATCAGAACCGTTAAGACCAAACTTATCAGGGTTAGAAAGTGACTGCATGATAAGAACTGCGTCAGACATATCTACCTGCTTATCGCAGTTAGCGTCACCCCAGAGAATATCTGTCTGCTCGCTGTCTGTGATTGGCTTAACCTCAGGATAAAGAAGAGCCATATCGCCGTAAGCCATAAGAGCGTCACCAGCGTGCCAGAATCTGTGGAGCTTATATTCGTAACCATCAGTCTTACCTGTTGCATCATAAACTTCCTTGAGTTCCTGATACATAGGATCTTTCTCATAGTTCTTACGAATAGAGCTGAATGTTGCGCCGTTTTCGAGCTTAGAACCATCAGGCATAGATCCTGTATAGTTTGTAGGAATAAAAACATCCTGCTCGAATACACGAGTAAGGCTTCCATTGTGATCAAGGAAGGAAATACCAACTTCGTCACGACCCTGTTCCCACTGAGCAGAAAGAAGCTTGTTAGCAAGACGGAGACCCTTAGCAGCTACAGAATCGTCCTTAGCTGTCTCTTCATAAGCCTCAGAAGCAGGAACTCCGTTAGCAGCAGCGTAGTAGATGAGTGTCTCACAGAGTGAGGATACGCATCCAACATCTCCCTGACCGTAACCGGTGATTGTAGCGTGAAGCTTCTGGTTTCCATTTTCATTATATGTTCCTGTCCATGTATCAGGTACACATGTATAGTCTGTATCAGATTCACCCCAGTCGAGGTTAGAAGGAATACAATATGTGTAGTCAGTACCGTCAGGAGCAGTCCAATCGAAGTGAGTATTCTCTTCAAACCAGCCGATCCATCTTTCGAGAAGCTTCTCAAGAGCATCTTCGATAGACATACCAGCAGGCTTAACTCCACTTGTATCGCCATTAGTCTTTACATAGTAGTAAAGTTCTGCAAGACGCTGAGTTGACCATACCTGGTTACCAATCCAGTGGTTTGAACCAGGATCAGCATATACAGGATGCGGAACATAAACCATATCATAGAATGTCGGGTATCCATCCGGATACTTCTCGTAACGTCCTCTGTAAGAGTTTGTACATCCGCCTGCGAAAGGACCTTCAACAGACTGGAGCCAGAGATACATTTCGATCTGTCTCTTAAGAGATTCCTTATAGTCAGATGTAGCCTGTGCGTTATCAGCCTTCATACCTGCATTGATCTTGCTGTCTGTAATAAGAGCATAAGCAGCAAGCGGGTTCTGATAGAACTGATGCGAGTGTGAGCATCCGATCTGCCAAGCCCAGTCGTAATTGCCAAGAGCTCCGCCCCATGATGTATACCATGACATGAGGTAGTGCTGGCTGTCTGTGCCTGCGCTGCCTGAAGACATGATATCCTGACAGCCGATCTTATGATAATACTTATCAAACATATCGTTACGGCACTGGTCACCCATCTTACCGGCAAGAGCAGAAAGATCGCCTGTGTCAACTTTCCATGTGTTTGCAAAGTAAACAGCCTGAATAGCACGGTCTTCAGCATCAGGAGCATTTGTAAATGCATACTGAGGAGAAACATTGCCTACGCCGTTAAAGATACCCTTGATACCGTCACGGTTATTACCATATTTAAGTTCCTCAAGACAAGGATGCGGAACAGTTTCAAAACAGGATTCCTGCTCGCCTCTCTGGAATGTGTTGATAAATGTGAATTTGCCGTTTCCTCCGCCGAAACCATACCAGTCGTCAACGTCGGCAAGCCAGTGCATAAGATAGTAACCGTTATCACTGCTGTATGCTGACTTATATACGTCAAACAGTGGATTGATAGCGTCTACGCCGGCATTGCTTGTTGGATACTCCTGCGGCGTATCCTTTTCATAAGCCGTATCAGCCTTAAGTCTGCTCTGCTTTGTCCAGATAGTATTGTATTGGATATCAGATCTGCCGGCAGCCTTAGACCAGCCAGGAATGATAGCTTCAAGAGTGTTCCAAGCCTTCTTGAGGTCGTTAGAGCCTTCGATCTTTCCCTCTTTAACGAGTACATCGTGCATAGCTGCAATCCAAGTGATGTAAGACATAGCTTCTGATGTTGTTTCGTGACCGTAGTCAGGAGCCTCGATACAGAGTGTTTCAATCGAATGGTAAGGAATACCGAACGAATCGCCGTTTGTCTGGCTGCTCAGGTAGCCGTTTTCCTGACCGTTTGTCATAACGTCAGCATAAAGCGATTCAAACATTGATGCATAGCTTTCGTTAGCACCGTTCTCAGAAGCATACTCATTAGCTGCTGAACCCATAGCAGGGAGAACAGCTGAAACAGAAGTAGCTGCTGCAAGAATTCCTGCAACGAGAGCCTTATTCTTTTTGCTTATCATAAGTTTTACCCCTCTCATAATAATAATATAAATTTATAGTGGTTTGAAAATGAGTATTGATTTTCCGAGGGTTATTCCGACGGAAAAATCATACGAAAATACCTCGTACACTGCAAGCGGATATAACTCGCCCACATCTCAAACTATTTTCAAGTTAATTATAGTCCACATTTCAGCCCATGTCAACAGTTTAGACTATTTTCTTTTTTTTGTCTGGAACATTTTGTTGCAATGCACACAATCAGAAGATCTTTTTTGTGTACTTTGTCTATTGTTCAAACAGCAAAAACCGGTTGTTTATTAATTTAAAATGTATATGTTAAAATATACGTTTTATTTAAAAACATTCATCCGCTTTACAATAATCTTTCACAAATTTTACACATATTTAGTATAATATTTAGCAGTAATTTTATAAATAGTACCATTCACCTATATCACGTTTTTTCTGAATTAACATTTTGTTAACTGTTTGTTAATTTTGAATTCATAAAAATTTGAGATAATAAAATAGTATGTTACTATAATGTATAATTATATATTTCTGATAGAAAGGAGAAACTCATGATTACGATTGAAAATCTAACAAAATATTACGGAAAAAACAAAGCCGTAAATAATATCAGCTTTACTATCAACGACAATGAGATTCTTGGTTTTCTCGGGCCGAACGGCGCCGGAAAATCCACAACTATGAACATGATCGCCGGATTTCTGCCTATGTCCGGCGGAAGCGTTTCCATCTTCGGAACGGATATCACAAAAGAACCTGTAAAGGCAAAGAAAAATATCGGCTACCTGCCGGAAATACCTCCGGTTTATCCCGATATGAAGGTAAGCGAATATCTCTCGTTCTGTGCCGGACTCAAAAAAATTCCTGCCGGTGAAAAAAAGGATGAGATCAAGCGTGTTATGACTCTTCTCGGCATTACAGACGTTAAGGGCAAGCTTATACGCAACCTTTCAAAGGGCTATAAACAGCGTGTCGGATTTGCTCAGGCGCTGCTTGGAAATCCTAAATTCATCATTCTCGACGAACCGACTGTAGGTCTTGACCCGAATCAGGTCATCGAAGTCAGAAAAATTATCAAGGATCTGAAAAAAGACCACACAGTTATATTCAGCTCACATATCCTCAGTGAGGTAAGCGAGGTCTGCGACAGAGTAATTATCATTAATAAGGGCGATATAAGAGCGATCGACACTATCGAAAACCTTGAAAGATCATACAGCTCTGCTCTCGTTCTCAACATTAAGGTAAAGGGTTCAAAAAGCAAGGCTGCCTCTATTATCGAAACTGCCGAAGGCGTTAAAGAGCTTCTTTCCATTGATGATGAAGGAAACGATATATTCTCGTTCAGCGTTCAGCTTGAGGGCGACGCCGAGACTATTCAGGATTCCCTTATGAACGAGCTGATTAAAAATCATGTGCGCATAATGGAGATCTATACGGACAAGCCTAATCTTGAAAACGTATTTATCGAGCTTATCAACCGTCCTGTTCAAAAAACAAAGCTCACCGATCTTCTTGATGAGATCGTGCCCGAAGAAAAAAGCTCAGCTTCATCAGAAAATGACGAGAAAAGCGGCGAAAAGGAGGATAATTAAATGTTTTCTGTTTACAAAAAGGACTTGCAGTCGTTCTTCTTTACGCCCTTTGCCTATGCTCTGGCTGCATTATTCATGCTTCTTTTTACTTATATTTTCGCTAACCAGATCGGCGGACTTGAATCCGGAAGCACCGTTGAGTTCTCATTCACGGGAATTTTTTATGATATCATTTTCTTCTTCATGTTCCTTATTCCTATTATAACTATGCGAACATTTGCGGATGAAAGAAAATTCGGTACGGAAGTGCTGCTTATGACTTCTCCGATAAGCGTTATTAAAATAGTTATCGGAAAATTTCTTGCAAACGTAACTGTTTTCCTCTTCATGATGGCAGGCTCTCTTATCTTCCCTATCATTACTGCCCACTACGGAACTGTCGTTATAAGCCAGCTTATCTGCGCATATATCGGATTTTTCTTCTGGGGAACAATGTTTATTGCACTGGGAATGCTCATTTCTTCGTTCACTGAAAGCTCGATCATAGCCGCTATAATCGGTGAAATAGTAATGTTTGTATTCCTTTTCCTCGATGATTTCGCTTATACAGCGTTTATCTCTCAGTTCCCGAAGCTCCAGTCGGTGCTTCTGGCGTTTGCGGCACAGTCAAGATTCTATTATTTTTCACAGGGCTTCATACGCCTTTCCGATCTCGTATTTTTCATCTCGGCAATTTTGGTTCTTCTTTCATGGACATATATCTCTATTGAAAAAAGACGCTGGAACAGGGGGTAAGCTTTTATGCAGAAACGTAAATTCAATTTATCCGGACCTATCGCCATCGTCGTTGCACTGGTAGTTCTTCTCATCTTTGTGCCGATAAACCTTATTATTGCTTATTACGACAAAGTTTATGATATGACTCCGGCAGGAAAATATACTCTTAATCAGAAAACTGCCGAGCTTCTCGACAGTACTTCCGATAAAGAGATCGAGATCTATTTCACATCACAGCTCCGCTATCTTCAGCAAGTACCGGAGTATCTCCCTCTTTATCATACGCTTACACAGCTTGAAGAACGTGATAACATCAAGCTCATATGCTTTGATCCGAACAGCGATCCGGTTACAGCAGAATCGCTTGACCCGACCGGTATTCTCAGTATAAGCACCGGAGATGTTTTCGTTAAATCCGGAGACGTTATAAAAAAAGTCAGCCATACCCTTATCTTCCAGAATGAAATGAACGAATATGCCGGAGAAGATCTTATCGCCGGAGCAATTAAAATCTGCACCAGCGGTTCTCTCCCTACTGTTTATTTTCTTACAGGACACGGCGAAAAATCCATCGATGACAGCTACAAAATATATGCTGATCAGCTCAAAAGTCAGAACTATGACGTTCAGGAACTGAACCTTGACGAGGCTTCCTCCATGCCGGAAAACGCAAAGATAGTCTATCTTGCCGGCCCTCAGAGCGATATCACAGACCATGAAGCCGAACTTCTTGACGCTTATCTCGAAAACGGAGGCTCTGCTTCATTTCTCCTCGCTCCGTGCGAAACGGAGGGACGTTTTCTGAATATCGAAAAAATTCTCGATAAATTCGGAATTCTTATCGATTACAATTACGTTACGGAAACAGCTCCTGCCAACAAGCTCCAGAACAGAGACGCAGAGCAAAGCGATAATTTCATGCGTATTCAATACGTTCCGACCACAGACGATTTCACAGAGGATCTGACAACGGATATCATTAACCTTGTTGAGCAAGGAGGCTATACGGCAGGAATCTCAAACGCAAGAAGCCTTACCGAAATTCCGGAAAGCTCATTCGCAAATGCCGGAAACGTTGAAATATCGCCTATCATTGAAAATACTCCTTCATCGACGGACGGAACTTATTCAACTGTCAGCCGTTCAATGGGCGGAGACGACACAACCGTTCTTGAAGCCGATAACGAACTGAGCGGCATCGAGCTTGCATTCGGATATTATTCCTATAATAAGCTCACCGGAGGAAAGGTTATCGCTATCGGTTCAACAGACATGATAGACTCCGATGAAGTTGCTCCGTCGGTAAACGGAACAGGAACGCTCACGCTTTTCTCAAATACATGGCTCTACACAATCGAAGATGAGATCGGTATCGGAAATAAAGTAACCGCCGTAGATTCCATGACTTTCAAAGATGCAAACGAAGCAACAACCGCTATTGCATTAACTGTTATAATCCCGCTTGCTGTCGCAGTTATAGGCGTTGCGGTATGGCTTAAAAGGAGACACGCATAATGAAAAAAAATGTTATCGCATTAGTTGTTCTGCTGGCTGCGGCAGGAGGATCAGTCGGAGCATATCTCGCAGTTAAGAATAAAAAGGATGACGAAACGAAACAGTATCAGGAACAGATAGCAGATCTTAATCTTTTTAACTTTGATGTGGAAAGCATTAATAAAATCGATTTTATATCCTCCGAAGGCGAATATACTGCCGAGCTTATTGATTCGCAGTGGCAGCTTACAAGCGGAGATGATTTTGCTCTCGATCAGGACTATATCAATCTTCTCTGCACTTACGCCGGCGAGCTTACGGCAGAAACAAGCTACAGCGGAAATAAAGCGGATTACGGTCTGGATGATGCAAATGCAACCACTATCATACTCAGCGGCGGCGGTCAGAGCTACACTCTTCACATAGGAAACGTTTCGCCCACGTCCGATTATTACTATGTTTCAGTCGGAGATAAATCCCAGATATATGCAGTAAGCTCTCTTTACGGCAGCGAATTCAGTACAGACCGCCTTATGCTTAAAGCAAAAGATCTTGTTCCGTATGACGATTACGAAATTTCAGAGATCATTATAAAGAAAAACGGCGAGATAACCTGCGAGCTTAAATATGATCCGGAAGCATACAGCTGGAGTCTTCCGGAAGAATATTCAGGACTTACGTTTGATAATACAGCAGTAACCTCTATGGTCAACAGCATGACAAGACTTGAGGCTGAGCAGATGCTCGATGAAAATCTTGAAGATCTTTCAAAATACGGTTTCGATGATCCGTATGCAGAAATTACCATAAAAGGACTCGACGGAACAGAACGTGTAATAACCATAGGAAGCGCATATAACGGCGGAACCTATACAAACGTTCTTATCGGAGACGATAATCAGGTTGAAGCTTATTATACAGCCGATCTTAGCTTCGCTGACAAAACTCCGTTTGACTTTTTAGCCGATACTGTTTATAATCCGTCAATGTACGAAATAACCGGTCTGGATCTCACTTTCGGCGGAAAAGAATACAATATCACTGTTGATACGAATGAAAGCAAGGGAACTTTCAACGGCGCTGAATTCGATATGAATATCATGAACGTTTCAACTGCTTTCCAGAATTTCTATTCTTCATTCACAACTGTCATCCTCTCCGGAATTGATATAAATGCAGATCCGACTCTTGATGAACCGCTCTTTACTGCTGTTTATCATTGCAGCGACGGTACTGATTTTACCTATCAGATTGTTGCAGGAGAAAACGAAAACTGCTATATTTTCAACGACGGCAAATATACGGGTATGCTTCTTGCCTCAAGCAGACTTACGGGAAAAAATTCCGTTCAGAGCTTCCTTGAAAAATTTATCAGCACAGCAAATTTAGAATAATATCAGAAAACAGCGTCTGAAACGGCGCTGTTTTCATTAGGAGTAAAATATGAAAAACAAAAATATAGTCTTAACGGCTGTTATAGCTTTAATTGCGGCTATTCTTGCAATTGCGGGAATCAATCTTTTTCCGGAAAATGATGATGATAAAATTTCATCCCGTACTGAAACTTCGTCAAGCTATGCAAGCGAAACAACAGAAGGCGCAGCTTCTTCCGAAGCTGACTCTACAGAACAGAAAACAACGTACGCCCATACAAAAGAATCGACCGAACCTACGGAAATCCAGACCGAAGAAACGACATCTTATGACAGCTCCTATGTTGAATATCACTTCCGGAATGAAAAGCTCCTCAACCAGCACTTTGAAAAGCACGGCGGAGAATTTTCCGATGATTTCGGATATGAAACAGCATATGAATACGAAAAAGGCGCAAGCGATGTTATAAATAATCCCGACGCATTATATAAAACAGAAGCCGAGGACGGCGACGGTATTTACTATCTCGAAAGCACCAATGAATTCGTCGTTCTTTCCACAGACGGATATATCAGAACGTATTTCCTGCCAAGCGGCGGAATAGACTACTTCAACCGCCAATAACGAGGTGAATCATGAATCCAAGACTTCCCTATCTCCGTGAAAAAACTGCAAAGCTCACGCTTTCGCCGGGAGTTTATATAATGAAGAACCGTGAAAGCGCAATAATCTATATCGGAAAAGCCAAAAATCTCCGCAATCGTGTAACAAGCTATTTTCGTGAAAATCCAGATCATACGCCAAAAGTCGCAGCAATGGTTTCAAACGTTTACGATTATGATTTTATAGTAACAGACAGCGAGTATGAAGCACTCCTGCTCGAATGCAGTCTTATAAAACAGCATAAGCCTAAGTATAATATTCTCCTCAAAGACGATAAGGGTTATCACTATATCAGGATATCGGACGAAGAATATCCTCGTATAACGAATGAAAAAAATACTGCTGAACCGGGAAAATATCTCGGACCGTATACGAGCGGTTTTATAACCAGAGAAACCGTAAATGAAGCTAACCGTGTTTTCATGCTTCCGACCTGCCGAAAAAATTTTCCGCAGGATTTCGGGAAAAGCCGTCCTTGCCTTAACTATCATATCAAAACCTGCATGGGACTCTGCCGTGGAAAAATAAGCGCTGAAGCTTACCGGAATGCCGTTTCAGAGGCGGTCAGCTTTATAAAAAGCGGAAGCGCTCAGTCCGTTGAGCGAATGGAAGAGGAAATGAACGCAGCGGCGGAAAACCTCGATTTTGAAAAGGCGGCTATGCTCCGTGACCGAATAGCCGCAGTAAAAAAAGCTTCGGAAAAACAGAAAATCATCAACAGCGGTATCGACTTCGCTGACGTTATCGGAATTGCCGAGATATACAGCGAGATATTCATTTCTGTTCTCATGTACCGTGAAAGCCGACTCTACGACAAAGCCGTTTTTGAGTTTGAAAAGCCGGACGGCGGAGAGGATGTTCTCAGTATTTTCATGATGCAGTTTTACTACGACAGAAATGATATCCCCAAAAACATCATACTTGACCATATTCCCGATGATTCGGAACTTATAACCGAGCTTATGGAGCATAATTCTTCCCACAAAATCAACCTTCATATTCCGCAGAAGGGCAAGCAGCTTGAACTTTTAAGGCTTGCGAAAAATAACAGCGCTGAATACGCAGCTCTGAAAAATAATCGAACTGCAAAAGAAGTCATCGCTCTTGAACAGCTTGGAAAAAGTCTCGGACTTGCAAAGCCTCCGAAATATATTGAAGCGTATGATATATCAAATTTGTCATCCGAATCAATGGTTGCAGGAATGGTAGTTTTCGAGGACGGTCAGCCGCTGAAAAAAGCTTACAAGCGTTTCACTATCAAAGAGGTTGCTTATCAGAACGATTACGGCAGTATGCAGGAAGTTCTCCGCCGCCGGCTTATGCACATAAAAACCGGTGAGGGCGATGAATATTTCACTCGAACTCCCGATCTTATACTCCTCGACGGCGGCAAGGGACACGTTCATGCAGTTCAGGAAGTTATGAGCGAACTCGGGCTGAACATTCCCCTTTTCGGCATGGTCAAGGACAATAAACACCGCACCCGTGCAATTGCGGCTCAGGGACATGAAATTCAGATAAACAGCCTTAAATCGGCATTTAATCTTGTTACGAGGATTCAGGATGAAGTGCACCGCTATTCAGTAAGCTATATGCACTCAAAGCACAAGAAACGGGCATACAGCTCGGAACTTTTAAAGATAAAGGGCATCGGAGAAAAGAAAGCTGCAAAGCTTATGACAACGTTTAAGACTAAGGAAAATCTGAAAAAAGCTTCTCCGGAAGAACTTGCGAAAGCTGCCGGAATTAATGAAGCTTCAGCATTGGAATTATGGAAAATGTTACAGGAATAAAAAAGACGAACTTTAGGTCGATACTCATAAAGAAGTTTAAGCCCCGAAGCAATTATTGATAACTGCTTCGGGGCTTATTATTAATATTCGATTACTTGCATAAATCAGAATTTATAGTGCATCTTTCGGACAATTCTTTACACACTCAAAGCAAAGAATGCATTCCGTACCGTTCTGTCGTTTTCGGGAATTATCTGTAACGTCTACATTCATAGGACATACCCTTTTGCATTTGCCACAGGAAACACATTTGTTTTTATCACATTTTATCCGCAGCAATGAGAAATAACTCATTGGCTTCAAAAATACTGTAATCGGGCATATGTATTTGCAGAACGCACGGTTATCCTTAAAGGCAAAAGCCAATATTATTCCAACAGTATAGTATAATACGTTTCCTATGATAAACGCCCAAAACATAATTTTTTCAATGTTACCAACATGCGCAAGAAACAGAGCTGAAACAAATATAAGTGAAACTGCGAATACAAGATATCTTATCCAACCAATCTTTTTTCTTGGTGCTTTAGGAACTTTATAAGGAAGAAAATCAAGCACCATTGCTGTCCAACAGGCATAACCACACCATCCTCTTCCAAAAAGTAATGGCCCAAAAATTTTTGCAACTGCATAATGAATGGTCGCAGCTTCAAATACACCCGTAAAAAGATAATACCAAAAACCTTCAATCTGCATATTTTCATTGCTGATAAGTCCCAAGTAAACCAACATATAAATACCCACAAGTAACTGCGTGACACGTCGGGCATTTTTGTATTTTTTAATAAATAAGAAAATTCCCAATGCAATAGCAATACCAATATAACTGAAGTTAAACAAATAAAACAAATTATCCTTTGTCAGCCAAAGCGTAATTGCCACAGTTTCAAATATTGCCAGCATTGCAATTGGTAATAAATACTTTTTCATCTTATCTCTCCATTTCTACAAATTCCGATTTATCTTGATAATAATTATACATCAAAGATGTTGCATTGTCAATAAAAAAACGCCATATCACTTTTGACTGAAAATCATATGTGCTATGGCGAAAATTTTTTTATGAACGCCATTCTTTTGGTTCACCATTTTTTCAATATTATGCCTTGACCTAAAACAGCGGAGTTGAAAAATATCTCTCTGCCGTATCGGGAAGAATAGTTACAACAGTTTTTCCCTCTCCGAGCTTTTCTGCCAGTTTCAAAGCCGCTGCAACATTAGTTCCGCTTGAAATTCCGCACATTATACCCTCTTTTGAAGCAAGATCCTTTGCAGTCTGAATAGCTTCTTCATCCGACACAATATAAATGTTATTATAAATTTCCGTGTTAAGTATATCCGGAATAATTCCGTCCCCTATTCCCATCTGAAGATGAGTTCCGATAGTACCTCCGGCAAGAATAGCAGCATTTTCCGGTTCAACTGCCCATATCTCTATATCAGGATACTGCGCACGAAGAGCTTCTCCGATTCCTGTTATCGTTCCGCCTGTTCCTATTCCGGAACAGAAACCGTCTATTTTTCCGGCAGTTTGTTCAAGGATCTCAAGCGCAGTATGGTATTTATGAGCGCCCGTATTATTGGGGTTTGCAAACTGCTGCGGAACAAACACATTCTCGTCTTCTTCCGCCATTTTCAGAGCGGTTGAAAGACATTCTTCAATACACTTTCCGATATCGCCGTCATCATGAACGAGCTTAACTTCAGCTCCGTAATGAGTAACAAGCTTTCTTCTTTCCTCGCTCACGGAATCGGGCATAATAATTATCGTTTTATAGCCCTTTACAGCTCCCACAAGCGCAAGACCTATCCCTTGATTTCCGCTTGTAGGCTCAACAATTATCGTATTCTCACCGATAAGTCCTTCTTTTTCGGCATGACATATCATGTTGTAGGCTGTTCTGGTTTTTATCGAACCGCCGACGTTTAATCCTTCAAATTTTACAAGAACCTCCGCACTTCCATTTTTTATCATCTTATTAAGCCGTATCATCGGAGTATGTCCTATTGCTTCAAGGATATTGTTATAAATCATTTAGCAGATCTCCTTTAAAGATAAAATCACTATACATTATTATATACTATTTCTGGAATATATGCAAGGTTTATTTTTAAGTAATTTCGTTCTTATTCCCCCTTTTCGGCATATAATTGAAAGAACCTCCGAAAAAGGTGGAGAACTATTTTGAAGACTCAGCCAAACCAAAGGGCGGTTATTCTCGGACAGTGCATCGTTGAACACAAGGCAACTGTTCGTGCCGCAGCAAAAATTTTCGGAATTTCTAAAAGTAAAGTACACACGGTTGTATCAAAAGAGAACGGGATCTGAGGTCGCTTCAGATTCCGTTTTTTCATGATTGGAAATGCTTGATTTTTTATAAAATATATGTTATTATGAGTTTGAAAAATGGGAGTTGATACAATATGACAATAAGAATTATGACACGATATGACAATAAATTTGCAATCAGCCGTGTATACGAGGAAAGCTGGAAATATGCTTATAAAAATATTATTCCGCAAAGTTTTCTTGATAGTATCTCTACAGGAAAATGGGCTTCAAATCTGGACAAAAACGGCAGAAAAACGCTGATAATGCTTGAAAATAATGAAATTATCGGAACTTCAAGTTTCTGCAAATCCCGTTTCTCCGAATTTCAGGGAATGGGAGAAATTATTTCTATTTATCTTTTGCCGCAGTACATCGGAAAAGGATATGGAACTAATCTGCTTCATGCCGCAATCGCCGAATTAAAGAAATTAGGATATAACGAAATATTTCTATGGGTATTGGAGGAGAACTACCCTGCAATAAAATTTTACGAAAAAAACGGCTTTGTAAAAACCGATAAATTCATTGATGATACTATCGGCGGAAAACCGCTTCGTGAAATTCAATACTTCTATAAAATCAAGGTGTAATATATGAAAATTGACCGTGTTATCGGAATCCTTTCCATTCTTCTTCAAAGGGAAAAAGTGACGGCATCAGAGCTTGCCGAAAAATTTGAAGTTTCACGCCGCACCGTTATCCGTGATATCGAGGAAATCAACAAAGCCGGGATTCCCATTGTCACATTTCAGGGGCAAGGAGGCGGAATCTCCGTTATGGATGGATTTAGACTGGATCGTACGCTCCTTTCCAATGACGACATGAAAGCGATTCTTGCAGGCTTGAAAAGTCTCGACAGCGTAAGCGATACCAAGCGTTACCGTCAGCTTATGAGCAAGCTTTCGGCAGAAAATCCCGATACGATAAATATGGGGAATCAAATCATCATCGACCTTTCTTCATGGGACAAAGCTGCTGTTTCGGATAAGATAGAGCTGATTAAAAACGCAATAGACGGTCGCCTGAAAATCAGATTCACCTATTTTTCTCCCACGGGTGAAACTATCCGGGAGATCGAGCCGTACCATTTAATTTTTCAATGGTCAAGCTGGTATGTGTGGGGATACTGCGTTCTGCGAAACGATTACCGGATGTTCAAACTCACTCGTCTTACCGATCTTGAATGTACGGATAAACCGTGCGAAATGCGTGAAGTTCCCGAATATACCTGCGACAAGCTTCGTCATACCAAAGGAGAAATTGAAGCGACAGTCAAATTTGACAAATCCCTGAAATGGCGCATTATAGACGAATTTGGCACAGAACTTCCTCGATTTGACGAAAACGGAGATATTCTGCTTACTTTTACATGGTCTGATATTCCGTCGTTTTACAGTTATATTCTGTCGTTCGGAGATAAGGCGGAAATACTTTCGCCGAAAGAGTATTGCAATGAATTTCGTGAGCTGGTAAAAAGAATTTCGGAAAAATATTAAAGGATGATTAATTTGGAATACCGTGTGATTAATAAAGATCGGATAAATGATATTGTTGATATGAGACTTAAATATTTACGGGAAGATTTTCAATCAACATCAGAAGAAAGCTTTAATTCAGTCAAAGATAATCTTCCAAAATACTTTGAAAATCATCTTAACAGAGATTTATTTGTATTTGGAGCATTTTACGGTGATAAGATAGTTTCAACAGCATTTTTGCTTATAATTGAAAAACCTTGTAATCCACGTTTTACAACAGGAAGAATCGGAGAAATATTTAGCGTATATACTTTGGAAGAGTATCGCAGACAAGGCATTGCATATAATCTTTTGAAAATGCTTATGGAATTTGCTAAAAACCACAGACTGGATCTTATTGAACTTAAAGCAACAAAGGAAGGATACCCGCTTTATCAAAAGCTTGGATTTTCTGAAAATGCTGCTAATTATGTTTCAATGAAATTTATTTTTAATACCAATGAAACATGACATACAGTTGTCACATTTGGTATGGTATACTCAGATCATCAAATTTGAAATGAGGTACTACCATGAATTATGAAATTGTAAATTTAGAGGAAAAGACCGTCGCAGGATTTTCTGCAAGAACAAATAACGCTTCTCCCGACATGGGAAAGATAATCGGCGGACTCTGGCAGAAACTCTACTCCCCCGAAGGCTGCTTTACGCTGAAAAACAGAATCAATGATAAGGCTCTTGGAATTTACACAGACTATGCCGATGACGAAAAAGCCGATTATACGGTCATTACAGCCTGTGAAGTAAGCAGTGGAGATATTCCCGAGAATTTTGAACTGCGAAAAATCCCTGCCGGAAAATATGCGAAATTTGTTGTAAAGGGTCATATGGTTACTGCCGTTCAGCAGTTCTGGACAGAGCTTTGGAAGATGAATCTTGAACGCTCCTTTGTCTGCGATTTTGAGGAGTATCAGAACGCTGATGCTGAAAATGCGGAGATACATATTTATATCGGATTAAAGTGAGTGGAACATGATTGATTTTAGTAATGTTGTCCCTTGCGGCGGAAATTGTACAGAGTGTAAATATTTTCAAAGAAACGAATGCAGCGGCTGTAATCAAAGTGATGGAAAATGCGTGAAATTATGGGAAGGCAGTTGTAAAATACGCGATTGCTGTCGTAAGCATGACGTAAAGTTTTGTGGTCTTTGCAAAGAGTTTCCGTGTGAATGGCTGAAAAAAACTCTGACGTGGGATAAGAACGGGATAAAACGTTTACACAATCTTAAAAATGAATATCAGAGCCGAAATGCTGATTTTTCTTTACATTTGCCTGATTTATGGAAGAAAATAGGTACACACGGCATAATGACTTTATCCACCTGTTCAGCAGATCGTGTGACGTCACGTCCCATGAGTATGATTGTGATAGACGGCAGATTTTATTGTCAAACAGATAAAACGTATTTGAAATACAGACAAATTTCAGAGAATCCAAATGTGGCAGTCTGTCATAAAAATTTCTCAATAGAGGGAACTTGTCAATGTATCGGAAAGCCACTTGAAAGTAAAAATGATTTTTTTATTCATGCATTCAAGAAGTATTTCTACGGCTCATACAAAGCTTATTCTGATTTGAATAACGAACTCTTGCTGGAGATTGTTCCAACTCTAATTTATTCGTGGAATTATCAATTGACAAAACCTTATATGGAATATTTTGACTTTGTAAATTTCATCTATCGCAGAGAGGAAAAATAATGGAAAAATTTGATTATAAAAAGGAATATAAAGATTTATACCAGCCCAAAACAAAGCCGTCGATCATTGAAATTCCTGAGATGATCTTCATTGCAATTGACGGAAAGGGCGATCCCAATACCAGCAATGAATATAAGGAGGCTCTTGAAATTCTGTATGGGCTGTCTTTCACTATTAAAATGTCAAAAATGAGCGGCACTCAGCCGGAGGAATATTTTGAGTACGTTGTTCCGCCGTTGGAGGGACTCTGGTATGTGGATGATGCAAAATTTGACGGCACAAATATCACAGATAAGAACCGGTTTTGTTGGACATCCATGATACGTCAGCCGGAATTTGTAACAGAAAAGGTCTTTGAAAATGCAAGAAATGCTCTTGCAAAGAAAAAGCGTGAGCTTGATCTGTCAAAAGCAAGGCTGATAACAATGACTGAAGGACTTTGCGTTCAGATCATGCACAAGGGAACATATGACAACGAGCCGGAGAGTATTGCAAAAATACGTGAATTTGCCGAAAAAAGCGGATATACCGAGGATATTTCGGATACTCGTTTTCACCATGAGATATATCTTTCCGATCCTCGGAGATGTGCTGCTGAAAACTTGAAAACTGTTATAAGACATCCGATCAGGAGGAATAATAAATGAAAAGAGAGCTTGGAATTGCAAGATGCGGACTTGCCTGTTGTCTGTGCGGTCAGAACGAGACCTGCAACGGCTGTCAGAGCAATGAATGTCCCGATAAGGATTGGTGCATGAACAGAAAATGCAGCATGGAAAAAGGACTTGAATATTGCTTTGAATGTTCGGAGAATTGCGGAAAATTTATGCTTGAAAAAATCAAGCCGAAAGCGTTCAGCGAATTTGCCCGCCGATACGGGATAGAACGTCTGCTTGATTGCCTTGAAAGAAATGAGCGGTCAGGTATTGTATACCATCGTGACGGCATCAAAGGCGATTATGATGACTTTGATGATGTGGAAAAGCTGATTAAATTTATTGAAAACGCTGAATGATGCAAAAATTTGAGATGCTGAACAGGCTTAAAAAGACTGTTCAGTATTTTTTATTATCTGACCGTTCTTATATCAAATTTAAGTGCATGGCAATAGCATTTACTTTTTTAAGTTAGTTATAAAGGGGAGTACCCGCCTAACAAGCCCCCGTCCCCTCTGTCAGCAAGCCGACATCTCCCCACACTGTGGAGAGTCACCCTTTGGAAACCCAGTATTAATAAATTCTAATCTCAATAAGGGATTAGAATTTATTAGGACAGAATGCTCAGACGGAAATAACTCCGTTCAACAAGAGATCACAGAAACAAAGTCTGCTTAATAAACATAATAAAAGTAAATACTGTCACCCCGGGTTTAAGAAATAATTCTCTTGATTTTGCATGATGTTTATGTTATACTATAAACACTAAAACCTGATCGGTATTTTTTGCCAAACAAGAAAAAAAGCAGCAACACACAGTTGCAAAGCCTGAAAAAATGCAGCAGATAACAGACATGAAAGGCCGGTGAAATCATGACAGATACAGAAATTGCCAAGCTTATCGCACAAAAGACAGCAGAACTGGGCGGAGCAGTCTACTTTGTAGGCGGCTTTGTCCGTGACAGGATTTTAATGCGTGAAAATAAGGATATTGACATTGAGATTCACGGTATCACGCCAACGCAGTTGGAAGATATTCTGGATTCTGTCGGCGAATGTATCCAGATTGGCAAGAGTTTCGGAATTTACGGTTTAAAGGGATATTCCATAGATATCGCACTTCCTCGTACGGAGCGTCTGATCGGTACCGGTCACAAAGATTTTGAGATAACTGCCGATCCTTTTATGGGGACTTATGAGGCGGCAAGACGGAGAGATTTCACGATCAACGCCCTGATGGAGAACGTCCTCACAGGCGAGATCATCGACCATTTCGGCGGACAGGCAGATTTGCAGCAAGGGGTACTCCGTCACATTGACGATGCGACATTTGCAGAAGACCCTTTGCGAGTTCTACGAACCGCACAGTTTGCCGCAAGATTTGATTTCACGATTACAGCCGAAACTGTTGCATTGTGCCGTGATATCGACCTATCTACGCTTTCGGGCGAACGCATTATGCTGGAAATGGAAAAGGCTCTGCTGAAATCGGACAGACCGTCTGTATTCTTCGAGCAAATGAAGCGTATGAACCAGTTGGATTTCTGGTTTCCGGAGTTAAAAGCACTCATAGGACTTCCTCAAAATCAGGAGCATCACCGGGAGGGCGATACATGGACGCATACCATGATGGTACTGGACGAGGCGGCGAAACGAATGGGTATCGTGAAATATTCGCTGGGATTTATGCTGTCCGCACTCTGCCATGATTTCGGCAAGGCAGTATGCACAACAGAAATAAATGGCGTAATTCACTCCTACAGTCACGAAACCGAAGGGCTGCCGCTGGCAGAGCAGTTCCTTGCACGCATCACAACGGAAACGAAGCTGATCAAGTACGTTCTGAACATGACAGAACTGCACATGACTCCCAATATTATGGCAGGAGCAAGATCAAAGTTGAAATCCACCAACAGGCTGTTTGATTCCGCAGTCGAGCCGTTTGACCTGATACAGCTCAGTATCTGCGACAGTCTCGGCAAGATTCCGCAGCGTAACGATTCGGAAGAATTTCTGATGCAGAGATACCGGAAGTTTCAGGAGATCATGGCAAGACCCTATGTCATGGGCAGAGACCTGATCGAAGCGGGCTTAAAGCCCTGCGAGCAGTTTTCGGAGATTCTTGCATATGCACATAAACTGCGGCTTGCAGGATGTGACAAGGACAATACGCTCCGTCAGTGCATTGCTTATGCGAAGAAAGTATTAAAGATGAAATCGGACAAAGAAAAAGGCGGTCTTTGTTTTGGTACAGAAGCCGATAAAAAGATTTAGGTGCTGTATAGTACAATATAGGCTATAACAATTAAGGCAACACAATCTTTGTGCAGTGTTGCCTTAAATCAAAATTACTCGAGGTAAATATGAAATTTTTATTTGTAGCTCTTGGCGGAGCAATCGGAGCGATGGGAAGGTATACAATCAGCCTTATCCCAATCAAAACTGAATTTCCCATATTGACATTGACAACCAATATTATCGGTGCTGTCATGATAGGATTTATTGTCGGCATTGCCGCCGGAAAAGATAATGTTTCCACGAATACGGTGTTGTTCTGGAAAACGGGTATCTGCGGAGGATTTACAACCTTTTCCACTTTTTCCCTTGAAGCGATCACACTGCTGGAAAACAAGTCCTTTTTATCAGGCGGAATTTACATTGTATTGAGCATGATCGGTTGTATCATAGGTGTCTGGAGCGGCAGGAAACTGTCTGCGCTTGTCGGATGAAAGGTATTGATGCGAGCTGTTATTATGAGTGATATTTTGCAATAGCGGCAAGTATAAGAATTGGCGTATATCCACGAATCGTAGGATTTCCTGTTTTGCATGATTCTACGGCTCGTGGGTTTCTTTTTTGGGCAGATACATGATATCGTTGTATGAAAGTTGTTCATCATGAATACATATAATTTTATGAATAATCCGGTTGTCAATAGCATACTCCTCAATGATCTGAAGAAGAATCGACGCAGCAAAGCTGTGCATAGCCGTTTTTTCCCGGAAGAGGTTTTTAGAGGCTGCCTTATGTAAATTCGTTCTTTTTCCCTTTTTTCAGCATATAATTGAAAGAACCGCTGAAAAAAGGAGGGAACTATTTTGAAGGCTCAGCCAAACCAGAGAGCGGTTATTCTCGGACAGTACATCGTTGAACATAAAGCAACTGTCCGTGCCGCAGCGAAAATTTTCGGAATTTCTAAAAGTACGGTACATAAAGACGTAAGTGAACGGCTTCGCAAAGAAGATCCGGAGCTTTACGCCAAGGTTAAGGATATACTTGAAATCAACAAGCAGGAACGTCACATAAGAGGCGGTCTTGCAACGAAGCTTAAATATGAAAAAATAAAAAAGTAAAAATTTCTTTCGTTCTGATCAATGCCGTCAACTTAAGCGGTGGCTCCCAACAATGCTGACAACTTAAGAGATTTTGTACCTTGAACTCCTACAAAAAAGTATTCAATTTTTGGCGATAGCCATAATTATTTCAAATACCAATGGTATTTGAAATAATTAATACTGGGTTTCCAAAGGGTTGAATAACCCTTTGGCTGGGGGTACGGGGGACAGCGTCCCCCGCTTAAGTTGTCGGCATTGCCGCCCTGATAGGAAGTTCAACAGTAAAAACAGAGCCTTTTCCGGCAACACTTTCTACCCGAACAGTTCCGCCGTGATAAATAGCCCCGTGCTTGACAATAGAAAGTCCAAGGCCTGTTCCGTTTATCTTACGTGAACGGCTCTTGTCAACACGGTAAAAGCGCTCGAAGATTCGGTCTGTATGCTGACTCGGAATTCCCATTCCCGTATCGGAAACAGTGATAAAAACGGTTTTAGGCATATGTGAAATTTTAACCTCGATCCTTCCGCCCTCAAAATTATATTTAACGGCATTATCGCAAAGATTATAAATAATTTCTTCAAGAATGGTTCTGTTTCCAAAATAAATAATATGCTTGCCGACAAGCTTTGTACTGATATTTTTCTCAAGAGCGGCTCTTTCAAGTCGGCTCAGAACTTCGCTTGCAAGCTCATAAATATCTACCTCTTCCATCTGCTCAAAACCAGCAGCTTCATCAAGCTTTGAAAGCGACATGATATCGTTTATCAAAGTTATAAGGCGGTTTGCTTCATTTTTGATTTTTTCACCGAACTGAGCAGTATCCTCCGCCTTTACCAATCCCCCTGCGAGCATATCCGATATACCGTAAATTGTTGTAAGAGGAGTTTTAAGCTCATGAGAAACGTTTGAAGTAAACTCTTTGCGCATATTTTCAAGTTCCTGCTTCTGAGTAACATCCATAATAATAACAACTATTCCATTTACAACATTTCCGATTTTAGCCGGACTTGCTATAATCTCTCTGTCACCGTTTCCGGTTTTAAGAACGCATTCAGAATTTCTTCCGCCTGCGGCATCCTGAATACATCGGCGGAATATCTCGGAATTATTCAATGAATAAATACTTTGCCCCTCTTTAACAGGTTCAGCCTCAAGAAGAGCCAATGCTCCGGAATTGCTTGCAAGAATGCCAAGCTTCTGATCGGCAATAATAATGCCTTCCGACATACTTTCAGTTATAAGACTGAATTGTTCCCGGCTCTGCCGGAGTTCTTCCATCTGACGGTTAACTCTTCCATTCTGAACACGAAGTTTATTCAGAAGCGGTGCAAGCTCAGGATAATTTGCTTCGATCTTAGGATGATCAAGATCAATATTATTTATCGGCTGAACAATTTTTCTTGAAACCTTATCCGCTATCATAATTGACAATGCAGCGGCTATAATAAGAAACATCAGAAGCGGCTTGATAATTCCGGCAAGCTGAGCAAGAAACGATAAATGAATATCAGAAACTCTTATAACAGTACCGTCATCAAGCCGCATAGCGTAAATAAGTACAGTCTGAGAAACATTTATAAGCTTTCTTGAAGAACTGCTCCGCCCTTTTTCAAAGGCTTCTTCAACCTCCTGGCTGTCTGCAATATTCTCATAATCCGCTGCGCTTTTTTCCGAATCAAAAAGAATTTCTCCGTCTTTAGCTATCCAGAGAACACGGATATCATTAAAATTATTTCTCTCAAGATAATCTGCTCCGCCAAACTCTATTCCGTTTGATATCAGTTCAGCTTCTGAATGAAGTTCTGTTTCAATTTTTTTGTAAAAAAATCTGTTTATAAGAATCATAACTATAAAAGAAGCAAATAAAACCGATACCGTTGAAATAAGTATAATGCTTTGTATAATTTTTCTGGTCACCCTTCCTCACCTGCCTTTTCGGTCAATTTCCGTTTTCTTATTTCGGGGATGCCTTTCATTCTGAAAGAATGACGTCATGAACTGATACGGCGGATTCGCTTTCAACCTTATAGCCGACTCCACGAACAGTTTGAATAACGTCTCCCGCTCTTCCGAGTTTTTGACGCAGAGTTCTTATATGAACGTCAACAGTCCGGCTTTCACCGGAAAAATCATAGTCCCAGATTTTCTGAAGAAGCTCGTCACGGGAAAAAACCTTTCCCTTGTTTTTCGCAAGAAACAATAGCAGTTCGTATTCTTTTCTTGTAATACTGACCTTAATGCTTCCGGAATAGACTTCATGATTTTCCGGATAGATCTTCAGATCTCCAACGGCAATAAATTCATTCGCTTTTTCTTTCTCAGAATAAGATCTGCGTAAAAGAGCCTTTATCCTTGAAATAAGCTCCATAGTACCAAAAGGCTTTGCAAGGTAATCGTCAGCACCGCTGTCGAGTCCTGAAACTTTATCGGATTCCGTACCTCTTGCACTGAGCATTATTATCGGAAGCTTTTTCGTTTTTTCGTTTCTGCGCAGTTTCTTCAGAACAGAGATTCCATCCTCTTCCGGAAGCATAATATCAAGCAGAAGCAGTTCGGGAATTTTTTCTTCCAAAGCCTTATAAAATGCCGACGGAGCTTCAAATCCTTCCGCTTCAAATCCGGAGTTATTCAGCGCATAAATAACAAAGCTTCTTATTCCGGCATCATCTTCAAGTAGATAAATCAAATTCACTCACCAACCCTTAGATATAGTATACGTCTTTTTGTGCAAAATTGCAACAGAATTTTTTATTTTAAAACGTATATTTTTGCTTTGTTATGCAATAATAAAAACAGGCATCAAATCTGCTGTTCAAGTTTACAGTAATATGCCGCATGGCGTAAGCCGGCTGCTGCTCTGAAATGTTGTTTCAGGACAATAGCTGACAGATATTGTGCCAAATCAAAAACAAGGAGTTATTATTATGGATAACAAAAAGAAAAATGATAACATCAAATGTACTGTTTCACAGTGCCAGCACAACCTCGTTACAGAGCATTACTGCTCGCTTGACTGTATCAATATCGGCACTCATGAGGATAACCCGACTGTTCCCGAATGTACCGACTGCAACTCTTTCGTAAAGAGAACCGGCTGCTGCGGTTAAGATGCGCAATGCTGTCCCGAATCAGGATGATTCCTTTTTGGAACCTGTCTTCATAAGATTTGTGCGGAGATTTTCGAACAAATTTTATCGGGAACAAGTCAAAATTTTGCAGACTTGCTATCGCAATTCAAGAAATTTTAACGTAGTCATCGGTAAAATTTGCCGAAAAGATGCGTGCAATATCTTGTGAATACAGGTTATTATAATACGGGATATTGCATGAAAAGCGATGCAGGTTCAGCAAAATAGTCAGCGGAACGTGCAAAAGCAAGTGTGCGTTATTCTTTAATATGCACACTTGCACACTTTTCCGAATATGCAGCGTCTGGTAAATATTCACAAAAAAATATGTCGAATATAGTCAATTTCAGAAATTTACCGCAATACCCTTGCAAAATTCAAGTATATATAGTATAATTATTATAAGCTTCTTGTTTGATTCAATTGCGTTTCACTCGAAGTATTCTACCGTCAGGAGGCTGATTTTTAATGTTTGATAAAACTATGACCTTTTCCGTTAACGAAGATAAGGAAGCAGAGCTTAAAAAGAATCTGACTATCGTTTACGACGCCCTTACTCAGAAAGGCTATAACCCTATCAATCAGATCGTTGGTTATATTTTGTCGGAAGATCCGACCTACATAACCACTTATAACAATGCAAGAAATATCATCCGTCATATCGACCGTGATGAACTTTTACAGGTTCTTGTAAGATACTATCTCAATAATTGATAATTTTTTAGGAAGCACTGGTTAAATCTGGTGCGCAGTCGGATTTTTTGTCAGATTGTACAGAAATTTTGCAGGCAGGTTGTCCGCCTGTCAAGAAATTTCTGTGCAAGATGAAGAAAAATATGCAAGCAAGATGCGTGCCGAGCCGTCAGGCGCGATTTAATCAGTGATTCCTTAAATATGGATTCTTTCGCACAAGACTGAAACGTATTTGAAATATTGATAATAACGGTCAAAACAGCAGTTTAACTCACTGCTGTTTTTTTATTAGAAAAATTTTCTATAAATAATAAGGTTATGTCAAGCCATAATATATATGCGGAGGCGATCTCCGCAATTTTCAAAAGGAAAAACAAAGCTTATGAGAAAAACGGCTTCGGCTATGGCTATAACTCTTACTGCTTTAAGCGTTCAGCCTTTTGCAGTTTACTGTGCCGATAATACCAAGATCGGCTTCGGACAGGGAACAAGCGTTGATTCAGCCAATCGTCCGACAGACGCTTTATCGTTTAACAGCCGATACGGCGATCTTGATGCCTACGCTCTTTCGGATGACGATAAACGTATCATTATAACTTTCGACCAAGGCTATGAAAACGGCTACACCGAAAAAATTCTTGATACTCTTAAAGAAAAAAACGTTAAAGCTATTTTCTTCCTTACAGGCGATTATGCCAAAAAGGAAACTGCTCTTGTAAAGCGAATGATCGAAGAAGGTCATGTTCTCGGAAACCATGGTATGACTCATGCAAGTCTGCCAACTCTTTCTGAAAGCGAAGCAGAAAAAGAAATTATGTCGCTTCATGATTACGTCATGAATAACTACGGATATCAGATGCAGTATTTCCGCTGTCCTTGCGGAGAGTACTCGGAAGCGGCTCTTGAAACCGTTCAGAAATGCGGATATAAAACCCTCTTCTGGAGCTTTGCTTATGTGGACTGGAAAACCGACAGTCAGCCCGACCCGGCGATGGGACTTAAAAAGCTCAAAGATTCTGCTCACGGCGGAGAGATTCTTCTTCTTCATTCCGTTTCTTCAACAAATGCAGAAATACTTGGCGATGTCATCGATAATTTCAGAAGTCAGGGCTATACTCTGTAAAAAAACAAAGGGAAGCTTTTTTGGCTTCCCTTTTTTCCAGGGCAACAGCATTTAATTTTTTGTATATCAAGTGGATTTTGTTTCTTTAATTACTTGCTGAACGGTGTATTTTCGTCTGGGCATTCTGCCCTAATTATTTTCATTGCCTCTTTACGAGGTAATGAAAATAATTAATATCGGGATGCCAAAGGGGATGTACATCCCCTTTGGCAGGGGTACGGGGACCGAGTCCCCGCTTAAGTTGTTGGCATTGTAAAGGAGACAGAGTCATCTTTATAATTAACATAAAAATTAAATGCTGTTGCCTTGCCTTTTTTCTGAATACTATTGACAACGAATTTGATTTAATGTATAATATTATTAATAAAATTTATTTAAAAGGAGCAAGCATTATGAAAGTTACCAATCGCATTATCTCAGCCGTTACCGCTGTCTGCATGGCATCTGCACCGCTCGTGCTTCTCGAAGAAAATATACAGTCAAAGCATTCAAGAAGTATTACACTTACAGCCAATGCTGAAGAATACATAACGGAAAATGGCTTAAAGCTTGAATATGAAGAAAGAGATGAGAATAGCGTTGAAATAATAAAATATATCTCTTCATCTTCAACAGATATCGAGATACCATCAACCATTGACGGGAAAGAAGTAAGGGGTATTAGTTGGGAAGCTTTTACCGGCTGTTCCGGGATTACATCAATAATCATTCCGGAAAATGTTGATATTATTGATATGACAGCATTTTCTGATTGTTCCAGTCTGAAGTCAATAACCATAAAAAATCCTGATTGCACAATTTATACGCCTGACTACTCTGATCCAATTTCTGATGATGTAACGATATACGGCTATATATATTCATCCGCTCAGGAATACGCTGAATTACACGGCAAAAAATTTGAAATTTTATCCGATGCAAACAACAACGGCGAGTTTTGGTTTTATGATCTGCCTGACGGCAATATCGAAATCCGAGGTTTTACTTCGTCATCAGCAACATATCTTGAGATTCCCTCAGTTATTGACGGAAAAAAAGTTACAAGTATCGGAGCTAAAGCTTTTGAATACTTTTACAATCTGAGAGCAGTAAAAATTCCGGACGGCGTTATAAATATCAATGATGGTGCATTTGCATCTTGTAATAATCTGCGAGCAATAACCATTCCGGACAGTGTTACAAGTATCGGCGCAGAAGCATTCAATTACTGTTCTCAACTGAGAGAAATAACTATTCCAAATGGTGTTACAAGTATTGGTACGAAAGCATTCAATTACTGTTCTCAGCTTAAAGAAATAACTATTCCAAATAGCGTTACAAGCATTGGCGATGAAGCGTTTTCTTATTGCGGTCTAAAATCAATAACGATCCCGGAAAATGTTACGACTATCGGCACAGGTGTATTTAATGGATGCCGCAGTTTATCAGAGATTAATGTTAGTGAAAATAACAGCTATTATTCGGATATTAACGGTGTTCTGTTTGACAAAGCGCAGTCTCAATTAATTTGTCATCCCATAAGAACATCATATAAAGAATACGCCATCCCCGACAGTGTTACAAGCATAGGAAGCTATGCATTTAATGATTGTTATCCGCTGACATCAATAACTATTCCTGATAGCGTTACAGAAATCGCCGATCACGCATTTTATGGCTGTTCAGGTCTTACTTCCATGACTATTCCGGATAGTGTTGCAAGCATTGGCATTCATGCATTTTCTGATTGCAGCAATATGACTTCAATAATCCTTCCGAATAACATTACAAGTATTAGTAACGGTACATTTTTTAACTGCGACAATCTGGCTTCAATAACGATTCCGGATAGCGTTACAAGTATTGAATGGTGCGCATTCAGCGGCTGCAAGAGCCTGACTTCTGCAAACATTCCCAAAAGCATTACAGCTATTGAGAAACGTACATTTGAAGATTGCCAAAGCCTTAAATCCGTAACACTTCCTGACGGTGTTACAAGTATTGGCACAGATGCATTTACCGGCTGCCATAGTCTGACTTCTATAACTATTCCGGATAGCGTTACAGCTATTGGAGGTTCTTCATTTAGTGATTGCATAAGCCTGACCGCAATAACGCTCCCGGAAAGCGTTGCAAGTATTGAATATGGCGCTTTTGAGAATTGTTCTGAGCTGATATCAATAACTATAAAGAATCCGGATTGTGAAATATACGACAGTAAATATACTATATGCAACGGTCGTGATAACGATAACCGTTCGAGCTTTTATAACGGAATCATCTATGGATATTCAGGCTCGACCGCTCAGGAATACGCTGAAAAATATGGAAGAACGTTTTCTGCATTAAACATTAAAGGCGATGTTAACGATGACGGTTCTTTCAACATTGCAGATATTGTAAATATGCAGAAATGGCTCCTCAATAACGAATCGGAGCTTGTAAACTGGAAAAACGGAGATTTATACGAAGACGATATGATCGATACATTTGATCTGGTTCTCATGCGTAAGATGCTTATTCAATAATATGTAAAATTTACTCAATCACAACAAAGGGAAGCTTTTTCGGCTTCCCTTTTTTCTATGTAAAATCAAAAATCGTGATAAAATAAGAAAAAGTCTGAAAATAAGAGGAAAACCAATATAAATTCAAAAAAATATCCAAAATCCCGTCAAATTGTCCTCGGAACACACTTGAAGTTCATACGAACTTATGATATAATCATATCATCACGACAGAGGAGTTAAAGACTATGAACAGGATCATTCCGGGAACAACCTTAAAATTTACAGAAACAGCAAGAGATGCGGCATTTTCAGTTATTTCGCCTGTTCTTGAAGCAACCGGCGGTCTCACTCTTTCTCAGCTTTCAAAGCTAACGGGACTTGAGGGAACTACCATTCAGAACTGGATAAAACGAGGGTGGGTTTCATCCACTAAAGGCAAGAAATATTCGGAAAAGCAAGTTCTGCGAATACTACTTATAAATATGCTGCGAAATGTGATGAAGCTTGACGATATCGCAAATCTGATGAGCTATGTTAACGGTGACGTTGAAGATACATCCGATGATATTATTGCCGATATTCACCTTTATAATATGCTTTGCAGAATTATTTTCACAGCCGAGGATGAAGGCGCTTTCGATTCTGAGTCGGTCAGACAGCTGATAAACGGCGAGATAAAGGAAAATACCAAGGAAATTGCCGATGATGAAAAGCTTGCCTGTGCGATGTACGTTATGGTTATGGCTTACAGAAGCGGATGCCTAAAAACTGAAATGGAAAAAGGTCTTGCCGCCATACATGAAAAGCAGAAAGGATCATTATGAAGAAAAATAAAAAAGAACGTATCAGCTACGCCTCAGAATATCTTGCTTATGGAATGAGTATCGGAATTTCCCTTGGGGTCATTATGGGGATAATTTTTTTGAAAGATATGCTCACCGGGCTGTGTATAGGGATGTGCGGCGGAATGGGTATCGGTTCGCTTATCGGTTCTGTTAAAGATAAAAAAGTTACACAAGAATAAAAAGGAGAAATTATTATGTCTGTTGATATCAGAGAATTACACAAAAACAATTCGTCCGGAAAACCATTCAAGGGCGTTAAATGGATAATTATAGGAGCTGCTGCAATTTTAGTTGCCGTGAACTCTTTCACTATCGTTCCTGCCGGAAATACGGGTGTTGTCCTTACTCTTGGCAAGGTTTCGGAAACATCTTATCAGGAAGGTTTCCACTTGAAAATACCGTTCATTCAGCAGGTTGAAGATATGTCCAACAAGATTCAGGTTTACGAAACTCCGGCTTCGGCTGTTTCAAAGGACCTTCAGACTGTAAGCAGTAAAATTGCCGTTAACTACAGACTGCTTTCAGATAAAACCGCAAGTATGTATAAAGACGTCGGAATAGATTATCAGACTGTTCTTATAGCTCCGGTGGTACAGGAATGTATGAAATCGGCGACTGCTAAATACACGGCAGAACAGCTTATAACTGAACGTGCCGCAGTAGGTGACGAAGTTAAGGCAAGTCTTGATACGAAGCTTAACGATTACGGCATTTACATAGAAAAATTCAACATAGTCAACTTCGATTTTACAGAGGAATATAACAACGCTATTGAAGCAAAACAGGTTGCCGAACAGAATCTTCTTAAAACCAAAACCGAACAGGAACAGGCTATCGTTATAGCAAATGCGGAAGCCGACAAAAAGGTTATCGCCGCAGAAGCTCAGGCAAAAGCAACTTTAACCGAGGCTCAGGCTCAGGCAGACGCAAATAAGCTTCTTGAAGAATCGCTTTCGGATAAGGTCATCGCTTACGAACAGATTCAGAAGTGGAATGGTATTCTGCCAAAGGTTACAGGAAGCGACAGCGGACTTCTTATCGACGTAAATCTTGATGAACTTTCAGATTCATCGTCGTCATCGTCCAACGGCAGCGTATCGACTGTTCCGGAAAACAGTGAAACAGGAGAATAAAAATATGAAGATGAAAATTAAAACAGCTCATCTGTCATGACGGGGAAATAAAATAAGGCGGTTCTTGGGGTAAGAACCGCCTTAAAGGGTAGCAATATGGGTTTTTTGGATTTTTTAATTTTTGAAGCAATAGAAATTTTCGGATGGTTTGTGAATTACATTTTTGAGGCAAAACAGGAAAGAAAAAGAGATGAAAAGCGCCGCAGAAAAAGAAAAAATAATCCAAAATAACTTAAAAAATTTAAGGCATCGCCGCACAAGCCGTTTAAAAGCTGAGCTGCGATGCCTTATTTTTGTATATATACTCGTCGCTATTGCACGTTATTTTGACGAAATTGCCAAATTACTTAACCTCAACAGTCCAACCGAAAGTATCCTCGATCTTGCCCCACTGGATTCCTGTCATTGTGTCATAGAGCATCTGGGAAATATTTCCGATCTTATTATCATTGATCTCCATAACCTTATCGTTCCACTTGAGATGTCCGACAGGAGAAATTACAGCGGCAGTACCCGTTCCGAATACTTCATCAAGCTTTCCAGCATCGTAAGCGTCAGCGATCTCCTGAATAGTGATTCTTCTCTCAGTAACCTTGATTCCTTTTGATTTGCAAACCTCGATAGCCGACTTTCTTGTAATTCCCGGAAGTATCGAACCCTGAAGCATAGGAGTTACAACTTCGCCGTCGATAACGAAGAAGATATTCATTGCTCCGACTTCCTCTATGTACTTCTGCTCAACGCCGTCAAGCCAGAGAACCTGAGAGTAATTCTGCTTATGAGCCTCGTCCTGTCCGATAAGAGAAGCCGCATAGTTTCCGCCTGTTTTAGCAAATCCCATACCGCCTCTTACTGCACGGACATATTTGCTTTCAACATAAATATTAACGGGATTGAGTCCGCTTTCGTAATAAGCTCCGGAAGGTGAAAGAATTATCATAAAGTAATACTGTGAACCCGGCTTAACTCCGAGGAACGGATCAATTGCAAAAATAAACGGTCTAATATAAAGGGATTCGCCTTCCTTTGAGGGAACCCAGTCCTTTTCAATCTTAAGAAGCTCCATAAGGCACTGCATTGCAAGATCTTCCGGAAGCTCCGGAATAACGAGTCTTTCGTTTGAAACGTTAAGTCTTTTGAAGTTTTCGTCCGGACGGAAAAGCTGAACCTTGTTATCAGCCGTTCTGTAAGCTTTAAGTCCCTCGAAAACAGTCTGACCGTAGTGCAGGCACATAGCGGCAGGAGAAAGCTCTATCGTTCCGTAAGGACGAATTTCCGGATCGTGCCAGCCCTGACCGGCGTCATATGGCATAATAAGCATATAATCCGTAAAGATATGACCGAATCCAAGCTTATCGCCCGGCTGCGGCTTAGCCTTTAAAGTTTCTGCCTTTGTAAATTTGATTTCCATTTTATCCAACCTTCTTTGATATATTTTCCGGACTGTCCGTCATTGCACAGAGCGGATTGATAATCTTAGTTAACAGAGAAGTAAGTCTTCTCAAAAAGTCTTTTGCAGACAATAACTGCCGTAACGGTCAATCCGGCAACGCAAACGGTTGCAGCCGCAGCAGCAATAATAATTTTTTTGTTTTCCATACTTACTCTCCCTCTGAGAATTTCCTTTGGAAATATACTCTTACGAACCCGATACAGATTCATTTTTATTATCCAACTAATTATATCACATTTCTTTAGAAATTTCCATAGGATTCAGCCGAAACAATTCACAAATATCGCTTGAAATTTTTGTGCATTTTTATCAATTATGAATCATAGGCACGAACTCTGAGAACTGCGCCGAGCTTTTCGGCAATTTTTCTTGAAGCGTCTATCTGTTCCTGGGGGATAACGTCAACGACTGACATTACAACCTCTGCTCCGCCGTTTTTAACGCAGTCTGAAGTAAATTTCTGCATTGCTTCAAAAGCGTTTTCATATTTCGGGCGTGTAACCTTCATGTATTCATCCTTGGTTCCTGCATTAAGGCTTACCGAAATTATATCAAGAACTTCACAAAGTTCATCGGCAACAGAGCGTTCATTGACCAGATCTCCGAGACCATTTGTGTTTATTCTGAGCTTTGGAGCAGTTTCGTAATTTGCTCTTATCCACTTTGCCGTTTCAATAAGTTCTTTAAGGCGGCAGGTCGGTTCGCCGTATCCGCAGAAAACGACTTCATTGTATGACTTCAAATCTTCCTTGGCAAGAGCGTCTATAATCTCCTCCATAGAAGGTTCATGCTCCAGCCAGAGCGGATCAGAACCGTATGCGCCGTCCGCATTATTTCTTATGCAGAATGTACAGGCGCACGGACATTTATTTGTCAGATTTATATAAAGATTATTTCCAACCTTATAGGTTATTGTCATTGCTTTTTTCATTTTCAATTTCCCCTTCAATATATATTCTCGGAACTCTTTTAGAGATTCCGCAAACGACCTCATATCCGATAGTTCCGTATACGGAAGCAAGCTCGTCGGCTGTAATACAGTCTCCCCCGTCTTTTCCTATCAGAGTAACTATATCGCCGGATTTTGCCTCTGTTCCGGTAACGTCTATCATGAGCTGATCCATACATACTCTTCCGATTATTTTGCATCGTTTTCCGCCAACAAGAATTTCTCCCTTTGATGAAAGAAGTCTTGAATAGCCGTCCGCATAGCCTATCGTAACTGTAGCCACACGCATTTCACGGTCAGCGGTAAAGGTTCTGCCATAGCTCACGCACGTTCCTGCCTCAATAGTCTTTACCTGCGAAATAACGGCTTTAAGCTCCATAACAGGTTCAAGTCCGGCAGGAATATCAAGACTTATGTCAGGATGAAGTCCATAAATTATGATACCCGCTCTTGAAAGAGTGCTTCTTGGATTATTGCGGTAGCACGTCGCAGCGCTGTTCATAAAGTGTATATGGGGAAGCTTTATGCCCATCTGCACAAGAATGTCATATGTATCAGTGATGTATTTCTCCTGCTTGTCGGTATATGCGATATTATCGGGAGTATCGCTGTCGGCTACGGCAAAATGAGTGTAGATTCCCTCAACAGATAATTTTTCTATTCTGCACATTTCAGCAATTTCGGCAGCACACTGCTCCGGTTTTTCATAACGCAGACCTATTCTGCCCATTCCCGTATCTATTTTGACATGGCATCTTACGGTTTCCGGACTGTTCTCGCACAGCGATTTTGCATACTCTGTTGAAACAACTCCCTGAATTATATTGTTCTCGGATATTTCATGAGCATATTCCGGCGGAGTATAACCAAGTATAAGTATTTCCGCTTCCGGGCAAAATCCTCTTACAGCGATCGCTTCATCAAGATTTGATACGGCAAAATATTTTATACCGCATTCCTCCGAAAGACAGCATACCACCCTTTCGTATCCATGACCGTATGCGTCAGCTTTTACAACAGACATGATCTCTGTTTCAGGCGAATTCAGTTTTTTTATAATTTCAATGTTTTTTCTGAGCCGTTCCAGAGAAATCTCTGCCCATGCTCTTTTCAGATAAGGCTTCATTATCATCATTTCCTTTCTTTATGTTCAATCAATTCCGTCGGACAGCATTAAGCATCTCCTCACAAGAATTAAAATTCAATTACATTTGAAAAATCTTCTTGAAATATATGTTTTTATATGTTATAATTAGAGCGTATTCACATGATATTCATGAAGTTTTTCCGGGAGGTTTCTATTTAAATGTTAAAGTCTATCAATTCCGGACTCCCAGTACTTATGCCCGATGAATTCCATCCGGATACCGAAAAAACCCTTTGCATTTCCGGTCATCGTGAAAAATCAATTATTCCCTATCAGAATAACAGGATATACGGCTCTTTGACCATATCCGCCGTAAAGCTGATGCTTTACCGATATATTGATATGGCGATCGAACGGGGATTTGAAAATTTTATAAGCGGACTCGCTACCGGTATCGATCTCTGGGCTGCGGAATATATTATAAAGAAGAAACAATCAAACAGCAGCATAAATCTTATAGGCGTTATGCCGTATCTTCGTCATGCCGAAGTTTTTCCTGCCGATTACAAAAAGCTTCTTGAGTATGTTGAAAAAAATTCGGATACTCTCATTTCAACAAACAGCGATCCGGAAATAATTTATAAGAAAAGCTCGCCCGAAAGGTATCTTTACCGTGACCGTAATTATTATATGGTCGACCGTTCATCCGCAATCA
This sequence comes from Ruminococcus sp., assembly GCA_017462565.1. GTDB lineage: Bacteria > Bacillota > Clostridia > Oscillospirales > Ruminococcaceae > Ruminococcus. Next base: position 139,725 of record JAFTQW010000040.1, read on the forward strand.
TTGCTTTTCTAAACGATAATTCATCCTACACCGGAACAAGACAGACTGTAAGCTACGGCTATAAAACCGGAAGAAAGATCTGCCGTTTCGGTATTGAGGATATTTTTAAGATTATCGATGAATGCGGCACAGATATAAGAAACATAGGTAGACATATTGCATTTCTTGAAAATGCTTTTGATTTTTCCTTCTGATTTTTTTGAACCGTATGACCTTCTCATCATATTATACCACATTCGCAGGATTTTGCAAGAGGGCTTGAAAAATTCTTTCAACAGATTGTTGAATCTGATGTTTAAACAGTCTTTAACACATATCCGATGTTGAAAATGTTGAAAAGTTTGTTGAATAACGATTTTCTGCACCATAATTTTTAACATTCCGGTATGGAAAATTATTTTTATTCATTTTTCGATGAATATTTTCAAAAAACGATTATACGAATAGTTAATAAACGGCATAATAAAAGATATGCCGATACGTTATAGTACCTAAAAAGGAGATATTATCATGGCAAAAAAGAAAACAGGACGTATTGCAGTTCCATTCCTCGTTACAATTTTTATCGGACTTATTGTTGTCGGCGGTGCAGCATTGTTTATTTACAAACATTATATAGACAAGGATGAGGCTCCGCCAAAGCCCCGTGCCCGCAATGTTGACACAGTTTCTTATGAAGATAATCACTCTGTTCTTCTTATACTGAACGAACCTGATTTAAAATGCTCGTCAACCTTTGTACTGATGCGGTCGATCCCAAAAGATAAAAGACTCGTTTTTATCGGTCTTCCAAGCAATATGATCGCTGTGGTTGACGGAAAACAGCAAAGCCTTAAAGGATCTTTTGAACTTGGCGGCGGAGCAACTGCGGCTTCGTTTGCTGAAAGCGCATTAGGCATTTCTATCGAAAGATATATGACCTTCGGTTCAGACGCTTTTAAAAGAGCCTGCGATATAATGGGCTGTGTTTCTTATCCTGTAGACGCAGAGATCGCCGGTCTTAAAAGCGACGGAAGCTTTCAGAATCTCAACAGCGAACAAATGGAGATTTTCATCACATACTCCATGTTCAGCGGCGGAGAATCTGAAAGAGCTTTTAAAGCGGCTTCCATGCTTTCATATATGGTCAATGGTTCAGACGGAAAATATGTCTCCGACAGCCTTGATAACAGCTTCAATACCATTATAAATATGACAGACGTCGATTCAAATATTACTTCCGTGGATTATAAAAACAGAAAAAATGCCATAAAAAATATGTTTGAATACGGAACATCGATTGCAATTGCTATTCAGCTCGACGGAACTGTCGCCGATGAAGACTTCATGCCAAGCTCTGAGCTTATAAAAAGTATCGCCGAACAATATTTCAGCGAATGATACGGAGGTTTTCTATGCATAATATTTTCGATTCCCATTCTCATTACGCTGATCACGCTTTCGATTCCGACCGCTTCGAGGTTCTTGAAAAGCTTCCTGAAAACGGTATAAAATATATCATGCTCGCAGCCTCCGGACTGGACGATACAGCCGAAAATTCAGAGCTTTCATCAAAATACGGCTATATATATTCCTCAGCCGGAATTCATCCGGAAAATGCTGATAACGTTCCGAATGGGTATCTTGATATCATACGGGAAGCCGTCCGGTCAAATCCGAAAATCAAAGCCATAGGAGAAATCGGTCTTGATTATCATTACGAAGGGTATGACCGTGAAAAGCAGATAAAGCTATTCAAAGCTCAGCTTGAGCTTGCTGACGAACTTGAACTCCCGGTTATCATCCACAGCCGTGACGCAACTGAAGATACAATGAACATACTGCGTGAATATAAGCCGGACGGAGTCGTTCACTGCTTCAGCGGTTCGGCTGAAACTGCTGCGGAAGTAATAAAACTCGGTCTTTATATCGGATTTACCGGAGTTCTTACATTTAAAAATGCTAAAAAGGCTCTGAAAGCGCTCGAAAAAGTTCCGATGGACAAACTCCTTCTTGAAACCGACTGTCCGTATATGGCTCCTGTTCCGTTCAGGGGAAAACGCTGCGACAGTTCAATGATAAGATATACCGCCGAAAAGGCTGCGGAGATAAAGGGTATCCCCGTTCAGGAGCTTCTCGATATTACCTGCCGCAACGCCATGGAATTTTACAATATTCAATAAATAAGAGGTTTGATCTATATGTATTACTGCTGCGGAATTACTGAAAAAGGAATTATGCCGCATAACGAGGACGCTATGCTTATAGGTTCAAACGTTGCCGATTCGGGCACTTTTGAACAAAATATAAACGCTCCGTTTATTGCGGCTGTTTCAGACGGCGTATCAGGCGAACGCTCCGGCGAAGTCGCTTCAAAAATGTGTCTGGAGCTTGTCCGTGATATTCACTACAGCGGAATAATCCGTCTTGACATACGGCTTCACGAGATACATCGCCAGCTTGCCGAATACAGCGCACAAAATCCTGAAACACACAATATGCAGGCTACACTGTGCGGAATTGCTGTCGACGAAAAAGGCGATATACTATGCTTTAATGTAGGAGATTCAAGACTTTACCGATTCAGCCACGGACGTATCAGCCAGATATCACGAGACCAATCGCTTGTTCAGCTTTTATACGAAGAAGGTTCTATAACTATGGAACAGCGGAGAACTCACGTTCACCGGAATATTATTTTTCCGGCATTCGGAAACATCAATACCGTACCCAAAATAGACATAACTCCCATTGAGAGCGGTCTTGAACGCGGGGATGTTCTTCTTCTGTGCACAGACGGTATTTCAGACTATCTTTCTCCCCTCGATATGGAAGAATTCCTTGAGCTTCCTAAAAAACTCCCGGAACGTCTGGAGATTATGGTCAAAAGCGCACTTGAAAAGGGCTGTAAGGATAATCTTACAGTTATAGCGATCGTGGAAGCATAATGCGGCATAATAAGGGGAACTCTGTCCCAATTTTCCTCCGCCAAAGGGGACATAAAGTCCCTTTGAAATCCCGATATTAATCATTCTAAATACCCATGAGGACATTTGGAATGATTATGGCTGAAAGCCATAAAACAGACAAATCCTTGACAAGAAATAAGAAGAATAAATCCCTCATTATACCAACTGCAATCACAACAGAAAAGCTGTCACATTAATCCGTGACAGCTTTTATTTTCATATTATCTTTTGCTGATAGTCTGATTCTCAGGAGCATCCTTTTCAATGATTCCTTTAAGACCGGCGGCAAGACCGGCAAGTCCTTGAATCTCGCTTGGAATAATAATTTTCGTTGCCTTTCCGTCGGCAGCCTTTGCAAACGCTTCAAGCGATTTAAGCTGGATCACTCCATTATTAGGATTTGCATTATTCAGCTTTACAATACTCTCAGCAAGAGCCTGCTGTACCATTTCGATTGCCTGAGCTTCACCGGTTGCTTCAAGAATCTTCTGCTCCCTTACAGCGTCTGCACGAAGTATCATTGCCTGCTTCTGAGCCTCAGCTTCAAGAATCTGAGATTCTTTTTTAGCCTGTGCACGGAGAATCTGGGATTCCTTTTCACCCTCTGCAACTAAGATCTGAGACTTTTTATCGCCCTCTGCCTGAAGAATCTTTTCACGGCGTTCACGCTCGGCTTTCATCTGCTTCTCCATAGCGTCCTGAATCTCACGCGGAGGAAGAATATTTTTAAGCTCAACACGGTTTACCTTAATTCCCCAGCGGTCTGTAGCCTGATCGAGAATAGAGGTTATCTTGGTGTTTATAATATCTCTTGAAGTAAGAGTAGAATCAAGTTCCATTTCGCCTATAATGTTACGAAGAGTCGTTGCCGAAAGATTTTCAATAGCCTGAAGAGGTCTTTCAACGCCGTAAATGTACTGCTTTGAATCCGTTACCTGATAGAAAACGACCGTATCTATCTGCATAGTTACGTTATCCTTTGTAATAACGGGCTGCGGCTTAAAGTCTACAACCTTTTCTTTAAGAGAAACCTTGCCGGCGATTCTGTCTACAAACGGTACAAGAATATGAATTCCGGTCTGCCATTCTGCATGGAACGAACCAAGACGCTCAACTACAAAAACGTGAGCCTGCGGAACGATCCTGAAGCTTCTGATAATTACGATCAGCAGAAAAATCACAACTGCCGCAATAATAATTCCAAAAATGTCCATAAAAATACCTCCGAATAATCTGTTTACATGATTAGAAAACGAGCGTTAAACCTCTGTTTCCTGTTTTAATTTAAGCGATACAATAAGCTTTGTTCCCTGAACCTTTTCCACTTTGACAATGCTTCCAACCGGAATAATTTCGTCTCCTGACAAAGCTGCTGCACTCCAGTCAACTCCGCTTAAAGTTACTCTTCCCGTACCCTTATCCTGATCTATTTCCTCTATAACAGTAGCGGTCTTTCCTATGTAAAGACCTGTATTAGTGGAAACATGACCCTTATTCCGACGCTTTTTCAGATACGGGAACGTGATAAGCAGGAATATTCCTGATGCCAGAATAAAGATGCATAGCTGCGCAAGCAGACTCATTTCAAATAAACAAGTGAAAATAAGCGTTACAAGCGCTCCCACAGCAAACCAAATCGAAACAAGCTGAACTGTTGAAAGCTCTGCAATAACAAAAAGGACAAATACGGCTGCCCAGATGAATACCTCCAAAGTTAAATCCCCCTTTCTGCAAATTTGTATCCCTACATAATTGCTCCAACAATTAATCAAGATTTAACTGGTGGAACAATAATTATTATACACCATTTCAACATATTTTTCAAGGGGAAAAATTATGATTTCATCATTTCAACATAATTGGCTTGATTTCATATTACAATAGTGATATAATAATTAAGGCAACACCGCACAAAGCATACCTGACAGTTTTTGCCTTAAAACTAACCTTGACTGAGGAGCATTTATAATGATTTATACCGTAACTTTCAATCCTGCCATAGACTATGTTATAAGAACAAATGAAATAAATCTCGGATGTGTAAACCGTTCTGTTTCAGAGGAGATATTCTTCGGCGGAAAGGGCATAAACGTTTCCATAATTCTTGCCGAACTGGAAGTTAAATCTATTGCTCTCGGATTCACTGCCGGATTCACCGGAAAGGCTATTGAAGACGGTGTTAAACAAATGGGAATCGAAACGGATTTTGTTAGGCTTGAAAAAGGCAATTCCCGTATCAATATTAAAATCAAATCGAATGAAGAAACCGAGCTTAACGGTCAGGGACCTGATATCGACAGCAAGGCTCTTAACGAGCTTTATGAAAAGCTTGATAAGCTTCAGGACGGAGATACTCTCATTCTTGCCGGAAGCATTCCCAATAGTCTGCCGTCGGATATCTATGAGAAAATCCTTAAAAGATTGTCCGGAAAAAATATCAGAACCGTTGTTGACGCAACGCAGAAACTGCTTCTGAACGTTCTGAAATACAAGCCTTTTCTGATAAAGCCAAATAACTTCGAGCTTGGAGAAATTTTCGGAGTCGTTATTGAATCCGATCAGGATATTGAAAAATACGCTCGGAAACTTGCTGAAATGGGTGCAAGAAACGTCCTTGTTTCAATGGCTGAAAACGGAGCTGTTCTTCTTGATGAAACAGGTAAAATTCATAAATGCAGCGCTTTCCGTGGAGAAGTAAAAAATTCAGTCGGCGCAGGAGATTCAATGCTCGCCGGATTCGTCGCCGGAATCGGAGATAATAGCGATTACGAATACGCCCTTAAACTCGGAACTGCCTGCGGAGGAGCAACAACTTTCTCCGAAGGTCTCGCCGTTCGGGATGATATTCTTGAATTATTAAATCAGATATAAGGGAGACTCCGTCTCCCTTAAACCCTCTGCCAAAGGGTTATTCCTCCCAACGGTTGCCCGTCCCCTTTGTCACGTCGTGACATTTCCCCACACTGTCGGGAATCATCCTTTGAAAACCCGGTATTAATTATTTTCATTACCTCATTAAGAGGTAATGAAAATAATCAGGACAGATGCTCATAGAATGAATTAACTTTAACCAAAGTATAGGAGCACCCCCTTAAAACTCAAAAACAGAAGCTATATCGTCCTCGTCCATCTCAAACGAAAGTTCGATACGCTGCTGAATACGAGCGATCCGCTTACGTTCTGCTTCATTTTTTATCTGAGACAGATCTGTCGAACGATAACCAATGCGCTTCTGACACTGCGAATCGTCCGGCAGCGCATCAAAAAGACAGCGGAACTCCCACCAGTGCATATACTCAACGGAAAGCAGGTCTATTCCATAATATCGCCGGAAGTCTCCGATAATAAAGGCAGCATCGTACTTCCAGTCAAAAACCGGAGGTCGCTTCGGCTGCTCCGTTTCTTCTTCATCGTCAGATTCGAGTGAATCAGGCTTCAAAGCGTCCGCTCTGTAAAATCCGAAAACTGCGTTTACAAGCTCCGAAGTTATTTCCTCCGGAGCTTCCGACAGCCTTTCTCTACAAGCTCGACCGGAGTAAGTCAAAGCGCAATTTTGCGCCTTGAGATTTTCAATTGCTCGAACAACATCTTTATGATGTTTTCTAAAATCATTGGCTACCTGCAAGCTGGAAACTGTCAGATGTCCGTCCGTCAAGATTATTAATTACAATTTCATTCATAAAAATTTCCTTCTTTCTGTTTACTTTTCAAGTTTCTTGTGATACAATTATCATAAAGCTTTTTATGCCCTGAGATATTCGTTATTAATATTATGGTGCGTTTCACATTACTTATCAAGCGAAATGGTAATATCAAAATTACTCTTGGCGTTTTAGACAAGTTGAAAGAAGCTTTTTGTATGTTTTATAACAACCTGAAAAATATTTGTGACAAGAAAAATATCAAAATAACACCTCTTGTCTTAGAATGTGGTGGAACAAAGGGAGTTATTGGAGGATGGAAGAAGGGAGCTGCTCCAAATAGCGACATCGTCATGAAACTTTCAGTAAGATTAAACGTACCAACAGATGTACTTCTTTTTGGCAATGAAAAAACTCATCAAAAGTCGAACTGACCACTGATGAGCAGGAGCTTCTTGAATATTTTAATAAACTTTCTAATAAATCTAAAGGTATTATCCTTGGAAAAGCAGAGGCTTTAGCAGAAATTGAAACAACTATCATTAACGAGCCGGCTGCCGAAAAAGAATCAGAGGAACAGGAGACTGTATTTATAGAATTTGCCACACTAAAAGCTTCGGCCGGAACAGGTGAGCAACTGATTGACGATCCAGAGCAAGATTTTATTGAGATTGTTAAAAACGACATGACACTTCAAGCAAAATTCGCTATTCAGATACACGGCGACAGTATGGAACCTGAATACACTAACGGCGATATTGTCCTTGTAAAAGCTCAACCACAGATTGACATTGGGCAAATAGGTATTTTCACTGTTAATGATATTGGGTACATAAAAAAGCTCGGAACTGACAGACTTATCTCCGTCAATCCCGAATATGATGATATCTATTTTGAAGAAGGGCAGGACATTAGATGCAAGGGACTTGTCATCGGAACGCTTGAAGATGATGATTTTGTTTAATAATTATATACTAAATGTATAAAAACAGTCTGTGCAACTGGTTGTGCAGCAAGCTTGATTTAGTTGCGCAGACTATTTTGCGTGATTTTTAATTCAAATTCATAGCAACTGTTTAAAATTTGCAATTATCATTTAAATGATTAAATGGCTATATATAGGCATTTTGCAAAAATCTTTAAACAGTGGACGGACTATTAAACGTTAATTAAACACCATTTTATAAAAAATTACAAATGCGCCGAAATTGTGGAAAACTCCTCATTAGGCGCATTTATTTTTTACACGTTAATTTATTGACTTCAAGATTTCACAAATTGTTTCACTTAAATTTCGGCTATATGCCGAGGTTTTGCACATTTTTTACGCATTTTACCGTTTTTTTCGCCTTTTCACACATTTTGTATTCTGCTTGTCAAATCACAGCTGATACACCAATTTATGTATCAGCCTTTTGTTATTTAATATGTTACAAAAGTGCCTGCCGGAAATTCCTTTATTTTTCCGAGAAGATAGCTCTGCATCGTTACAACATCGGCGATATTTACCGAGCCGTCGCCGTTTACATCCGCAACCGATTTTTCTATATTAGTTTTTACAAGAGTCGTGTCGATTACAACCTTCCTCATCCACATCATATCGTACGAATCTATCTTCATATCAAGATTAAAATCGCCTGCAAGAAGCTTTCCGGAAGGAACTGTTATATCCTCTTTTTCAGTATAAACATAATCCGGTTCGGCAGTCTCTTTGAAATTAACACGGAAGTAATCCATTGAACCGTTCATTCCGTCACCGATAAGATAAACAGAGTCATCTGAAATAATATCAACGGGATCTGCCGTAATTGAACCGCTTGCGGCGATTTCTCCGTTTACGATAAGCTTTGCGGAATCATCGTTTATAACAACGCTCACCTTTGTCCACGCACCAAGCTCATAAGCATTTTCAGCAGTTATGCTCTGAGTTCCGCTTCCGTCGTTTATTTCAAATACAAAGTTTCCATTGTCAGCAGTCAGCGACATATATTCCTCGTCGTTTCCAAAACGGAAAATCGAATTTTCCCCGTTATCTCTGAGAAGAACAGCAGTCTGATAGTCTGCGTCGTGAAGAGCAGCATAAGAGCTGTCGGCAGCAAGATACTGATCTCCCGTAAACGTAAGAACTCCCTTTGCGCTTGTTTTTTCCTCGTTCCATACAGGATTTCCGTAAGCCAGAGCGTAAGTTGAAGTGAAAGAATCAGCGGCGATCTCGGAACTGTCTAAATCGAAATCCAGTCCCGCATACTGACCGTCATTATACGGACGGCTGTTTACATAGGTATCCGGACTCGTCCAGCCATAAACCGAACCTGCCTGAATGCCTCTGCCGGAATCATCATAGTAGTCGCCGTCCGGCATAGCCTGACCGGAAGCCGAACCGCTTGCAAGACAATAAGCCACGCCCTTGACAGTTGCATTTCCGCTTACCTTATAATCATTAAAAACAAGACCGCTTTCAAGAACTCTCGCATTCTCTGAAACGACGGAATTTCCCATAACTCCGGCATAATCGCCTACTATAGCGTTATCCTTTACCTGCGCTCTTTCAGCAACTACCGCATGACCTGTTATAACGGCATTACCCGAAACTGTAGAACTTCCCGTAACAATTGCATAGCCGTCGATAACAGCGTTTCCGCTTACTGTGGCATTACCGAGAACTTTTGCGTTTTTGCCGACATATACAGAATCATCGACTCTTGCCGACGCAGCAACGAATCCGCCGCCGTTTGGATGAGTGTGTCCATTACCCATGGCATCATCGACAATACCGTAACCATGATCGTAAATACTTTGCTTTATTTCCGCACCGTCTATCGTAACAGCATAGGGATATCTTGTTTTGCTGAGGAATGGATAATTGTTCTCATCAAATTCCCCCTCACCGTAAGCCCACGGAACTCCGACCTGCATTAGCGTATCAACATCGGGAGTTGCCGTTACTGTAAGATAAGCGGCAGAATCGGTACTAATGTCGAATGCCATTGAAGCAGATTCACCTGAAGCGAAAAGATCGGAATATCTGGTTTTTCCGTCTCTTTGCTCAATAGCAATGCAAGCTCTCCAGTCTGCTCCCTTAACGCTTGTGAGACCTTCAAGATTTACCGTAACGCTGTTTCCCGTAACGTTAAGAGGAACTATATTAAGTCCCATTTGCTGCGGAGCACGTTCAGTCGGAACGGTGTAATAATTGTCGCTCTTACCGCTTTTTTCAAGTATAGTATAAATTTCTCCCCAGTTCCAGTCTCCCCTGCTGAAAAGCTCATTCTGACGTGCTTTGTAGCGGTCCTGCATTTTCAGATCAAGGGTTGCCATACGTTTCGCATAGTGTCCGAGTGTGTCTTTTAAATCAGCTCCGGCAAGGCGGTCAATTTCGAGATAAGGGTACTCGTTGACATTTCCCTGCTGCATAAGATTTTTTATGAAATCGCTGCCGTAGCCGTCAAGATTATCAGGATTTTCCGTGAGATACTGCAAAAACGCCCATGAAGCATAGTTATCTCTTCCAAGAATAGGCGTAAAACAGAGGTTTTTCATGTATGTTTCAAAATAATCCGTACCGCTCGCAGGATCGGTCACCCACTGCTGATAGTAGTCGGAATAAAGGAACTGCTCACGGTACCAGTTTCCGATAGCCTCCCACCATGCCTGAACGTATTTGTTGTCGTTCCAGCCAAGCTGATGAGCCGTTACAACGTGTCCGAATTCATGCGGCAGAACCCATGATGGATTCGGAGAATTCTGCATAGCTCCGACGCAGCAGAACATAAAAGCATACCCCTGACTGTCATAGCCCATATATGCCCAGTCATCGGTGAACGGACTAAGTCCGGTTCCCGAAATATAGAAATTGACTTTATACTGCTTGCCGTCACGAAGTCCCATGTTCACCGATTGCGTTGGCGGTTCCATTGAAAGTTCATTCATGTAAACATCCCAGCAGGCTTCAAGATGCTTTGCATTTTCTTCAAGAAAGCTCTGTGTGATTTTACTTGAATCAGCGCCGTTTTTGCCCCATATAAACTGAAAATGCTCCGATTCCCAGCGGTTTACGTCCTCGTTAGCGCACCAGACGTCTCGTGTTTGCAGTTCGTCAGCCGCTTCTGCGACTTCGCTGTACGGAACAAAATTTACTGCCCCAAGGGTTAATGCTGCTGCGGAAATGACCGAAGCAGATTTTTTTATAAATTTTCTCATATCAATCACCATCCATTTTAAAAATTCGTATCAGTCTGCCTATTGACCCATTTTATACAATAAATATATCTTAACACTTTTTTTACATTTTGTCAATATAATTTGTGAAAATTTCCAATATCAACTGTCGTGTTTAGCATCTATGTGAACTATGTTCAATCCTTTTTTCATAGCAATTTCAAGGCTTTTAGCTGAACCGCCAACGCTATGTTTAACAAAGCAAATTGCAGTTCCTGATTGCTCGATCATATATTTATTCCGTCGAGGAATAGCAGCTTTATATGGCACTCCTTCAAGCTGTTCTGGAAAAATTATTTCATCAAATCTTTTTTCATCAAAAACATTAAAGCTTAAATATGGAATAACAAGATAGTTTTTAATATGAGTATATGTATTTTTCAACCTATGTACTACTCCTGATGCAACTCTATCAAATCCACCCATTCCCCCTGAATAAAATGTAGTAATACCATTCTCAATTAGCATAGTTATTTCTTTTGTTAACGATTCAATATCTAATTCAAAAATATCGCTCTGTCCTATAAAAACGGCTGCATTTTCTTTCAAAATATTCCCCCACTTTTTATTAATATTACTTAGCATAATAATAGTATGCCACAATTTGAGCCAAATGTCAATGGCTCAATTCGTAGCATGATATAATCGTGCTGAGGTGAAATATTATGATATATCCAAGAATCCGCAATCTTAGAGAGGATTCAGATTTTACTCAACAACAAATGGCAGATAAACTTTTTATAAACAGAAGAACTTATTCAAGCTATGAAAATGGTTTAAGAGGCATTCCAATTGAGACTCTAAGTAAAATTGCTGATATTTTCAATACAAGTGTAGATTATTTAATTGGTAGAACCGATTTTAGAAAACCGTATCCGTAAAACAAATTAAAAATTTTATATTCCAATTTTTATTTTTTAAAACGCATAAAATCCCAGATTTCGCAAACACTACTTATGCAAATGAAAATCAAAGGCAATGCCGCCCTGCTATTTTTCGGCAAAGCCTGAAACATTGGAGGCATAAATTATGAAAGCAACAGGAATAGTTCGCCGTATAGATGATCTCGGCAGAGTAGTGATTCCAAAAGAAATAAGACGCACAATGCGTATTCGTGAGGGAGACCCTCTTGAAATATACACCAACAGTGACGGCGAGGTTATTTTTAAAAAATATTCCGCTATAAGTGAAATGAGCGAAAACGCTTCGTATGTGGCGGACATAATGAATAAAATCGCCGGCTGTCCGGTTGTTATATTCGATAAAGACCATGTTGTCGCAAGCGCAGGAGTTCCGAAAAAGGAATTCTACGAACGCCGTGTAACAGGTCAGCTTGAGGAGCTTATGGACAGCCGTGGACAATTTTTCTGTCCCGACGGAAACAGTAATAATTTCTATCCGGCAGAGGGTACGGACAGAACTGCAATTGCAGCTCTTCCCATTATAACCGCCGGAGACGTTTCCGGAGCAGTAGCATTCCTCACATCCGAAAAATGTACGGAAGTGACCGACCTTCAGAAAAGTCTGATAAATGCAGCTGCACAGTTCCTCGCAAAGAAAATAGAATAACACGCAGAAACGGCTTCCGAAATCTCATTCAGAAGCCGTTTTTTTCATATAAAAGATTCTTTTACGGTTTCGCATATTTCCGCAAAAAATCCCTGTTTTTTCAGTTCAGCCGCACATTTTTCAGTATCGGACGATTCATTGAACAGTCCGAAAACAGCAGAACCGCTTCCGGTCATAACAGCATTCAAAGCTCCGCATTCCAGCATTGATTTTTTGATGACTGCGACCTCTTCAAGCTGTACTGCCTCTTCAAAAAGATTCCCGAATTTCGTATAAGCCTGGTCGGGAGCATTTTCAATCAGCTGGACAAGACCGTCAGCGTCAGGATGTTCCGGAGCTTCAAGAGCGTCTATTTTTCCGTAAGCTTCAGCGGTTGAAACTCCGCAGACTCCTTTGGCGACAACCAGCTTTCTACCCGAATAATCGCTTATAGGAGTAATTTCCTCGCCGATTCCGCCGACGTAAGCCGTTCCTCCCGTGAAGAAGAAAGGAACGTCCGCTCCGAGTTTTTTGCCAAGCACGGAAAGTTTTTCTTTAGCAAGACCAGCTCCTGTAAGCTCGTTAAGGCAGTACAAAACCGCCGCCGCATCCGAACTTCCACCGCCCATTCCCGCCTGAGAGGGAATGGATTTTTTTATATCTATTCTGCATCCGGACTTTATACCCTGAGATTCAAGAAAAAGTTTCGCAGCCTTGAATGCAATGTTTTTTTCACCGCAGGGAACGCTGTCCGTCTGAGAAAGCTGCTCCGGCTGAACGCAGTTCACGATAATTTCATCGTTTCCCGCTGTTAATTCTACCGAAACTTCATCATATATCCCGACCGTCTGAAATACGCTTTTTATAGTATGATAGCCGTTTTCAAGCTTTCCGGAAACATCAAGGGCAAGATTTATTTTCGCCGCAGTTTTAATTTTCATGCTTTTCATCCTCTAATTTTTTCAGGAATTTTTCAATGCGGCTCATAGCTTCCATAAGATGTTTGAGCGAATATGCGTAGGAAATTCTCATATATCCCTCGCCGCTTTCACCGAATGCGCTTCCGGGAACTGCCGCAACTTTCTCCTCATAAAGAAGTCTCTCGCAGAATTCCTCGCTTGTCAGACCGGTACTTTTTATGCATGGGAAAACATAGAAAGCTCCCTCCGGATTAAAGCAAGTCAGACCGATACGGTTGAATTCGTTTACAAGATAGCGGCGGCGGACGTTATATTCGTCAACCATTTTCGTTACCTCCGCATCGCAGGAATTCAAAGCTTCAATTGCGGCGTTCTGGCTTATATACGGGCTGCACATTATTCCGTATTGATGAATTTTAAAAACCTGAGAAATTATCGGTTGAGGCGCAGCAACATATCCCAGTCTCCAGCCAGTCATGGCATAAGCTTTTGAAAATCCGTTTACATAAATCGTGCGTTCACGCATTCCCTCAAGCTCGATAATTGAAACGTGCTTTCTGCCGTATGTAAGCTCGGAATAAATCTCGTCCGAAAGAACCATAATGTTTGTTTCACGCAGAAACTCGGCGATCGGTTCAAGATCTTCCTTTGTCATGATAGCTCCGGTAGGATTATTCGGAAACGGCAGAATAAGCATTTTTGTACGCTCGGTAACTTTGTCCTTGAAATCTTCAACGGTAAGCTTGAAATTGTTTTCTATTCTTGTCGGAACTGAAACCGGAACTCCTCCTGCAAGCTCAACAAGCGGAGCATAGCAGACGAAGCATGGTTCAACGACAAGAACCTCATCGCCGGGATCTATTATTCCTCTTAAAGCAAGGTCTATAGCCTCTGAACCGCCGACCGTTACGATTATTTCATTATCGGAATCATATTTAACTCCGTGCTTTTTCTCAATTTTGCCGCTTATAGACTCTCTAAGCGGGACGATGCCCTTATTAGGTCCGTAAATTATATGCTTTCTTTCAAGAGTCTGGATAGCTGCTTTTCTTATCACCCAAGGGGTATTGAAATCAGGCTCGCCGACTCCCAGACTGATAACGCCCTCCATAGTTCCGGCAATATCGAAAAATTTTCGTATTCCGGAAGGCTTGATTTTTTTTATTTTATTTGAAAGAACTTTATCGTAATCTATCACGATCAACCTAATCCCCTTTCATCATGCTCCTCACCGTCGATGAAGATACCTTTTTCCTTATATTTTTTCAGAATAAAGTGAGTTGCTGTTGAAAGAACTCCGTCTATCGTTGAAAGTCTTTCCGAAACGAAAAGAGCAACGTCTTTAAGATTATTTCCCTTTACTTCAACGGACAGATCGTATGCTCCGGACATAAGATTAACGCTTTCAACATCGTCATACATCATGATAGTCTTTGCAATATCGTCGAATCCGCAGTCACGCTGAGGAGTAACTTTAAGTTCTATTGTAGCGTAAACAATTGATTTATCAAATTTTTCATCATCAAGAATAACGCTGTAGCCTCTGATAACGCCGTCATCCTCAAGCTTCTGTATCGCCTGAGCCGCCTCCTGCGCAGAAATACCAAGCATTTCACCCAGCGCCGTATTTGAGATACGGGCGTTCTGCTGTAAAATTTTTACGATTTCATTCATAATATCATATCCTTTCAGATTAATCTATATTTATAAAATAAGGCTTTCTCTTTTTGAAATAGCAGAGTCGTGTAAAACCTGCCGCTCGTGCTATCTCAATACCCTCGGCTATACCGCTTCCGAGATCCTCAACTTTATGTGCGTCTGAACCGACTGAAATTATCTCTCCTCCTAAATCCCTGAAAAGCTTAACGTATTTAAGCGGAGGAAAAACGTCTCCGAAATTTTGCCTTAAACCGGATGTATTTATCTCGATTCCCTTATCTTTTGAAATAAGCTCACGGAAGCTTTCCGCAATGATCTCATCGTAGCGTGAAATATCCGGATCAATTCCGCATCTTCTTTTCATATAGCGGAGCGAGTATGTAAGATGTCCGAGAATATCAAATTTTCCCCACCTGCAAAGCTCGTATACCTCCTTGAAATATTTGTCAAGAAGAATGTAAATTTCATCCATACACATATTTTTATAATCAATGTAAAAAAAATCTTTTTCTCCCAACGTCTGATGAATAGAACCGATAACAAAATCAAGTCTTTCGTCAGAAACCACCTTTTCCGCAATTTCGAGATCATGTATCGCCTGTCCCATTTCAGTTCCGCAGATCAGATTTATTTCAGAGTCACATTTTTCTTTAAGAGCAGTAACGGCATTCAGCGAATTTTCAAAATCCTGGGCGTAATTAAAATAATCGAAATTTTCGGTATTTTCGTAATGATCTTCCGGAAACCAGCAGTTGCATTCACAGTGGTCGGTTATAGCGTAGGCTTTAAGTCCAAGCTCTATGGCACGGTTTATCATTTCATTTATGTCCGCTTCAGAATCCATAGAAAACTGCGTATGAGTGTGGCAGTCAATTAAATTCACAGGCTTCATCCTCCTCCAAATATTTTTATTTTCCTTTTATTATAACACATTTCTCTGAAAGTTTCCACACTTTTTTCAAAGTTTACTGATTAAAAAATAAAATTATATATAGGTCTTTCTTTTTCTGTAAAGATATGGTATAATAGAATATATATTATTCTTCGGAGGTTTTTAACATGAGAGCAGTTGTAACTGTAATTGGTAAGGATACCGTTGGTATTCTTCATAAAGTAAGCGGTATATGCGCTGAATTCAACGTCAACGTTATCGAGGTAACTCAAAGCGTTTTACAGGATATGTTCGCAATGATAATGCTTGTGGATATTTCCGGAATCAACGGCGATTTCTCCGTTCTTGTGGACAGAATGACATCCCTCGGAACAGAGCTTGGTCTTTCTATTCATACAATGCATGAGGACATTTTCAACTCAATGCACAGCGTTTAATGAAAGGAAGTCCGCTTAATGCTTAATGTATATAATATTCTCGAAACTATACGAATGATTCAGGACGAATGTCTTGATATCAGAACAATAACAATGGGAATCTCGCTTCTCGACTGTATTGATACCGATATCGACAAGGCTTGCGAAAAGGTTTACAATAAAATTGTTGACCGTGCAAGAAATCTTGTTCCTGTCGGTCAGCAGATCGAAAAGGAATACGGAATACCTATAATCAATAAGAGAATTTCAGTTACTCCTATCGCTATGCTGGCGGCTGCCTGTCCGAATGAAAGTCCGGTCAAGTTCGCAAAGGCTCTTCAAAGAGCTGCCGATACCTGCGGCGTTAACTTTATCGGAGGCTATTCCGCTCTCGTTCACAAGGGATTCAGCGCCGGAGATATGGCTCTTATCAGGTCGATTCCGGAAGCTCTTGACGTTACTCAGAATATCTGCTCGTCCGTTAATATCGGTTCAACAAAATCCGGTATCAATATGGACGCTGTAAAAATAATGGGTGAAATTGTCAAGGAATCAGCCGAAAGAACTGCCGACCGTGACTGTATCGGTCCTGCAAAGCTGGTCGTTTTCTGCAATGCCGTTGAGGATAATCCCTTTATGGCAGGCGCTTTTCACGGAGTTGGCGAGCCGGACTGCGAAATTCATGTCGGAGTTTCAGGTCCCGGAGTTGTTCGTGCGGCTCTTGCAAAGCATCCCGACGCTTCTATCAATGAGCTTGCCGACATAATCAAAAAGACTGCATTCAAGATCACACGAATGGGACAGCTCGTCGGCGCAAGAGCGTCGGAACTTCTTAACGTTCCTTTCGGAATCGTCGATCTTTCGCTTGCTCCTACCCCTGCTATCGGCGACAGCGTGGCTCATATTCTTGAGGAAATGGGACTTGAGCAGTGCGGTACTCACGGAACTACAGCTTGTCTTGCTATGCTCAACGACGCTGTTAAAAAAGGCGGAGTTATGGCTTCTTCTACAGTCGGAGGTCTTTCCGGAGCTTTCATCCCCGTTTCAGAAGATGCAGGAATGATAGACGCAGCAGTTGCCGGAACGCTCAGCCTTGAAAAGCTCGAAGCAATGACCGCTGTCTGCTCTGTAGGACTCGATATGATAGTCGTTCCCGGAGATATCACTCCTGAAACTATATCCGCAATCATAGCCGACGAAGCAGCTATCGGCATGGTGAACTCCAAGACAACGGCAGTCCGTCTCATACCTGCCGTTGGAAGAAAAGAAGGAGAAACCCTCGAGTTTGGCGGACTTCTCGGAAGCGGTCCTGTTATGCCTATCAAAGATAAATCTTCTGCTAAGTTTATCAATCGCGGCGGACGCATCCCTGCGCCTATGCAGAGCCTTAAGAATTAATCGTTATTTATAGAGGCGGTCATCAGACCGCCTTTTCAGTACATATTGATCTTGTTAAGGAGTATGAATCATGACTATCAGGACAGCACAAATATCTGATTTTGAAACTATAAAAAATATTACCCGACAGACCATTAAATCCGTCTATCCGCATTATTACCCAAGCGGAGCTGTGGATTTTTTCCTTTCGCATCACAGCGATGAAGCTATCCAAAGGGATATTTTAAACGGATGTGTATTTATTTGTTTCTCCGGCACAGGAATTCCCGTCGGTACGGTAACTATAAATTGTAATGAGATCAACCGTCTTTTCGTCCTTCCGGAATATCAGGGAAAAGGCTTCGGAGGTTCGCTTCTTAACTTTGCAGAAAATCGTATTTTTTTACAATACAGCGAGATTCATCTTGACGCTTCTCTTCCGGCAAAATTAATTTATTTAAAACGAAATTACACTATTGTCGGCTCTCATTCCTTAAAAACTGAAAACGGAGATTTTCTTTGCTACGATGTAATGACAAAACTTCGCTGATTTTACGGAGGATAAAATGGAACTTTATAAAATCCCGAAACTTTTCGGAATAAACGCTCAAGCTGAAATATCTCCGCTGAAAAAAGGTCATATCAATCAAACCTTTCTTGTTAAATGCGATGGCACAAAATACGTCCTTCAGTCGCTTAACAGAGCGGTTTTCCGCTCTCCTGAAACTATCATGAGCAATATTTCCCAAATTGAAAAAGCTTTTGAAGTTTCCGGGGAAGCACTCGTCAAAGTTCCGCATTATCTCAACTCAAATGGCAAAAATTTTGTGACTGACGGCAACGAATTCTGGCGTATGTACGAATATATCAAAAGCGAAAAACATTCACTGAAATACAGCGATAAATGTTATCTCGCCGGACGTTCTTTTGGTACTTTTATAAAAATTACGGCAAACGAAAAACTCTCGCCTGCCATTGAAAAATTTCACAGTTTTAATTTTTATTTTGAAAAGTATGTACGTTTTCGTTCAAATTCAAACAAAGAAAAAATCGGCTGCCCTTTTGTTGAAATATTTCGTGAACTGAAAAAGTCCCTATCCAGAATTTTCACTCCCGACCTTATTAAGAGAAATATCCACGGCGACGCTAAGCTTGATAACATCATTATGAGAAAAACCTGCACTGTTATTGACCTTGATACGGCGATGAACGGATTTGCTGCAATTGATTTCGGCGATCTTGTACGCTCCGCCTGCACAATCAATCGTTCAGATCATCTTAAAATTATCAAAAATATTGCTGAGGGATTTGCCGACGGTCTTGACGGAATACTTACTGATCCGGAAATAAATTCGCTGTATTACGGCATTCTTTACGTTACGGGAGAGCTTGCAATGCGATATTTTATCAGCTATATAAGCGAGGATAATTATTTTAACGGAAAAACTTCGGCAGATTGTTTTCGCCGTGGCTGTGAGCTTATGAGACAGCTTTTATTTTTTAGCATGAAAGAAGAAAAAATCAAAAACATTATTTTTTCTGCATTTTGTCTCCAAAATAGAAGCTTGTGAATATAATAATATTGAGGGAGGGAACCAAAACTCCCTCCCGAAATCAGACATTTTGTCTAATGGAGGAATATTATATGGCAACTTTTTATAATCAGGCTACGCTGTCGTATAACGGAAACGTTGCAAGCTCCAATATTACCACCGGAGAAATAGTAGAGGTTCTTTCCGCAACAAAAACTCCCATTACCGACACTTATTCATCCGACCGTGATACGGCTTATGTTATAAATCTTGTGAACACAGGCACATCTGCTTTCGATAACATCACTGTTACCGATGATCTTGGCGCATATTCTTTCAGAACACCCTCAACAATAGTTGTTCCGTTGACTTATACCACAGATTCCGTTAAGTATTTCGTTAACGGTGTTCAACAGGCTGAACCTGTTGTAACTTCAACAAATCCGCTCACCATTACCGGAATAAGCATCCCTGCCGGCGGAAACGCCTCAATAGTATACTCTACAAGAGCAAATCAATTTGCGCCCCTTGGAGACGGTGCGTCCATCAATAATACTGCCACCATAAGCGGAACCGGATTCAGCGATATAACCGCAGCCGCTGAAACAACTCCTGAAAACGCAGTCTCACTTGCAATAAGCAAGTCTCTAAATCCAGCAACTGTTGAGGAAAACGGCGCAGTCACCTATACTTTCCTTATTCAGAATTTCGGCAGCACGGAAGCAACAGCTGCGGACGATATTATTTTCCGTGATACGTTCAATCCTATTCTCACCAACCTTAAGGCTGAATTCAACGGCGCAACATGGGATAAAAATACCAACTACACCTATTCAACATCTACGGGCGAATTCACAAGTCTTACCGGACAGATCACTGTTCCTGCCGCAACTTATACGCAGAATCCAACTACCGGGGCATGGTCGGTTCAGCCGGGTGTAAGCACTCTTGTCATTACAGGAAACATCTAACAAAATTGGATTTAGCTCTGCCGTAATAACGGTGAAGTTTTTCATGAAATAAAATCAGGGCTGTTATACTTTTGTATAACAGCCCATGTCTTTTTTATTCAGTCATTTCAGGTTCGGGCAGATACGGATAAACATCCTCATAAGAGTCGATTTCACTTCCGTTTTCTAAGCCGGACGGGATAAGTCCCGTCATATCGCCCCACGAAGCCGACGGGCAAACGTATTCAAGTCCGTTTCTGTCAGGCTCGGGAACAGGAATTTTTTTATTGTTTTTACTCATATAAAAATCATCTCCCAAAGCTTATTCTACTCAGAAAATCCGAAAATATCACCGGAAAAAATTATACTTGCATTTTCTGAAAAAATATGTTAAAATAAAAACAGTAAATTCAGGAGGTATTGCTATGAATAATGAAATTGAAAATGAGTTTGATGACCTTGACGAGGAAAACGAAAATTACATCACCCTGACCGATGATAACGGCGAGGATGTTTCATTTGAAATTCTTGATACTGTCGAATATAAGGAGCGTTTGTTTGCCGTGCTTCTTCCATTTGAGTCTGAAGAGGATGAAGTCGTTATACTTGAGATTCTTCCGACAGAAGATCCGGAATACGACGACTTCGTTTCAGTTGAGGATGAAAATCTCCTCAATGAAGTATTCGAGGAATTCAAGAAAGCTCATGCTGACGAATTTGATTTTCAGTAAAAAATTTCCCTGTTCTGTAATCGGAACAGGGAATTTTTTTATTTATAAGCAGTTTCAAATTCATATTCAGCAACAGAAAAATCGTATTTAAGAGGTTCGGATTTAATTTTTTCGGCAAGCTCTGATGCGCTTTGGATATCAAAATTTCCCGTTATAATGGCAGAGCCGGTTTCTATTTTTGTATTGACCATAGGAGCACAAATCAACTCGCCGTTAAACCAAATCGAAAGCGGAATATCAGTTCCCATAAGTTCTTCGGTAACATCAGCCAATATTTCACTTGCCTCATCATCAAATTCTACTGCGACCGTGTAAAGTTTATCGCCAAAATCATCATAAGACAAAGTTTCATGAGCTTCAGCAATATCGTCATTGTCAAAAATCAGTTCACTTGTCGAATAATCGCTGCCTTTACGAAACTCGATAATATTTTTATCAGTTATCGTTTCAAGAAGCTTATCAGCAAAATCATCCTCGTATTTTAAGTCGATGCGAACAGAATCGGAATCGTAATCAACATCTGTTCTATAGATCATCTGAAGTTCATCGGCTCTTCTTCCGAAAATTCTTGCCGCTTCATCAAGCTCGCTGTCGGAAATATCCTCATTTGCAGAAAGCAGGATATAACTGTCGAATGGATTGCTGCTGACAAGTTCAGATGAAGAGGTTATGCTTTCGTTTCTGTCCTCGCACGAAGATAACAAAGCAAGAGCCGCAGCCGCTATTGCAGCAATCATACTGATTTTCCGCATATTGTCCTCCTAAAAAGAATCTCCCGCTGGTTAGCACAACGGGAGAATATTGTTACTGCTCTTTATTCAATTTAATTTAATCAGACACAGCCCTGAGCCTTCATTGCTTCAGCAACCTTGAGGAAGCCTGCAATGTTAGCGCCAGCCATATAGTTGCCCTCAAGACCGTATTCCTTAGCAGCTTCGTCGCATGACTTGAAGATGCTCTTCATGATGCCGTGAAGCTTAGCGTCAACCTCTTCAAATGTCCATGAAAGTCTTTCGCTGTTCTGGCTCATTTCAAGACCGGATGTAGCAACACCGCCGGCATTAGCTGCCTTAGCAGGACCGTAGAGAAGTCCGTTAGCAAGATATGTCTCGATAGCCTCAGGAGTTGAAGGCATATTAGCGCCCTCGGAAACAACCTTACAGCCGTTCTTTACGAGGAGAGCAGCGCTCTCGCCGTCGATTTCATTTTGTGTAGCGCAAGGAAGTGCGATATCGCATGGAACACTCCAGATACCCTTGCAGCCTTCTGTGTATGTTACATTCTTATGGGAAGTTCTTTCAGCGTATTCCTTGATACGTCCACGCTCAACCTCTTTGATCTGCTTAACAAGATCAAGCTCGATACCGTCAGGATCAACGATATATCCGTTGGAGTCTGAAAGTGTGATAACCTTTGCGCCAAGCTCTGTAGCCTTTTCTGTAGCGTAGATAGCAACGTTGCCGGAGCCGGAAATAACAACTGTCTTGCCTTCAAAGCTTGAGCCGTTAGCCTTGAGCATTTCGTCTGTGAAATAGCAAAGACCGTAGCCGGTAGCTTCTGTTCTTGCAAGAGAACCGCCGTATGTAAGTCCCTTACCTGTGAGAACGCCTGTGAACTCATTTCTGAGTCTCTTATACTGACCGAACATGAAACCGATCTCACGTCCGCCTGTACCGATATCGCCGGCAGGAACGTCTGTATCAGCGCCGATATGCTTGCAAAGCTCTGTCATGAAGCTCTGGCAGAAACGCATAACTTCTCCGTCGCTCTTTCCCTTAGGATCGAAGTCGGAGCCGCCCTTACCGCCGCCCATAGGGAGAGTTGTAAGGCTGTTCTTGAATACCTGCTCGAAGCCGAGGAACTTAATGATTCCAAGGTATACTGACGGGTGAAGTCTGATACCGCCCTTGTAAGGTCCGATAGCGGAGTTAAACTGAACTCTGAAACCTCTGTTTACCTGAACCTTGCCGTTGTCGTCAACCCAAGGAACACGGAACATGATCTGTCTCTCAGGCTCAACGATTCTCTCGAATACGCCGGCTTCTACGAGGTCAGGTCTTTTTTCTGCAACAGGCTGAAGCGATTCAAAAACTTCTGTAACTGCCTGGATGAATTCAGGCTCGCCTGCATTTCTCTTTTTAACTGTTTCTAATAAGTCGATAAGATACTGATTTTTTAACGCCATTGTTAAAAAACCTCCTTTAAAATATTCTGCTTATGCAGTTCAATAAAATTATATCACCCTGTGAATAATTTTGCAATACCATTTTACAGAAATTTTTTCAGAAACTTATTTTTTGGTAATTATAACTAATTGTATCATAAAGTTCATCGAATTTTTAATCCTTTTCACAAATATTCAGATACTTGCTCGCCAAATAAAGCGAACCGCAGATAACTGCAACTCCATTATTTTCAAGAGCAAACGTTTTTGCTTCCATAACAGCCTTTTCAAGCACAGACGCTTCCGCATCAGTGCAGAAACCTGCAATATCCGCAACAGTTTCTGCCGAAACGGAATTTGCTGCAAATCCGTCAACTGCAAAAAACTTGTCCGAATGCCTTGCAATAGTCCGAATGCCGTCAATATAGTCCTTAGAATCAATCATTCCCATAACCGTATATATTTTCTTTCCTCTTGTTTCAAGGTACATAAGGCACATCGAAAGCATATTTATTCCCGCAGGATTATGCCCTCCGTCAACGATAACAGGCGGTTCACCGTCTATATACTGTATTCTTCCCGGAACATAGGACGTTTCTACCGTCTTTATGATGTTTCCGTCGCTTATTTTGAAGCCTTTGCAGCGAAGATAAATGCAGGCTGTTATGGCGGCCTGAGCATTATATTTCTGATGAATCCCTGCCATACGAGGAGTGAGCTTGACTCCCCTGTACATAAATGGTGAAACAATACCTCCGTCACAGTAAGGAGGACAAGGCTCGCACGGAATATATTCCGCTCCGATACTTTCAGCCCTCTCAAGGACAATTTTCTTTACCGATTTGCTGTTGTCCTCAGACAAAACGACCGATGAACCTCTCTTGATTATTCCTGCCTTATGAACGGCGATTTCCTCGACAGTTTCGCCGAGAATAGCCGTATGATCAAGAGATATTGATGTTATTACCGATAAAAGCGGAGACGGTATCACATTAGTGCAGTCAAGCAGACCTCCGATTCCCGTTTCAAGCACTACCACATCACATTTTTCACGTTCATACCAGAGAAATGCTATCGCCATGGTTATCTCAAACTGGGAATACTCTCTGTCCTTTACACTTTTTTTTACAATATCTGCTATGCTGCAAAGACTTTTTTCATCTATTTCACGACCGTTTATGCGGATTCTGTCCGTATAGTGCATAACATACGGAGAGGTGAACTGTCCCGTTTTATATCCCGAATAAATCAGTGCGTTCGATATATATTCTACAGTCGAGCCTTTACCGTTAGTGCCTGCAACATGAACAAATTTAAGCTTTTTTTCAGGATTTCCAACACTCTCCATAAGCTCCTCGGCACGGGAAAGATCGGTAATTCTTCCGCCGGATTTGCTGTAGGAATTTATAAAATCCATACATTCGTTTATATTCATATTTCCTCCAAATAATAAAGGGGGACGCTGTCCCCCTAACCCCCTGTCAAAGGGACGTACAGTCCCTTTGGAATCCCGGTATTAAATTATTTCCAACTCCCCATAAAGGGGAGTTGGAAATAATTAGGGCAGAATGCCCAATAGGACAGACATACCTTTAACAGGAATCAGAGGGAAAACATCCTTTTTATATTGAACAAACAACCAAAGTAAACGCCGGTATTTATCAATATTCGTAATCAATACAAGCACGATCGATTTTGACAGTTCCGATAAATTTACCGAATTCAACGTGCGCCGAATGCACCTGATATGCGTTAAGAGCCGCAATATCGTCAAATTCGCAGATAAGCGCAATAGTGTAATTGCTCTCAGGAGCGTCCTTGGAATTGATAACTACTTCGCCTTTTTTCAGCTCTTTCACCTCAGCAATAACGTTATCAAAACGCTTCTTGGCTTCAAGAGCATTTTCGTATTCTGTCCTTCCGTCTGCTTCCTTGAGCTTGAACATTACAATATGTTTAATCATTATACGTTTCCCTCCTCAAAATTTAAAATTAATTAAAGTCCTGCATTCAATTGCTCTATCAATAAGTTCAATCAATTTCGCTGTTTCATTCTTACATGAAAATTTTTTTAATTCAATTATAATTTCATCATAATTAAAGTATAAATATTGATAACAAATAAAATCTTCTTCAAACTCATCAATTTCGCAGTAATTCAGCTTAATTTTACCGATTTTATTCAAACGGTTAAAATACTCAAAAACTCCGCTGCTCCATAAATTTTGGAACTCATCGTCATTCAGTTTCCATGAATATTCTTCAATATTCTCATCACCCAACCAGTCATTTTTCATAGCAGCAGCATTTTGAGGCACATAAATTATTTTGCTCATATAATAATTATTTCTTAAAACCTTCAATAGCCTGATTTATCTTAGCCATTTTCTCCTCTGCCTTTGCAAGCTTTGCCTTTTCAGCTTCGATAAGCTTTTCCGGAGCTTTAGCGATAAATCCCTGATTATTGAGCTTTCCGCTGAGGAAATCAATATCCTTCTGAACCTTTGCCTTTTCTTTTTCAAGACGTGCAATTTCCTTTTCCTTGTCAACAAGCTCGTCCATAGGAATAAAAATTCTTGCGGAATCCGTTACGGCGCTTGCTGAATCCGGAATATCGAACTTATCGCCTATTTCAACAGCAGAAGCGGAAGCAAGCTTCTCGAAAAATACAGTGCATGAGCTGAAAAGCTCCTTATCGGCAGTTTCAATGAAGAGTTTTGCCTTAACCGATGGAACTACGTTCATTTCCGTTCTTGTATTTCTTACAGCCTTGATAGCTGAAATAACTTTTTCAAATGCCTTTTCCTCTTCTGAATAGTCAATTGAGACATCATAAACCGGATAGGATTCAAGTATGATCATAGAGCTTTCGTTTGTGAGAACCTGCCATATTTCCTCTGTGATGAAAGGCATGAACGGGTGGAGAAGCTTCAGCATTCCCTGCATTGCCCATACGAGAACTGCCTGAGCCTTTTCCATTGTCTCGCCGCCTGTCTGGATTCTCGGCTTTGTAAGTTCAATGTACCAGTCGCAGTAAACGTCCCAGATAAAGTCGTAGATTTTCTGTGAAGCAACTCCCAGCTCGTATTTATCGAGGTTTTCGTTAACTTCCTTTGCAAGCTGATTAAATTTATTAACAATCCACTTATCCTCAAGCTCAAGCTCCTCGGGAAGTCCCTTGAATTCAAAATTTTCAGGAAGATTCATCATGATAAAGCGTGAAGCGTTCCAAAGTTTGTTTGCGAAGTTTCTGGCAGCCTTTACCTTATCGTCGATGTAACGCATATCGTTTCCGGGAGAATTTCCGGTTGCAAGCATAAAGCGGAGAGCGTCTGCTCCGTATTCGTCGATAACTTCAAGCGGATCGATTCCGTTGCCGAGCGATTTCGACATCTTACGTCCCTGCGAATCACGCACAAGACCGTGGATAAGAACCGTATCGAACGGAACTTTTCCCATGTTTTCAAGGCCGCTGAACATCATTCTGATAACCCAGAAGAAAATGATGTCATATCCTGTAACAAGAGTATTTGTAGGATAAAAATAGTCAAGATCCTCGGTCTTATCAGGAAATCCTAACGTTGAGAAAGGCCAGAGAGCCGAACTGAACCATGTATCAAGGGTATCAGGGTCCTGTCTCATCGGTTTGCCGCACTTAGGACAAACTGCGGTATCTTCTTTGGTAACGACCATTTCGCCGCATTCATCGCAGTAAAACGCCGGAATCTGATGTCCCCACCATATCTGACGTGAGATGCACCAGTCACGGATATTATTGAGCCAGTGGAAATAAATCTTGTCAAATCTTTCGGGAACAAACTTCGTATCGCCGTTCTTTACTGCGTCAATAGCAGGCTGTGCAAGCGGAGCCATTTTAACGAACCACTGTGTAGAAACCTTCGGCTCAACCGTTGTTCCGCAGCGGTAACAAGTTCCGACATTATGGCTGTATTCCTCGATCTTAACGAGTGCGCCCTCTGCCTCAAGATCTTCAACTATCTTCTTTCTTGCCTCGTATCGGTCCATACCTGCATAAGCCGGATAATCGTCGGTAATTGTTGCATCGTCGTTCATAACGTTGATAACCGGAAGATTATGTCTGAGTCCGACCTCGAAATCGTTCGGGTCATGCGCAGGAGTAATTTTAACAACGCCTGTTCCGAAGTCCATTTCAACGTAATCATCGGCAACAATCGGTATCTCTCTGTGAACGATAGGAAGAATTACCGTCTTGCCAACGAGATCTTTATAGCGTTCGTCCGCAGGATTTACTGCAACAGCGGTATCGCCGAGAAGAGTTTCCGGACGTGTTGTAGCAAGCTCAAGATAGCCGTCGCTGTCCTTTATCTTATAGCGGAGATGCCAGAAGTGACCTGCCTGATCTTCGTAAGTAACCTCTGCGTCTGAAAGCGATGTCTTGCATTTCGGACACCAGTTGATTATTCTTTCACCTCTGTAGATGAGTCCTTTTTCATAATATTTAACGAAAACTTCCTTAACCGCCTTCGAGCATCCCTCGTCCATAGTGAAACGCTCTCTCGACCAGTCGCATGATGAACCGAGCTTTTTAAGCTGTTCGACGATACGTCCGCCGTACTGTTTTTTCCACTCCCAAGCTCTTTCCATGAAGCCGTCACGTCCTAAATCCTCTTTAGTAACGCCCTCCTTGCGCATTGCTTCAACTATTTTAGCTTCAGTAGCAATAGCGGCATGATCGGTTCCGGGAAGCCAGAGTGCAGAATATCCGCTCATTCTTTTCCAGCGTATGAGAATATCCTGAAGAGTTTCGTCAAGAGCGTGTCCCATATGAAGCTGTCCCGTTATGTTCGGCGGAGGAATTACTATCGTGTATGGAGTTTTTTTCGGGTCAACTTCTGCACGGAAGCAGCCTTTTTCGTTCCATGCAGCATAGATTCTGTCCTCGAAATCCTTCGGATTATAGGACTTTGCAAGTTCTTTTGCCATTGGTATTTCTCCTTTTGTAAATTATTTTTGAAAATAAAAAAGCCCCGAACCGTTTAAGGTTCAGGGCGAACGATGTCCGTGTTACCACCTGAATTCAAAGCATATGCTCCGCACTCTGCAAGGTCATACAACCTACCTCTCTGTAACGTGAGAACACGCTGCCGGCTACTGGAAATTGTTCACCGACAGAACTCGGAAGCTACTTCAGCAAATCCCTCATACCGCCTTGCACCGTTCCGGCGACTCTCTGTGAATCGGAAACAAGCCTACTCCTCTTCGTCATCGTTTTTGAAATATGATATTATTATACATGATTTTTTGAAAGTTGTCAAGGAATTTTTTTAACCCTTTGGAAACCCGGTATCAATCTATCTGGAGCTATCATCTGGAAAATTCGGGGTAAATTCCGATTTTCTCAAACTACTTCTGATATCCGATATTAATTTTACAATAACGATGCCTGTAATAAATCCTACAATAATAAAAATAACTATTGCTAACCAAACTATCAATACTGTTTCTCCACCAATACCCATTGTTTACACCTACTTTGTAAATCATATAAAAATCATTAATGCCGCATCCCCAAAAATTATGTGCTGCACCATCAATTTTCTACTTTCCTATCTTCTCAACCTTCATAAGATTAGTCGTACCCGAAACTCCGAGCGGAACTCCGGCAGTTATGGCAACAAGGTCGCCGTCCTCAACAAGGCGGTGAGACTCGGCGGCTTCAACAGCAGCTGCAAAAAGCTCGTCTGTACTCTTTTTCTCATCAATTATATAGGGAATAACGCCCCAGCTCATATTCATCTGACGGCAAACGACTTCGCTCATAGTACAGCTTATGATAGGACAGTCCGGACGATATTTCGAGATAAGTCTCGCTGTCTGTCCGCCGAGAGAAACCGTAATTATCGCTCTTGCATTGAGGTCATGAGCGGTCGTTACAGTAGCATGAGCAATAGCCTCTGCAATGTTTCCGTTAGTTTCGGTACGGCGGGCGGAAAATCTTGCTTTGTAATTAATGTTGTTTTCGGTAGTTTCCGCAATAAGAGCCATAGTTTTAACGGCTTCAACAGGGAAATCTCCTGCGGCAGTCTCTCCTGAAAGCATGATAGCGCTTGTACCGTCGTAGATAGCGTTTGCAACGTCGGTTATCTCCGCACGTGTCGGACGTGGATGCGTTATCATTGATTCAAGCATCTGCGTTGCCGTAATAACCTGTTTTCCGGCATTATATCCCTTTTTGATGATAGATTTCTGAATTGCCGGAATCTGCTCGAACGGTATTTCAACGCCCATATCTCCTCTTGCGACCATAATTCCGTCAGCAGCTTCGAGGATCTCGTCAATATTTTCAACACCGTCTATGTTCTCAATTTTCGCAATAATTCTTACATCAAACCAGCCAAGACTCTGTGTGAATTTTCTGAGGTAATTTATATCGGCAGCAGAACGTACAAAGCTTGCGGCGATGAAATCGTACCCCATTTTTGCGCCGAATTCAAGATCGTCCATATCCTGTGAACTGAGATAAGGCATAGAAAGCTGCACTCCCGGAACGTTTATGCCCTTATTATCCGAAAGGATTCCCCCATGGATTACACGGCAGGTTATTTCAGTTGCGCTTACTTTTTCTGCGATAAGCTCAATAACTCCGTCGTTTATGAGGATTCTTGTGCCGATGCTGACATCTCTCGGAAGCTTTTTAAAGCTGATGCTTCCGACAGTATTGGTGCATGGAACGTCCTCCGTAGTAAGAGTGTAGATATCGCCGTCGAAAATTTCAACAGGCTTGCTGTCAACAAATTTACCGAGACGTATCTCCGGTCCTTTTGTGTCAAGAAGCGTAGCGATAGGAAGATCGAGTTCTTTTCTCAGCTTTTCGATCACTCTGAAACGCTTTTCATGGGTTTTATAATCTCCGTGGGAAAAGTTGAAACGTGCAACATTCATTCCGGCAAGCATAAGCTCCCTCATTATATTTTCGTCATCGGTTGCAGGACCGATAGTACATACAATTTTAGTTTTTCTCATAAAAAACTCCTTTTTAAGTGATTATAATTTTTTCAGCTTAGCGTAATTTGCCATAATTTTCTTAGTTCCGACCTTCTCAAAGGCGATTTCAAGCATTGCGTCGTTCGCCATTTTCTTAACGGAAAGAATAGTGCCCTCGCCGAAAATATTATGTAAAACTCTTTCGCCCGCCGAATATGTTTCTATTGCTTTAGAAGCGGATTCAGTGTGCATTTTGTTTCTTGCAAGCTGCTGCTGAAGAGAAGTTGAATGAACCTCTGTTACAGTATTATCATTTCCCGAAAGCTGATTTTTCATAGCTGCGGCATTATCATGCTTTTCGATAAAATCGCTGCCTATTTCACGCATAAAACGTGACGTAACGTTTCTCTGGGTCTGTCCGAATATCATACGCTGAGCAGCATTGGCAAGATACAATCTCTTTTTTGCACGAGTAATTGCAACGTAAGCAAGACGGCGTTCCTCTTCCATATCCTCTTCGCTGTCGAACGAGCGTGAGCTGGGGAAAATCCCGTCGTCAAGACCGATAACGAAAATATTATCAAATTCAAGTCCCTTTGCGGAATGAACAGTCATCAGAGTGACCTTATCGTCCGAACCGTCGTCCCTGTCGGCTTCCGTGTAAAGAGCGACTTCCTCCAGGAATCCGCTGAGCGACGGTTCATCCGCTTCCTGCATATACTTCGCCATGGAGGAACGAAGTTCCTGAACGTTTTCGATTTTCGTATCTGCATTTTCAAGCGTTTTCAGATAATCGAGATAACCTGTTTTATCAAGAAGAACGTCGAGAAATTCGTCAAGCGGAAGCTCCTCCGACTTTTCGGTAAGGAAGTTGAACATTGCGTAGGCATTTTTAAGAGCGTTCAGCTTCTTTGAAAGCGGAGCGTACTCCTCGCAGGTTTTAAGGACATCGAACGGAGAAAGGCGCAGATCACGGCTTATATCTTCGATAAGAGCGACCGTTGAATCTCCTATCCCACGCTTCGGCTCATTGATGATTCTCTTGAATCGGAGCATATCGCTGTGATTGTTTATAAAGCTGAGATAAGAGGTAACGTCCTTTATTTCCTTACGGTCATAGAATCGCATACCACCGTAAACTCTGTAAGGAATACCGCATTTAACAAGCATACGCTCAACAGCGTTGGACTGTGCATTCATTCTGTAAAGAACGGCATTGTCGGAATATTTTCCGGTTGCTTTGTAATGCTCCTGAATAGTATCAGCGACAAATTTTGCCTCGTCGGTTTCATCAACCGCCTTATACCAATATACCTTATCGCCCTTGTCGCCTTTTGTCCACAAAGACTTTTCTTTGCGTCCGTAATTATGGGAAATAACGGCATTTGCCGCATTCAGGATAGTCTGTGTTGAACGATAATTCTGTTCAAGGCGAATAACCTTAGCTCCCTTGAACTGTGATTCAAAGCCGAGAATATTCTCAATATTTGCGCCTCTGAACTTATATATACTCTGATCGTCATCACCAACAACGCAGAGATTGGAATGCGCCTGTGAAAGCAGTGAAACGAGTCTGAACTGAACGTGGTTGGTATCCTGATATTCGTCAACCATTATATACTTATAGCGCTTCTGATATTTTTCAAGAACAGCCGGAAATTCTTCAAAAAGTCTTACGGTATGGCAAAGGATATCGTCGAAATCAAGGGCATTTGCGGTTTTCAGCCTCTCCTGATAAAGAGCGTAAATACGGGCAATTATCTTCTTGCGGTAATCCTGTCCTGCATCGGAGCGCATTTCATCGGGCGATATCATTTTATCTTTTGCAAAGCTTATCTCGCTTAATACGGCTCTCGGAGCAAGCTGTTTTTCAGAAACGTCAATATCGCTCATTATCGCCTTTATCATACGCTGACTGTCATCAGAATCATAAATCGTAAAATCCCTGCCGTAACCGAGAGCTTCTATTTCGCTCCGCAGTATTCTCACACAGGCTGAATGGAACGTTGAGGCATTTATGTTCATTCCGTCCTCTCCGAGCATATTGCAGAGTCGTTCACGAAGCTCGGCGGCTGCTTTGTTCGTAAAAGTAATAGCAAGAATATTCCACGGCTTAACAGGTTCAGCCGCTATAATATCACGCAGAGTTTCAGCGTCGTTATTCTTTCCCCCGGCAAAATCACGAAGAAAAGCGATATCGGCGTCGTTTCCGGCAGCAGATTCGTCCGCATAGGCATTTCCGAACTTTATCATATTTGCGATGCGATTAATAATAACCGTAGTTTTTCCGCTTCCGGCTCCGGCAAGAACCAGAACAGGACCGTTCACCGTAAAAACGGCTTCCTGCTGCATTTCATTCATTCGTCCAAAATATTTCTTTAGTGCATCTCTTTTAGCAGAAATGAAAGGATTGTTACTCATAAATAAATCACCATCATGTTAAAAAATTATCAAAACGTAAAGGCAGTTTAATAAAAAATGACACGCTGCCCGAAATTATTTAGGCAACACCGCACAATTATTGTCGTGCAGATGCGCTGTCAGATTTTTCGTCAGATTGCATAAAAACGACGCAGGCATACTGCCGTATGGCAAGAAGTTTTTGTGTAAGATGACGAAAAATATGCAAGCAGATGTACGGCAAAGGCGTTAGCCGTTAATTGTGCGGTGTTGCCTTTAGATACATTATACCATATTTGTCAAGCTTTGAAAAGACCTTAAACAAAACTTTTTTCCGAGAGATTCTGAAAGAACGCATTTTTGCCTGTATTCTGCCTACAATTATATTATAGGCAACACCACGCAAAGCACACCTGGCGGCGTTGACTGCATAATGTCGTAAAAAGTCATAGCGATATAGAAAAAATACCGAAAAACAGCTTGTTTATGTTAACGAATATCGGTTAAAAAGTAGTTTTCAATAGCATAATTGCTTTTTTCCCTTTACAAAGGATCAAAAAAGTATTAAAGTATATTATAATATAATATATTTTCAGGAGGTAATTATGATGAGATTCAGGCAGTTCAGAAACAAAACTCTTTCAGCGGCTGCGGCGGCAGTGATCGCTGCCGGTTCGGTTGTTCCGGCTTGCGTTCAGCTTGCTCCGATAACGGCAAACGCCGGTCAGCAGCTCGGTCAGACGGATTTCGACGAAGGAGTCGGACTTCCATGGCATATAGTTGAATCTGCTCCGGCAGAAATGGAATTTGAAATAAGCGGCGGAACTTATAACGTTACGATAAAAAATCCGGGAGGTGCTTCCCGTGGCGGCGAGGACAGATGGGACTGTCAGTTCCGTCACAGAGGGCTTAAAATCGTTTCAGGACACCAATATGAGGTATCTTATGAAATAACCGCTTCAAACAGCGGTAAATACTATACGAAGATCGGAAATCTTGACGGCGATGTTGAGATATGGCACAACATGATGGCAGATAACGGTCCTGATCTCGGTTCAACATGGGATCCTATCCAGATAAATGCAAACGAAACCAAAAAGGTTAAGCTTACATTTACGGCAAGCCAGTCGCTTGATGTCGCAGAATGGGCGTTCCACCTCGGCGGCGACGGTCAGTATACAAACGGCGACTGTTTCCCTGCCGGAACTGTTATTTCGTTTGATAATATGTCGCTCATCGACCTTTCCGGCGATGAAAACGACTATGTTGCGTCCGAGGAACAAACTCGTCCCGGAGTTATGGTTAATCAGGTCGGCTACTTCAAAGGACGTTCAAAACGTGCCACCGTTTTAAGCGACAGCAAAAAAGGTATCGGGTTTGAGATAAAAGACGATTCCGGCAAATCAGTCTATTCCGGAACTACTTCTCCTTTCGGCTACGATAAAGATTCCGACGACGACGTTCACACAATTGATTTTTCCGATTTCGACGAATCCGGAACTTACTACATCGAAACCGAGGACGGAAGCACAAGCTGTCACTTCACTATCGGCGATTCCGAGATCTACTCAAGCTTGCTTTATGACGCTCTGAACTATTTCTACCAGAACCGAAGCGGTATCGCTATTGAAAGCGACTACATAACTTCCGGCGATAAACAGGCTCTTTCAAGAGCTGCCGGACACACGACCGACAACGCTGAAATTATGTCCGACTGGGAAAACGGAAGCACAGGTAATTCTATTGATGTTACCGGAGGCTGGTATGATGCCGGAGATCATGGAAAATACGTTGTAAACGGCGGATTCTCCCTCTGGATGATGCAGAATCAATATGAAACTGCCATTAAATACGGTTACGATGACGTTTATGCGGACGGCACAATGTATCTTCCCGAAAGCTCCAACGGCAATCCCGATCTTCTCGACGAGGCTCGCTGGGAAATGGAATGGATGCTTAAAATGATAGTTCAGGACGGAAAATATGAGGGCATGGCTTACCATAAGGCTCACGACGAAAAGTGGACCGGTCTTGGAATTGCTCCGGCAGACGACGAAATGAAGAGAATCGTCAAACCGCCTACAACAGCCGCAACTCTTAACCTTGCAGCCTGCGCAGCTCAGGCAGCACGTCTCTGGAAAGACTACGATAAAGATTTCGCCGACGAATGCCTTGAAGCCGCAGAAAACGCATACGAAGCAGCTTTGAAGAATCCAAAGGAATTTGCTCCTCTCGACAGCGCTGTCGGAGGCGGAGCTTACGGCGACGATAATGTTGACGATGAATTCTACTGGGCAGCCTGCGAGCTTTACCTCACAACAGGCGACAACAAATATTACAGCGATATGAAGGATTCAAAGTTCTTCCTCGAACTTCCGTCCTCTCTCAACGGCGGAGAAAGCGTTGATTCCGTGGGAAGCTTTGACTGGGGAAATACTGCCGCTCTCGGCACATTCAGCCTTTCGCTCAACAGTGATGCGCTCTCTTCTTCAGACAGCGACACAGTAACTGATAATATTTGTTCTACCGCCGATTACTACATCGGACTCGAAGAATCGCAGGGCTACGGACTTCCTTACGCTCAGAGTACCCTCAGCTACAACGACAGCGATAAGGGCTATCTCTGGGGTTCAAACTCATTCGTTGCCGATAACTCTATCGTAATGGCATACGCATATATGCTCACCAAAAATGATGATTATATGAACGGAGCTATCGGAGGTCTTGATTATATTCTCGGCAGAAACGCCATGAACTATTCATATGTTACAGGCTACGGCGAAAACGCTGTCGAGAACCCTCATCACCGCTACTGGGCTAATCAGGTCGACAGCACCTTCCCGAAAGCGCCCTGCGGAGTATTATCAGGCGGTCCTAACTCCGGTATGCAGGATCCTTGGGTAAAGGGTTCGGGCTGGAACAAGGGTGAAATTGCTCCCCAGAAATGCTATATGGATCACATTGAAGCATGGTCGGTAAACGAGTGTACTATTAACTGGAACGCTTCGCTTGCATGGCTTGCAGGATTTTCCGCTCAGGAAAACGGAGGTATCATCGCAGGAAGCACAGGAGATTCTGCCGGAGTGTCAAACGATTCCACTGACAAAGAGCGTCCGACGAAATCGGATGACGAAGATGACGATAAAAAACCGTCCAGAACTACCAAAGCCAATAATGAAGATTCCGAAAGCGGAAGCAAAAATGATAAAGACTCAAACGATTCCGACGATAAGGGAAATCTCGGCATGATAGCTCTTATCGCAGGCGCAGTTGTAGTCGGACTGATTTCGATCGAGCTTTTCGTTTATAAAATGTTAAAACTCAAGAAAAAATAATCATAATAATAAAGCTGCTGTACAATAATACGGCAGCTTTTATTTCATTTTGAATACAAAATTATTAAAATATAAAAATTTTATTGACATGGAGTTTTTTTCATGTTATTATTAAAATGTGGAAGTATATAGGGATTTCCATGGCATTATTCTGATTTTTATACATTATAAAATTTGTCTTGAACAAAGGAGGTAATTTTATGTTCAAAAAGAAAAAAGACATTACTGAATCAATAACTGCTCCGGAATTTGAAAATTCCGTTACCGGAGTCGAGCCTGTCCTGAAGAAGAAAAAGGGAAAAAAGGTTGCCATAATCAGCGGAATTTCTGCTGCTGTACTCGTCGGAGGAGGAATTGCGGCGTATAATCTTTCCCCGCTTATCAAAAATCAGGTAAAACTCCGCACCATGAAGCCGGAAAATTACTACGCATGGGTCAACACGGAAAACGCTGAAACATTTGCAAAGAGCATTCGTGAAAAATACGAAAAAATGCTCGATAATTACGGAAACGGTACTCAGACTTCAATGTCCCTTAAATATGTTCCTACCGACATTGCTAAGGATTGGGCTATAGATGACCTGTTTTATTTAGATGCCGAAGAAGACGATTTAGATCGGGTTTTATATGATTTTATAAACGATCTCGAAAATGTTCAGCTTAACGTTGATGTTCAGAAGAAAAACGGAAATTCGCTTACATCTGTATCAGGCTTAGTAAACGACGAAAAGCTTTTAAGCGCGGATGTGTTTGTGGACAGCGTTAACATGGACTACTTTATGCGTATTCCCGAACTTACGCAAAGATGGCTCGGTTACTCGATCGGAGACACTATGGACGGTGATGCAGCAGAGATCTTCCAGATCTATCAGGATATTCTAAACAATCCTGCTTCCTATCTCAGTCCGGATGAACTTGAGGAGGAGATCATTAAATATACCGATCTCTGGAATACCTGCATCGAGGACGTAAAACTTGAAAAGAGCGAAGAAGTCGGAATATGCGATATCGAAGTAAAATATACGGTCGCTTCCGTTAAAATTGACGGAGACCTCGCCTATGAAATATCCAAAAACTTCCTGACAGCTGTCCGTGACGATGAAATCATCCGCAATATCGCTGTCAATAAGATCGGTCTCATTGATGAGGACGAATATGAAGACGAATTAAACGAAGCTCTTGACGATATCAAAGAGGATTATGACAACGGCGATTTCGATGATGAAGAATCTGTAACATTCAGCACTTATATTGACGCTCAGGGAATTATCCGTGGATTTGAATTTAAAGAAGATTCCGAAAATAAATTCGTATGCGCTTTCGGCAAGGATAAAGATGATGTCAGAGGTGAAATTTCTCTCATATCTAATGGTGAAAAGGACTTCTGCATAAATCTTTACGCCGAGGAAACTTCTAAGGATACCTACGGCGGAAGCATCGACATTGCCTATGCTACTACAAGATATAACGACGTAACGGATGAACTTGAAGATACGGAAGAAACAAGTTCAGTCGAATTCGATAACTTTGAAATAGTAAACAAGGATAAATTATATTTCAATGCCGATGTTACGTTAAAAATCCCTGATATTGATCCAATTGCCCTCAGCTTTACATCAGATAATTCTTCACAGACTATCTCCTATAATATAAATATTGACGAAGAGGATTACGGTACGGTTTCGCTCACATACTCAACATCCGAAGGAGCAGATTTTGAAGTTCCCGACAAGGAAAGCTCGTTCATGTTTGACGCTTATAGCGACGAAGAGCTTGATTTAACGCAGTATGTAAGCAAGGATGAAACAGAAGCGTTCATTTGCGAACTGCTGGAAAAGCTCGGATTTGATAAGGATATTTCCGCAGAAGCTGCTAAAGAATCCGCAGATGAAATTTATGCAGAAACAGACTGGGATTTCGGCGGCTACGATGACGATGACGATTACTTCTATGATGATTATGATTACTATGACGATTATGATTACGATGAGGATGTTGCTGTTGTCGATGATGTTCAGGATGCTTCACAATTCCACTATGGTTTTGACTGGGATGAAGACGATTATTATGACAGCGATCAGGATGACTTTGATTCAGATGATTACATGAGCTGGGATAATGACACTAAATCATTTGCATAATTCTTCTGAAATAAAAATGGACTGCTTAATGCAGTCCTTTTTTTATTTAATATTCCAGATATTCTCAGCATAGTCGGCAATAGTGCGGTCGGAGCTGAATTTTCCGGCATTGCACATATTGAGCCACTGCTTTTTCGCAAATGCAAGGCGGTCGGAGCTGTAATCGTTCACACAACGCAGCTTCGCCTCAACATAGCTTTCGATATCGCCGAGGAGATAGTAATGATCGGGAGAATGCCAGCTTGCGCCGTCGAGCAAAGCTGTGTAAAGCTCACGGAAATCACCGCTTCCGCCGTCGGAAACGCTTCCGTCAATAAGAGACGAAACAACTTTCCTTATCATCGGATTTTCAGCAAAAATCTTTCGGCTGTCATATTCGGGAACGATTTTTTCCAGTTCTTCAACCTTTGCGCCGAAAATATAATTGTTCTCTTCTCCTGCTTCCTGAACGATCTCAATATTGGCTCCGTCATAAGTTCCAAGAGTAACGGCTCCGTTGAGCATGAGTTTCATATTGCCCGTTCCGGAAGCTTCTGTGCCGGCAGTTGAAATCTGCTCGGAAACGTCTGCTGCCGCAACAAGCTTTTCAGCGTAGGAAACGTTGTAATTCTGGACAAAAACGACTCTCAGGATATCCTTTGTTTCCGGATCGGCTGAAACGATTCTTCCAACTTCGTTTATAAATTTAATAATAGCCTTTGCCCTTCTGTAGCCCGGAGCAGATTTTGCGCCGAAAATAAACGTAGTCGGAGCAAAATTCTTGATCGAACCGTCCTTGATTCCGTAGTAAATCCAAAGGATAGAAAAAGCGTTGAGCAGCTGTCGCTTATACTCGTGAAGACGCTTTATCTGAATATCAAAAACGGAATTTTCAGATATTTCAACACCGTCGTGCTCCTTGATGAATCCGGCAAGCTGAGACTTTTTATTCTGCTTTATCTCAATAAATCTGCGGAGAATCTCGTCATCATCGGCATATTTTTCAAGCTCCTTGAGCATATCGAGATCGACAATCCACTTATCAGTTCCAAGAAGCTCGGTAATAAGAGAAGAAAGCTCCATGTTGCAGAGAGCAAGCCAGCGGCGCTGAGTTATTCCGTTTGTCTCGTTGCGGAAACGCTCCGGATAGAGCTTATACCAATCGGCAAGAACGCTGTCCTTGAGAATCTGAGTGTGAATCTCCGCAACACCATTGACATGACTTGAAGCGTAGCAAGCCATATCAGCCATATGAACAAGATCTCCCTTAATGATCTTAAGCTTATTTATTGTTGATTTCTGTACTCCTTTGGCGTACATCTCGGCAATAAGAGCTTCATTTATCTGAATGATTATTTCGTAAATTCTCGGAAGAAGTTCTTCAACAAGATGGCAGCTCCATTTTTCAAGAGCCTCCTGCATGATAGTATGATTGGTATAGTTAAAGACCTTTTTAGCCGTTTCAAGAGCTTTTTCAAACGTATAGCCCTCATTGTCAACAAGCTGTCTGATAAGCTCCGGAATAGAAATTACAGGATGCGTGTCGTTAAGCTGAACGGAAATATAGTCAGCGAGATTTTCAACTGTTCCGAAACGAGCCTTGTGCTTTTTGATAATGTCCGTGAGTGACGCACAGCTAAAGAAATACTGCTGTTTAAGACGAAGTTTTTTTCCCTCATTCGTATCATCGTTAGGATAAAGAACTCTTGAAATATCCTCGGCATAGATCTTCTCTTTTGAAGCCGCAAGATAATTCTGATTGTTAAAAATTTCAAAATCAAACTCCTTAACAGGTTCAGCCTGCCAAAGACGAAGAGTTCCCACATTTTCCGTTTTACAGCCAAAAACAGGCATATCGTAGGGAACAGCCCTGACGGTTTGTCCGTTATATTTGATGATAACAGTGTCCTCGTCGCAGCGTTTCGACCAGCAATCGCCGTACTTTGTCCAGTCGTCGATATCCTCTTTCTGGAATCCATTTTCGATAGACTGCTTGAAAAAACCGTATTTATAGCGGATTCCATAACCGTCAAGCGGAAGATTCAGCGAAGCGGCGCTGTCAAGGAAGCAGGCTGCAAGACGTCCAAGACCGCCGTTTCCGAGAGCCGCATCCTCAATAACCTCAAGATCGGCAATGGAAATTCCAAGCTCCTTAAAGGCTTCGTCCACCTCGTTATAAATGCCGAGACAGAGCAGATTGTTGTAAACAGCTCGTCCGACGAGGAACTCCATAGAAAGATAAGCCGCACGTCTTTTGGAAAGATGCTCCTCACGGCTTGCGTTCCATTTATCGGAATAAAGCTCCATTACGGTATCTCCGAGAGCATTGTGAAGCTGCTGCGGTGAAGCGGATTTTAGATCCTTCGGCAGCTTTGATGTGAATTTCTCAATAAAAATATTCTTATCCATATTCTCCTCCAATTATCTGTTGTAAAGTCTGTTAAGTCTGCGTATTTTCTTTGCCAGTTCGGGCGTAAAATCGCTTTTTTTCGTTCTGAACTGCCAGTTTCCCCCAAGAACGGAAGGCGTATTCATTCGTCCGTCAGCGAGACTGTCAAGAAAATCCTGAATCTGAGCTGCCGCAACGGATGCAACGCTCGACCATGCAGCACGGACAACAGCCATTGGAATCTCTTTTTTCTTCTTGACATTAAGATATTTTTTTGCAAATTTAAGCGACTTAGGCGAAAGAGTCTCCAGCCAGCCGTTAAGAGTTTCGTTATCGTGCGTTCCCGTATAAGCATAGCAGTTGGTGTTTGAAAAATTATGAGGAAGATGTTCGTTTTCGCCGTTATCAAAGCCGAACTGAAGAACCTTCATTCCCGGATAACCGCATTTATCAAGCATTTCACGAACCTCCGGCGTGATAAATCCCAGATCCTCGGCAATTATATTCAGCTTGCCCAATTTTTCCTCGGCAAGTCTAAAAAGTTCGTAATTCGGACCTTTTTTCCACTCCCCTACCGTAGCGTCCTCGTTTCCGAAAGGAATAGTATAATAGCTTTCAAATCCTCGGAAATGGTCTATACGGACAATATCATAAAGCTCGGAAGCCGTTTTTATGCGGTTTATCCACCATTTATATTCCGTTTTCTTATGATAGCTCCAATCATAGAGAGGATTGCCCCAGAGCTGTCCTGTGGGAGAAAAGTCATCGGGAGGACATCCGGCAACGGAAACAGGTCTGCGTTTTTTATCGAACCAGAAAAGCTTCGGCTCTGCCCATGCTTCCACGCTGTCGAGAGCGCAGTATATCGGAATATCGCCTATTATCTCAATTCCGTTGTCGTTTGCGTATTTTTTCAGTTCGTTCCACTGACGGCTGAATTCAAACTGGATGAATTTATGGAATCCGATTTCTTTTTTCAGCTCTTTTTTAGCTTCGGCAACGGCTTTCGGCTTGTGCATAGCAAGGTCGGATTCCCATTCATACCATGCCTTGCCGTCATTCTTGAATTTCAAAGCCATGAAAAGAGCATACTCCTCAAGCCACGATTTATTCTTATCGCAGAACTTTTTATATTCCGGAAATTTGGACGGTTTAAATCGTGAATAAGCCACTCGCAAAACATCGAAACAGTAATCGTAGATTATGCTGTAATCCACCTTATCAGGAACGCTCTCCCATGTGTAGGAGGCATATTCGTGACGCTCGAGAAGACCGTCTCCCTCAAGTATTTCAAAGTCGATAAAATATGGATTGCCTGCATTTACCGAAAACGACTGATACGGTGAATCTCCATAGCTTGTCGGGGAGAGCGGCAGTATCTGCCAGCATTTCACCTCGGCTTTTTTCAGAAAATCAACAAATTCAAACGCACTTTTTCCCATTTTGCCGATTCCGTATTCGGACGGCAAACTTGAAATGTGCATTAAGATACAGCTTTTACGCATTAAAAACACCTACTTAATTTAACATTCAAAAAATATTAATACAACTGCATATTTTTCTAAATTATGCAGATATTATTAATCAGACACTAAAAATTTTTACGGAGGGTAATTATGAAGCTTTCACAATATACATTCGCTTTTCTTATGGGATATTTCATTTACAGTCTCATCGAAATAATCAACCGTGGCTACACCCACTGGACAATGGCTCTTACCGGAGGCTTTGTCCTTGCGATACTATACGCTGTAAACAGCCGCCGGACTATGACTCTTATAAAAAGCTGCTTTATAGGAGCTGTTATAATTACATCAATAGAATTCACTGTCGGAGTTTTTGATAATATTATTATGCGCTGGAATGTATGGGATTACTCCGATATGCCATTTAATATTCTCGGACAAATATGTCCGCATTTTTCGCTTTATTGGTTTTTGCTGTGTATTCCCTCATACTATCTGTGTATGTTTATCCGGAAAAGGTTTTCCGAAGCCTGATCAATAACCCTCCTGCTGAAGCTTGCAAAGCATATCAACGTAAAATTCTCTTACATCGAATCCGCTGATGTTTTCACGGTTAAGGTCAATTACATCACCGTGGCTTATCCCCCTTTTCGTTTCAGGACGAATAAGTCTGTATTCACCGTGAACGGCAGACCTCTCCCATACAAGACCGTCGTTTTCGCCGTTGAGCTTTTTTATCATTTTATATCCGATATTAAGCGGAAAACCGGCAGAAGAAGCCGAACGCATAACCGTCATAACGCTTCTGTAGGAAACAAGCGGAGAATCCGGCATTTCCTCGTCATATTTTCCTGCACGAACAGCGCTGAGATCGTGAACTCCAGCCATAAAATCGGGATTTTCGTCGCCAAGCTTTGCAAAGATTCCGTTGTACCTCTTAGCTATAAATTCAGCAATAGAGGCGGGAACCTTTTCAAGAAGATAATCAACCATATCGCAGCCCTTATGCGGAGTATTTATCGTTGTAAGAGTTGCAACATATTTATCCATTCCAAGACGGCTTATTGCATAACGGCTGTCAAGTCCGCCCTTTGAATGAGCGATAATATTGACTTTCTCCGCACCGGTTTCTTCAATAACCTTCAGAATCGTTCTGCGAATCTCCTCGGCGCTTCTTGCAACCGAACCGGAGGACTGCTGTTTTCCGTAGTAAATCGTTGCTCCGTTGCGGATAAGAGCAGCAGGAATTCTTCCCCAATAGTTAAAAATCTGCCAGTCACGGAAAAAAATTCCATGAACCATAATAACGGGATATCTGGTGCGGCATATCTCGTTTTCAGCACGGGCGTTTTCAAGCTCTATGCGGTCGCTTTCAACAATGTATTCTCTTCCGGCAACTTTATAAAACCGTCTTGCGATAAATAAATTAACGATAGGAAACCACCAGAAGCAAACCATTAAAACATGATCTTTGATTTTTACCTGTCTTGAATTCAACGCTATGCGTATAATTCCGGCAAACATGACTATCCCAATAGCAATGATCGGCATGACCACTGCAAAAACAGCATTGACTACACCGCTTTGAAGTCCTTTAACAAAATACGCCGCAAGTATAACGGCTTCCGCAGCAATTGCAAACGCTGAAAGCTGAATAAGACATACTCCCCTGTTCAGCCGTCTGAGTTTTTTATTGCCGGATTTTTCTTTTCCTTTTCTGAAAATAATGCATATATAAATAATTGAAAATAAAATCGTAAATGCAATTTTCAGTGCATTACTTAGTGGAACTATCTTCCATAACGGAATCAGACTGCAAAAAATAACAAGAGCGATAAGCTCTGAAATAAACTTACATATTTTCATATTTCTCCTAAAAAACAGGCTGTTCCGTTTTTCACCAGAACAGCCTTCATGTTTTGATTAATAGTTCTTGTTTGAATCTGCGTTGAAGAAATTATTGCTGCTTTCTGTATAGTAATCATTGGACTCA
This sequence comes from Ruminococcus sp., assembly GCA_017462565.1. GTDB lineage: Bacteria > Bacillota > Clostridia > Oscillospirales > Ruminococcaceae > Ruminococcus. The sequence continues at coordinate 183,390 of JAFTQW010000040.1, forward strand.
AGAGATAAAAAATCCTCATCATCCATATCAGGAAGTCTTGCACCGCAGCGTCCGCAGAACTGGAAACGATCGTTTACCTCTGCGTCGCACTTAGGACAAACCTTATAACCTCTGATCTGATTCAGCTCGTATCTCATTTTCTTGATTCTTCTGCGTCTCTGGTCAATATCGTCACAGAGCAGCTTGAGAGCAGCCGGATCTTCGTTGGGATTCTTATAATATTTTTTACCCATATCAGTAAAAATCTCAACTATTCTTTCTTCTTCATACAGAATCTTTCTCTTGAGGTTATTTGCTTCAGACATATTTTTAGTCTTTTCAGAAACGCCTCTGCTTACATCGTTAAATTTATCGAGAAGACCCATTTTCATCACTCCTGTCGGAAATTTCGTATTAAATTTACATTAATTATTATACATCATACAAGTTAAATTTGTCAAGCGTTTTCAAAATAAAAATACATTCATGCATTTATTTTGTGCAGTTTTTACATTTCCGCTATATCATTTTCGGTAAGCTGAATAATTCCGCCCTTAGTGAGAGCAGCGGAAGCGTTAGCGTTATCGTCAACACGGATAACGAATGAAACTGCTTTATCAGAAGCTCCTGTAAACGCATAAAGATACTCAAGGTTAACGTTTTCGCTTCCGAGAATATCGAGTACACGGCTGAGCTGTCCGGCAGAATCGGGAATAGAGATCGCCAGAATTTCAGTAACGGTAACAGCATATAAAGCGTTTTTCAGCGTTTCAACAGCCTTGTCGGTATCGTTTACGATAATGCGGAGAATGCCGAAATCCTTTGTATCGGCAAGACTGAGCGCTCTGATATTGATTCCGCTTTCTTTAAGAAGCTTCATAACACCTGCGAGCTGATTGGGTTTGTTGTCAACGAAAACTGAGATCTGTCTTACGTTTGCCATAATTTTTCCTCCTTTTAAATAATTTATTAAAATAGTTTAATCGACCTTTGCAAATGCAGGATAATATATATTGCCATCTTCGGCGATATATAAAGCAAGCATACAATATGACGGGAGTTCATTAGTATTCTTCGAATCAGTGTCAACATACATCAGAATAAGTCCGGGATAATTATCGCTTTCGCTGTATTTTCCGTTGTTGATAAGTTCACCGTCAGCGTTATACCAGTTCCACTCGCCGTCTGAGAATACAAATGCTGTATTAAGGTCATCACAGTTATACTGTATTAACAAGTTTTTCTCTATACTATCCATATTTTCATCACTAAAATCTGATTTTTTCCCATTATATGGAGAAAACTCATCATTTTTCAGCGTATTCATTATATTATATTCAAGAGTAAAATCCTCGCCGGATTTGTAAACATCTTTCAAGTCAATTCCATATGTATCAGTGCAGATCAAATCTCCCATTGATTTAAGAGTCATCGTCTCCGTAATACCTAAGCTGATCCCTCTATGCCAGCGAATATACGGAAGAACATTATATGATGTAAATTTATCATTAAGGTTCATCTGCGGAATGACCAGTTTACAATAAGAGCCTGTTTCACTATACGTCTGCATATTGAAATCATCATCGTACTTAAAAGCTATAGCTTCACTTTTTATTGAATACTCACCGGAATATATGCTGTTTATACCGCTGTTGGTATACTTTATCTCAAAAGATTTTCCATCAAAGCTGATATAATGCAAATCTTCGGAGTTATCCATGCCATGCTTGACAGCGCCGTCTAAATCTTTAACGCTGTCATTGTAGAACTCTCCGTCATGACCATAAATATATGAATATTTTCCGTCGGAAATCTTACCGTATGATTTTTCACTTCTCTCACTATCCCTCTTATCGCCGCAAGCCGTTAAATCTCCAACGCAGAGGATTCCTACAAGAACTGCTGAAATAATCTTTTTCATATAAACCATACTTTTAATTAATCATGCAGCTTTCTCTTATCAATAACACGAACAGCCTTGCCCTCGCTTCTTGTGATCGACTTAGGAGCGACGAGATGAACCTTCGGATTGATTCCAAGCATTGTTTTTATTGCAATTGCAAGAGATTTTTCCTGATCCTGCATATCCTTTACCTTGTCCGAAAGCTGATCGGGATTCATCTCAACGCTTATATCGAGGGTATCAGTATTGTTAACTCTGTCAACTTCGATAAGATAGTTCGGAGAATAGCCCTGCTCGATAAGAACAGTTTCGATCTGACTCGGGAATACGTTTACTCCACGGATGATCATCATATCGTCGCTTCTGCCCATTGGCTTTGTCATCTTGATGAGAGTACGTCCGCATGAGCATTTTTTTCTTGAGAGAACGCAAAGATCACGGGTTCTGTATCTGAGAAGCGGGAAAGCTTCCTTAGTGATGCTTGTGAAAACAAGCTCGCCGACCTCGCCATCCGGAAGAACCTCTCCGGTTTCAGGATTGATTATTTCAGGGATAAAATGATCCTCGTTTATGTGCATACCGGTCTGTTCGGAGCACTCGAAAGATACGCCGGGACCGCTTGTTTCGGTAAGACCATAAATATCATATGCCTTTATTCCGAGAGATTTTTCAATAGAACGGCGCATCTCCTCCGTCCAGGGCTCAGCGCCGAAAATTCCGGCTTTAAGCTTGATATCGTCGGTCGTATAGCCCATATCGTGAAGAGTTTCGCCGATATAAGCGGCATAAGACGGAGTACAGCAGAGTATAGTTGCTCCGAGGTCACGCATAAAAGTGATCTGTCTTTCAGTGTTGCCGCTGCTCATCGGGAGAGTAAGGCATCCGACCTTATGCGAACCGCCGTTAAGTCCGGGACCGCCTGTAAAAAGTCCGTAGCCGTAGCAAACCTGACAAACGTCCTCGTTAGTGCCGCCTGCGGCTGTAATAGCTCTTGCGCAGCAATCCTCCCAGAGGTCGATATCATGCTGAGTATAAAATGCAACAACACGTTTTCCGGTAGTTCCGCTTGTAGACTGGATTCTCACGCAGTCGCTGAGCGGCTTTGCAAGAAGTCCGTAAGGATAAGCATCACGCAGATCAGCTTTTGTGAGAAACGGAAGCTTGTGAAGGTCGTCTGTGGACTTGATATCCTCCGGCTTAACGCCCTTTTCGTCCATAAGACTGCGGTAATACGGCACATTTTCGTAAACGTGCTTTACCTGAGCAACAAGACGTTCATCCTGAAGCTTCTTCATTTCCTCTCTGGGCATACATTCGATTTCTTCATTCCAGTATCTTTCCATTGGTTTTTCCTCCTGTTGATAAATAAATATTTTAAAAGTCTACGCTTTGGTATCAAATTATTCAGCAGATTTGCCGAGTTCAAAAGCTTTCTTGTTCAGTTCAAGAAATTTCGGAGGAACACACTGTTCAAGAGCGTTCTGCCACAGCTCTTCGGGAAAATCGAGACGTGACGCAAGAACTCCCATAAGAACAACGTTGGAAGCTTTTGCCGTTCCTGCCTGCTCCGCAAGACTGAGGGCGTCAACTGCAACTATATCTGCGCCCGCTTCTTTTAGCTTTTCCACAAGATTTTCCGGATACTCAGCCGCTCCTGTAATAACCGGCATAGGATCTATCTGCTGAGTTGAGGTTATAAGATGACCGCCTTTTTTGAGGTATGGGAGACATCTTGCCGCTTCAAGAAGCTCGAACGAGATAACAGCGTCCGCCTCGCCCTTTTCAATAACAGGCGAATAAACCTTGTCGCCGTATTTTACATATGTAACAACAGAACCCCCACGCTGGGACATTCCATGAACTTCGCTTACCTTAACGTCATATCCCTGTGCAAGAAGTACGTTTCCGAGAAGTCTTGATGCAAGAAGCGAACCCTGTCCGCCGACTCCGACTATCATAATTGATTTAGTTTCCATAATTTTTCTCCTTTTGAAATTTTCCTTACCGGAAGAAGAATTCCTCCCAGCGAAATTATAATACTTTGTATAATATGACTGAAATAGCTTTTTTTCAAACCTGCTTCAGCGAGAAGATACGAAAAATGTTTATTGCACTCGCTGTATGTAATATCATTTATCATAAATTGCCTGCAGACATTTTCTTTGACAAATTCATTCGTGACATATTCCCTGACATACTGCCTGTCATAGCCTTCTTCGATAAGCTCCTCCGACCATTCGGCTTTGTAGGACGTGACATAATCATTCAAGGCTTTAACGATATTTTCGATATAAACTATCCTTGCCGATATAAAAACCGCCGTCCCGACAACAATAGTACAGGCTGCCGCCTGAAGCAGATCAATTTTCGCTGAACCGAAAAGTTTTGCAGCAAGGCGTCCGACAAAAACAGCTCCGAATACCATAACAAAAGCGACAACATCTACAATATATCCGCTTTTTCCGATTACTATCCAGAGCCATGCTCCCGGGATCACACCTATGCAGGCTCCGAAAAATGCGGCAACGGCAGGAATAACTACCGACTTGTCCGAACTTTCAGGATAAAGATTAAGATAATCATATTCATGACCATATTTGCTGTCAAGATCGTCCATTTTTATCACCTTTAAAACTTACATCAGCCTACGGCTTGAAGATTATTTCCAGTTCGCCGTCAACGAACCCCATTCCGACCGCCTTTGCCTGAAGAAGAACATTTCTGTAATTTCCGGCTTCAAGATAATGAACAGCCATTTCCTTAAAGCGTTCCATAGCGCCCTTCCAGTCTTTTTCGGACTCGTCGGAAATATCAATGCAGAAAATATCCTCCTCCGACGACCATACCTCGTCGCACGGCCAGTCGTTATCGTCTGCGTCAAATCTGTCTGCGGCTATAAGCTGTACAGCGTAAATGCAGTCCTCGTCAGATTCTTCATATAAATTGAAACAGAAAGCGGCTGTTGACTCCGGCATCTCGTTATTTTCAAGAAGATTATCGAGCCAGCCTGCAAACTCTTCGTAAATTTCCATTTGCAGCATATTTACTTTATCGCTCCTATCTTGCACTGTTCCTGACAGATTCCGCAGCCAACGCACTGTGTATGGTCGATAACAGCCTTGCCGCCTCTCATGGAAATTGCAGGACATCCCAGTTTCATGCACATTTTGCAGCCAACGCACTTTTCAGCTTCAACCCTGAGCGCAGCATTGTGCTTGACATATTTGAGGAGAGCGCACGGTCTTCTTGAAATGATAACAGAAGCTTCGTCCGCAGCAAGCTCCTCCTTGATGGCCGCTTCACACTCGGCAAGATGATACGGATCGACTACACGAACTCTCTTTATACCAACTGCTCTGCAAAGTTCTTCAAGATTAACGGCGGCAGCAGGATCGCCTTTAAGATTTTTGCCCGTAGTAGGGTTCTGCTGATGTCCGGTCATGCCCGTTATGGAATTATCAAGGATTATAACTGTAGAATTTGAATTATTGTAAGCAATATTTACAAGACCTGTTATGCCGCTGTGCATAAAGGTTGAGTCGCCGATAACTGCAACGCTCTTGTGTTCAGATTCAGCTCCTCTTGCCTTATTGAAGCCGTGGAGTCCGGAAACGGAAGCTCCCATGCAAATGGTAGTATCGATAGCGTTAAGCGGAGCGGCAGCTCCGAGAGTGTAGCATCCGATATCGCCGGAAACCGTTACGCCCAGCTTTTTCAGGCTGTAAAAGAGTCCACGGTGGGGACATCCTGCACACATTACAGGCGGACGCACCGGAATATTCTCTTCAAGAACAGTAAATTCTTTCTTTTCCCCAAGAAGCTTCTCTGCTATGACAGACTGCTGGATCTCACCGATATATCCGAAAATTTCCTTGCCCTGAATATTGGTAACGCCGATATTGCGGCAATGCTCTTCGATTATGCCGTCAAGCTCTTCGATTATGTATATCTTCTCATATTTTGCGGCAAAATCCTTTATAAGCTTTTCCGGCAGCGGATTTACCATTCCAAGCTTCAGAACAGAAGCCTTATCTCCGAGAGCTTCCTTTGTATACTGGTATGCAGCTCCGTTTGTGATAACTCCGAACTCTGCTTTTTCAGAAATTTCAACTCTGTTGAGCGGAGACGTTTCAGCATATTCTATAAGCTTTTTCGTTCTTTCCTCAACAAAAACGTGTCTGCCCTTTGCAAAAGCAGGCATCATAACATATTTCTGCGGAGTTTTAACGTATTCCTTCAGTTCAAGCTCCTGTCTTTCTTCAAGCTCGACAATACTCTGGGAATGAGCTACACGAGTTGACATTCTTACGATAAACGGAGCGTCAAACTGCTCGGAAAGCTCGTAGGCAAGCTTGACAAATTCCTTGCATTCAGTCGAATCGGAAGGCTCGAGCATCGGAACTTTTGAAGCGATAGCGTGATGACGGCTGTCCTGCTCATTTTGTGAAGAATGCATACCCTGATCGTCCGCAACAGCTATTACCATTCCGGCATTTACTCCTGTGTAAGAAGCTGTATAAAGCGGATCTGCGGCAACGTTAAGACCAACGTGCTTCATTCCGCAAAAGCTTCTTGCTCCTGCGATAGACGCTCCGAGAGCCGTTTCCATAGCAACCTTTTCGTTAGGAGCCCACTCAGCGTAAACCTCGTCGTATTTAGCGACCTCTTCTGTGATTTCTGTTGAAGGAGTTCCGGGGTAGCTTGATACCACTCTGCATCCAGCCTCGAATAATCCTCTTGCAAAAGCCTCGTTTCCAAGCATTAATTTTTTCATTTTTATCTTTTCCTTTCAAGTAAATATTTTGCAACACCGTCATTATCATTTGAGAGCGTAATATGATCTGCCCTTTTCTTAATTTCCGGCCTGGCATTTTCAACTGCAATTTTAACATCCGATTCGTTGAACATCGGGATATCGTTCAGGTTATCGCCAAAGCAGACTATCTCGTCAAAGCCGTAATTTTTACGAAGCTTTTTTACTCCGTTCGCCTTAGAAGCGTATGACGAGAAAATTTCAAGATACCATTTGTCAGTATATGTATCCTCATAGAAAGCAAAATCAACTCCGGAGACAGCGGCAACAGCTTTTTTTATCGGCAGTATTTTTTCATATTTGTCCAGAACGGTAAAATAAACCGTTTCCCCGTCCGCTTCGTCAATAAGGTCTCTGCACTGTATAAACGGCTTTTTATAGCGGTTTTTTCGTTCCTCGGCAAAGCTTTGCATAACTCTGTTTGTTATTTCTGTAAAATAGCATGAGAGTATTCCCTCGTGTATTTTATACATAAAGCACTGTATTCCGTTTTCTCTGAAAGCACGGATAATTTCCGCCGAAGCGTCTGTGGGAATATACTCATTATCGAGATAAATATTTCGTTTCAGATCGTAAATACTCACACCGTTCATAAGAATGCAGGGCGAATCTATATTTACCTCCGACATAATTTTCCTTGCCGAATAAACCGACCTTGCCGTTGCAAAAGAGAAATGAAATCCGTCTTTTATGCAGGAATTTATCGCATTAACGGTAAAATCGGAAATTCTGCCGGAAGAATCGAGCAAAGTTCCGTCCAGATCGGATAAATAGAGTCTTTTCACCAAAAATCACCTCCGACGCCTGCATACAAGCACTCATAGTAATATTATATCATATATTTTAAAAAAAGTGAACAAGTTATTTTTTACAGATAAAATTTTATAAACTCCGACGAAATTTCATATTAATTTGTGTTGATTATATACAAAAAGCTATCGTATTGAAATAGAGCATCTATAAATAAGTAATCCTGAGAAGAGTTATTTTCTTCTCAGGATTTTTATCAGCTTATAGGTAAATCGGAATTTATCTGTTATGAAAACTGCAAGCAATACTTTTATAATTTGTCTATTTCATTCAATGCCTTTTGAATATCCTTATAAACCAATGGCTGCATATTATCACCATAAACGCATATATTCGCCTTATGAAGTGCGGAAAGAATATCGTTCTTCAACTCCGGTTTATACTTCGCAACAAGCGGCAACAGCTTGATACATTGTCTTGCTGTAATTGGTTTAACATCTGTTATGTGTTTTAAATATTTATCAATGATTTCGTCAAATTTATAATCTTTATCCCATTTCGCATTATAAGCAAGCAATGTAAGCCCCCTTGTGCGAATATAAGAATTATCATTATCCAACATATCGCTCAGCCTATCCATATAAGGATAAACACAATCCGTTTCTTCACTTTCTTTTAGTAATTCATGTAATGCCTTATATGCAACATTATTATTTTTATCGAATAATGATTCAAATGTTTTTGCTATGTTAAGTGACATAATATCCTCCTGCACAAACACCGATTTAACGCTAAGATGATTATAACAATAATTTCAAATCATTAATCAGATATTTTCAGGAAGGCTCGGGATTATACTCAGCTTAAATTTCTGAACCGCAAGAGCATCCTGATTTGTTACGCCGTCGCCGACATTATAGCAATCGGCATTTTTCATACCCTCTTCAGTAATATGAGTAGGATCTGTGCCTTCAAGACCATACTTATCAGGGTTGGAAAGCGACTGCATGATAAGAACAGCGTCTGACATATCTATCTCTCCGTCGCAGTTGGAGTCGCCGTATGAAACATCGTCTTTCTTGTCGGTAGTATCGGTTGGAACATCTGTGGGATCAACAGGCTTTCCGCTCGATTTTGTTCCGCCGTCGATGTTGCTTCCCTCTGTCGAAGCATAATTGGCATAGAAATCATTGAGCGAGATTCCGGTATTGTTCACTCCAAGAGGATTCTGATGATCGAGACCGATATATTTTCCTGTTTCCTGAGTCTGCCAGAGGGCTTCCTCAAACATTCCGTACTTAACCTCGTCCCATGTGACGAAATCGTATCCGAGAAGTCCTGCCGTATCTCCGGAGTTAGGATTCAGACACCAGAAAGTATGATTGATATGATGCTTTATCATGTAATCACGGAGAAGCTCCATCCAAGTCTGGTTCTTTGTTCCGTCCATATGTCCGCCCCATTCTCCGATAAGAAGCGGAGCAATATCCTCTTCGTTAATATAAGCCCATGTATCATACCAATAATCATCAAGAAGAGTCTGTTCTGTGAAATCTTTATTAAACCATGTCTGAGCATAAACAGACGGACCGTAATCATGCGGAGAATAAACGATCTGACTTGTTCCGCTGTCAGGCGTTATAGGATAATCTCTTACTCCACGGAGATTTCCGCCCCACCATGCGCCGTACCATGGAGATACGTCCGCCGGAGCTTCCCATATATCGGCCGTATCATAGGTGTAACCCTTATCTGTTTTCGGATACTGCTCAACGCCTTCAACGAAAATGAGCGCATGAGGATTCACCTCAAGAATAGCGTTTGCGCAGGTAGTTGCAGCATAAGCCCAGTTATTTTCATCTGTAGAGCCGTCCCACTTTGCAATGGTATCAGGACAGGTTGATCCGGAATATCCTCTCTTGCCGTGCGGCTCATTTTTAAGGTCGTATCCGAGGATAGTATCATCGTCCTTATACTTATCGGCAAGCCATACAAGGGTATCTATCCAGACCTGAGTTGTAACGCCTGCCTTGCCGTACCAAAGCTCATAATCGTGTCCGGAGTTATTTGAATCAGGGCTGTGGATGTCGATAAACGCCTTGATTCCGTATTTCTTGCACTTTTCGATGATTATATCGAAAATCTCCATTGAATTTTTAAGAGTTTTTCCGTCGGAAAGAACAAAGTCCTTATTGATATTGCCGTATGTTCCTGCCGGAGTAACAGAACCGTCCTCACCTATCTTATCAACAGGCGGATCGTAAGAAGCCTGAACAGAGCTTACGGGATCGGGATCGCCCTCCATCCACGAAACAAGAAGTTCCGTTGAAATAGGAAAACGGATAACATTGATGCCTCTGTCGGCAACGTTAGATAAAAATACGTCTACATCCGCAGCATAAAGACCGTGCGGAGCATTTTCGGTACAGTTCATTCCGAACCAGTTTGCGCCTGTAAGCCATACTTCGTTTCCGTTCATGTCATAAAGGCGGCTTCCCTCTGCATGAAGCCAGTCGTCGTTTCCGTCATTTCCGGCTGCACAAACAACCTCCGGAACCTTTGTAAACGCCGGCATAACAGAAGCAGAACCCGTAATCGAAATTACGGCAGCCGAAGCAATAGCAGCAGCTTTTGTTATTTTTTTCATAATATTTTTCCCCTCTCGTGATATGTTTTCGACATATCAATTATTACCTATATTATAGCATTCAACACTAAAAATGTCAATAGAAAATTAAGAACTCGTTCTGAATAAAAAGCCGATGCATACGAATCATGCACCGGCTATAAAAACTTATCCGAAAATTTTAAGAACTGTTATCGTTCCCATTCCTGAAACGGCAATATAAAGAGATGCAGCAGCTATCGCCATCATAATTACTGCGATAATAAGAATATTCAGCGGTTTAACTCCTCCGGCTGCTCCGAGTTTTGCAGAACCCGAGCTTCCGGCAGTATCATCGTATCTAAGTCTTTTTATCGAGTTCATGACAAATTTATAATACAGCCAGTTTCCGAAAAGGCAGCAGACTACTCTGAAAACCCAGTAAGACGTACTGAAAATTATATCAAGATTGTTTATCCAGCCAAGATTATTTTGAATCATGTTCAAAAACGGTTCCGCACCATCCATGCCGTTTGCATAATCGGCCAAAGTAAGCAGCGTACCCGGAAGGCTGAAAATCACACTTATAAAAGCGGCTATTATCGCCCAAAGCCACATTCTTCTGTTGGCAAAATAAAAATACGGAAAAATAAGACAGCTTATATTAAATGAAAGCTTTGCCCCGAAATCCTTCATCCGCTTGAATAACGGGATATAATAAAGCGTATTGGGACCGACAAACTGTGAAACATCTTCAAGCGTAGCTCCGCCCATATCTTCTTTTGGGTCGAAACCAAAATAAGAGAGAACCGTTCCGTAATCGCCGTCGAAAATATTTCTCTGCGCATTCTGGCTATTTTCCGTGTGCTGACCGAAATTCTCTTCTCCGGAACCGCCGTTCTGCTGTCCGTTAAGCTTTGCTCCGCATCTGGAACAATTTTCGGATGTGCTGTAGTTCGGAAAACCGCATGATGAACACATCTTAACGGAATGCTCCTCCTGTTTTTCCGGTTCAGGTTTTATCTCAACCGCCGGCTTACGCTGCCATTTATAACCGGATATATGATCCGCTTCATGAGCGCACTTTTTTTCTTTCATATAGCATTCTCTGTGGTGCGGCGAACCGCATTCCGGACATACTACAATATCGTCGCCGCTTGTAAATTCCTCATTGCAGGCAGAGCATTTTTCGCCGATATAATCCATATTCTTCCTCCTGTAATTCCTGATTTACATTATTATAACACTATACGCAGTATAAAATCAAGTCTTTTTTATATTTTTCACCAAATATCCAAAAAAGAGCCGCCGTATTTTATACAGCAGCTCCCTGAATGAATCAATCCTGAGCGATGATTTCCTTATAAAATTCAGCATAATCCTGCCTGCCGTCTTTAGTGAACTGAATAGCGGTTCTCGGATGCTGATTAAGAAGACCTGTCATAAGATACTGAAGATCATATCCCCATACAATACCATCCTGACGAAGCTTCGTTATATACTTTTCAATAAACTGAAGAACGGGATATACGTTATATTTCGGATTTTTGAGGAATCCGAGAAGAAGCTCCATTGCGCAATTTCCGGCACCTCTTCCCATAGCGGAATAGGTGGCGTCAAGCCAGTCGACTCCGTCTCCGACCGCTTCGATAGTATTAGCAAAAGCAAGACGCTGGTTATCATGAGCATGGATTCCGAGCTTTTTGCCGTATTTATCAGCAAATTCGCCGTAAAGAGCAGCTATCCGTGCGATCTGTTCCGGATAGAGCGAACCGAAGCTGTCAACGATATAGAAAACGTCAACCGGAGATTTTCCGAGAATATCGAGCGCAGCCCTGATATCAGCCTCCTGAGCTGTTGAGATAGCCATGATATTGCAGCTTACCTCGTAGCCCTTTTTCTTTGCATCCTCGATCATATCAACGGCTGTAGGAATCTGGTGGAGGTATGTCGCAACACGGATAAGATCAACCGGACTTTCATCACGTTCATGAATATCGTTCTTGTAATTGCATCTTCCGACATCAGCCATAATAGCTATTTTCAGATCTGTATTATTCTCGCCGACTATGGATCGGATGTAATCGTCGTCGCAGAATTTGCATGGACCGAATTTTGTTTCGTCAAACATTTCTCTGTCAGCTCTGTAGCCGAATTCCATATAGTCAACGCCCGATCTGAGGTTGGCGTTGTAAAGATGCTTGACAAAGTCATCAGTAAAGAAGAAATCGTTTACAAGTCCTCCGTCACGCAGAGTTGCGTCAACAACCTTGATATCCGGTCTGAAATCGAGCAATTTTGATATTTCTTTCATAATTTATATAACCTCTCTGATTCATAGTATCGTTGCACCGCTTTGAACCGTAACGCTTTAAAGCGAACTCAGTGCTTTTACTATAGTATATCACATCGTCCCCTGTTTGTCAAACACTTTTTAAAAAATCTTTCATTGGAATTGTTTCTCCGCAATCCTCGCCAAATTATAACAGCAATTTTCGTGCAATTTCACAAATATTATAGGTATATATTGACTTATTTTCTAAATAAGAGTATAATTATTATCGTATAGCAAACTCTTACAATTATTTTATATATTTATTTGGAGGTTTTTTCAATGAGCAGAGTTTATAACTTCAGCGCAGGTCCTGCTGTTCTTCCTGAAGAGGTTCTTAAAGAAGCAGCAGAAGAAATGCTTGATTACAAGGGTTGCGGAATGTCCGTTATGGAAATGTCCCACCGTTCAAAGGTATACGATAACATTATTAAAGAAGCTGAACAGGATCTTCGTGATCTTATGAATATTCCTGACAATTACAAGGTAATTTTCTTACAGGGCGGAGCTTCTCTTCTTTTTGCAGGCGTTCCTATGAACCTTATGAAAAACGGCAAGGCTGCTTATATCATCACAGGTCAGTGGGCTAAAAAAGCTTATCAGGAAGCTCAGAAATACGGCGAGGCTGTAGCTGTGGCTTCTTCAGCCGACAAAACTTTTTCTTATATTCCGGATTGCTCAGACCTCGACATTCCTGAAGATGCAGATTACGTTTATATCTGCGAAAACAATACTATCTACGGCACTAAGTTCAAGGAGCTTCCAAACACAAAGGGTAAGGAACTTGTTGCAGACGTTTCTTCATGCTTCCTTTCAGAACCTGTAGACGTAACCAAATACGGCGTTATCTACGGCGGCGTTCAGAAAAACGTAGGTCCTTCCGGCGTACAGGTAGTAATCGTACGTGAAGATCTTATTGCCGACGGACCGGCACTCAGCTGCACTCCTACAATGATGAACTGGAAGATACAGGCCGACAACGAGTCGCTTTACAATACTCCTCCATGCTACGGAATCTATATCTGCGGCAAGGTATTCAAGTGGCTCAAGAAAATGGGCGGTCTCGAGGCTATGAAGGCTCTTAACGAGAAAAAGGCAAAGATCCTTTACGATTTTCTCGACCAGAGCAAGATGTTCAAGGGAACAGTCGCTCCTAAAGACAGATCTCTTATGAACGTTCCTTTCGTTACAGGCAACGACGAGCTTGACAAGAAGTTTGTCGCTGAATCAAAGGCTGCCGGATTTGAAAACCTTAAAGGTCACAGAACCGTAGGCGGTATGAGAGCTTCTATCTACAACGCTATGCCTATCGAAGGCGTTGAAAAGCTCGTTGAATTCATGAAGAAGTTTGAAAAGGAAAATTCCTGATGAAACTCAGCGAGGAATACAAAGAACGTATCAGACAAAGGAATAAGATCAGAGCAAAGATCATCGGTGTCTGCATGGTTCTGGTCATTGTCGGATTAATTATCGTAAGAATCATTACGTAAATCAAGAAGCCGGTTGTTCAGCTTCAATACTAAGAAAGAGGTAATCCTGAAATGTATAATATTCAGACGCTTAATAAAATTTCAAGCATCGGCACAGATATTTTCGATAAAAGCAAATATAATGTTGCCGACGAATGCACAAATCCGGACGCTATCATGGTAAGAAGCGCTAAAATGCATGATATGGCTTTCGGAGATAAGCTTGTCGCTATCGCCCGTGCCGGCGCAGGCGTAAACAATATCCCTGTGGACCGCTGCGCTCAGGAAGGAATCTGCGTGTTCAACACTCCCGGTGCAAACTCCAATGCCGTTAAGGAGCTTGCTATCTGCGCTCTTCTTCTTGCTTCAAGAAAAATTACAGAAGCTGCTGCGTGGGCTGCTTCACTCAAGGGAACTCCTGACGCTCCTAAAACCGTAGAGGGCGGCAAATCCAAGTTTGCAGGTCCCGAGATCGCAGGCAAAACACTCGGCATCATCGGTCTCGGAGCTATCGGCGGAAAGATCGCCAACACAGCGATCGCTCTCGGCATGAACGTTATCGGCTACGATCCATATCTTTCAGTAGGAGCTGCTATCAATCTTGAACCTGCTGTAAAGGTAGTTGCCGATATCAACGATATCTATAAGAACAGCGACTATATCTCAATTCATATGCCTTATACTCCTCAGACAAAAAATACTATTGATGCAGAGCAGATCGCTATGATGAAAGACGGCGTTCGCCTTATCAACCTCGCAAGAGGCGAGCTTATCAACAGTGAAGCCGTAGTTAAGGCTATCGAAGAGGGCAAGGTTGCTAAATATGTAACAGATTTTGCCGACGATATCGTTCTCGGAGTTGAAAACATCATCGTTCTTCCCCACCTCGGAGCTTCAACTCCCGAAAGTGAAGATAACTGCGCAGTTATGGCAGCTAACGAGCTTATCGACTATATCGAAAACGGAAACATCAAAAACAGCGTAAATCTTCCTAACGCTTCTATGAATGCCGTTGGAACAAAGATCTGCGTTATCCACAAGAACGTTCCTACAACTATCGCTTCTATCACAACAGCCGTAGGCAACGAAGGTCTTAATATCGAAAATATGGTAAACGCAAGCAAAAAGGATTTTGCTTACACAATGCTTGATGTTACAGGTGATGTTACTCCTGATGTTGAAGGCGCTATCAACGCTGTAGACGGTGTTATCAGAGTCAGAGTTATCACTAAGTAATCAGTGATTCCTTAAATTTTATCAAACTGCTGCCGCATTATTGCGGCAGTCTTTTTGTTACATATTCTAAAACGTTTCTCCTTTTTTCTGTTGTTATGTCTATTGACAAAATATGTATACGGGTTTATAATTATACTGAGTAATTATACTCGTATCTATTTCTGAAGAAAAATAGAACTGAGCATATATATTACCAATGGAGGGAATATGGATATTATTATTGTAGGCTGCGGTAAGGTCGGCAGCGCTCTTGCAAACGTTTTAAGTGCAGAACATAACATCACTGTCATTGATAAAAAAGAAGACCTTATATACTCTGTGACAAATGATTACGATGTTATGGGAATCGCCGGAAACTGTCTTCAGACAAGCGTTCTTGATGAAGCAAATGTTGATAAGGCAAATATATTTATTGCCGTTACCGACTCGGACGAGGTCAATATCCTCTCTTGTCTCATCGCAAGAAAAATGAACGCACGTCATTGCATTGCCCGTGTACGCAGTCCCGAATTCAACAAACAGCTCGTTTTCATGCGTGAAGAGCTTGGAATAAGCATGATGGTCAATCCGGATTACAACGCCGCAAACGAGATCGCCAAGGTTCTCCGCTATCCCGAGGCTATCAATATCGAGTCCTTTGCAAAAGGACGTGTCGATCTTGCCGAAATACGTATTACAAGCGGAAGTATCCTTGATAACATCGCTCTGAGTCAGCTTTCAAGAAGGCTTCGCCTCGATGTCCTTATCTGCGCCGTTCAGCGCGGCGAGGAACTTATAATCCCGAACGGAAACTTTATTCTCAAAGCCGGAGATAAGATACACATGACCGCTTCGCACAGTGCTATGGTCAAATTTTTTAGGAGCATAAGCGCTGCTTACAGAGAAAAACGTGTAAAGTCGGCTGTTCTTATCGGCGGCGGAAGAGTTGCTTATCATCTTGCAAAGCAGCTTATTGAAATGGGAGTTAAGGTAAAAATTATCGAAATAAGCGAGCAGAGATGCCTTGAACTGAGCGAAAGCCTCAACAAGGTAAATATCTCGTGCGCCGACGGTACAGACCACGATATTCTTGAGGAGGAACGTGTTTACGACGCCGACGCTGTTGTGACCCTGACAGGAATAGACGAGGAGAATATTCTGCTTTCGCTTCTTGCAAAAAAGAACGGTGTTGAAAAGGTTGTTACCAAGGTCAACCGTATGTCGCTTATCCAGCTCTCGGATACGCTCAATCTTGATAGTATCGTTTCGCCAAAATCAATAACGGTAAACCAGATACTCCAGTATGTCCGTGCGAAACAAAATTCTCTCGGAAACAGCGTAACAACACTCTATCGGCTCGTAAACGACAAACTTGAAGCTATCGAATTCGTTGTACGTGACAAAAAGGACTATGTCGATGTTCCGCTGAAAAAACTGAAGCTGCGAAACGGTATACTTATCGCAAGCATCGTTCGTGGAAACGATCTTATCATCCCCAAGGGCGACGACTGCCTTAAGGTAAACGACAGCGTCGTTGTTATAACAACCAGCAAGGGACTTCATGATTTAAGCAATATCTTTGATTAAAAGGGGATATGTGTTAATAAAATGAATTACAGAATGACCTTATATATCATAGGACAGATTTTCAGAGTTGTCGGATTATTTATGCTTCTGCCAATTCTCGTCGGTTACATTTACAGCGAAAATCATGTTATCGCTTCTTTCGGAATACCAATTCTTATTCTCGAAGCTATAAGCCTTTTGTTTACCATAAAAAAACCAAAGGATAAATCTATCTATTCTATGGAGGGATTTGTAAGCGTTGCCGCCGCATGGATAACAATTTCCGCAATCGGTGCGCTTCCATTCGTTATATCAGGCGAAATTCTGAATTTTGCAGACGCTCTTTTTGAAACTGTTTCCGGCTTTACCACTACCGGAGCAACTATCCTGAGCAATGTTGAATCAATGTCAAGATCCTGTCTTTTCTGGCGAGCGTTCACCCATTGGCTCGGCGGTATGGGAATTCTGATGTTCGTGCTTGCGATCATGTCCAGCAACGATACGAGAACCATGCACATGATGCGAGCTGAATGTGCCGGACCTAAAGTCGGCAGACTTGTATCAAAATCCAGCTTTTCCGCACGAATTCTTTACGGAATTTACATCACACTCACAGTTTCCGAAATCATTTTCCTGCTCTTCGGAGGAATGCCGCTTTACGACTGTATAATCCATGCCTGCTCCTCTGCCGGAACAGGAGGATTTTCGATCTACAGTGACAGTATCGCTCACTACAACAGCCTTTACATTGAAATGGTCATCGCCGTTTTCATCATTCTCTTCGGAGTTAACTTCAATCTTTACTATTATATTTTAATAAGAAAGTTTTCAACTGCTTTTAAAAATGAAGAGGTTCGTGTTTATTTCGGAATAATTATAACAGCTACGCTCATTATAACGCTTAATATCCTCCACCTTTTCAATAGTTTCGGAGACACTTTAAGACACGCTTTCTTTATGACCGCTTCAACTATAACTTCAACCGGATTTGCAACGGCAGATACTGCTCAATGGCCTGTTTTCTCACAGACTCTTATGCTTATCCTGATGTTTGTAGGTTCATGCGCAGGCTCAACCGGAGGCGGAATGAAGGTTTCCCGTATCATGATAATCATAAAAGCAGGTATCAAGGAACTGAAATATATCATCAATCCAAGAGCCGTTGCAACGGTTAAAATGGACGGAAAACCGGTCGAAAAGGACGTTGTAAGAGGAGCTACCTCATATCTCATTTTATTTGTAATGCTCATGTGCATATCGCTTCTGTTGATTTCCTTTGATAATTATTCAATTGAAGAATCGGCTTCGGCAGTTATAACCTGTATGAACAACATCGGATTCGGTGTCGGAAGATTCGGTCCGGCAGGAGGAGTCGGAGGCTTACGGTCATTCTCCAAGATAGTTCTCTGCTTCGATATGCTTCTCGGCAGACTTGAGATCTACCCCATCATTATGCTGTTTTCCATCAGAAAAAGATAATTTAATCAGCCATTTAAGGAGGTGTCTGAATTATGAAATCAAATTACAAAAAGCTTGTTTCCGTCATTCTTAGTACGCTTATGGTTCTTATGTGCATATCATTTCCGGTTTCTGCCGAAGCTCCGTTAATAAAATCAGGCAGCAAAATGACATGGTTTATCAAAACCATGAAAGCTGTTCCCGGAGATGATGTTAAAATTGATATCATCGTCGAATCCCCTGTTGCTCTTAGAAATATTTCAAACATCGGATTAAAGTGCGATTCGCCGATTCAGCCTATCGGTATGTCCGAAAGATGCGACGCATATAATGGTGCGATAAATACTTCTATCAGCGGAGACACCATGATGTTTGAGATAAACGGTTCCAACCCTTCCGCAGGAAGCAACGAAAGCACTCTTTTCTCAGCGTATTTTCATGTCCCCGAAAACTGTCCTGCCGGAAGATATGCTATAAACTGGGTCGCAGATGAAATGACTGCAACAACCTCAACGGGTGCGGCTTACTTCCCGTATCTTCGTTCAGGATATATAAACGTAGGCAGCGGTCCTTCAACCGGTACGACTGCTCCCATAGCCTCGACAACGACGACAACAACAACAACAA